>CAKTIM010000020.1 GCA_934565795.1 uncultured Oscillospiraceae bacterium
CAGGGTGACTTGCCGGGAAGATAGGTAATGCCAACATAACACAAAAAGTCTCGCCAATAGGCGGGGCTTTTTTAATGTCCAAAATTCCCCGCACCCCATAGGCATCGTTGATCGGAAACAACTAAAATCATCTGCCCCCCGTAGGGGTCGGCAACCTGCCGACCCTCAACTTATGGTTTAGAGAGCAGTTCGTTGAATGGGAGCAGGCAAAACAACTGAGTTCCGTAGGGGTCGGCAACCTGCCGACCCTCAACCTTGCGGTTTCGATAGCAGTAACGATGAACGTATACCGTAAAAGGACACATCTCCCAAGCTTCCCTGTGGGGTGTTGCAGAGCGCAGCGAATCTTTAATTACAATCATTGCCGGTGGCAATGATACAATAATTAATCAGCTGTCGCCGCAGCGACTGAAGAGGGCACTCAGATGATGGTTTCGAGAGAGACCCAACTAAAAAGGTACAATGTTCAACGTTTTGAGTGTGTAGGGGCGGATACCAGCCGCCCGCAATCTCACCGTACCTATACCAGTCCGTCGAATGAAAGCAGGTTGCGATTCCACCCAAAGCTTCCCTCAGAGAATGCTTGACCGATGTGAGCTTGGCATAGTCCGTTTTTATAGAAAAAACTCCCCTGCACACTGGATAAACCGGGTGCAGGGGAGCGCTGTTTAATAACTTGTCAGTTCAACTTGCTGATACTGACCCAAATCGCGGGACGAATACCGGAGTCGTAATAGTCAACCGAAACACCTGCTTCACTGATAGTTGCTTTGGTTGTAACATATGCGGCATTTGCACGGGTCTTGCCTGGATTACGCAGCCAATACCAACAGGTTCCATTGTCGGATTTTCTTGTACCGCATGTAACCGCATATTCCGTGGGAATTCCCTTCAGCATGCGGGTATCTGTCAAATATTTCTTTGCTTCCGATATGCTGAGTATAAAAACTTTATCCACTGTTTCATCACCAGCGCTGGTTCCGTAAACGGGATTTTTCTCTGCCAGAATAATTGCATCTAAAATCGCATTCTGCTCAGTGGATGAAAATGCACTTTCATAAAACGCATCATTCATCCAATCGCGAAGCGTACATTTATCCCATGTCGTAGCAATTGCGCCGTCGTTGTACGCGCTAGGAAACAGGGCGTATTTGCTGAGTAAAAGTGCAGTATCATCCTTCGTATAAAGGACATACCATTCAATTGGCTCACTTCCGTTCATCGTGATATCATCCTGCTCGTAAGAGCCAAAGGTGACCGTCGACCCAACACGCAATTCCTTGGACGCTGCGCTTACCCCCAGCGGCAACACAGAAATAACCACAACAAGTAACAAAAGCATAGTAACAATAGCTCTTTTTGCGTGCATTTTTCTCATAGTTTTTCTTCCTCCTTTTTGGTATTGCCTCAAAATTTTTGCTTTAAGGATCAAATTTGCCGGGAAATGCTGGAGCGAAACCAAACTGCCTTTTAGCACCACGTCCTTTGAAACGTTTTTGGATAAACATATATATCCGTATCAAATGTATCATACATTTGCGCAATAGTCCAGTAAATATTTTTGAGAAATAGAAAAACGTTTTTGGAGCGCAGCATATAATAACGCCCTCCTGTATGGGCAAGAGCGGTACATAAAATGGTACACACGAAAAATTCTGCTTCCATAGGGGTCGGCAACCTGCCGACCCTCAACTTATGGTTTAGAGAGTAGTTCGTTGAATGGTGAGCAGCCCACTCCGTAGGGGCGGATACCAGCCGCCCGCCATGTACCGGGATTAAGCGGTTTGTCTATACAGCTCACTTTCGTTACCTTTCGGGCGGCTAATATCCGCCCCTACGAACTCAAAGTGTTTAACACTGTACCTTTTTAACTCAATCTCTCTCAAAATCATTACCTGAGTGCCCTCTTCAGTCGCTGAGGCGACAGCTATTTAATTATGGTATCATTGCCACCGGCAATGATTGTAATTAAAGATTCGCTGCGCTCTGCAACACCCCGCAGGGAAGCTTGGGGATGTACCCTTTAGGTTATACGTTTTTTCTTTACCACTCAAAAACCGTCAGGTTGAGGGTCGGCAGGTTGCCGACCCCTACGGAACTCAGTTGTTTTGCCTGCTCCCATTTAACTTACTGCTATTGAAACCGTTGGCTTTCGGGCGGCTGGTATCCGCCCCCTACGGACTCAGAGAATTTTACATATTACTTTCAACGATATGCTACCTAACCCATCAAGCCACCCCCCACAGGCCGTGGAGGGTGGAAAAATTCGTGCAATGGAGGTAGCATTTTTTAGGTTTCAATCTTTCGCCATCTAAAATATAATGGTAGCAATCAAAAAAAGGTCATGGTTATGATCGGCAGAAAGGTATGGTGTGTATGGACGAAAGGACGGCGGCGAAGCTGAGGAGGATGCAGCCGGCGTATGTGGGCGTTCGGGTTTTGCTGCTGCTGTTTGCCGCGCTGATGTTTTTTCCCAATGCTTCGCCCTCCAAGATCATTCTGACGGCGGGGCAGGCGAAGATCAACGCCACCGCGTCGCTGTTTACCAACGCGATCTCCTATTCCAGCCTGACCAATGGGCTGAGCCGGGCGTTCAGCCGGGGCTGGCTGACCCAGGGCTTCTTCGTGCTGCTCTTTATCGGGTGCCTGGTGGTGCTGGTGGGTGTGGCGCTGATGGCGGTGGGCGGCTGTATGTCCGTGGGCAATCTGCCCATGAAGACCATCGGCAACCGCTTCCTGCTGGGGGGCAGCGCCGCGCAGCTGGCGGGCATGCTTACCATTACTGCCGCCTATTTTCTCATCACCGGCTCTGCCGATACGGAGCGGATCACCTATCAGTTCCCCGCAGGCATTCCGCTGTTCCTGGCTCTGGCCGTGGCGATCTTCCTGCTTTCTCTGGCGCTGTACCTGGGCGTGCCCAGGGCGGCCAAGGGAGAAAAGCTGGAGATGGAATCCAAATTCCAGCTCTTTCTCATGCTGCTGCCCTTCCTGGCGCTGACCTTTGCCTTCTCCTACCTGCCGCTGTACAGCTGGCGGTATGCATTCTTTGATTACAGCGCCGGCGGCACCATCGGGGCGGACAACTTCGTGGGGCTGAAATGGTTCAAGGTGCTGGTGCGCAACGAGGCCTATGTGACCCGTCTGCTGACGGTGCTGCGCAACACCCTGGCCATGAGCGGCCTGGGCATCCTGACCAGCTGGGTGCCCATGATCTTCGCCGTATTCCTCACCGAGGTACGCAGCCCCCGGTTCAAGCGCTTTGTGCAGACCTTTACCACCATCCCCAACTTTATCAGCTGGGTTCTGGTGTACGCCATCGCCTTCGCCATCTTCAATACCGACGGCTTCATCAACACCCTGCTCAATAACATTACCTCCACCACCCACAATACCAATTACCTGGGCAACGCCAGCCATATGTGGCTGAAGATGCTGGCCTGGGGCATGTGGAAGGGCGTGGGCTGGAGCGCCATCATCTATATCTCCGGCATCTCCGGCATTGACCAGTCCCTCTATGAGGCCGCCACCGTGGACGGCGCTAACCGCTTCCAGAAGATGCGCAGCATCACCCTGCCCATGCTGCTGCCCACCTACGTGGTGATGCTGGTCATGTCCATCGCGGGCATTCTGAGCAACGGCATGGATCAGTACCTGGTGTTCACCAATGCCAACAACAAGGACATCATCGAGGTGCTGGATCTGTATGTGTACAATCTGGGCATCGACAACGGCTCCATTCCGCTGTCCACCGTGGTGGGCATGGCCAAGTCCCTGATCTCCGTGGCGCTGCTGTTCGTGGCCAATACCGCGTCCAAGTGGATTCGCGGCTCCAGCGTGGTTTAAGGAGGTGCGCACAATGGCAAAACGCAAGGCAAACGGCGAGATCCTGTTCAAGCGGGGGCCGGGGGACATTCTCTTTGACGCGCTGAACTATCTGGTGTTCACCCTGTTCACCCTGAGCTGCATCTTCCCGTTCTATTACATATTCATCAACACCATTTCCGACAGCTCCCTGGTGGCGGCGGGAAAGATCACCCTGATCCCCATGGGGCTGAACATCCAGAACTACATCAATATGATGAAGGTGAACGATATTTTCAACGCCTTCGTCGTCACCTTCCTGCGCACCCTCATCGGCACGACCCTGATGGTGGCGGCCACCGCCTTCATCGGGTATCTGGTGACCAAGAAGGAGATGTGGCACCGGCAGCTGTGGTACCGCTTCATCGTGATCACCATGTATTTCAACGCCGGTATCATCCCCTGGTACATGAACATGTCCATGCTGGGCCTGACGGGCAACTTCCTGGCCTACATCATCCCCGGCATTGTGGCGCCCTACAACATCATCCTGGTCAAGACCTATATCGAGTCCATCCCGGCGGAGCTGGAGGAGAGCGCCTTCATCGACGGCGCCAGCTTCTTCACCGTGTTCCGCAAGATCATCTGGCCGCTGAGCAAGCCGATCCTGGCCACCATTGCCATCTTCGGCGCGGTGGGGCACTGGAATTCCTTCACCGATTCGCTGATCCTGATGCAGAACAATTCCAAGCTCTTCACCCTACAGCACCTGCTTTACAACTATCTCAATGCCAGCACCAATATCTCCGGCATCATCGGCGGCGGCAACGCCGGCGCGGCCATGAGCTTCATTGAGACCATGACCAACAGCAAGGTCATCAAATACACCGTGTCCATGGTGGCCATCATCCCCATTCTGCTGGTGTATCCGTTCATGCAGCGGTATTTTGAAAAAGGAATTATGCTTGGCGCCGTCAAGGGCTAAAGCATGAATAAAGGAGGACGAAACATGAAAACACTGACCAAGCGTATCATCGCAATCGCCCTGGTGGCGGTTATGCTCTGCGGTCTGCTCACAGGCTGCGGCAGCACCAAGAACGGCACCATTACCCTGACCGTGTTCAGCGAGCTTGCCAACTACTCCGGCGAGCAGGTCGGCTGGATCGCCAAAATGCTGAAAGAGAAATTCAACGTGGTTCTGAACATCATCCCCTCCAGCGAGGGCGTGTATGAGACCCGCATGGAGTCCGGCAACCTGGGCGACATCGTGGTGTGGGGCAGCGACGGCGAGAACTACACCCGCGCCCTGCAAGCGGGCCTGCTGTACGACTGGAACGAGGACAACCTGCTCCAGGAATACGGCCCCTATATCTATGCCAACATGCAGTCCGCCCTGAAGAAGAACGCCTCCATCAGCGAGTCCGTCACCGGCAAGCCCAGCGTGTATGGCTTCGGCCATAACGTGGCAGGCTCCAACGGCGACCACGCCTCCTTCTTCTACACCTGGGACATTCGCTGGGATCTTTACAAGGAGCTGGGCTATCCCAAGGTGGAGACCCTGGACGATCTGGTGCAGGTGCTGGCCGACATGAAGGCCATCTGCCCCACCGACGAAAACGGCAACGAGACCTACGGCGTCTCCCTCTGGCCGGACTGGGACGGCGACATGGTGATGTACGTCAAGGCCATGGCCACCGCCTACTACGGCTACGACGAGCACGGCCTGGGCCTGTATGACCCCACCTCCGGCACCTTCCACGGCGCGCTGGAGGAGGACGGCCCCTATCTGACCAGCCTGAAATTCTTCAATAAGCTGTACCAGAACGGCCTGGTGGATCCCAACTCCATGACCCAGACCTATGAGAACATGTACGACAAGGTGCAGGCCGGCGGCGTGTTCTTCTCCATCTTCAATTACTCCGGCTCCCTGGGCTACAACAGCGACGAGCACAAGGCGGAGAACAAGATGATGTGCTCCCTGGTGCCCACCGAGGGCAGCCCCATTGTCTACGCCATGTCCGACACCGGCTCCAACCGCATCTGGTCGATCGGCTCCAACACCGAGCACCCCGAAAAGTGCATGGAGATCATCAACTGGCTGTGCACCCCCGAGGGCGTTATGACCTATTTCTACGGCCCCAAGGATCTGTGCTGGTACTATGACGAGCAGGGCTACACCCACTGGACGGACTTCGGCCAGAAGGTCTATTTCGACCGCAGCACCCAGATGATCGGCGACTACGAGGGCACCGGCGACTTCAACTCCGGCTGCCTGCAGGTCAACAACACCACCTGGAGCATCGACGCCACCAACACCGATTCCATCGGCGAGCGCTTCAACTATCTGTACTGGAAGAGCTACCAGGCGGCGGCCTCCTGCGAGGCTGAGCAGGATTGGCGGGATCACTTCAATGTCTCCTCGGTGGAGGAATACATGGAGTCCACCAAGTATACCGTGTGCAAGGAATTCTCCTTCGATTCCAAGACCGATGAATTCAAGACCACCTGGAAGGGTGTGACCGATATCATCGTCAACTACAGCTGGCGCGCCCTGTACGCCAACTCCGACGAGGAATTCGACAAGATCGTCTCCGATATGATCCAGCAGGCCAACGCCTACGGCTACCAGGACTGCGTCCAGTGGTCGGTGGAGCAGGCCACCCTGCGTCACCAGGCGGATCAGCAGTAACGCACAAGGGGCTGTTCCACCAAAGGAACAGCCCTTTTTGTATTCATTGCTCCCGGAACAGGACGCGCAGATAATCCGTCCGCCCGTCCAGAATCCTTGCCACCAGGATCAGCTCCCCCTCCACCCGGTACAGCGCCAGGCGCTGCTCGCACACAAGGTAGCGCAGATCCGTATCCAGCCCGGTCTTGGCCGCCAGGGACATCCCCAGAAGCGGGTGCTCCTTCAGCGCGGCGCAGCCGTCCAGGATGCGCCCGGTGATCCGCCGGGCGGCGGCAGGGTTGTGCAGGACACGGGCAATATAGTCCTGCATCTCCCGCAGGTCGGCGATGGCGGCGGGGGTGTATTGGAGCCTCATCGGTCGTCCCCCAGCAGCCGCCGGGCCTCCTCCTCGGAAATCCAGTCCGCGTCGGTCTGGACGGAATCCCAGCCCTTTTGGATTTCATCGGCCAGCCGGGCGGCAGCCTTGGCCTTCATATAGGCGGCATTTTCCGGGGAGAGCAGAAAGGGCAGCCCCTCCTCGTTCAGCGATTGCTGGAAAAACACATTGATGGCATCCGTCAGGCTCAGCCCGTAGGCGGCATAGACTGCCTCCACCTCCCGGCGAACCTCCGGGTTGATGCGCATCTGAAAGGTGCCGGTCTTGGGAGCGGCGGCCACATTGATTCGATCCTGCATACAATCACCTCGGCTCTATTATAGTTTCCAATCACAATCTTGTCAATACATTGTCATTACATATTCAACGGAGAACCACCATGAAATTTTTTGGCCCGGACAGCGGATTTTACAAAATGATGCAGACCCTTACCGATCTGCTGAAAATCAATTTTCTCTGGCTGCTGTGTTCGCTGCCCATTGTTTCCCTGGGCGGCGCCACCATCGCGGCCTACGATGTGGCCATGAAGCTGGCCGCGGGAGAGGAGGGAAACGTGGGGCGGCAGTTCCTTGCCTCCTTCAAGGCGAATTTCAGGAACGGCATCCCCTATGGCCTGCTGCTGCTTTTGGGCTGCTACGCGGCGTGGCTGGATTTTTCCCTGTTTCACCAGCTGGAGGGCAACCCCATGATCCTGCTGGTGATGGGCATCGTGGCCGTGTTTGCCCTGGTGTGGTCGTTCCTGTATGCCTTTGCCCTCCAGGCGCGGTATGAAAATACCCTGATCCGCACGCTGAAAAATTCCGCCGATATCTGCACCCGGTATTTTTTGCAGACGCTGATCCTGATCGTGGTGGTTGTTGTGGAGCTCCTTCTGATTTTCTGGAACATGACCACCCTGTTCGTGGGCGCGTGCATCGGCCCCGCCTGCATCATTTACACCGTCAGCGCCTTTGCCAACCGCTTCTTCCGGGAGCTGGAAAAGGAGCCGGGCGCGGTGACCAATCCCGACAAAAAGGAGAATTCAAAATGAAAAAACACCTGAGCCTGGCGCTGGCCGCCGTCCTCACCCTGGGGCTGCTTGGCGGCTGCGGCAGGCAGGAGGCAGCCCAGCCCACCCAGCCCGCCCAGCCGCAGCTGCACCAGTCCGCCAACGGCATCGAAACCTGGGACGACGGCCGGATGCGCCAGGAGCTGACCGCCCTGGAGCTGACCCGCCTGATGGGCAACGGCACCAACCTGGGCAATACCATGGAGGCCTGCGACACGAGCCTGGGCAGCGTCCACCGGGACGATCCGGGCTATTACGAGACCTGCTGGGGCCAGCCAGCCACCACCCAGGAGATGATCTCCGGCATGAAAGCGGCGGGCTTTGATACCCTCCGTATCCCCGTGGCGTGGATGACCAACGCCACCAACCTGCCCCAGGGGGACGCCACCATCTCCGAGGCCTATCTGAACCGGGTGGAGGAGATCATCAACTATGCCCTGAACGAGCAGATGTACGTCATCATCAACGACCACTGGGACGGCGGCTGGTACGGCATGTTCGGCTCCGAGTCTCAGCAGACCAGGGAGCGGGCCATGGAGGCCTACAAGTCCATGTGGACGCAGATCGCCAACCGCTATAAGGAGTATTCCGACCACCTGATCTTCGAGGGGGCCAACGAGGAGATCGGTGCCCGGTTCGACGAGAATTCCGACCTGTACTGCGACGATTCCGTCACCACCTACTACACCGACGACGAAAAATATGAGCTGGCAAATAAGATCAACCAGACCTTTGTGGATACCGTCCGGGCCACCGGCGGCAACAATGCCAGCCGCTTCCTGCTGATCCCCGGCTTCGGCACCAACATCGACCAGACCTGCGACGACCGCTTCGTCATGCCCACGGACAGCGCCAGGGATAAGCTGCTGATCTCCGTGCATTACTACGACCCCTGGTCGTACTGCGGTGACGGCCAGAGCACCGTGAAGTGGGGCACCAAGTCCGATATCGAGTACATGATGAACCAGCTGGCCAAGATGGATAAATTCACCGAAAAGGGCTACGGCGTCATCATCGGCGAATATGGCGTGCTGTATTCCACCCAGGTGCAGGAGAATACCCTGACCTACCACCGCAGCTTCCTGGACGTGTGCGATTTGCATAATTTCCAGTCCTGCCTGTGGGATTGCAGCGCCTTCTTCAACCGCCGCACCCTGCAAATGGTGCCGGAGCTGGCCAGCCTCTACGCCAAGCGGAATGTGGAGGCCTTCCAGCTGATGACCCAGGAGGAGGAGGGCATCATGGCCAAGCGCCGCCTGAATGAGACGCTGAGCCAGGCCCCGGAGAGCTTCCGCCAGGATGCCATCCAGGTGGACGCGGACAGCGCCGTGGCCTGGATCATGTGGAACAGCGGCAGCTACACCGAGACCTACAGCGTGGGCGACGACTATAACCCCGACTCCATTTCCGAGGGCCTGAAGGTCACCGACGTGCTGGTCACCGGCGAGGGGGACTACACCGTGGCCCTGGACTTCACCGGCACCGCCAAGGGCTATTCCGACGGCACCGCCTTCTCCGCCGTGGCGGTGATGAACGGCGAGCTCCTCTTCCCCGGCTACGTGATCGACCTGCAAAGCGTCGTCATCAACGGCGAGGAATACCCCCTGGCCGCCCGGCCCTATACCTCCTCCGATAACCAGATCACCACCCGCGTCAACCTCTTCAACGAGTGGGTCAAAGCCCTCCCAGAGGACGCCCGCACCCCCAACGGCGACCTCACCGACTGCTCCCCCTGCATCCTCAACCGCAACGACCCCTCCATCTCCCACCTGGAAACCATCACCCTAACCTTCCACTACGGCCCCCCCACCACCTAACCCACCCCCCGCGCATGCGCAGCCTGAGCTGCCGATTGAATAAAAGCAGAAAAAACACCCGCCCCCCCGTAGGGGTCGGCAACCTGCCGACCCTCAACCTGACGGTTTAGGAAGCAGTAAAGAACACCGTATAACCTGACGTATGCATCCCCCAAGCTTCCCTGCGGGGTGTTGCAGAGCGCAGCGAATCTTTAATTACAATCATTGCCGGTGGCAATGATACCATAATTAAATAGCTGTCGCCGCAGCGACTGAAGAGGGCACTCAGGTAACGGTTTCGAGAGAGACCCAACTAAAAAGGTAGCAACTAAAACACTTTGAGTGCGTAGGGGCGGATACCAGCCGTCCGAAGCCCAATGGTTTTGATAGCAGCAAGTTGAATGGTGCCATGTAAAACTCTCTGAGTTCGTAGGGGTCGGCAATTTGTCGACCCTCAACCTGACGGTTTAGGAAGCAGTAAAGAACACCGTATAACCTGACGTATGCATCCCCAAGCTTCCCTGCGGGGTGTTGCAGAGCGCAGCGAATCTTTAATTACAATCATTGCCGGTGGCAATGATACCATAATTAAATAGCTGTCGCCTCAGCGACTGAAGAGGGCACTCAGGTAAAAAGTTTCGAGAGAGACCCAACTAAAAAGGTACAATGTTCAACGTTTTGAGTGCGTAGGGGCGGCTACCAGCCGCCCGAAAGCTAACGAACGTGACTGTATAGACCAACCGCTCAGTCCCGGTACCCAGCGGGGCGACAAATTGCCGCCCCCTACGAACTCAGAAACTTTTGGCTATTTTCATTCAACCAACAACTCAATTCCGCGACGCTGCGGGCGGCTGGTATCCGCCCCTACGGAGGGGTGCTGTTATTCTTGATTCACATAAAAAGGAGGAATCGCCGTGGGGCGGGAGTTTGAGTTGAAGTATGGGGCGGATGCCGGAACGTTGGAGTGCATTCGGCGGGCGTATGCGGGGTTTCGTGTGCTGTGTATGGAGACGACCTATTATGATGACGGGGAAAATAACATCAGCCGCCGGCGCTGGACGCTGCGGAGGCGGCTGGAGAACGGGGTGTCCGTCTGCACGGTGAAAACCACGCTGCCGGATGGCAGCCGGGGGGAGTGGGAGACGGAGGCGGCGGAGGTTGAGGCGGCTCTGCCCCGGCTGATTGCCATGGGCGCGCCGGGGGAGCTGGCGGAATTTGCAAAGAATGGCCTGGTGCCCACCTGCGGCGCACGGTTCACCCGGCGGGCTGCCATGCTCCCGGCAGGCGACGGGCTGGTGGAGCTGGCGCTGGACAGCGGCGTTCTTCTGGGCGGCGGAAAGGAGCTGCCGTTCTGGGAGGTGGAGGTGGAGCAAAAGCAGGGCACCGATGCTGACACCCTCCAGTTTGCGCAGGCTCTGGCTCAGCGCTTTTCCCTGACGCCCCAGCCAAAAAGCAAGCTCAGCCGCGCTCTGGCATTGGCAAACGAGGACTGATGCAGGTGACGCCGAAGAAAAAGCGCGGGTGCGCTGCACGATAGGTCTTTCAGATGATAAGTTAGCGGTAGAAACCACGACTGTTGCGTGATTTCTACCGCTGTTTTTAATTTTGCTGTATAGACGAACTACTCAATTTCGGTACCCGGCGGGCGGCTGGTATCCGCCCCTACGGACTCAAAGTGTTGTACATTGTACCTCTTTAGTTAAATCTCTCTCGAAACAATTAGCTGAGTGCCCTCTTCAGTCGCTGAGGCGACAGCTATTTAATTATGGTATCATTGCCACCGGCAATGATTGTAATTAAAGATTCGCTGCGCTCTGCAACACCCCGCAGGGAAGCTTGGGGATGTATCCTTTTCGGTATACGTTCATCTATACTGCTTCCGAAACCGTGAGGTTGAGGGTCGGCAGGTTGCCGACCCCTACAGATTCAAAGGATTTGACTGCACCCCATTCAACGGCCTGCTATCGATACCGCAAGGCCGCAGGCGGCTGGCTCAGAGTGATTAACCGTAACCGTGAGGTCGAGGGTCGGCAGGTTGCCGACCCCTACGGATTCGTTCCCTTAGTAATCGATTCGGCCGGGGGTGGCGATTTCGTCCATGGTGTTGGTGCAGATGATGGAGCCGTTGGGGCGGCGCTTGGTGATGAGGGCCTGCTCCTCCAGTTCGGGGATGGTGTCCACCTGGCCCAGGGCGAAGGCGCGCATCTTTTCACCGGCGGTGGACATTCTCGCGGCGATGCCGCCCATGCGCACCTCGATGATCTCAAAGCCGTTGGGCTTGTTGGTGGATTCCCACAGCCTGCGCCACACCACCCGCAGGGTATCCAGCGCCTCCACGGTGGCGGGGATGCCGTCGGCCAGGGCGGCGGCCTGTTCCCGGTTGCGGCTGCGCACGGCGTCCCCCGCCTGCTCATGCCACACGCATTTCAGCGCCAGGGCATTGGACAGGGCGGTATAGAAGTCGAAGAGCAGGGCGTAGTCCGGGTTTTCCAGGGCGTAGCGGGCGTACCGGGTGACCAGGGAGCCGAAGTGCTCTGCCATGGCGTACCCGGCGGTGTCCGCCTCGAACAGCTGGATCAGCGGATCCTGATACAGCATGAATTTGCAGGCATTCACCGGGTCGGAGGGGTTGTCCTTCATGCCGGGCATGTAGTTCAGCAGGCTCAGATCCAGGAAGGCCTGGGCGTCCGCGTGGCAGCAGCGGCGGAACCGCTGGGCCAGCTCCGCCTCGTCGTAATCCGGTCGGAAGGTCAGCTCGCCGTAGAGCTGCAAGCCCAGCAGGGCGGCGGTCAGGTTGCATTCGCCGCCGTTGTCCCCCCAGGCGGTGGCCAGGGCCAGGGGGATATTGGCCTTGGCGCAGGCGGTCAGGCCGGATACGGTGTTTTGCAGGGTGGTGGGATAGTCCGGCGCGGGGCCGATCCATGTCCAGATGCCCCCGGCGAACACGGTGGGGGCGGGGAACTGGGCGTGCTTGTGCAGCGCGTCGGCGTAGGCCTCCTCCTTGGGCTGGTAATAGTCCCAATACATCAGAGTGATCCGGGGATCCACGGCGGCCTTGGCCTTTTCGGAGGGCAGGCCGGGGCTATGGTAATTCCGGCCGTCCAGATGGAAATACATGTCGCTCCACATCATGGCGTGCAGGCCATATTTGTCGCAGATGCCCAGCACCCGGCTCAGGTGGCGGCCGATGACGCTGTGGGGATCCTCGTAGCCGTGGTACACCAGGTGCGCGCCCAGACCCACGCCGTAGGCCTCGTCCATGCCCAGGTGGATCTTCTTGGAGCGGTAGGGGGCGGTGGCGGCGTGGATCATCTGATCCAGCAGCTCATAGGTCTCGTCCAGGTCGGCCAGCAGCACCTCGTCGTTGTCCCGCAGGTGGTGATAGGCGGGCCAGTGGAGAATGCGCTTCAGGTGCCCCAGGGTCTGGATGCAGGGGCACAGCTCGATGCCGAAGAGGCTGGCGTAGTCGTCCAGCGCCTTCAGCTCGTCATAGGTATAGCGGCCCCGCTTGTAGCCGAAGAAGGGCTGGCCGGGCACCTCGTAGGTATCCTCGGTGTACATCATGCCCAGGTTCAGGCCCATCAGCGCCATCTTGCGGAAGAAGAACCGCAGGGCCTGGGGCTTGAGCACCGCGTTGCGGGAGCAGTCGAACATGATGCCGGAGGACTGGAACCGGGCCTTCTCGTGGATGGAGCAGGGGGTCAGGGGCAGGGGGATCAGGCTCACCGCCCGGTAAAACTGGATGGGCGCGGCCCAGGTCAGGGTGACGTGCTTCCCGTCGCTCTCCACCGCCAGCTCGTCGCCGTGAATGCAGGTGACGTCGATGCCCTCGCTGCCCAGTTCGATGCCCAGATCGTCCCGCAGCTCCGAAAGCGCCTCCTCCCAGTGCTCCGGGGGAGTTCCAAGAATATGCAGTACAGGTTTCATACGCTGAACGCTCCTTGTTTATGAATAAGGGAACGGCTGTTCCCGCCCCTATTATCCACAAAACCGAGGGAAGATGGAAGTCTTAAAAGGGTACATTTCGCAGAATCAGCGGTTCAGACAAAAAAGCGAAGCGGAATATGTGTAAAATGGATAATTTCCAAATCCAAATTAAGAAATCTGTCGTAAAATTTCCACAATGAGGTTCCTGTTTTATACTATCTTTTTCCTTTTGGATACTATACAATTTGGTGAAAATTGCTACAATGTTAATGAAACAACCCCCAAAACCTTGCAGGGGAGCCAGAAGTACAAATCTTACGAAAGCGGGAGGATGACATTGAAAACATTGACCAAAAAACGGCAGGCATCCGCCCGGTTGGATAAAAAGGGGCGGCGGAGATGGACGAAGGACGACAGTGAGCTGACGCTGCTGGCGATCCCCACCTTTGTGTGGTATGTCCTGTTCTGCTATCTGCCCATGTTCGGCATTGTGCTGGCGTTCAAGAATTACAAGATCGTGGACGCCACCAAGAGCTTCTTCTATAACCTGATGCACAGCGAATGGGTGGGGTTCAAGAACTTTCAGTATTTCCTGAACCTGCGGGACTTCCCCCGTATCCTGCGCAATACCCTGCTGTATAATATTGTATTCATTGTGCTGGATATTGTCCTGCCCGTGGGGGCGGCGATTATGATCGGCAATATCTATTCCAAGCGCAAGTCCAAGACCTATCAGACGCTGATGTTCATGCCCCACTTTATGAGCTGGGTGGTGGTCAGCTACTTTGTGTACGCCTTCCTGGTGGCAGACAAGGGCCTGCTCAATTCCATCATCCGCGCCTTCGGCGGCAAGAATATCAACTGGTACTTTGAGCCGAAATACTGGCCCTTCATCCTGACCTTCATGCACATCTGGAAGGTGCTGGGTTACAGCATGGTGGTCTACCTCGCCTCCATTACCGGCATCGATTCCACCTTGTATGAGGCTGCGGTGCTGGACGGCGCGTCCAAGGCCCAGCAGGCCAGATACATCACCCTGCCCTCCCTGCGGCCCATCATCATTATGATGTTCATCATGTCCGTGGGCCACATCTTCTCCTCGGACTTCGGCCTGTTCTATCAGGTCACCCGTGGCGCGGGCCAGCCCCTGACCCCCATGGTGGCCACCTTCGACGTGAAGATTTTCCAGATGGTTACCACCTCCGTCAAGCTGGGTCAGAACGCGGCGGCCTCCATGTTCCAGGCCATCATCGGCTGCGTCACCATCCTGGCGGCCAACGCCATTGTCCGCAGGGTGGACAAGAGCAGCGCGCTGATTTGACGGGAGGGATCTGCTGTGAAGAATCAAACCCATAAGAAAAAGCAGCATCAGGTGGTCACCAACGACAACATGACCCGCCTGAACCGCATCAAGCCCGCCACCAACGTGATCTTCAACCTGATTTTTGCCCTGCTGGCGCTGATCTGCATCCTGCCCATCTTCTACATCTTCCTGATCTCCATCACCAAGGAGAGCGTCATCCGCACCCAGGGCTACCAGTTCTTTGTCACCGCCGATACCGTTTCGGCGGAGGCCTATAAGTACCTGTGGACACAGCGGGCCACCATCCTCAATTCCCTGTGGATCTCCGTGGAGGTCACCGCCGTCGGCACCGTGCTGGGCGTGGCGTTGACCTGCCTGATGGGCTATGTGCTGTCCCGGCCGGAGTACCGGCTGAACCGCTTCCTGACCATCGTGGTGTTCATCCCCATGGTGTTCGGCGGCGGCCTGGCGGCCTCCTATGTAGTCAATACCCAGGTTCTGAGATTGCAGGACACCATCTGGGCGCTGATCCTGCCGCTGGCGGTCTCCAGCTTCAATGTGACCATCGCCCGCACCTTCTTCCGCACTACCGTGCCGGACTCCATCATCGAGTCCGCCCGGATCGACGGCGCGTCCCAGCCCACCATTTTCTTCCGCATTGTGCTGCCCATCTCCAAGCCGGTGCTGGCAACCATCGGCCTGTTCCTGGCCTTCGGCTACTGGAACGACTGGTATCAGTCCATGCTCTATATCAAGAGCGACCATCTCCAGTCCCTCCAGGCCATGCTGAACTCCATGCAGAAGGACCTGGAATTCCTCACCAAGAACCCCACCGCGGGCCTGACCCAGTCGGACATGATCCGCCAGATGCCCCAGGAATCCGTCCGCATGGCCATCGCCTTCGTGGTGGCGGTGCCCATCGCCTGCATCTACCCGTTTTTCCAGAAATACTTCATCTCCGGCCTCACCATCGGCGCTGTAAAGGGCTAACCCATTGCCTCCCCTGAAAGGTTTAGCAGGTGTAGCCATTCGCAGAATGGCGTACAGCTGCTTAATGCAAAGCTGAGGTGGCGCGCATCGCGCGCCGGAGGGGTCAGGCGCGGTACGCAGAACACCAATCGGAATGCACCAAGGCGAATTCGTACAATCCAAGCCCAACATTCTACGAATTCGCCCAAGATTTCATTAAACCATATCTGCCTACTGCAACCCCTCAGTCAGGCCTGCGGCCTGCCAGCTCAGCTTTGCATTAAGCAGCTGTACGCCGCCCTTTGGTCGGCTACACCTGCTAAACCTTTCAGGAGAGCCAAGAGCGGGGGAGCCAAGGACGGAGGCACCAAGATATATCCGTATTGACGCGGCCGGGGCCGCTCAAGAATAGGGAGGGCGTTATGCCCTTCTCAATCAAAAAACTAGGAGGAACACCAATGAAGAAGATTCTCGCTATGCTCCTGGCAGTCGCCATGATTGCCACCCTGTTCGTCGGGATCGCTCCCGCCGCCAAGGCTGACGACGTGGTCACCCTGAAGTGGGTCACCGTCGGCTCCGGCATGCCCGCCAACTACGACGCATGGAAAGACAACCTGAATGCCTACCTGGAAGAGAAGATCGGCGTCAACCTGGAAGTGGAAGTCATCGGCTGGGGCGACTGGGATACCCGCCGCAACATGATCGTCTCCACCAACGAGCCCTACGACATCATGTTCACCAACAACGGCACCTTCTACAACGACGTGACCATCGGCGCTTTCGCTGACATCGGCGACATCGTGGAGACCGCCGCTCCCGAGCTGTTCCAGTTTATCCCTGAGTCCTACTGGGATGCCTGCAAGATCGACGGCAAGCTGTACGGCGTGCCCACCTACAAGGATTCCTCCGCGACCCACTACTTTGTGTATGACCTGGCCAAGGTCGAGGCCACCGGCCTGGATTACGCCTCCGCTCACACCATGAACGAGGTCACCCCCATCCTGAAGGCCATGTACGAGGCCGAGCAGTCCGCCGTGTTCATCCTGAACAAGGGCGGCCTGGATGCCATCTACGGCAGACAGTATGACGATATCTCCGCCGGCCTGCCCGCCATCGGTGTTTCCTATGCCAACGGCAAGGCCGAGGTCGTCTCCGTGTTTGAGCAGGAAGACGTCCTGGAAGACCTGAAGACCCTGCACGAGTGGTATGAGGCCGGCTACATCAACGCCGACGCCGCCACCCTGGCCGAGGCTCCCACCTACCGTCCCTGCTTCGTGGCTCAGGGCTGGCCCGCGGCCGCCAAGACCACCTGGGGTCCCAACATGGGTGTTGGCGATCAGTGCGTCGCCATCCAGTGGGGCAACACCGTCCTGTCCAACGCTACCGTTCAGGGCTCCATGAACTGCATCTCCGCCGCCTGCAAGAATCCTGAGAAGGCTCTGCAGCTGCTGCAGCTGGTCAACACCGATTCCAAGGTCCGCGACGCGCTGTACTATGGCCTGGAGGGCGACAACTTTGAGTACACCGCCGACGGCCGCGTGCACAAGCTGAACACCGACTGGACCATGGCCGGCTACACCCAGGGCACCTTCTTCCAGGTCACCCAGACCGACGACGTGGACTTCAACCAGTGGGACGAAGTGAAGGCCCTGAACGAGGAAGCCGTCGCCTCCCCCATCCTGGGCTTCTCCCTGAACAGTGAACCCATCGCCGACGACCTGGCCGCCTGCATCGCCATCTATGCTGAGTACCGTCCCATCCTGATGACCGGCACCCAGGATCCCGCCGAAACCGTCGCCACCATGCTGGACGCCATGCGTGACTCCGGCCTGGACGACATCATCACCGAGATCCAGAGCCAGATCGACGCTTGGGTCGCTGGCTAAGCAAGCAATCACATTCCATCTCCCCAACACCTGCGGGGTCGGTGCAGCCGCACCGACCCCGCCTTTTCAGCATCCCACCCATAGGGGCGGATACCAGCCGCCCACAAAGTTGCGGAATTGAGCTGTCAGTTGAATGAAAATAGCCAAAAGCTTCTGAGTTCGTAGGGGGCGGCAACCTGCCGCTCCGCAACGCGACGGAGCAAAGCGGTGCGGTGAATGGGAGCAGGCGGCGCTACCACCAAAAGCTTCCCCTGGGGAAGCTGGCAGCCCGTAGGGCTGACTGAAAAGGGCCTACCGCAGTGCGTTTTTTATTAAGGGTGCGGTGAATGATACACGCCAATCCGTAGGGGCGGATATTAGCCGCCCGCAACGTTACGGAATTGAGCTGCCGGTTGAATGGCCACCACCAAAATCTTCTGAGTTCGTAGGGGGCGGCAATTTGTCGCCCCGCCGGGTACCGGGATTGAGCGGTTCGTCTGTACAGCTCACGTTCGTTACCTTTCGGGCGGCTAATATCCGCCCCTACGGACTCAGAGTGTTTAACCGTCTACCTTTTTAACCAAATCTCTCTCAAAACCATTACCTGAGTGCCCTCTTCAGTCGCTGCGGCGACAGCTGATTAATTATTGTATCATTGCCACCGGCAATGATTGTTATTATAAATTCGCTGCGCTCTGCAACACCCCACAGGGAAGCTTGGGGGATGTATCCTTTTATGTTATACGTTCATCTTTACTGCTACCGAAACCGTGGGGTTGAGGGACGACAGGTTGTCGTCCCCTACGGGCTCGGACGTTTTTTCTGCTTCCGTAACCCCTACGGATAGGGTACTTGCCTTTTTTGCTTTGCAATGGTACAATCACAAAAAACAGACAGCGAGGAAATGTCTATGTATTTTATCGATCAGAGAATTCAGGTCATCTGCAATCAGCTGGGGAATTTCCGCTTCCGGGAGAGTGTGAGTCTGCCGGATTGGGAGTATAAGAAGGGTCAGTTCTTCCGCCCGGAGGAGGCGGAGCGGGCGGGGACGCCCTGGGAGCGGTTCGACTGCCAGAGCATGCGCTGGTATGCCGACTACGCCGGAACCGACCAGTTCGAGGGAAAATTCCAGGGCCAGCAAACGGATTTCCACGGCATCCCCGGCTCCCATTACTGGTTCCGCAGCCGGGTGACCATCCCGGAGCGCTTCGACGGGAAGTCCGTGTGGTTTCGTATCCACACCCAGATCGAGGAATGGGACGACGGCAAGAACCCCCAGTTCCTGGTGTTCGTCAACGGCCAGGTGGTGCAGGGGGCGGACATGAACCACCGGGAGGTGCTGCTCAGCCGGTGCGCCCAGGGCGGCGAGGCCCTGGACATCGACATCCAGGCCTACACCGGCACCCTGCACCGGGAGTTTGCCTTCCTGGCAGACCTGTACGTGCTGGATGAGGAGATCAACCACCTCTATTATGACCTGCTGGTGCCCCTGCAGGCCTTCCCCCGGATGGAGCAGGACAGCAAGCTCCGCCTGGATATCCAGACCGTACTCAACGATACCATCAATCTGCTGGATCTGCGCCAGCCCTATTCCCCGGAATTTTTCGCCTCCATCCGCCGGGCCCAGGCCCACATCACCCATGAGCTGTATGAAAAAATGGGCGGCTGGGACGAGGTGATCGCCACCTGCATCGGCCACACCCACATCGACGTGGCCTGGTGGTGGACGGTGGCCCAGACCCGGGAAAAGGTGGTGCGCTCCTTCGCCACCGTGCTCAAGCTCATGGAGGAGTACCCCAGCTACAAGTTCATGTCCAGCCAGCCAGTGCTGTATTATTTCCTGAAGCAGCGCTACCCGGAGCTGTTTGAGAAGATCAGGCAGCGGGTGGCCGAGGGCCGCTGGGAGACGGAGGGCGGCATGTGGCTGGAGGCGGACTGCAACCTGACCTCCGGCGAATCCCTGGTGCGCCAGTTCCTCCACGGCAAGCGCTTCTTCCGGGAGGAGTTCGGCCAGGATAATAAAATCCTCTGGCTGCCCGACGTGTTCGGCTACTCCGGCGCGCTTCCCCAGATCATGAAAAAATCCGGCGTGGACTATTTCATGACCACCAAGCTGGCCTGGAACCAGATCAACCGCATCCCCAACGACACCTTCATCTGGCGGGGCATCGACGGCAGCGAGGTGCTCACCCACCTGATCACCACCCTGGGCGTGGGCCAGAACCCCAAGGAGAGCTTCTTCACCACCTACAACGGCATGCTCCACCCGGACGCCATCATGGGCGGCTGGGAGCGCTACCAGAACAAGGAGATCAACAATGATATCCTCATCTCCTATGGCTACGGCGACGGCGGCGGCGGCCCCACCCGGCAGATGCTGGAAACCTCCCAGCGCATGGAGCAGGGCATCCGGGGCATCCCCAAAGTCCGGCAGGAGACGGCCCGCACCTACTTTGACCAGCTGAGCCAGCGGGTCATGGGCAATCGCCGCCTGGAGACCTGGGAGGGTGAATTCTATTTCGAGTACCACCGGGGCACCTATACCTCCATGGCCCGGAACAAGCGGGGCAACCGCAAGAGCGAACTGGCCATGATGGACTTGGAGCTGCTGGGCGTGCTGGCCGGGGACTACCCCGCCCAGGAGGACACCCGGCTGTGGCGGGACATCATCCTGCTCAACCAGTTCCACGACATTCTGCCCGGCAGCTCCATTGCCGAGGTCTACGAGGTGACCAAGCAGGAATACGAGGAGCTGCACCGGGAGGTATCCGGCCTGATCCGAGCGCGGCTGGAGAAGCTGGCCGGGGCAGGCGAGGGCGTCACCGTGTTCAATACCCTGGGCTTTGAGCGCAGCGACGTGGTCTGCCTGGGCGAGCTGGATGCCGAAGCGCTGGAGGATGCCGCCGGGAACCGCTATGCCGTCCAGCAGACGGCGCAGGGCGCGTTTGCCTACCTGGAGCGCCTGCCCGCCAAGGGCTATGTGACGCTGCGCAAAGCCGGCGGCGCGGCCCCCTCTCCCTTCCGCCGCCGGGACGCGCATCACCTGGAAACCCCCTATTATTCCGTCGCCCTGGATGAAAATGGCCGCTTTGAATCCCTGTTTGATAAGGAATTCGACCGGGAGCTGCTGCGGCCGGGCCAAAAGGGCAATCTGCTCCGGGTCTACGAGGATAAGCCCATCTACTACGACAACTGGGACATCGACCGCTACTACACGGAAAAATCCTATGACGTGGAGCACCTGGTTTCAATGAACTGGACGGAGGACGGCCCGGTGCGCACTACCTTAGAGCTGTGCTACGAATTCTGCGGCTGCACCCTCCGGCAGCACATCCACTTCTACGCGAACACCCGGCGCATTGACTTTGAATCCACCGTGGATTGGAAGCTCCACCAGCACCTGCTGAAGGCGGAGTTCCCCCTGGATATCCACACCGACGAGGCCACCTTTGAGATTCAGTTCGGCAACGTCACCCGCAAGGTGCATTCCAACACCAGCTGGGACAAGGCCCGCTTTGAAAGCTGCGCCCAGAAGTGGATGGATTACTCCGAGGGCAACTACGGCGTCAGCCTGCTCAACGACTGCAAGTACGGCCACAGCGTCCTGGACGGCGTGGTGGGCCTGACCCTCATCAAGAGCGGCGTGGAGCCGAACCCCAACACCGACGTGGAGCTGCACACCTTCACCTACGCCCTGTACCCCCACGGCGGCACCTGGAAGCAGGCCCATACCGTGCAGGAGAGCTACAAGCTCAACCAGCCGGCCTACGTCCTGCCCACCGGCACCCCCGGCACATCCTACAGCTTCGCCCAGGTGAACAGGGACAACGTGATCCTGGAAACCGTCAAGCAGGCAGAAAACGGTAAGGGCACCATCCTGCGCCTCTACGAATGCCAGAACGCCCGCACCAAATTCACCCTCACCGTCCCCGCCCACACGCAAAAAGCCTACATCACCAACCTCCTGGAAGAAATCCAGGAAGAACTCCCCCTCCAAAACGGCCAGATCACCCACACCATCAAACCCTACGAAATCCTCACCCTCCTGATCCAGTAATACCCACCCCCCGTAGGGGCGGATACCAGCCGCCCGCAACCCATCGGTTTCGATAGCAGTAAGTTGAATGGCACCAGAAAAAACACCTGCCCTCCGTAGGGGTCGGCAACCTGCCGACCCTCAGCTTCACGGTTTCGGAAGCAGTAAAGATGAACGTATACCAAAAAAGGATACATCTCTTAGCTTCCCTGAGGGGGAAGCTGTCGCCGCAGCGACTGAAGAGGGCACTCAGCGTATGGTTTTGAGAGAGATTTGGTTAAAAAGGTAGACGGTTAAACACTATGAGTGCGTAGGGGCGGATACCAGCCGCCCGAAAGCCAACGAACGTGAGCTGCACAGACAAACCGCTCAATCCCGGTACCCGGCGGGGCGGCAAATTGCCGCCCCCTACGGACTCAGGAACTTTTGGTGATGCCCATTCAGTTGACAACTCAATCCCGCGACGTTGCGGGCGGCTGGTATCCGCCCCTACGAAGCGATGCTATCCATTCAACGCACTCTCTAAAAAAGGAGCACCCTATGGAACCTTATGAGAATCCTGCCCTGGCCCCGGAGGAGCGGGCGGAGGATTTGCTGGGGCGGATGACCTTGGCGGAGAAGATCGGTCAGCTGAACCAGCGGCTGTATGGCTTCGCTGTCTACTGTCGGGAGGGGGATGATATTTCCCTCACCCCGGAATTTGAGCAGGAGGTAGCCCGCTGGGGCGGGCTGGGATGCCTGTACGGGCTGCACCGGGCGGATCCCTGGTCGCGGCGGGATCACGCCACAGGCCTGGCCGGAGTGCTCTCCGCCAGGGCGCGCAATCAGGTGCAGGCCTATGTGATCGCCCACTCCCGCTTCGGCATCCCCACCCTGTTCAGCACCGAGTGCCCCCACGGCCATCAGGCCCTGGACGGCTACCTGCTGCCGGTGAATCTGGCCTCCGGCTGCACCTTTTCCCCGGAGCTGCTGGAGGCGGCGGAGGCGGTGGCCGGGCAGCAGCTGCGGGAAATGGGCATCGACCTGGCTTTGGTGTCCGCCCTGGATGTGCTGCGCGACCCCCGCTGGGGCCGCAGTGAGGAATGCTTTGGCGAGGATCCCTACCTGGCCTCCCGCATGGCCGCTGCGGCGGTGCGGGGCATCCGGGCGCAGAGGGTGGACGTGGTGGCCAAGCACCTGTGCGCCCAGGGGGAGACCACTGGGGGCGTCAACGCCAGTGCCGCCCGCATCGGCCCACGGGAGCTGCGGGAGATCCACCTGCCCCCGGTGCAGGCGGCGGTGGAGGCCGGGGCGGCAGGCGTCATGGCCGCCTACAATGAGATCGACGGCACCTACTGCCATGCCAACCTCTGGCTGCTGCAAGACCTGCTGCGGGGGGAATACGGCTTCCGGGGCTTTGTCATGTCCGACGGCGTGGCCATCGACCAGCTGGACGCCGTCACCGGCGACCGGGTAGCCTCCGGCGCACTGGCCCTGAATTCCGGGGTGGACATGGGCCTGTGGGACACGGGCTTCCAAAAGCTGGAGGAGGCCGTCCGCCGGGGGCTGACCGACGAGCAGACCATCGACCGGGCCGCCCGCCGCATCCTCACCCTGAAATTCCGCCGGGGCCTCTTTGAAAACCCCTACATCCCGGAGACCGATTCCTATACCCACTATACTCACCGGGCCTATCCCCAGGCAGCCGCCCTGGCCGAGCACAGCCTGGTGCTGCTGAAAAATGAAAATCATCTGCTGCCCCTGCCATCAGGGAAACGGGTGGGCCTCACCGGCCCCAATGCGGACGCCCTCTACAACCAATTGGGCGACTATACCCCGCCCCTGCGTCCCGGCGCGGGCATCACCCCCCGGCAGGGGCTGGAAAAAATGGGCGTGCCCCTGACCTGCGCCCCCTGCCCTCTGTTCGGCGGCGGGGAAGCGGAGGTGCAGGCCGCGCTGGATACCCTTGCGGGCTGCGAAACCGTGGTGGCGGTGCTGGGCGGCAGCTCCAGCCGGTTTGCCGACTGCACGTTTCTGGATAACGGCGCGCTCCAGGCCCAGGCGGAGCAGACCATGGACTGCGGCGAGAATGTGGATGTGTCCGCGCTTTCCCTGCCCGGCTGCCAGCTGCGGCTGCTGGAGGCGCTGCACGACGCAGGCAAGCGCCTGATCACCGTGCTCATCGGCGGCCGCCCCTATGCCATGGAGAAAATCGCCGCCCTGTCCGATGCTCTCATCTGCGCCTTTTACCCTGGCCCTACTGGCGGCGAGGCCATCGCAAAGCTCCTGTGCGGCAAAATCCAGCCCGCCGGACGGCTGTGCGTCTCCCTGCCCGATACCCCCGGCCAGCTGCCGGTGTATTACAACGCCAAGGATTCCTACCGCCCCGGCGCTTACTGCGACGCACCCAGGCCCCGGTATTCCTTTGGCTTCGGCCTGAGCGGCACCACCTTTGCCTACGCGCTGGAATCTGCGCCGGATGGGGAGAATCTGCGCCTGACCTTCCGGGTGACCAACACCGGCCCCCGCCCCGGCTGGGCCGTGCCCCAGCTGTACCTGCACCGCACCCAGGGCATCGCCACCTCCCGCATCCGCCAGCTCTGCGGCTTCCACAAGCTGCACCTGTCCCCCGGCGAAGACGCGACGGTCACCGTCCCCATCCCCCCATCCTCCCTCACCCAATGGGACGCCGCCTCCCACCCCCGCCGCCCCGCCGGCATAATCCAATGGTTCCTCACCGACGAAGGCACCCCCCACCTCCAGGGCGAATTCAAGCTCTCTTAGCGGCAACCCGCCGACCCTACGGGAGGGCAAAATTTTTGCGCGCTGCAATCCGCAGCGCGCGTTTGTTATATTTGGGTGAAATATGTCCTGGCCTGTTGAGCGTTTTTTTGGATTTCCTGCTGCATTTCCTCCAGGGAGGCGAATTTGCGTTCGGGGCGGAGGAATTTGTGGAATTCCAGGGTGATCTCCCGGCCGTACAGGTCGCCGGAGTAGTCCAGGAGCCAGGTTTCGGCGTTGATGCCCTGGCCGGAGACGGTGGGGCGGGTGCCGATGTTGGTGACGGCGCTGTAGGCGCGGCCGTCCAGGGTGACCTGTACGGCGTAGACGCCCCGGCGGGGGGTGGCCACTCCGGCGGGCCAGGCCAGATTGGCGGTGGGGATGCCCAGGGTGCGGCCAAGCTGATGGCCATGGAGCACCGGGCCGGTGAGGATATGGGGGTGGCCCAGGAAGGCGTCGGCCTGCTCCATCTCCCCCTGCTCCAGCAGGGCGCGGATGTGGGTGGATGAGACTCTTACCCCGTCCAGGCTCTGCTCCGGCACCACGGCCCAGGGCAGGCCCTCCCGGCAGCAGTAGGCGGCAATGGTTTCGCCGCTGCCCAGGCCCCGGCGGCCGAAGCGGAAATCATCTCCGCAGACGAAGCCCGCGCCGCCGTACTCCCGGCGGAGCAGATCCAGAAAAACCTGCCAGTCGGTTTCCAGCATCCGCCGGTCAAAGGGCAGGGTAATCACCTGGGGAACCCAGCGGCGCAGCAGCCGCTCCCGGTCGGCGGGGGTATTGATGAGCACCGGGGAGGTACCCAGCACCAGTGCGTCCGGGTGCTCCCGGAAGGTCACGGCCCCGGCCTCCAGTCCGTTTTCCGCCGCCAGGCGGCGGCATTCGTTGAGCAGGGCCTGGTGCCCCAGGTGGACACCGTCGAAAAAGCCCAGCGCGTAAATCACATGTTTCATTCTACATCAAAAAAGCTCTTGATCGTTTCCATTTTTCCGTCGCTGACCTGGGCCAGCATTAAAAATTCCCCGCTCTGGGAATAGGCCCGGTATCGGCCCTCGGCCAGGGGGAGAGAGAAGGAATTGCCGTTGCGGCAGCGCTTCTCCTGGTTGGCCGTGAGGGTGACGGCGGGGAGCTGGGCGAACATGGTGTCCACCGGGCGCAGGTACCCGGCGGGATCGCCGGATTCCAGCAGGGCATCCAGGGGCACGGCCTGGGACAGGTCGTACTCCCCCGCCCGGGTGCGCCGCAGCTGCTCCATGCAGCCGCCGCAGCCCAGGGCGTCGCCAATATCCTGGCACAGGGTGCGGATGTAGGTGCCCTTGGAGCAGTCCACCCGCAGCCGGGGGCAGCCGTTTTCCATGCCCAGGTATTCCAGGGCGTGAATGGTGATGGGCCGGGGCTGGCGCTCCACCTCCCGGCCCCGCCGGGCCAGGTCGCAGAGCTTCTGACCGTTGACCTTCAGGGCGGAGTACATGGGGGGGATTTGCAGGATATCGCCCCGGAAGCGGGCCAGGGCGGCCTGGATTTTTTCATCGTCCAGCTGCACCTCGCGGGATGACAGCACCGTGCCGGTGATGTCCTGGGTATCGGTGGTGATGCCGGGGCGCAGCAGGGTGACATATTCCTTCCGGGCGTGCTCAAAGAACTCCACCGCCCGGGTGGCCCTGCCCACGAACACGGGCAGTACCCCGGTGGCCATGGGATCCAGCGTCCCCCCGTGGCCGATGCGCCGGGTGCCGAACACCCGCCGCAGCCGCGCCGTCACATCCTGACTCGTCCACCCCTGGGGCTTATCCACAATTACGATTCCATTCATGGGGTACCTCTTTTACAGCGCCAGCATAACTTCTTCCACAGCTTTGGTGGCTTCTTCCAGGGGGAGGGAGAGGGTGGCACCGGCGGCGCCTTTGTGGCCGCCGCCGCCGAAGGGGACGGTGATGCGGGTGGCGTCGTAGCCGGGGATGGCGCGGACGGAGAGCTTGACCCTGCCGTCACTGCTCTGGCGCAGGGTGGCGGCTAGGCACACACCGGCTACGGTGCGGGGGAAGCTGGAAATGTTATCCATATCGTCCCCGGTGACGCCCATCTCCTGCTCCACCGCCCGGGGGATGGCGCAGATGCACATGCTGCCGCCCTGCAGCAGCTTCATATGATCCACGATCCAGCCCTGCATTTTCAGCCGGGACAGGGTATTGGTCTCAAACAGCTCCATATTCAGCTCATAGATCCTGGCCCCGGCCTGGGCGCAGGCGGCGGCGGTGGCGAAGGTATGGGCGGTGGTGTTGGCATAGCGGAAGCAGCCGGTGTCGGTGGACGCGCCCACGTAGAGGGCCTCGGCGATCCCCTGGGTCAGGGGGCAGCCCAGCAGGGTCAGCAGGTCGTAGATGATCTCCGCGCAGCTGGCGCTGTCCGGGTCTACCAGCTCAGAATCCGTGAAGCTGGTGGCGCTGCCGTGATGGTCGATGCGCAGCTGAATGTGGCCCAGAAGGGGCTGAAAATCCTCCGGCAGCATATTGGGCGACGCCACATCCACGCTGACGATGCACTCGCCGGGGGCGGCTTTCCCAGCGGTCAGGCCCTGGTGGAGCCAGCGATAGCGGGGGGTGACCTCCCGGTTTTCCAGCACGTGGGCCGTCTTGCCCAGGGCGCGCAGCCCCAGGCACAGGGCGGCGGCAGAGCCGACGGTATCCCCGTCCGGCCGGGTGTGGGTGAGGATCAGGTAACGGTCATGCTCCTTCAGGAACGCGGCGGTTTCAGCTCTCGTCAGTATCTTCATCGGCAATCTCCAGAGAATTGATCAGCTTCAGCATCTTTGCGCCGTAGGTGATGCTGTCGTCCAGGCTCCACACGATCTCAGGTGCGTAGCGCAGCTGCAAATTGTGGCCCAGCTCCCGGCGCAGGTAGCCTCCGGCGGATTTCAGCCCCGCCATGGCGTTCTTCACCCGGTCTTCCTCCAGGAAGCTGACATATACCTTGGTATAGCGCAGATCGGGGGTGGTCTCCACCCGTGTGATGGAGATCATGGTATCCTGCACCCGGGGATCCTTCACCGTGCGCAGGAGGGAGGAAAGCTCCTTCTGGATTTCCTCATTGATGCGAATGATTCGGTTGTTAGACATGTTTGTTTCCTCCATATTGCACCCTCAAAAAGCGCCCCTGAAAGGTTTAGCGGGTGTAGCCGTCCTCGACGGCGTACAGCCGCTTAATGCAAAGCGGAGCTGGCTCGGCGCAGCCGAGACTGAGGGGTTGCGGCAGGCACTTATGGTTTTATTAAGAGTTTGGCGAATACGTAGAATGTTGGTCATACCTCGTACGAATTCGCCTAGGTTCTTTTACATTGGTATTCTGCGTACTGCGCCTGACCCCTCCGGCGCTGTGCGCCGCCTCCCCTTTCAGGGGAGGTTTTTCCTCCAAAGCGTCCCTGAAAGGTTCAGCAGGTGTAGCCGACCGCAGGGCGGCGTACAGCTGCTTAATGCAAAGCGGAGCTGGCTCGGCGCAGCCGAGACTGAGGGGTCGCGATGGGCACTTGTGGTTTTATGAAAACTTGGGCGAATTCGTAGAATGTTGGTCATACCTCGTACGAATTCGCCCAGGTTCTTTCATATTGGTATTCTGCGTACCGCAGTTGACCCCTCCGGCTCACATCCGTGAGCCGCCTCCCCTTTCAGGGGAGGTTAGAGCTTAGCGCTTGACTTCCTGCATGACGTAGCATTCAAAGATGTCGCCTTCGCGGATGTCGTTGAATTTGACCACGCTCATGCCGCATTCGTAACCGGCGGTGACTTCCTTGGCGGCGTCCTTGAAGCGCTGCAGGGAGCCGATCTCGCCCTCGTGGATGACGATGTGGTCGCGCAGGATGCGCACCTTGGAATCCCGGGTGACCTTGCCGTCCTTGACCATGCAGCCCGCGATGGTGCCGATGGCACTGACCTTGTAGGTCATGCGCACCTCGGCGTGGCCAATGACGACCTCCTCATACTTGGGTGCCAGCATGCCCTTCATGGCGGCTTCGATCTCGTCGATGGCGTCGTAGATCACGCGATAGAACCGCATGTCCACATTGGCCCGCTGGCCGCTGGCCTGGGCGGCGGCATCCGGGCGGACGTTGAAGCCCACGATGATGGCCCCGGCGGTGGAGGCAAGCAATATATCGGATTCGTTGATGGCGCCCACGCCGGTGTGGATCACCCGGACGCGAACCTCCTCGTTGCTCAGCTTCTCCAGGGAGGCCTTCACAGCCTCGGCGGAGCCCTGCACGTCGGCCTTGACGATCAGGGGCAGCTCCTTCATTTCGCCCTCCTGCATCCGGGCGAAGAGGTTATCCAGGGTGACCTTCTGCTGGAGCTTGGCCTGGGCGTCCTTCTCCGCCTGGCGGCGCTGCTCCACCAGCTCGCGGGCCATGCGCTCATCGGATACCACGTCGAATTCGTCGCCGGGGACGGGGGCCTCGGAAAGGCCGGTGATCTCCACAGGCATGGACGGGCCGGCGGACTTGACGGTGCGGCCCTTGTCGTTGGTCATGACCCGCACGCGGCCCACGGAGGTACCGGCGATGATGGTATCGCCCTGATTCAGGGTACCGTTCTGCACCAGCAGGGTGGCGATGGGGCCGCGGGTCTTGTCCAGGCGGGCCTCAATGACGGTGCCCTTGGCCCGGCGGTTGGGGTTGGCCTTCAGCTCCAGCACCTCGGCGGAGAGGATGACCATCTCCAGCAGGTTATCCAGGCCCTGGCCAGTCTTGGCGGAGATGGGGCAGATCACGGTGTCGCCGCCCCATTCCTCGGGGATCAGGTCGTACTTGGTCAGCTGCTCCTTGATCTTGTCCGGGTTGGCGGTGGGCTTATCCATTTTGTTGATGGCCACGATGATGGGCACCTTGGCCGCCTTGGCATGGTTGATGGATTCCACGGTCTGGGGCATGATGCCGTCGTCCGCGGCCACCACCAGGATGGCGATATCGGTGCACATGGCGCCCCGGGCGCGCATGGAGGTAAAGGCGGCGTGGCCCGGCGTATCCAGGAAAGTGACCATGTTGCCGTTCACGTCCACGGTGTAAGCGCCGATGTGCTGGGTGATGCCGCCGGCCTCTCCGGCGGTGACGGAGGTCTTGCGGATGGCATCCAGCAGGGAGGTCTTGCCATGGTCTACGTGGCCCATGACCACCACCACGGGGGCGCGGGTGACCAGCTCGTCGGCGGTGTCCTCGTGGGCGTCGATGATCTTCTCCTCAATGGTGACGGTGACTTCCTTTTCCACCTTGCAGCCCATTTCGGTGGCCACATATTCGGCGGTATCGAAGTCGATGGTCTGGTTGATGGCGGCCATGACGCCGTTCTTCATCAGCAGCTTGATCACCTCACCGGCGGTCTTCTTCATCCGGGAGGCCAGCTCGCCCACGGTGATCTCCTCCGGGATCTTGACGGTAAGGGGAGCCTTGCGGGCCACCTCCATTTGTAGGCGGCGCATCTTCTCCTGCTCCTCGCTGCGGGACTTGTTGCCCCGGAACTTGTTGTCGCGCTTATTCTGCTGCTGGCCCTTCTTGCCGCCGATGCGCTGCTTGCCGCCCTGATAATTCTGGACGCGCTCGGATACCAGGCTGTCCACCCGGTCGTCAAAGCGGGCGGAATTGACCTGCACGGCGGAGGTATCCACAATGCGGCGCTCCCGCTTGCGCTCCGGCTCCTTGGGCTTGGCAGGGGCGGCGACAGGCTCGCTCTTCTTCTCGGCGGCGGGAGCGGGGGCGGCGGGCTGCCCGGCGGGCTTTTCAGCGCTCTGCGTGGGCTTCGGCTCCTCCTTCTTCGGCTCCGGCTTTTTCTCGGCAGGCTTGGCCTGGACGGCGAACACCTGCTCCAGAGAATCGATCTGGTGCTGCTGGGTCACGTAATCCAGCAGGACGTTCAGCTCCTCATCGGTGAGGACTTGGGTATTGGACTTGGGTTTCTCAAAGAATTTGGACAGAATCTCCGAGACCTCCTTGGGCGTAAACCCCAAATCCGCCGCGACCTCCTTCAATCGAACCTTCACAATACTCATATATTATACGCACCTCCATAAATACAAACACAAACACTCCAAGCGCCCCTGAAAGGGGAGGTTTTATTTCTTCCCTCTTCTGACATTCCTCTTGTGGGCCTTGGCTTCGGCCTGGCGCTTTTGAAGCTTTTGGGACTTGGCGTCCAGGGCGTCGATGGCGCTCTGGCACAGCTGGGGCTGGGGCAGACTCCTGAGCAGGGCCAGGGCCAGGGCGGCGTCGGTGACGGCGGCGATGGCCAGGCTGGTTCGGCCCACGGCAATGCCCATGTCCTCCTTGGTAAAGGGCAGGCGGACACACTGCTGCTCCGTCCCGGCGGCGTAGGACTTGGCCCTGCGCCAGGTATGGTCGGCGGCGTCGGCGGCCACGGCAATCAGATATGCCTTGCCCGCGCGGGCGGCGTCGCCCACCGGCTCCTCACCCAGCTCCACCCGTCCGGCCTTGCGGGCCAGGGAGAGATAGCTCAGCGCTTTAGCCTCCATGCTCCATCTCCTTTTCCAGCCGGGCGTAGACCTCCTCCGGGATGGTCACCTCCAGGCTTCTGTCCAGGGCCTTGCTGCGCAGGGCCTTCTTCAGGCATTCGGGATCGGGGCAGATGTAAGCGCCCCGGCCGGGGGCCTTACCGCTGAAATCCAGGCTGACGCTGCCGTCGGTGCCACGCACCACACGGATCAGCTCCCGCTTGGCCTTGCGGGCCCGGCAGCCCATGCACTGACGCTGGGGAATCTTCTTCTGCAAGCTGTTCTCCCCCTTTCTGTAGGGTCGGGAAATTTACTCGGCAGCTTCCTCGCTGCTTTCAGCCTCGTCCTCCGGCTCGGCGGCCTTGGGGGCCTGGGAGGCGGGCTTGATATCGATCTTATAGCCGGTGAGTCGGGCGGCCAGGCGGGCGTTCTGGCCCTCCTTGCCGATGGCCAGGCTCAGCTGGTCGTCGGGCACGACGACGCTGCATGCCTTCTGCCCCGGCACCAGGGTGACGCTGATCACGTCCGCCGGGCTGAGGGCGGCCTTGACGTATTCGCAGGGATCCTCGCTCCACACGACGATCTCGATCTTCTCGCCATGCAGCGCCTCCACCACAGCGGCCACACGTCCGCCCCGGGGGCCGACGCAGGCGCCCACCGGGTCGATGCCCTCCATGGTGGCGCGCACGGCCATCTTGGAGCGGGAACCAGCCTCCCGGGCGATGTTGCGGATCTCCACCTGGCCGTCGGCGATCTCCGGGGTCTCCAGCTCGAACAGGCGGCGGATCAGGTTGGGATGGGTGCGGGATACATGGATCAGCGGGCCGCGGGTGGGCTTGCGCACCTCCATGACGTAGACCTGGATGTGGTCGCCCTCGGTGAAGTGCTCGCCGGGAATCTGCTCGGAGGCGGGCAGCAGGGCCTCGGAGGCGTCGGTGCCCTGGCCGATTTTGACAATGATGTCGCCGGTGCCGGGCATGACCCGGGACACGGTGCCGGTGAGCAGCTCCTGAGCCTTGCTGGAGTAGCTCTCGAACATGGCTCCCCGCTCGGCCTCGCGGATGCCCTGGATGACCACCTGCTTGGCGGTCTGGGCGGCGATGCGGCCGAATTTGCTGATGTCCACGGGAATATAGATGGCGTCGCCCACCTGGGCGTCGGGGTTATAGCGACGGGCGGCGTCGATGGGCAGCTCCAGGGCCAGATCCTCCAGCTCCTCGTTGGCCACGGCGGTCTTGACCTGGAACATGGTCAGGCCATGCTCGTCCAGATTCACCACCACGTTGTCGGCGGGTAAGTCCCGGTGATCCTCCCGGTCTCTGCGGTAGGCGTTGATCAGCGCCTGCTTCAGCCGCTCCACCATGTAGTCCACGGGGATGCCCTTGAGCTTTTCCAGCTCCCGCAGGCTGTCGAAAATTTCTGCGCCGATGTCCACCTTGGGTGCCTCGGCCTGTTTCTTGGCTCTGGTATTTCTTGCCATTTCTGTCCTCCTGTCAGAATTCCACCCGAAGCCGCACCAGCGCGACCTGGGATTTTTCAAATGTTACGGTTTCCTTGCCGGTATCCACGGTCACCCGGCCGTCCTCATACCCCCGCAGCACAGCGGGAATCTCCTTCAGTCCGTTCACGGGCCGGTAGAGCTTGACGGTGACGGGGCTGCCCAGAAAGCGGGCGAAATCCTCGGGCCGCTTCAGCGCTCGCTCCAGCCCGGCGGAGCAGACCTCGAACTGGTAATGGTCGGGGATGGGGTCGTGCTCGTCCAGAATGGGGTCCAGGGCGCGGGAGACGGCCTCGCAGTCGTCAATGTCCACGCCGCCCTCCTTGTCGATGGCCACCCGCAGAATGTAATCCGCGCCCTCCCGGACGTATTCCACATCCCACAGCGAACAGCCCCGCGCCTCCACAATGGGCCGGGCCAGCTCCGCCACCGTCTGCGTGATTTTCATCAGATCACCCTTTCGTCAATAAGAAAGAGAGGGGTTGGCACCCCTCTCTTTCATCATTTCCTCATACGTACAGTGGTATTATAGCACCCTTATCCCCGTTTTGCAAGCCCTTTTTCAGAAATATCAGGGGAAAATTCGTGATTGTTACCCAGCCAGCTGACCAAAAAGCACCCGGCTGAAATACTCCGGCCCCATCAGATCCTCAATGGCGGTGATATAGGGCATGAGTATAATGTAATCCGGCTTCAGCTCCTCCAGCTGCTGAAGCACCGGGGTGCCGTTGTAGGTGCGGTAGTCGAAGGTGTAGATGGTGCTGAAATTCTGGGTCAGGAACGGCACAAAGCAGTTGGCAAAGGAGTCGCGCAGGATCACACAGGTGGGCGCGTCCTCCAGGCTGGCGTTGCACACCATAACCATGGGGTTATCCCCGCCGAACACGGCGTATTTGGAAAGAATGTCCATCCCCTCCCAATAGTTGAAGAAGGGACGCTCGTATTTCCAGCCGTTGTTCTCAATGACCCACCGGCTCAGCTCCCCGGCGGGGCGGTAGGCGATAAGCTCATCGGAGCGAAGCTTGTTGGGACGGCTGACCCGGCCGGTGAGACTGCCCCGGAACTCGCCCAGGTTCCACTCCTCCATGTCGGACAGCTCCACCGGCGTCATGCCCAGGGCCTCGCAGGTGGCCCGATAGGAATAGTAGGCTCCCAGGGCAGTCCAGTGGTGATCCGTGCGGAAGAAAAGATACTCGTTGTTGTGGGCCAGCAGGGCGGAGACGGTGTCCACCTTGACAATACGGTCGTCCAGGCGGCTTTCCAGATAGTCCAGGATTTTGCGCTGACTGACGGAGTTCAGGGATTCCTGATACTGCTCCTCGAACATGATACCCACAGCGGTGGGAGGCGGAGCGCTGACCACGGTGATACCCGTGCCGTCCAGAGCCTGAACCAGGGCGTTGAGCACGGCAGCGTAGTCGTCGGTGGTCTGCTTGGAGAAGTTCTGATACACGTAGGCGGCGTCGCCCAGCTGGAAGGTGGTCAGGTTGCGGATGATCTCCGCGCCCTCTCCGGCGTTGGCACCCTGCCATTGGGTCTCCTCCGGCCCGGTTTCCGCAGCCGGGGTTTCCTCGGGCCGCGTTTCCTCAGGCTCAGTCACCTCCGGCTGGGCTTCCCCGGCCTGGGTGGGATGCTCAGTCTGGACAGCCACGGTGGGGGCGTCGGTGGGCTGGGCCAGCAGGGCGATCTCGGTGGGGGCCTGGGTGGCCTCCTCGATGGCCGCCTCGGTAGGAGCCTGGGTGGGCGCTTCCGTGGGTGCCGCAGCAGGCGCGGCGGTCTGGGCAGACATGCTCACATCCTCGGTGGGTTCCTCGGTAGGAACCCGGGTTGGAGCCTCAGTGGCCGGTTCGGTGGGCGCCTCCGTGGGCACCTCCGTGGGCGCCAGGGTGATATTGGACACAAACACCGGCAGCGGTTCGGAGTCGTCGAAAATATCCGGCACCGTCTCCGAGGTGGGCACCGCGCCAGAGATCATCAGGTCGGCTTCACCGTGAAGCTCACTGAGCATGGTGGCAGTCTCCAGCCAACCCTCCCGGCCGGGGAAGGTGTCGGAGAACCAGGTGGAGATCCCCTGGAAGTATTCGCCGGAGGCCAGGCTCTCCCAGGAAAACTCCGGAAAGGCAGCCAGCTCCCGCCGCTCGGACATGGACTTGTCCGGGTGCAGCGAGGGCACAAAGCAGCACACAGTCAGCACGGCCAGCACCAGGAAAAAGGGAATTACATATTTCAGCTTTGGCTTGTCGTTTTTCATAGCAGTCCCTCAGAATTGGAAATAGATAAATGGATTAAAGCTGTCACCCACCAGATTTGCGGTGGACAGCAGCAGCAGCGCAGCGGGGATCAGGCCGTAAAACACCCAGCTCCAGCACTGGCGCACCGCCCCCTCCTGGGGAAGCTCCGCGTCGATCCGCTGCCGCACCCACTGCAGCAGCGGGGTGCAGGCCACACAGGCGACCAGCAGCAGCCAGACGTTGCTCTTGAGCTGGTTGATGCTTTCAAAATCCGTCAGCGCACCGCCGGTGATGCCGAACAGCCGCCCAAGCAGAGCCTTTACCAGCTCCAGATTCTGGAAACGGAACAGCGCCCAGCCCAGATAGACAACCAGCAGCAGATACAGATTGGACAGCACCGGCAGCTTCTTCAGCACCGGCTTTAACAAATACCGCTCCAGCATCAGGAACAGGAAGCTCCATAGCCCCCACAGCACATAGTTCCAGCTGGCTCCGTGCCACAGTCCTGTGAGCAGCCACACTGCCAGAGTGTTGAAGATGGCCCTGGGTGCGGCACAGCGGCTGCCGCCCAGTGGGATGTACACATAGTCCCGGAAAAAGGTGCCCAGGGAAATATGCCACCGCCGCCAGAACTCCGTGACGGATCGGGACAGATAGGGATAATCGAAGTTTTCGGGGTAGTGCAGCCCCACCATCAGGCCCATGCCGATGGCCATGTCCGAATAGGCGGAGAAATCCAGATAAATTTGCAGGGCATAGGCGATGAGTCCCAGCCAGGCTCCCAGCACGGAGGCCTCCTCCAGCCGCAAAAGATTCTGCGCCAGCTGGGCCGCGTTCCCCGCCGCAGACTCAGACAGAATCATGGTTTCCGCCAGCGCGCCGCAGGGGTTTGCCAGCAGCACCTTCTTGGCCAGACCGCCGCAGAACCGGGATACGCCCCGGCAGATATCCGGCGACCGGGGCTGGTCGGAAAACAGCTCCTGGGCCACCGTCTGATAGCGGACGATGGGGCCGGCAATGCACTGATGGAACAGCGCCGCATACAGCAGCACATTCCAGTAGCTCTTCTGAGCCGGAGCCTCCCCCCGGTACACATCCACCACATAGGTCAGCAGCTGGAAGGTATAGAAAGAAATGCCGATGGGCAGCACGATGTTGGCAGCCCAGGCAGGCGGCGTGCCAAAAATGCTCAGCAGGAAGCCTGCGTATTTAAAGTAGCCGATCAGCCCCAGGTCAACGACCACCGCCGCCGCCAGCCACAGCTTGGGGCGCTTTCCACTGCTCACGCCTAGAGCGCATCCCCAGGAGGCCAGCGCCATGCCCATGAGCAGCAGCAGATGCTTCGGCTCACCCCAGGCATAAAAGATCAGCGACGACACCAGCATCACCCAGTTCTGCGCCTTCTTTGACCGGCAACACAAAAAGGTAGCCCCCAGGGACAGGGGGAAGAAAGCATATAAAAAAATCAGGCTGGAAAAAACCATAGCAAAACCCCATTGCAAATAATTTAACGCCATTATACAATGCCGCCCGTCAAAAAGCAATCTTTTCCATGAAGAAGCTCCGTTTTTATTATAGCGAGAGCCGGGGCGTTTCAATCGGCCTGAAGCCCCTTTCCTTTCCAATACATTCCTACACACTTTCGCTTGTAATCATAGCTGTATTTCTATGGCAATACCCCCAATACCGGGTGCCCGGTGTTGGGGGCACATAACCCGTAGCCATCTGTTTTGTTTCGGTTTAGGAAAAAATGATACTAATATCTGGATAAGGGTTTTTCTTGACGAAACGGATGAAGTTGGTTATTGTATTTGTATATGGGAACCTCTGAATAAATCGTCTGCGGCTGTGAGCAGATCTTTTTCGTCCACTCTTCGGTACCGAAAACAGGAAATATTGCGCAGCCGTTGCCAGCGTAAGCTGGCTTACGGATGCGGCATACCCCTTGCGGGTACATACAGTATTCCGCCGTTTTCGATACCTCGATTGGCCGAAAAATCTCTCGCTCACAGCTCTTGCCGATTTAATCAGAGCTTCCTATGTTTCCTTGTGAGGGAGGGATTTCGTTTGGTGAATATCCTGGTGGCGGATGATGATAAGAATACCCGGCTGCTGATGAAGGCGATTCTGGAGGGGGCGGGGTATCGGGTGTTTACTGCTGTGGACGGGCAGGAGGCTATGGACATGCTGGATCGGGAGCATGTTGATCTGGTGGTGCTGGATGTGATGATGCCCCGGATGGATGGGTATGCCTTTACCCAGACGCTGCGCCAGGGGGGGAGCACCTTGCCCATCCTTATGGTGTCGGCCAAGCAGCTTCCGGCGGACAAGCACCGGGGCTTCCTGGTGGGCACCGACGACTACATCACCAAGCCCATCGACGAGGAGGAGATGCTGCTGCGCATCAAGGCCCTGCTGCGCCGGGCCAAGATCGTCAGCGACCGCCGGATCGTGGTGGGGGATGCGGTGCTGGACTACGACTCCTTCACCGTCTCCCGGCCCGGTCAGACCGTGGAGCTGCCCCAGAAGGAATTTCTGCTGCTGTATAAGCTATTGTCCTACCCCGGCAAGATCTTCACCCGGATTCAGCTGATGGACGAGATCTGGGGCATGGACTGCGAAACCGGCTGGGAGACCGTCACCGTCCACGTGGGGCGGCTGCGCAAGCGATTTGAGGGCTGGGACGAATTCAGCGTGGAGTCCGTCCGGGGCCTGGGCTATAAGGCGGTGAAGAAGGAATGAAGGGGAAGGAAAATCAGCGTCCCCGGTCGCTGACGCTGCTGTTTTCGCTCTTTACCTTCGCCATTCTGGCGGTGTCGCTGCTGCTGGCGGTGGGCATCATCTATGTGCTCACCTGGTTCGGCCTGCTGGAATTCTCCGGCGTGGGCATCTCCGGCACCTTGCAGCTGCTGCTTCTGATGGCGGCCATCAGCCTGATCGTGGGCACGGGGCTGGCCATTTTGGCCGGGCGCATTCCCCTGCGGCCCATCAACTATCTCATTGCCCAGATGAACCGGCTGGCCGCCGGAGATTTCCAGGCAAGGGTGCACTTCAGCCGGCGCATCGATCTGGTGCCCGCCTTCCTCCAGGTGGAGGAGAGCTTCAACAAAATGGCGGAGGAGCTGGGGGATACCGAGATGCTCCGCCAGGACTTCATCAACAATTTCTCCCACGAATTCAAAACCCCCATTGTCTCCATCGCGGGCTTCGCAAAGCTGTTGCAGCGGGCCGATCTGGACGAGGGCCAGCGCCGGGAATACATCGACGCCATCGTGGAGGAATCGCGGCGGCTGTCCGACATGGCCACCAATGTGCTCAAGCTGACCAAGGTGGAGAACCAGGCCATTCTCACCGGGGTGAGCCGGTACAACCTGTCCGAGCAGCTGCGCAGCGCCGTGCTGCTGCTGGAGGACCAGTGGACCGCCAAGCACCTGGAGCTGGACATGGAATTCCCGGAGGTGAGCATCACCGCCAACGAGGACATGCTGCGGGAGGTCTGGATCAACCTGGTGCAGAACGCGGTGAAATACTCCCCGGATTACGGCCCTTTGCAGGTGCGCGTTGAGGACGGGGAGAGCGCCGTGCGGGTGCGGGTGGCCAACAGCGGCGAAATCGCCCCGGAGCACCTGGGCCGTATTTTCCAGAAATTCTATCAGGCCGACCGCTCCCATTTTTCCGCCGGGAACGGGGTGGGCCTGGCCATTGTCAAGCGGATCGTGGAGCTGCACGGCGGCACGGTCCGCGCCGAGAGCGCCGGCGGCGCGGTGATCTTCACCGTGGAACTGCCAAAAGGAGAGAGTATATGAATCGGTATATCCTGTATGTGATTGCCGGATATCTGTCCGGCAGCGTGCTGTATGCCAGGGTGATGTGCCATCTGTTCGGCGGGGACGAGGCCCTGCTCCACAGCAAGGACTGCAACCCCGGCACCTCCAATGCCTTCGCCTGCGGCGGCTTTGCCTGCGGCGTGCTGACCCTGGTGGGCGACCTGATGAAGGGCATTGTGCCGGTGTGGCTGTATGTGCGCAGCGGGGAGGACATCACCCCCACGGCCCTGGCGCTGGTGCTGGCCGCGCCGGTGGTGGGGCATGCCTTTCCCTGCTTCTATGGCTTCCATGGGGGCAAGGGCATTGCCGTCAGCTTCGGCTGCCTGCTGGGGCTGATCCCCATGTGGGGGCCGGTGCTGCTGTTTGCGGGGTGCTTCATCTTCTTCTCCGTGGTGGTGCGGATCACTCCCCACTTCCAGCGGACGGCCATTACATATCTGGTGACCCTGCTCCTGCTGGCCTTCACCCGCCAGAGCCGGGGCGTGGTTTACGGCTATATGCTGATTTCCGCCATGGTGGGCCTGCGGCTCCACCTGAGCAAGGAGCCGCGGGAGCATATGCAGGTGCGGCTGCTGGAACGGAGGGAGCTATGAACATTCTGATTTTATCCTGCGGCACCGGCGGCGGCCACAATTCCGCCGCAGCCGCCGTAGAGGAGGAGGCCCGCCGCCAGGGTCACAGCGTCACGCTGATGAATCCCCTGGAGCTGTGCGCCGAGAAGCTGGCCCGCCGGGTGGACAGCGCCTATATCTCCATCGCCCAGGCCAGCCCCCGGGGCTTCGGGGCCATTTATGCCATCGGCAACGCCTACCGGCGGCTGCCCTGGCGCTCGCCGGTGTACTTCGCCAACGGTCGGGAGTCGGAGGCGCTGGGAAAATACCTGGAAGAGCATCCCACGGATGTGGTGGTGATGACCCACCTGTACCCGGCGGAAATGCTGACCTATCTGAAAAATCACGGAGTCAAGGTGCCCAAGACCATCTTTGTAGCCACGGACTACACCTGCATCCCCTTTACCGAAGAATGCGACCTGGACGCCTACGTCACCCCCTCACCCATGCTCACCGGGGAATTTGTAGCCAGGGGCATCCCGGAGGAGAAAATTTATCCCCTGGGCATTCCCGTGCGCAGTGCCTTCCGCAGCAGCCAGAGCAAGGAAGAAGCCAAGGCCGCCCTGGGCCTGGAGGCAGATAAGCGGTACCTGCTGGTCTCCGGCGGCAGCATCGGCGCGGGAAGCCTGGAAAAGGCCATCGGCCTGCTGGCCGCCCAGACCCAGGGAACGGACTTCCGCCTGATCGTCATCTGCGGCAGCAACGCCTCCGTCCGCCGTCACCTGGACGGCCGCTTCGGTCAGCAGGTGCAGCTGCTGGGCAGCACCCCCCGGATCGCGGAATACATGCGCGCCTGCGACCTGTACCTGACCAAGCCCGGCGGCCTGTCCACCACCGAGGCGGCGGTGATGGAGACCCCCCTGGCCCTGATGCCCCCCATCCCCGGCTGCGAGAGCCGCAACCTGGCCTTCTTCACCAAAACCGGCATGGCCGTCCCCGCCATCCTGAAGCCCCGAGAGCTGGAAAAGCTCCTCACCCTCCCGGACGACCCCCAACGCCTGACCCAAATGCACCGCTGCCAGCACGATTTCATCCCCAAGGACGCCCCCACCCACATCTGCGCCCTTGCCTCCGCCCTGGCACAAAATACAACCCCATAACCTCCCAGGGCGCGCTGACCCCAGCGCGCCCTGAAATATTTTGGCTTTTTCGATGGCAAAAGCCCGCCCCCGTAGGGGTCGGCAACCTGCCGACCCTAAACCCTACGGTTTAGGAGGCAGTAAAGAATAACGTATCCCCCAACGTATACATCCCCCAAGCTTCCCTGCGGGGGAAGCTGTCGCCGCAGCGACTGAAGAGGGCACTCAGGTGATGGTTTTGAGAGAGACTTTAGTTAAAAAGGTAGAATCTTAAGCATACTGAGTCCGTAGGGGCGGATATTAGCCGCCCACCGAGTACCGGGATTGAGCTTTTCGTCTATACAGCCCACGTTCGTTACCTTTCGGGCGGCTAATATCCGCCCCTACGGATTGGCGCGTACCATTTTCAACGCACCCTTAAAAAAGGACGTACTGCGGTAGGCCCTCTTCAGTCAGGCCTACGGCCTGCCAGCTAATGAATCAAGGTATGATTGCCACTGGCAATCATTGAGATTCTGATTCACTGCGCGGAGCACCGCCCCAAGAGAAGCTTTGGCGGAAACCGTCAGCTGCTCCCATTCAACGTTCTGCTATCGAAACCGCAACCTCGCGGGTCGGCAAATTGCCGACCCCTACGGAGGCAAAGACTTTTGGCAGCTCCGATTTAACCGACACCGCTGCCCCCCGTTTGACAGAGAAAATAATCTTTTACACCCCCCCCTTGACAAGGCAGGGAAGATGGTGTATAGTGTTGGCAGTTAGCGGAGGCTAACTAAATATTACGGCCATAGTTAGCGTATGCTAACTAATAGAAGGAGTGAATGGATATGGTACATTTTGAATGGGCTTCCACCGGGGCGGCGTTGGTTTTGCTGGGCGGAATTCTGTGGGCGGTTTTCCGTGCGAAGCGGTGGCTGAGAAGGAAGGTGTGCCATGTCTGAGGAATTTCTGGTGCGCAACTGTGCCCCCACGCTGGCGGGGCTGAAAACGGCCAATCTGTTCTCCTGCCCCTGCGCCGGGCAGCGGGAGCTGGTGCAGTCCCTGCGGCAGCTCAATGGGCGGCTGAACGGGAAAGGGTTTCGGATCGTGCCGCTGCGGGTCTCCCAGGGGCGGGCGCTGATCTATCTGTACCGCCCCGGACAGCTGCAAACAGACATGGCCGACGCCCAGGCGGCGCGGCTGCTGCGGCAGATGGGCTACGACCCGGAGAATTCCGGCCGGTGCTTGGTGCGGCTGAGTCAGCGACTGCGGCAGAGCGAGGATTTCCCCCACGAGATCGGGCTGTTCCTGGGCTATCCGCCGGAGGATGTGCAGGGCTTTATCGAGCACCACGCCCAGGGGAGCAAGTGCACCGGCTGCTGGAAGGTATACGGGGACGAAGCCGCCGCTCGGCGGAAATTCGCCCAGTATAAAAAATGCACTCGTGTGTACTGCGACCAGTGGAAAAAAGGGAAAAATATTGAACGTCTCACCGTGCCCGGCTGAGCTGAGACGGGATGACAGAATCATTCGGATGCGGCTGCCAGCCGCCTGAGCTGAGCACTTGGGAAATGGGAATTCTTTGACGGTTCGTCCGGGGCGGCTGGCAGCTGCATCTGAACGGGCAGTTTTGTCCTAAAAATGAGCAGAAAGGTTGATTTTGTATGAAAAAAGTAGCAGTTTGTTATTGGAGCGGCACCGGCAATACGCAGGCCATGGCCGAGGCCGAGCTGTTCACCGCCGGGGAATTTGACGCCGCCAAGGTGGATGAATTCGACGCCATAGCCTTCGGCTGCCCCGCCATGGGCGCGGAGAAGCTGGAGAGCGACGAATTTGAGCCGATGTTCACCGCCTGCGAGGGCAAGCTCTCCGGCAAGCCCCTGGCCCTGTTCGGCTCCTACGGCTGGGGCGACGGCGAATGGATGTCCACCTGGGAGGACACCTGCCGCAGCGACGGCGCAGAGCTGGTCTGCGATAGCGTAATCTGCCAGGAAACCCCCGACTCCGACGCCCTGACCGCCTGCCGCAACCTGGGCGCAAAGCTGGCGCAGTAATAGAAATCCATGTAACCCAAATCAGTGTAACCCGATGTAACCCAATACCTCCTAAAGACACCCAGCCCCCCCGCAAACCGGGGGGGCTGGATGTTTTTTGCAGAAACCACGCTGCCGATTTCTCCAAACATGCTGCGGCTGTAGGAGGCGGCAATTTGCCGCCCCGCAACGTCCCACTTCGATAGCAGCCCGTTGAACGCCAGCAGCTTCTGCCACCTCCAAAAGCTTCCCTCGGGGTGGCGCTCCGCGCAGCGAATCAGAATATCAATGATTGCCGGTGGCAATCATACCTTGATTCATTAGCTGGCAGCCCGTAGGGCTGACTGAAGAGGGCTTACCGCAGTACGTTCTTTTTTAAGGGTGCGTTGAATGGTACGCGCCAATCCGTAGGGGCGGATATTAGCCGCCCGCAACGTCGCGGAATTGGGTTGTCAGTTAAATGGACACCACCAAAAGTTTCTGAGTTCGTAGGGGGCGGCAATTTGTCGCCCCGCTGGGTACCGGGATTGAGCGGTTCGGCTGTGCAGCTCACGTTCGTTGGCTTTCGGGCGGCTAATATCCGCCCCTACTAGACCGTCCCCATTAAAACTTTATCTCTGGATAAAGATGTTTCAGCCTGGTTCTGGCGTCGGTGGTGTTGAATTGCCAGGAGA
>CAKTIM010000021.1 GCA_934565795.1 uncultured Oscillospiraceae bacterium
CCGCTGACCAGGGTTTCGGTCTCGACGGGACGAATTACCGCTCTTGTGCGGGCCTCCACCGTCTTTCTGCTGGTCAGGCCGGTGTAGGGGTTGGTGCAGACCAGGGTGAACTGGCCGGAGGAGAGGACTGAGAGCTTCGTCTCCTTGATGGGCAGCACAGAGAGCTTGGCGATGGAGGAGGCGGGCTTCTCGCCCACGGACTCCAGTGACCAGGTCATACCGCCGTTTTCGCCCAGGGCCTGGGCGATGGCCTCCGGCAGCGCCGGGGCGGACAGGGTGACGTTCTCCTCAAAGGCGTCCGCCACGGCGGAAAGGTCGATCAGATCCAGGGCAGCGCAGCCCTCGAAGCAACCCTTGCCCACGGACAGCAGGCTCTCCGGCAGCGTAAGCTGCGAGAGGTTCGCACACCCGGAGAAGGCGTTGGCGCCAAGGCTGGTGACGCCAGGCTCTACGGTGGCGGACACAATATGCCCGCGATACCAGTGCCAGGGGGCGCTGCCCGCGCTATAATCCATCATCCCGCCTGCGCCGGAGATGGTCAGCGCGCCCTCCTCGCTCAGCTGCCACTGCACACTTTCTCCGCAGACGCCGGAGGCGGGGAGCGACAGCTTGGGGACGGTCTCGGCCTCTATCGTGGTCTCCACGTTGCCGCGGGCATCCTTATAGACCTTGCCGCGGACGGAGCAGACCCAATAGGCGTTGTTGCCGCTCTCGGTGTCGGTCGGCTCCTTGGCCGGAACCGCCGTCAATTTGCAGTTGTGGGAATAGTAGATCGTGGCGTTTATAAGCGGCTCGTTGCCGGAGGAAATGCGGATGCTCTTCCAGTTTGCCTTGCTGCCGTTGTAGTTGACCTCGGCCAGGGAACCGCAGCCATAGAAGGCATTGCGGCCGATGCTGGTGACGGTTTTCGGGATGGTCACGCGGGTCAGCCGGGTGCAGAAATCAAAAGCGCGGTCGCCGATGGTTTTCACGCTCTTGCCAATGACCACATTGGTAAGCTGGGTGCAGAAGCTGAACGTGTACATACCGATCTGATTGATGCCGCCGGGGATCGTAACGCTGGCAAGGCTGCCGCAGTTGGAAAAGGCATAGTCCCCGATGCTGGTAACGCTGTCCGGCAGCGTTACCCCGGTCAGGCTCCGGCAGTCCTGGAACGCCCGGTCGCCGATGGCGGTAACCCCCTGGGGGATCGCCACGCTGACAAGGTCGGTGCAGCCCATGAACAGGCGGCTTTCCAGCTGGGTAACGCCCTGCGGGAGCGTGATGCCGGTAAGGCCGGAGCCTGCAAATGCGCTTTCCTCGATCTGGAGAACACTTGCTGGAATCGTGATGCCGGTAAGGCTGCTACAGCCGGCAAAGGCGCTGACGCCAATGCTGGTTATGTTATCGTGGAGTATTATTTCTGTCAGTCCGATGCATTCGTGGAACACACACCCTTCAATGCGGGTGACATTCTTTGGAATTGTCACACTGGTTAGGCCGCTACATCCCTCGAACGCATACGAACCGATGTTTGTTACGCTCTCCGGAATAATCACACTAACCAAACTACTACAACCAGCGAACGCCATTAAATCGATGCTTGTTACGCTCTCTGGGATAACCACGCTAGTCAGGCTGCTACAGCCAGAGAAAGTATACATACCGATGCTTGTCATACTCTCTGGGATAACCACGCTAGCCAAGCTGCTACATCCCTCAAACGCATACGAACCGATACTCGTTACGCTCTCTGGGATAACCACACTAGCCAGACTGCTACAGTCAGAGAACGTGCTTTCTTCAATCCTGGTTACCCCCTCAGGGATTGTCAGATTGGTCAAGCTGCTGCAACCATAGAATGCACTGCGCCCAATGCTTGTAACACTATTGGGAATAACTATGCTGGTCAGGTTGCTACAGTAAGAGAAAGCCCACTCTTCAATGCGAGTCGTTCCCTCCAAAATCGTCACATTGGTCAAGCTGTTACATCCAGAGAACGCATACCTACCAATGCTCATTACGCTCTTTGGGATAACTACACTAACCAAACTGCTGCAGCCGGAGAATGCATAATCCTCAATACTTGTCACGCCCTCTGGAATAACCACATTAGTCAAGCTGCTGCAGCCCGAAAAGGCATTCCATCCGATGCTTGTAACCCCAACGGGGATATTGATATCAATGAGGCTACTACAGCCAAAGAACGTATTCCCTTCAATGCTTGTAACACCATCTGGAATCGTTATATTGGTGAGGCCGCTGCAGCCGGAAAATGCACTGTGATAAATTTTCTTAACACTCTCCGGGATCGATACACTGGTGAGGCTGCTGCAATTTTCAAAAAGGTATTCTCTGATTTCGGTAATCCCACTGGGAAGATTTACGCTAACCAGACTACTACAGCCGCTGAAAGCAAGCCGGTGTATCTCCGTGACACTGCTTGGAATTTTAACCGAAATCAAATTGCTGCAATTTTGGAAAGCACCGCTGCCAATTACGGTGATTCCATCCTCTATGGTCAAAGAAAGAATCCGCTCACGATACTCATACCATGGGGTATCTCTTCCCGAAAGATTTGCGTAGTCCCCCATCCATCCTGTGCCGGAAATGGTCAGCTCACCACTGCCACTGATAATCCATTCCAAGCTCCAATCACAGGTGCCGTAGGCAATGGTTCCAGCCGGGAGGCGCTCGGCCTCTGCGGTAGTCTTTACCTTGCCCAGCGCATCCTTATAGGCCAGACCACAGATGGGGCAGGCCCAGTATTCCCGGCAGCCGTCCTGCGTATCCGTGGCAGGCTTGGCTTCCACCTTTGTCAAAGTACAAACATGGGTGACATTGTAGTGAATTGTGGCATTTGTAAGCTCGGTATTGTCATAGCCGATTTGAATTTTGTCCCAATCCACCTCACTGCCGAAGTAAAAAACATCCGTCAGCCTATGGGTGTCAAGAAATGCCAAATTATCAATTGCAGTGACACTTTTCGGAATAAAAACCCTGGAAAGGTGGCTGCAATTCTGGAAGGTCTGAGAAGCAATACTGGTCACGCCATTCGGGATGGCGACACTAACAAGGTGAGTGCAGTCCATGAACGCGGCTGACCCAATTGTCTTGACCCCGTTGGGAATGTCCACACTTGTCAGGTTAATACAACTGGCAAATGCGATAAAACTAATGCTGGTCACGCCCTCCGTAATGGAGACTGAGCGGATTTGTTCACTGAAACTGTTCCAAGGAATACTATTAAAGTTTGTATAGTCCGTCATAGGGCCGCTGCCGGAGATGTTCATTACGCCATCCTCGCCCAGTGCCCAGATGAGGTTTTCGCCGCAGGTACCGGCGGCAACGGAAGGAAGCTTGGGGATCGCCTCGGCCTCGGCCGTCGTCGGCGTGGCGCCCTGGGCATCCTTATAGCATTTCTGGCAGGTGGCGCAGACCCAGTAGGCATTGTGCCCCGCGTCGGTATAGGTCGGCTCCTTGGCCGGAACCTGCGTCAGCAGGCACACGTGGTCGGTGTTATAGCGGACGGGTGCGGCGGTCAGGGAGGCATTGCCGCTGCCGATGGAAAGCGCCTCCCACTGCGCCTGGGTACCGGCGTAGCAGACGGAGGTCAGATTCCCGCATTCGTCAAAGGCATGGTCACCGATGGCGGTAAGCTCCACCGGGATGACCACCGCCGTGATGCTCTGCCTGGGCGCGTACCAGGGCGCGGCGCTGAAATCGGCGTAGCTTTCCATCCGGCCGGTGCCGGAGAGAACCATCACCCCATCCTCGCGAATCACCCATTCGACACCTTCGCCGCAGCTGCCCGCGGCAATGCAGGGCTTTCCGGGGATCGTCTCCGCCTCTACGGTGGTTTTGGTTCTGCCCTGGGCGTCCTGATAGGCCTGCTGGCAAACGGCGCAGAACCAATATTGATTGTTTCCGTCCTCCGTATAGGTGGGAGCCTTGGCGGGAACCTCCACCAGCTGGCAGATATGGGTGGCATTGCAGTGAATAAACGCGCCGGTCAGGCAGGAATTGCCGCTCTCGATCTGGATCCCGTCCCAATCCGCCTGGGTACCGGCATAGTACGCAACGGCAAGACTGGTACAGTCATAGAACGCGCTGTCTGCTATGCTGGAGAGGCTCTCGGGAAGTGCAATCGCGTTAAGATTGCTGCAAGAATCGAACGCACCATATTGAATACTGGTCACGCCCTCCGGGATGGCCACCTGCGTCAGGCTGGTACAGTTCTCGAACGCGCTATCCCCAATGGCGGTAGCAGTGCTCGGAATGACAATGCTTGTCAGGCTTCTACAGCCGTTGAAGATGCCTCCGGGAACGGATGTGATCTTCTCCGGCAGGGTCACGCTGGTTAAGCTGCTGCAGCCTTCAAAGATGCTTCCCTCTATGGTTGTGACATTCTTCGGAATCGCGACATTGGAAAGCTTTTTACAATTTTGAAATGCGCGCAGGCCAATGCGGGTAAGGGTCTCCGGCAGCGTCACATTTTCCAAGCTGGCGCACTCGGCAAACACAGACCCTCCAATGCTGGTCACACCCTCCGGGATATTCACGCTGGTCAGACTGGTGCAATTGAAAAAGGCCCAATTGTCAATTCTGGTAAGGCTTTTTGAGAGCGTTACATCGGCAAGAGCGCTACAGTTTTCAAAAGCAGAACGGGCAAGCTCGGTGACGCTGTCCGGGATAACAATGCTGCTCAGCTTGGTACAACCGCTGAACGCAGCTTCATCAATTGTACTGACGCCATATGGGAGCGTAATGCCCTCCAGTTTTGTACAGCCGTCAAATGCGTGTCGGCCAATCGTCTTAACATCAGAGGCAATCGACACACTGCTCAGCTTGTAGCAGGAAAAGAATGCGTAATGACCGATGCTGGTCACGCCCTCTGTTACGGAAAGGGAAAGGATGCTCTGGCGATTCGCGTACCAGGGGGCGACATTGGATTCGGTGTAATCGTCCATTTTCCCCGTGCCGGAAATGCTCAGCACGCCGTCCTCGCTCAGCGTCCAGGTCAGGCTGCTGCCACAGGTGCCGGAATCAAGGATGCCCGATTCCAGGAGCTGCGCCTCCGGGGCTGCTTCCGCCGGGTTCAGGGTGATCTGGATGCAAAGCGGCTCCTCTGCCCCGGCGGGGACGGTGAAAAAGCTCTCCTGTGCGTCGTACCCCTCCGCTGCGGCCAGGCAGGCATAGTCCCCCGGCAGGAGCAGGTATGTACCGTCCGCCTCCGCTTCGATGGCGGATTCAATATCGGAGTCCGCAGGGTAGACCAGCAGGGTCAAATCCTCCGGGGAGCAGGAAAAGAGTACCCGGACGGTCTCCTGCGCTTCCTGGGTGGGTTCCTCGGTGGGCTCCTGGGTGGGTTCCTCCGTGGGGGCTTCCGTTTCCGCCTCCGTGGGTGCCTCGGTGGGGGCCTCCGTCTCCGCCTCCGTCGCTTCCCCGGTGGGAGCCTCGGTCGCCTCGGTGGGGGCCACGGTGGGCGCTTCCGTCGGCGCTTCCGTGGGGGCCTCGGTGGGGGTAACGGGCGGCTCGGTCTCGCCCTCCGCTGCCGGGGCGGCCACTGAGGTATCCTCATAGGCCAGCGACGGCTCCTGGGCAAAATCGCCCGGCGCCTCTGCCCAAGCAGGCAGCGCCAGCTGCGCCACCATTGCCACAGTCAGGAATAACGCAAAGATTCTTTTCATTTCAATGCTCCTTTTTAAAAAAGATTAGCATGTATTCTTACTCAATTATATACATTATATGAAAATTTTTCAAGTCCTTTATGAATTATCGGTAGAATTGAACACATTTTTTCAGGGGGCGGGGCGGCTTCGTAGGGGGCGGCAACCTGCCGCTCCGCAATGTGACGGAACAGAGCGGTGCATTGAATGGTAGCAGGCTGCGCTACCACCAAAGCTTCCCTCGGGGGAAGCTGGCAAGTTTGGCGGCTCTTCGGAACCGACAAACTTGACTGAAGAGGGCCTACCGCAGTGCGTTCTTTATTAAGGGTAAGTTGAATGGTACACGCCAATCTGTAGGGGCGGATACCAGCCGCCCGCAACGTTGCCACTTCGATAGCAGGTCGTTGAGTGGAATGCGCAAAATTTTTCTGAGTCCGTAGGGGGCGGCAATTTGTCGCCCCGCTATGTACCGGGATTGAGCGGTTCGGCTATACAGCTCACATTCGTTACCTTTCGGGCGGCTGGTATCCGCCCCTACGGACTCAGATTGTTGTACATTGTACCTCTTTAGTCAAGTCTCTCTCGAAACCATTACCTGAGTGCCCTCTTCAGTCGCTGCGGCAACAGCTAGCTAATTAAGGTATCATTGCCACCGGCAATGATTGTAATTATAAATTCGCTGCGCTCTGCAACACCCCTCAGGGAAGCTTGGGGATGTATTCTATTTTGTTATACGTTCATCTTTACTGCTATCGAAACCGTGGGGTTTAGGGTCGGCAGGTTGCCGACCCCTACGGGGGGTAGTTGTTTTGCCAGCTCCTATTCAATGGGGTGCTATCGAAACCGTTGGGTTGCGGGCGGCTGGTATCCGATGAATTAGTTGTATGATTGCCACTGGCAATCATTTAGATTCTGATTCGCTGCGCGGAGCACCACCCCTACGGGTGGGATTGTGGAAGGTGCACAAAAGCTTGAGGCGAAATTGTTATAAACATAGAATCTTGTGGAAACCGCTTGAAATGGTTGGGTTTCCGTGGTAGGATGGAAACCAGAAAAAGGAAATTGGTTTCCAGGAGGGATGGAAATGGAAAATGACAGGGGGCTTCGTGTCCGGGTGCGGGAGGCGGGGCTGGAGCTGTTTCGGAAGGAGGGGCTGCATTTTACCATGCAGCAGGCGGCGCAGGCCATTCATATCAGCAAAAAGACCATTTACTGCGTATACGCCTCCAAGGAGGAGCTGCTGCTGGACATGGTGGACGAGGCCTTTGCCTCCATTCACCGGCGCAAGCAGGCCATTCTGGACGGGCCGGGCACGCTGGAGGAAAAAATCCGCTCTGTGATCATTGCCCTGCCGGAGAGCTATTCGGCCATGGATCTACAGCAGCTGGAGCTGCTGGATGAGCGGTACCCCCAGGTGGCGCAGCGGGTGCGGCAGCATCTGGAAACCGGCTGGGAGCCGACGCTGGCGCTGCTGGAGCAGGCCATGGCGCAGGGACTGATGCGGCGGGTATCGCTGCCGGTGCTGCAAGGGATGATCTCCGCCGCCATCGAGCATTTTCTGGCCGACCGCTCACTGGAGGCACAGGGCATCAGCTATACTCAGGCGCTGGAGGAAATGATTTCCATTATTTTGGAGGGGGTGCTTCAATGATCGTCAGCAGCTTGTGCAATGATTGGGAATTTACGCCGGAATGGAGCGAGGCCTTCGCGGCGGGGGAAGCGGCGGACGCCGTCCCGGTGCGGCTGCCCCACACCTGCCGGGAAACGCCGCTGCACTACGCCAGTCCTTCGGACTATGAGATGGTGTGCGGCTACCGGCGCTATCTCTCGGTGCCGGATGCGCAGAGTGCGCCCAGGGTATTTCTGAAATTTGACGGAGCCGCCCACCAGGCGCAGGTTTACCTCAACGGCGTGCTGGTAGGCAGCCATCGGGGCGGCTACACAGCCTTTGAGCTGGAGATCACCGACGCGGTAAAGCGGGGGGCGGAAAACCTGCTGTGCGTCCGGCTGGACACCAGGGAGGACCCGACGCTGCCCCCCTTTGGCTTTGTGATCGACTATCTGACCTACGGCGGCCTGTACCGGGAGGTCTGGCTGGAGACTTCCAGTCAGGCGCGGATCAGCGACCTGTTTGTGCACACCCCCGACCTGACCCACGCCAAAATCAGCCTGACCATGGAGCGGGCGGAGCTGGCCGCCTCCCTGCGGCTGTCGCTGCTGGACTTAAACGGGCGGACGCTGGCAGAGCACACCGGCGCGCCGGTGCAGGATATCACAATGGAGCTTGCCGATGCCGCCAGCTGGACGACGGAGCATCCGAACCTGTACATCTGCCGGGCGGAGCTGCTGGACGGCCAGGGAATGCCGCTGGACACCCGTCAGACCCGCTTTGGCTTCCGCACCGCCTGCTTCCGGGCGGACGGTTTCTATCTCAACGGTGAAAAAATCTTCCTGCAGGGCCTGAACCGGCACCAGAGCTTCCCATACCTGGGCTACGCCGCCCCGGAGAGCCTGCAGCGGGAGGACGCGAGAATTTTAAAGCAGGAGCTGAGCTGCAACGCGGTGCGCACCAGCCACTATCCCCAGAGCCATCACTTTCTGGACGCCTGCGACGAGCTGGGGCTGCTGGTATTTACAGAGCTTCCCGGCTGGCAGCACATCGGCGGCGACGCCTGGAAGGATCAGGCCTGCGCCACGCTGGAGGAAATGATCGTGCAGTACCGCAATCACCCCAGCATCATCCTGTGGGGCGTGCGCATCAACGAGAGCGTGGACGACGATGAATTCTACACCCGCACCAATGCCATCGCCCACCGGCTTGACCCCAGCCGCGCCACCTCCGGCGTGCGGTATCTGGAAAAGAGTCACCTGCTGGAGGATGTATACGCCTACAACGATTTTTCCCACACCGGCCAAAACGCAGGCGCGAAGCGCAAGAAGGATGTGACCCCAGACAGGGGAAGAGCGCTGCTGATCTCCGAGTGCAATGGGCATATGTATCCCACCAAGGCCTTTGACGATGCCGCTCACCGCCAGGAGCACGCCCTGCGCCACGCCCGGGTGCTCGACGCGGCCTACGGCTCCGGGGAGCACGCCGGATGCTTCGGCTGGTGTATGTTCGACTACGCCACCCACAAGGATTTCGGCTCCGGCGACCGCATCTGCTACCACGGGGTTATGGACAGCTTCCGCAACCCCAAGCTGGCGGCATCGCTGTACGCCTCCCAGGGGGAGCAGCCGGTGCTGGCCGTCGGCTCCAATATGGACATCGGCGACTATCCCGCCGGGCAGGTGGGCACGGTTTATGTCTTTTCCAACGCGGACTCGGTGGAGCTGTATAAAAACGGCGCGCTGGTCACCACTCTGCGCCAAAGCCCCTGGACTTCCCTGCCTCATCCGCCGCTGGCCGTGGACGATACCATCGGTCAGCTGCTGGAGACCCAGGAGCATTTCGGAAAGCGAAAGGCCGCCATGCTCCGTGACTGCCTGCTGGCAGCCGGGAAATACGGCCTGCCAGGAATGCCCCTGGGGAAGAAGCTGAAGATGCTGCTGTGCATGCTGCGCTACCACATGTCCTTTGCCGACGGTGTGGCGCTCTACGGAAAATACGTGGGCAACTGGGGCGGCGCGGCCACCGCCTGGCGGTTCGACGCCAAAAAGGACGGCAGGCTGGTTTCCAGCGTGACCCTGAAGCCCAGCGCCCGGCTGCATCTGGAGGTTCGCCCCTCTGCCAACGTGCTGCGGGAGGGGGATACCTATGACATGGCCGCCGTCCGGGTGCGGATCCTGGATGAAAACGGCAGCGTCGCCCCCTATGCCCAGCTGCCGGTGTGCTTCCGCGTTCAGGGAGCGCTGGCGCTTGCGGGGCCGGAGACGGCAGTGGCCGAGGGCGGCATGTGCGGCACATACCTGCGGACGCAGAATCAGAGCGGCAAGGCAAGCCTGACGGTCAGCGCACCGGGCTGCGAAAGCGTCCGGGTAGAATTTACGATTTTAGGGAGGAACGGAAAATGAAACTAACAGCAAAGCAAAAAGCGGCCTTTGGCATCGGCGCGGTGGGCAAGGACATGGTGTATGCTCTGTCCGCCTCCTACGTGATGTACTTTTACCAGGATGTGCTGGGGCTGAGCGCCACCTTTGTGGGCCTCATTCTGATGATCGCCCGTGTATTCGACGCCCTGAACGATCCCTTTATGGGGATCATTGTGGCAAAGACCCGCACCAGATGGGGACGCTTCCGCCCCTGGATTCTCTCAGGAACGGTGCTCAACGCCCTGGTGCTCTATGCCCTGTTTGCCGCCCCCGACCTGAGCCAGGCGGGCATGATGGTCTATTTCAGCATTGTCTACATTCTCTGGGGCGTCACCTATACCATGATGGACATTCCCTACTGGTCGATGATCCCCGCCGTCACCAGCACCCCGGCCGACCGGGAGAATCTTTCCGTGGTGGGGCGCACCTGCGCGGGCGTTGGCTCGGCACTGATCGCCATGTTTACCATGCTGCTGGTGGGCGCGCTGGGCGGCGACAGCGAGCGGGCCGGCTTCAGATACGTGGCGCTGATCGTATCGGTCGTGTTCGTGGTCACGGAGATTCTATGCTGCGCCAAGATGAAAGAGAGCAACCAGACGGAGATGAAAACCGCCACCGTCAAAGAGATGTTCCGGGCGCTGTTTTCCAATGACCAGGCCATTGTGGTGGTGCTGTCCATTGTGCTTATCAACTCCGCGCTGTATCTGACCTCCAACTTCGTTATCTATTTCTTTAAGTATGACTTCGGCGGCACAGGCTGGAAAGGAAGCTACACCCTGTTTTCCACCATCGGCGGCGCGGCGCAGATTCTGGGCATGATGCTGCTGTATCCGCTGCTGCGCAAGAAGCTGAGCAACACCGGCGTGTTTACCCTGAGCCTGGTGCTGGCGCTGGGCGGCTATGGACTGCTGCTGGCGCTGTGCCTGGCAGGGCTGTCCGGCAATCTGATCGCGCTATGCATTCCCGGCGTGGTGGTATTTGCCTGCAACGGCATGCTCAGTGTTCTGACCACCCTCTTCCTTTCCAACAGCGTTGACTACGGCCAGCTGAAAACCGGGCGGCGGGAGGAAAGCGTGATTTTCTCCATGCAGACCTTTGTCGTCAAGGCGGCCTCCGGCGTGGCGGTGTTCCTGACCGGCATCGGTCTCGACCTGATCGGCCTGGTGGGCGACACGGAGGAGACCGGCGCTGTGGTCGCCCAGAGCGCGGGTACCCTGCTGGGGCTGCGGCTGATGATGACGGTGCTGCCCATGCTGGTGCTGCTGGCGGTGCTCCTGCTGTTCCGCAGAAAGTTCATTCTGACCGACGAAAAGGCCGCCGAGATCAACCGCCAGCTTCGCGGGGAGGAACACCATGCCTGAACTGCGCTGCCATGGAGCGACGGATGCCGGAGCGGCGCAGGCGTGCGTCCAGGTCACGCCTCACAGCGGCTGTGTGCGCCTGACCCTGCCGCTGCCGGAGGGGACGCTGCGTTCCGTTGAGGCGGAGCTTCCCTGGGCGATGGGATCGGATGAAAAGCTCTTTATGAACGGCTACCAGACCTGGACAGCCTGCCCGGAGCTGGGAAAGCGGAGCATTCAGCGAGGGCTGAAGCGGGTGCCCGGCTTCATCAAAAACGGGTTTGCCCTGGATCGCTACGGCGACTATCATTTTGTGGATTACTCCGAGAAGCGGGGCGAGAGCCACGGCTTTTCCTACTGCTACTTCCGCCGGGGCGGCACCTACCGGCTGATTGCGTCGCTGGATGAGACGCCGGGATACACGATTTTTCATTACAGCAGCCGCCAGGGGGTGCTGCGCCTCACCCGGGACTGCGCCGGGGTGCGCCACGGGGGCGGGGAATATCCCGCGTTCGGCCTGTTTTTTGCCCAGGGAACCGAAGCGGAGGTATTCAACGCCTGGTTCGAGGCTCTGGGCATCCGCCCCCGAACCCAGGAAAAGCTGTGGGGCTACTCCAGCTGGTATAACCGCTATCAGGCCATCACCCAGCAGGCCATCCGGCAGGATCTTTCCGGCTGCGCCGGGATCATGCCCGCCGGGAGCCTGTTTCAGATCGACGACGGCTGGGAGCCGAAGATCGGCGACTGGCTGGAGCCGGATGCGCAGAAATTCCCCGGCGGCATGCGGGCGCTGGTGGAGGAAATCCACGCCGCAGGCTATCAGGCGGGACTATGGCTGGCCCCCTTTGTCTGCGAGACGGACTCCGCCCTGTTCCGGGAGCACCCGGACTGGCTGCTGAAAGTGGACGGTCAGCCCTGGAAATGCGGCTGCAACTGGAGCGGCTTCTATGCTCTGGACATTGACTGCCCTGCGGTTCTGCAATACCTGGAGAATGTATTTCAGACGGTGCTGTGCGACTGGGGCTTTGATCTGGTGAAGCTGGACTTTCTCTATGGCGCTGCCCCCTTTGGCAGCGCGCGGGAATCCCGGGCCGCCCGGATGCAGCGGGCAATGCAGCTCCTGCGTAGCTGGTGCGGCGATAAGAAAATCCTGGGCTGCGGCGTGCCGGTGATGCCCGCCTTCGGTTTGGTGGATTACTGTCGGATCGGCTGCGACGTGGGGCTGGACTGGGACGACAAGCCCCACATGCGCCTGCTCCACCGGGAGCGGGTATCCACCAAGCAGTCCATTGCAAACACCCTCTTCCGCCGCCAGCTGAACGGCCGCGCCTACGGAAGCGACCCGGACGTGTTCTTCCTGCGCGCCGAAAACTGCCGCCTGACAAAGGCGCAGAAGCAAACCCTCGCCACCGTAAACGTCCTGTTCAGCAGCATCCTGCTGACCTCGGACATCCCCGCCTCCTACACCCCGGAGGCGGCGGACGAATATAAAAAGCTCCATCACCTTTTCCTGGAGGCAAAAAACGCTCGCCTGGATGATGATGGCCACACCCTCCGCTACACCCTGGACGGGAGGGAATATAAAAAGAGCCTCTGAATAAATCGGCAAGCGCTGGCAGCGAGGGATTTTGTTTCCGGGCTGAGAATGAACGCAGCGGAATACCTGGCGTATTTCCTGCTGTGCATTCTGCGGCACGGAGGCAAAAGCCCCGCTGCCAGCGGCAGATGATTTATTCAGAGGTTTCTTATATTTTCACCAATTGGGAAAGGGGTCACGGCAGATACATCTGTGCGGTGCTTCCTCAGGTGAAATCCTTCAGATACTCCGCATTGTTGGCAATCAGCTCATTGACAAGCGCGTTGATCTGCTCCAGTGTGCACTGCGCGCCGGTGAGCGGATCGAGCTGGACTGCCTCGTGGATGTACTTCAGTTTCTTTTCCATGGCGGCATCCGCCATCAGCTTGTGGACGCTGATGTTGGACATATTCAGCCCCAACACCCCGTTGGGCAGGTTGCCCACATAGCAGGGGTGGATGCCCTCGGTGTCCGCATAGCAGGGCACCTCCACGCAGCAGTCGTTGGGGATGTTGGAAATCAGGCCGGTGTTCATCACGTTCAGATTGGCGCGGAAGGGCTGGCCGGTGACGGTGGCCCGGATCACCTTCGGCGCGTATTCCTCGCCGGCATCCATGGGAACGTACCGCTCTACCTCGACCTGCTTTTTCAGGGTGTCGTAGTAATCGTCGTTGCCCAACTCATGCGCCAGCCACCAGCGGATCGATACGTGCCAATCCTTGATCATCTGGGGATTCTTGCGGAAGTACGGGGTATATTCGGACATATGGAACGGGGACTCAGAGTTGAAGTACTCGAAATACTTCATAATCTCAAACCGAACGGCGTCGCTGAAGTCAGAGCCGACATAGCCGTTGTATTTCTTCTCCCGTCGGGCGGCAGCCTCGATCAGGGCCGGGTCGGCGGCGATTTCGCGCAGCTTGGGGTAGGCATCCTCGCCGTCCACCTTGAACTGCTGATACCAGGCCATGTGGTTGATACCGGCGCACCAATAGGAAACCCGCTTCACATCCACATCCAGATAGGATGCCAGCATCTTCGCCGTGCCCTGAACGCTGTGGCAGAAGCCGAAAATCTTTACCTTGGATTCCCGGCTCAGGGCCAAGCAGATCGGCGCCATGGGGTTGGTATAATTGAAGAAGTAGGCATCCGGGCAAATCTCCTCCACATCCTTCACCATCTGGCGAATGGCGGGGTAGGCGCGCAGCATTCTGAAGATGCCGGTGGGGCCGATGATATCGCCCACGCTCTCGCAAACGCCATACTTATCGGCAATTTCAAGATCCCGCTGGTAGATGTAAGGGCCGCCCACGCCGATGGTGTTAATTACGAAATCCGCGCCCTCCAGCACATCCCGCCAGGCGCTGCTGCTGGACACCTTCAGCGTCCTGCCCACCTGCTTGGCCATCAATTCAGTCATTTCGTGAATGACACGGAGCTTTTCGGTGTTGATATCCACTAGCGCCACCTCACGGATGGGAACATCCTGGAACGCCAGCAGGTCACTAAGGATGGTTTTTGTGAAGATTGCGCTGCCCGCGCCAATGATAACGACCTTGATTTGCTTGTTCATAATCAGATACCTTCTTTCTGAGCTGCCTCACGGCTCTTGTGGATTGAAATGCGATTCTTGATGCGCTGGATAAACTCGGTATTTTCCCGCTGGGAAACCAGAATAACGATCACGAGGAACAATCCGCCCTTCAGGAACTGCTGCAGCGTTGCGTTCATGCCCAGGATGGTCAGTCCGTTGGACAGCACCTGCATCATAATACCGCCGATGATGGGGGCGGAGAAGCGAACCTTGGAGCCGCCGCCTGCCGGGAAGCCGCCCATGACCAGGGCGATCATGGCATTGAACATCATATCCGACCCGGTATTCACCGCTGCGGTGCCGGTGCGGATGGCGGTCAGGAATGCGGCGACGGAAACGAAGAAGCCGCACAGCACATAGCAGATGATCTTGACCCGGGTGACATGGATGCCGGTATAGAACGCGGCGTTTTCGTTGGAGCCGATCATCCTGACCTTGCTGCCGAAGGGCGTGTTGTTAAAGAGGAAGCCCGCCAAAACCAGGCAGACGATCAGGCCGATCAGCTTATAGGAGAACTTGTCCGCTGCGTACAGGGCGAACGGAACCGTCACCGCTTCCTTTGATATGAACTGCACCAGCAGGCCCGTCAGGATATAGCGCATGCACAGCGTCGCCAGGAACGAGCCGATTTTCAGCTTGGCCGTCAGCCAGCCGTTGATCAGGCCGATCAGCAGCCCGGTCAGCAGCCCGCACACCAGTCCCAGCGGGATATTGATGCTGCAAACCTTTGCAATCACCAGGCAGCACATGCCGATTCCCGCGCCCACGGACAGATCCATCATCCCCATGGTCATTACAAACATCAGGCCGGTGCTCGCAAAGATCAGAATGATCGATTGCTCCAGGATCAGCCGCATGTTTCTCGCGCTGAGGGACGCGCCGCCGCTTGCAATTGCAAATACGGCCATCAAAAAGGCCAGGCCCGCAAACTGCATCAGGAAAGAACCGGCTTTCTTTAAATACGTCTTTTTCATAGCTCTCTCCTTATACCATGTAATGGATCAGATCCTGCTCCGTCAAATCCTCGGAGCGGGGGAATTCCTTCACGATCTTCCCGTCCTTGAAAATGCAGATCCGATCGCACATGCCGATCAGCTCGGTCAGCTCCTCCGAAATAATCAGGATCGACTTTCCGCTCTGCTTCAGCTGATTCATTAGGTCATAAATGACCGCCTTCACCGCAACATCGATGCCGCGGGTGGGACTGTCCATGATAAAGATCTCCGCGTCCGCAGCCAGCCATTTTGCCACGACGACCTTCTGCTTGTTGCCGCCGCTGAGCGCGCCGACGAACTGGTCAACGTGGTTCATTTTTACGTTCAGCTGTCCTGCATAGGTTTCGGCGTTTTTCCGCATGGAGCGGCCTGTGACGACCCCGCGAGGGGCAAACTGCTTGAAGGACGCAATGCAGATGTTGTCCAAAATGCTGGCCCTGTTGAAAAGGGACTCGCTGTCGCGGTTTTTGGGCAGATAGGCCATCTTACGGTCGATCCGATCCTGAATGCAGGAAACCTGCCTGCCGCCCACCAATACGTCCCCATGCGTATTCTGCTCGATGCCCCAGATGGCCTTTGCCACCTCATGCATCCCCGCCTCGCTCAGTCCGCCGAAGCCAAGGATTTCCCCCTTGTGGAGCTGAATGTTGATATCCTGGAATTTCCCGCTCTCGGAAAGCGCCCGGGTTTCCACCACCACCTCGTCGCCGTGGCTGCATGTGAAATCCTCCCGGTAATACTGCCCCAAAAGCTCCCGGCCGACCATCATCCGCTTCAGGTCACTTTCCGTAACCTCCGCGGTGCTGACGGTGCCGATGTAATGTCCGTCCCGCATGACCGTGACGGTGTCGCAAATGCTCAGAACCTCCTGTAAATCGTGGGAGATAAACATCACACTGCTGCCCCGCTGCTTCGTTTCCCGCATCAGCTTATAGAGCTGATCGCGGCCTGTCTGGGACAGAGCGGTGGTGGTTTCGTCGATCATCAGCAGCTCCGGCTTGGTGTCCGCCGCGCGAAGCAGCTCGATCATCTTGCGCTGCTCTGTGGAATACATTCCGATATCGTCCCCAGGCTGGATAGCCTGCATGCCACCCTCCTCCAGCACCTTGGAAGCCATTCGGTTCAGCTTCCGCAGGTTGCGGACGCCATAGCGGGTATACAGCTCCTCGCGCCCCAGGAAGATGTTCTCTGCAACGGTCAGCCCCGGCAGGGTGTTGATCTCCTGAACGATCATGCTGACGCCGCTGCGTGTGGCATCGGTCAGATCCTTGGGGGCGTAGTGCTTGCCGCTCAGGGTCATGGCACCGCTATCCGGCTTCAGGATTCCCGCGACCATGGACAGAAACGTGGATTTGCCCGAACCGTTCTCGCCGATCAGTCCCCGGATCTCTCCGCGCTCTACGGTGATGGTCACATCATCCACCGCCTTTGTCACGCCGAAATATTTGCGCATGTGCTCAAAGCGCGCAAGAATTTTTTCTTCCATCTCCATCCCCCTTTCTACTTGGATACGTCATACTTGTGGGTTTTCTTGGAGGAGCGAACCAGCACCAGCAGCATAACGCCCACCACAATGTTTTGCAGCGAGGATTCCAGGCCGTTGGACAGCAGCCCGGTCTCAATGATGTTCATGCACAGGCCGCCCAGGAACAGCGCCAGAATCGGGTTCATGTGCTTTTTGAAGGCGCTGGCAAACATGCACGCCATTAGGGGGGTAAAAATCGTCGCGGTGCTGCTCAGCCCGGAGGCGGCGCTGGCGGAGGTCGTGTAGCAGATATTGACAATGCCCATCAGCCCCGCGCACAGACCGGCGTAGACAAAGGCCAGCGTCTGATACTTGCGGACGGAAATGCCCATGTTCTGTGCCACCGTCAGGTTGGAGGACATCGCATTGACATACAGGCCGAATTTCGTATAGGCGGAAAGCCCCGCCGAAATCAGGATCACCGCAATGCTGATGATAATATTCACAGGCGCGACGCCGAAAACGCGGAACCGATCGTCGATCCGCAGGGCCAGCGCACCGCCGACCAGCATATTGGTCAGCGCTTCGTAGATGATGATCAGGCCCACGGAGATAATCATCGGATTGATTTTAATGCGGGTCATCAGCTGTCCGCTGATGGCGGAGATTGCCAGGCCGGTCAATATGCTGCCAATGAGCAGCCCGGGGATGCCGTACAACTCCGACAGTCTGCATCCAACCAGGGAACTGACCAGCACATTGACGCCCAGTGTCATATCAAAAATGCCCGTTTCCAGCAGGAAATACATGCCGCAGGCCAGAATCGTCTCCATGAGCGTCTGCTGGAAGAGCACCTGGATGCCGTTCACCGTACCGAATCTTGCCGGCTGGAGCGCTTTGAACACGCCAAAGGCCAGCAAAATTGCAATGACCGGGATCCATGCCGTTGCTTTTTTTCGCATACAGAATTCTCCTTCTTCTTCGGATAAAGCAAGCCCCCACTTGAATGTATGGATCCAAGTGGAGGCCGTTGCTTGGAGCGGACGGGCGCGTTTACTTCACCAGCTCCGCGTGCCGGGTCATCACATCCTGAATGGACATTGAGGAGGCGGCGCTCCGAATATCCTCAATGGTCGTGTTCGGATTGAAGGTAATCGCCAGGTCGCGGATCTCGTCCATGGTAAAGGTCTGGCGGTTGTAGAAGTCCTCGTTGTAGCCGATGACGTACTTGTTGTAGTTGCTGTAGTCCTCCAGGGACTCGATGAAAATCAGGTTGTTCTCCACGTCCAGGGGGAAGTCGGCCTCATTGTAGGCGCCGTTGATGGCGTTGTAGACCATCAGCAGAGCAAACAGCGGATCGGAGTGGTGACCGCCGCCGATGGCGGTGATGGAGCCTTCGTTCAGCATCTTTTCCAGGGTGTTGTCAAAGTCGATACCAGCCATTGCCTTGTAGCCGGTTTTCAGGTTTTCCTCTGCGGCAATGACATAGGGGGCGAACTTCGCGCCGGTGAGGGCGAAGCCATCCACCTCGGGGAAGGCGGTCAGAATGTTGGTGGCGACGTTGGTGCAGTCGTCAACGGCAACGTCCCATTCCTCGGTCACGATCTTGACGCCCGCCTCTTCAAAGGCTGCGCGGTAACCGGCGGCGCGGGTTTCATAGGTCAGGTCGCCGTGCTGGCTGGCAATCAGCGCAACGTTGCTGGCGCCCTTGTCAATCATGGCCTTTGCCATGCTGTAGGTCGCGCCGAATTCGTCCTCGTGGACGCGGCCAACGTAATAGTGGTAATTGCTCAGCTGCTTTGCGATATCCTCATCGCTGACGGTTCTGAAGAACTGCGCCCAGTAGACACCGGCCTCCTCGCAGGTCTTTCCGATGTTCACCAGGGACGCCTCGGAATAGTTGCACACGATCACGCCGTCACAGCCGGCGGCAATGAAGTTTTCGGTGCACTTGATGATGTTCTCGGCAGTGCCCTCAAAATCCGTGTTGTACAGAACCTCGATGCCCAGCGCTTCCGCGGCAAGATCCAGGATCGCCTTGCAGTCGCCCAGCAATCCGGCAGAGGTAAGTCCGGGGAAGGTGTAGCCAATTTTGATCTTTTTGCCGGTGTCCTTGGTTTCGGTCTGAGGCTGATCTGACGGGTTCGCGTTGTCGGCAGTTTTCCCGGAGGAACAGGCTGCCAGGGACAGCATGATTGCAATGCACAGCAGCAATGCGATAATCTTTTTCATGGTTTACTTCCTTTCTAGACTCTTTTTGTTTTGGGGTGTGCTTCTCGTCGGGGCGCGTCCGGCTTGCTTTCGACAAGCACAATATAGTCCATTGCAGGCAGCATGTCAATACCTTTTCGTCAATTTTGTCTGTATTTATAATATATTTGTCTGTTTATTGTAGGAAAATACATACAACATTTAATTTGCTCAACACCGTCTTCAAAGCAATTCTATGTTGGCGCACCGCATGAAACTGCGTTTATACGTGAATATATGTGATTTTTTATTGTAATTTTATTGTACATACCTGAACATGTCTTTTTGCTTCGGTCACATTTGCTAAAAAGCGTATATCATTTTTGTTTGTATTTTTACGTACAATTTTATTGCATTATCCAAATTTGTACGTTATAATACAAGCAACCAGTCAGGAGAGGATGGGCAGTGCAATGAAGGAGCATAAATATGAGGCAATTGCCAGGACGCTGGAAAATCAGATCCGGCAGGGCGTTTTTAAGCCCGGCGAGAAGATTCCAGCGGAGCTGGCACTGGTGCAGACCTATTCCGTCAGCCGCCAAACCATCCGCCAGGCCATCAGCCTGCTTGAAAAGAGGGGGCTTTTGATTCAGCGGCAGGGCAGCGGAACCTATGTGGAGGCCGACTATTCCAGAGTGGTGCAGCGTCATGCAAAAACCACCACCATTGCAGTGGTTCCGTGCTTTATGAGCAACTACATCTTCCCCTCCATTATGCGCGGAATTGAGGAGATTGTCTCCTCAGCCGGATATTCCGTCCGCCTCTCCCCCACCCAGCATCGGGTTGACCGGGAGCGTGTGATCCTCCAGCAGCTGCTGGAAAACCCGGTGGACGGTCTGATCGTGGAGGGCGTCAAGACCTGCATGCCCAATCCCAATATTCCGCTTTACCGGGAGCTTCAGCGCAGGGGCATGCCCATTGTCTTTTTCAATACGGTCTACCCGGAGCTGGACGACGTGGTGCTGGTTTCCATGGACGATTTCAGCGTCGTCCGGGACGGCGTGAAGCTGCTGGTGGAAAATGGGCACCGAAACATTGCCGGTATCTTCCGCTGGGACGACCGCCAGGGCGCCGACCGCTACGCCGGCTTTAACGCCGGACTGCTGGACGCCGCGCTGCCGCTGAACGACGACTTTGTTTCCTGGTACGGAACGGGCGACCTGGACGAGAGCAACCCGGATAAGCTCCAGCCCATCATCGACCGGCAGTGGCTGGCCTCCGTGGTGGATCATGTGACCGCATTCGTCTGCTACAACGATACCGTGGCCACCTCCCTGTTTCAGACGCTGGAGCGGGATTTCCCCGGCACGGCAGAGCACTACGCCGTCGTCAGCTTCGACGCCAGCGTCTACTACGAAATGTCCAGCCGCAGCTATGTCTCCTACCCCCACAAGAAGGTGGCCTTCGGAAAAAACGCAGCAATCAAGCTGCTGAACATGATCAACGGCGAACAGCAGGAATCCGAGAAAATGCAGTGGGGAAAGCCGGAAAAAACAACATTTTAAAGCCGATCGGCACGATGAAAGCTCCGCCGTCTGTTTCCAGCAGGCGGCGGAGCTGTTGTGTTTTCTTCTGTTTATCTCACTGTTTCTATCCCCCTTGTGTAAAGATTGCTATTGACAAAAGCTTTGCTTAAAATTATAATTTATAATATATAATTTATATTATAAATCCAGGAAAGGAATGGGTAAAATGGCTCCACCGAATAAGTTTACGAGGGATGAAATGGTACAGGCGGCGCTGCGGGTTGTGCAGGCGGGGGGGATTGATGGGCTGACGGCGAAGCGGCTGGCGCAGGAGCTGGGGACGTCCACGCAGCCGATCTTTACCTGCTTCGGGTCGATGGAGGCGGTGCGGCAGGAGGTCTACCGGGCGGCGGTGCGGATCTATGACGGATATGCCGCTGCCGGGCTGGCGGAGGAGATTCCGTTCTACGGCTTCGGCATGCAGTACCTCCGCTTTGCCAAGGAGGAGCCGAAATTATACCGGCTGCTCTTCCTGCGTCAATCCGGCGCATCCGGCCGAAGCGCGATGGAGGCAATGACCCATTCCCAGCAGATTGTCCGTCCGGCGCTGGTCTCGATTTACAAGATTACCCCAGAGGAGGCCGACCGCTACTTCCGCGACCTCTGGCTGGTGGTATACGGTCTGGCTGCGCTGATCGTCACCGACAGCTGCCCCTATTCTCCCCAGCAGATCGGGCAGATTCTCACCGGCTTCAGTGTCGCCATCTGCAAGGCCATCAAGGAAGTCCCCGGCTTTGCCGCGGGCAGCTTCGATCGGGACGCGGTCTTTCACGCCCTGCTGACGAAGAGCGAAGAAGCAGAGGGGCAGGCATGAGCAGACCGATCACGACCCTTTTTATGCTGATGTCCGTGGATGGGAAGATCAGCACCGGCGCGGCGGACTGCCTGGATGTGGACGCGGATTTTCCCAAAATCGACGGCGTGCGCCAAGGCCTGCACCAGTACTATGAGATCGAGCAGGCCACTGATCTTTGGTCGCTGAATTCCGGGCGGGTTCTGGCAAAGCTGGGCGCGAATGAAAAGGAGCTGCCGGACAAGACGCCGGTCAGCTTCGTGTGCATCGACAATACCCATCTGGCGGAGCATGGCGTGCGCTATTTCTGCGCCCGCGCCCAGAAGTTCGTCCTGATTACCTCCAATCCCGACCATCCGGCCTTTGGCGTGACGGCGGCCAACCTGCACATTATTTACCAGCAGGAGCCGTCCCTTCCCGCCGCGCTGGCCACGCTGAGATCCAGCTTCGGCTGCCAGCGTCTGACGGTACAGACCGGCGGAACGCTCAATGGGCTGCTCCTGCGGGAAAAGCTATTAGACTATGTGGATATCGTGGTTGCCCCGGTGCTGGTGGGCGGCAAGGATACCGCAACGCTCATTGACGGCCGCTCCCTGCTCCGGCCGGAGGAGCTGCCCCAGCTGGGGGTGCTGAGGCTGCTGGAGTGCCAGACCTTGGAGGACTCCTATCTGCGCCTGCGCTACCAGGTGATCGGCTGAGACAATAGAACAGCATCGCCGCCCCGAAAAACCGGGACGGCGATTTTATGTGTGCAGACGTTATTCCCAGATCGCGTAGCCGAGGGGAGCGAGGCAATCGGTGGTGAAGCCATCGGACAGGGCCGGGGCCTCAGCGGGGACATGGGGGGAAGCAATGGCCGGTGCGGTACCGGCGTTCAGCGCAACGGTGACGGTGTGCCCGTCCAGGCTGCGCCGGTAGATGAACAGGCCATTATCGTCGGCGAAAACGCTGCGGAAGGCGCCGGTCGCCAGGGCCTCGCAGCGCCTGCGCAGCGCGATCAATGCCTGGAAGAAGCTGCGCTCATCCTGCTTTGGCTTTCCCCAGGGCATCGGGCCGCGCAGATCATATTCACTGCTGCCGTCCATGCCCAGCTCGTCCCCGTAAAAGACGCTGGGCGCGCCGGGGGCGGTGAACAGGAATACCTCCGCCAGCCGCAGCCGCCGGATATCCCCGCCGCAGAGGGAGAGGAACCGGCTGACATCATGGCTGTCCAGCAGGTTCAGCTGGCCCTGCACGATGCCGGTGGGGTATCGCAGCAGCATATCCGTGACCCGGGCGGAGAATTCGGCGGCGGTGATCTCACCCTGGCCGAAAAAGTCACGGCAGTGCTTGCGGAAATCGTAGTTCATGGCGGAGTCGAACATGTCGCCTTGCAGCCAGCTTTCGGCGCTCTCCCAGATTTCACCGATCATAACGCTCTGGGGATCGGCCTGCCGGGTGGCCCGCTTGAAGGCCCGCCAGAATTCCCGGTCGACCTCGTTGGCCACGTCCAGCCGCCAGCCATCCACATGAAAATGCTCGATCCAGTACCGCCCCACCTCCACGAAGTAGTCGCGCACCTCGGGGTTGGAGCTGTTCAGCTTGGGCATTTTCCGCTCATAGGCAAAGCAGCTGTAGCCCGGCACGGTATCGGGGCTGTCCGGGCGAAGCACCGGGAATTGCAGGCCATAGAACCAATCCCGGTAGCGGGAGGCTTCGCCGTTTCGCACCACATCGTCAAAGGCGAAGAACTGCCAGCTGCAATGGTTGAACACCCCGTCGATCACCACCCGCAGCCCCCGGCTGTGGGCCTGGGTCACCAGCTCCTGGAAATCCGCATCGGAGCCAAGGTTCGGGCAGACATGGTGATAGTCCAGGATGTCATACTTATGGTATTCTCCTGCAACGAACAGCGGATTCAGATACAGGCAGTTAAAGCCAAGCCCGGCGATGTAATCCAGGTTTTCCGTAATGCCCCGGATGGTGCCGCCCAGGCGGGAATGGAGGGTCAGCCCCCGCTCCCAGGGCGTTGTGCCGGCCTCGGCCCGGATGGTGCGGCGGCCGGAGGCGAAGCTGTCCGGGAAGATGTTGTATACAATGGCGTGCTTCAGCCATTCCGGCACGGTGCTGATCTCCTCCCGGCGCATGAAGGGGTACTGGTAAAACTCGCTGCGCTCCCGGGGAAGCTGCCGGGAGAAAAGGTCGGCATAGAGATAGACCTGCTCCTCCCCGTCCGCCAGCTCAAAGTAATAGCACACGCGGGTATAGGGGCTTTCAAAGGTCACCTCGTAGAAATCAAAATACAAATCCGATCCGATTTTTTCCATGGGCAGGGGCGTGAAGGGAATAGGATCGGTGGGGTGCACCCGGTCGCCGAACCAGAGCGTGCAGCGCTCCAGATTTTCCTTTGCGGCGCGGATGCGAATGGTCAGGCTGGTCTCGCTGTTGGTAAACGCATACTGCGACAGCGGAATGTGGGTAATGGCTTGCCGTTGAATCATAGTTGCCTCCGTGAAATTATCCCTTGACGCCCCCGGCAGTCAGGCCGGAAACCATGTACTTCTGCACCTTGAAGAAGATCAGAAGCAGTGGAACGGACGTCAGGATGGATGCGGCGGTGAACATGGGCCAGCTCCGACTGTAGTCGTTGGACTGGAGCTGATAGAGCCCGCCCGCCAGGGAATAGGTGCGGCTGTCCAGCAAAAAGGTGGTGGAGAACAGATATTCATTCCACACCGTGATCAAAACCATCACACAGGTGACCACGATGGCGGGCTTGGCCAGGGGAAGGACGATTTTTTGGATCATCTGGAAATCGTTGGCGCCGTCGATTTTGGAGGCATCCTCGATTTCCACGGGAATGGTGTCAAAATATCCCTTCATGTTCCAGATGGCAAACACGCACATGGAGCCGGCGTAGATCAGGATCAGTCCGCTGTGCAGATTCAGCAGCCCCAGGAGCTTGAGCACCCGGAACAGCGCGAACAGCGACAGCACCTGGGGGAACGCATTGAGCACCAGCAGCCCCTGGAGCAGCCCCCGGCGGCCCTTGAAGCGCCAGCGGGACGCGGCGTAGGCGGCGGGGATGGCGCAGAGCATGGCCACGAAAATGGTTCCCGCGCTGAGCAGCAGTGAGTTCTTCATCCACAGCAGGAACGGCTCGTCAAAGAGAATGGCCCGGTAGTTTTCCAGGGTGGGATTTTCCGGCCAGAAGGACAGGCTGCCGGAAAGCGCCGCCCCCTTGCCGCTGAAGGAGACCGACAGCGCATATGCAATGGGCACCAGCGCCACAAGACACAGCAGCACAAAAATGAGATTGAGAAGGACGGCCTTTGCCAGCCGTTTTGTATGTCTGCTCATAGGCTCACTCCTCCCGCAGGCTGCGATTCGTCATCAGAGAGAACGCAATGATCACGACGAACAGCAGCATGCTGACCGCGCTGGATAGGCCGTAGTTGTTGGAGACGAAGGCGTTCTGATGGGCGTAGGTGATCACCGTGTTCAGGCTTGCCCCCGTCATGTAGCCGCGCTGCTGGGTCAGCAGATAGATAATGTCAAATTGCTTGAATGTGATGAATGTGGTCATCACCGCCGCCGGGGCGACGATGGGCCAGATGGCGGGAACGGTGATGCTGCGCAGGCAGACCCAAAAGCCCGCGCCGTCCAGCCGGGCGCTCTCATACAGATTGCGATCCACGCTTTGCAGCGCGCCGTCAATGGTGGAGATCATAAACGGCAGCGCCATCCATAGGTTCAGGGCCAGGCAGGAGCAGAACGCAATGGTATTGCTCCCCAGAAAATCCACCTTGCCCAGGCCGAGCATGGTCAGCAGCTTATTGAGCACGCCAAACTCCATATTGAAAATGCCCACCCGCCACAGCAGAATGGAGATGTACGCCGGCATGGCCCAGGGCAGCATCAGCAGCGTCTTATACATCCGCCGCAGCCGCAGCGCCGGTGAATTCAGCCCAAGGGCGATAAAAAAGCCGACGCCGATTTGAAGCACCATATTGATAAGCGTCCAGAGAATCGTTGTCCAGAGGGCGCTGAGAAAGCCGGAGTTGAATTTGAACATCGCCCGGACATAGTTGGACAGGCCGATAAATCGGTAGTCCGCCCAGTGGTACAGGTTCATGTTCGTCATTGAGACATAGCCCGTGTACAAAATCGGGAATACAAGCACAATGAGAATGAGCAGCAGTGCCGGCAGGCAGTAAAACCACGGCTTCATTCTGAATTTCTGGGTCATGCTGGCAGGCCTCCTTGTAACCAGTATAACAGCTTGGGAGCGGCAGAGTATGCCGCTCCCGGAATTGCGTTTGCTTACTGCATGTCGGCGATGGCCTGCTCGGCGGCGGCCTGGGCGTCGGCGGCAGCCTTTGCCACGTCTGCGCCGTTCTTATTGACGTTCACCAGGAAGCTCTCAGCGGGGCCCCACATCACGTTCATTTCGGGGATGTTGGGCATGGGCTGGGCGGTGGAGGCAGTCTTCTGAATGGCGGCGATCATCTGGTTCTCGGTCACGGAGGCGTCGTCATAGGCCTTGCTGTTGGCGGGCACGCATCCGGCGGACTTGGCCAGGGCAACGCCCACCTCGGGGTCGGCCATGGCGGTCAGCACCTTGGCAATTGCGTCCTTCTTGGTCTCCAGCGCCACCTTCAGGACGCCTGCGCCCTGCACGCCGGAGAAGGGGGCCATGCCGTTGCCGTTGGGCAGCTTGATATCGGACAGGGAGGCCACGCCGTAGTCGATGCCCGCAGCCTCAATGCCGGAGGTCAGCCAGGGGCCGCCGATGATGGCGGCAGCCTTGCCCTCGTTAAAGAGGGTGGTTACGGTGTTGTAGTCGCCGTCAGCCTCCAAAAGGCCAAACTTCTTGTTGTATTCCACGGCCTCCATGGTCTTAGGATCGGTGAAGCCGGGCTTACCTTCTTCGTTGATCACGAAGCCGCCGAAGCCGTTGATAAACGGGGAAACGTTGTAGGCGTTGGTGTGCTGGTTGACCACGGCGTAGGTGCCGGCGTCCACATCGGTGTGGGCGACCATGTACTCGTACAGCTCCTCGCTGGTGGCGGGGATATCGCCCTCCCACAGCGCCTTGTTGTACAGGAACACCAGGGTCTCAAAGTAGACGGGCAGCAGATACTGCTTGCCGTTCAGCTGACCGGCCTTTACGGTCATGGGCAGCTCGTCGGCCAGCAGCGCGTCGGTGTCCAGGATGTCGGACAGGGGCGCGAGGATGTCCATGGCCACAAAGGTGCCCAGAACATCGTGCGCGTAGAAGTACATGTCCGGGCCATTGGCGGCATCGCTGCCGTAGAGCTTGAGCTGGTTGGGCATGTCGGTCTTCTTCTCGAAATGGACGGTGATGCCGTCGTCTGCCAGGGCGGCGTTGACCTGGTCGGCGATGGTCTGCATGATGGCCTCGCTGCCGTCATGCCAGATGTTCACCGTCACCGCGCCCTCGGCGGCCTCCGCCTTGGCGCTGAGCGCGCCGGACTGTGCGCACACAGCCAGCAGGCCGAAGCATACGGCCACAGCCAGCAGCAATGCAGTTAGCTTTTTCATTTTATTGATCTCCTTTCGATTGTTTCATATTTTTCCTGAATTATAGAAAAACGCTTTACTATACGTCATTCCAGAAATATAGTTTTTTATTGCAATATTTCAGGAGATGTTGTATAATCTACCTGGATTATAGCACGCCGATTCTTGACATGTCAACGCTTTTTCCATTGGCGTTTCACCTAAATTCAGAAACCGTTTTCCGAAAAAGAAAGGAGCTTTTATGGCCTATACCATTCAGGATGTGGCAAAAAAAGCCGGGGTATCCCCGGCCACCGTCAGCAAAGTGCTGAACAATAAGCTGTATGTTTCCCCCGCCACCAGGGAAAAGGTGCTGGCGGCGGTGAAGGCGCTGAACTACGCGCCCAACGTGTCGGCCTCCAACCTGGCCAAGCGGGCAACGAGGAACATTCTGTACGCGGACAGCTTCTATAAGGGCCTGCCCTTTCAGAACCCGCACATGTTCGATATCATCTGCGGCGCGGAGCATGAGCTGAGCCGCCGGGGATATCACCTGACCCTGCTGAATCTGAATAATTCTGAAAAGAAGCTGGAGCAGATTCTGGAGGAGGCCATGGCCGGGCGCTCCGCGGACGGCCTGATCGTCAACGGCGCGTTTGTCACCCCTCAGCTGGAGCGGGTGCTGCTCCAGCACGATTTCCCCCAAATCTGCATCGGCAAGCCGGAATTTGATACCATCCTCTCCTGGATCGATACCAACAACACTCTCTCGGCCAACATGGCCGTGGAGCATCTGCTGGCCAGGGGCTGCCGCAGGCTTGCCTACATGGGCGGCCAGCAGGGCGACCGCATCTTCATGGATCGCCTGGAGGGCTTCCGCCTGGCCGCCCAGAAGAACGGCCTGGAAATCCCGGCAGGGTATATCACCTATAATGAGCCGGACATCGACGCCATCTACCGCGCCGCGCTGCATCTGCTGGCGCTTCCTCAACGCCCGGACGGCATTGTGTGCACCAACAGCCTGATGACCGTGGGCACCATGCGGGCCATCGCCCAGGCAGGGCTGCGCATGCCTCAGGACATCTCCCTCATTGCCTTCGACGACTACCCCTATACCCCGCTGCTCTCTCCCAAGCCCACAGTAATCGAAATCGACCTATTCAGCCTGGGCGTCCACGCCGGAAGCCAGCTCCTACGCAAAATCAAAGACCCCGCCATGCTCATCCAAACCTACACCGCCCTCCCCCGCCTAACCCAGAGGGAGACGACTTAGGGGCCAGCTCTGATTATCAGAAAAATCAGGGCTATCCTCAAAAGGGCAAATGCAGCCCCCTTGCGTGAGCGCCCAGGATGCGCAATTACGCCCGCGTCACCCTGCTGTTTCTGTTTCTTCGCTTACGATGGGGATACCCAGTGTCTGGGCTTGGGACAGGAGGGGGGCGTTGGGGATGCGGGAGCGGTTTCCGGCTAGGATTACTTGTTCGCAGCTGCGCATGATCTTTAACGCGCGGGCGATGGATGCCTGGTCGATTGGGGAAAAGGCGGGGACGGCGACCACCTGGGCGGCCAGGAGACGGGCCAGGCGGTAATCCAGATCGTTGTCATACAGGATGCCGGTGGCGAAGGGGATATTGTCCCGCTGAAGGCGGCGGTAGATGCCGATCCCCTCCCCCGCTCCGGCCAAGACGAACACGCGGGGCGTATCGCCTGTGGGCTTTTTCAGCTCAATGCTGCCAAACAGGGGGTCAAAGAAGCCGTTTTCGATGTCATACAGCTGCCGGATCCGGTTTTCCTCAAAAATCTCTCCCGGTGTGCCGCAGCCGAACAGAGCATCGCCCTTGACGGTGATGATCTTATCGGCCACCTTCTCCGCCAGGTCGATTTCGTGCAGGGACATCAGGACGGTGATGTTTTTCTTTCGCGCCATGCGGGTGAGGATGGAGAGCAGATCCAGCTTGTGCCGCACATCCAGGAAAGAGGTCGGCTCGTCCAGCAGGATCAGCTCCGGCTCCTGGCAGATGGCGCGGGCCAGCAAAATGCGCTGGCGCTGGCCGTCACTGATGGCACCAAAATCCCGTTCGCTCAGGTCAAGGGCGTGGACGGTATCCATAGCCTCGTCCACGGCCCGCTCGTCCTCCGGGCGCAGGACGCCCAGGCGGCCGGTGTAGGGATAGCGGCCGGTGGCCACGATGTCCCGGCAGGTGGTCAGCTCCACCCGAATCCGCTCGGTGAGGATCACCGCCATTTTTCTGGACAGGGCCTTGTAGGAGAAGGACTGGAGCGGCCTTCCCTCCAGCAGAACCTGGCCGGAAATGGGGGGCAGCTCCCGGGCCACGGTTTTTAAAAAGGTGGATTTACCCGCGCCGTTGGGGCCGATCAGGGCAACGATCTCCCCCTTTTGAATCTTCAGGGAGATATCCCGGATGACGGGAACGCCGTGGTAGCCGATGGAAAGGCCGCGGGTCTCAAAATAGGGCTCCGCCATATTATTCCCGCCTGCCTTTCCGGCGCAGCATCATATAGATCACCACCGGCGCGCCGAAGATGGAGGTGACCGTGCTGATATTCAGCTCTGTGGGGGCGAAGGCTGTGCGGGCAATCAGGTCGCAGAGCATGCAAAATACGCCGCCCCCAAGGAATGTGGCCGGAATCACCACCAGCGGCTTTGCGGTGTTCAGGCACCGCTTGATCAAAAACGGCACCGCAATGCCCACAAAGGAGATGGGGCCGGCAAAGGCCGTCACCGTGGCGGAGAGAATGCTGGAGAGCATGATGAGCGCCGTGCGGAACACCTTGATGTTCACGCCCATACTCTGCGCATAGGCTTCGCCCATCTGGTAGGCGCTGATGGGCTTGGCCATCAGAAACGTAAGCAGTGACGTGATGCCGACCACGATGGCGGCCACGCTGACGTTGCTCCAGCTCATGCCGGAGAAGCTGCCCTTCGACCAGTTGTGCAGGTTGATGATATCGGAATCCGCCGCAAAGGTGACCACGAAATCGGTAATGGCGGTGCAGATATAGCCCACCATGATACCCGCTACCAGCAGTGTCGACATGCCGCGAATGCGCCGGGAGAACAGCAGGATAAAGCCCACCGACAGCAAAGAGCCGACAAAGGCCGCGCCGATCAGCGCATAGGACGAGACGCTGCCGAACAGCTCCATAAAATAGATCATGGCAAAGGCCACCACCATTTTGGCGCTGCTGGAAATGCCCAGCACAAAGGGGCCTGCAATTGGGTTGTCAAAAAAGGTTTGCAGCAGGAAGCCGGACAGGGACAGTGCGCCGCCCAGCAGCGCCGCCATGAGGATACGGGGCAGGCGAATTTTCCAGATGATGTTTACCTCGGTGGCTGCGCCGGTTTTGGTCAGGATAATCCCGACGATCCTGCGGATGGGGATGGACACATTGCCGATGTTGATATTCAGCACTGTAATGGCAAGGAGCGCCACCAGCAGCAGCGCAAACACCAGGGCGTACCGCGCCCGGCGGCGGGCGTTGATCCCCCGATAGGCCGCAGATATTGGGGTCTGGGCAATCGCTTGATTCTTCGCTTGCTTCATACCCTAGGCCACCCGCGTCAGGAAGGTCATTTGGCGCTCGTCGCCGTCCGTCAGCGCCAGGTGGATGTCCCGGATCATCTGGCCCACAATATCCGTGGCCTGATAGAAGGACTTGCCGGTGCACCACACATTGCCCTCCTGCACGCCCTTGAAATCGGCAAACAGCGCATTCAGCGCCAGCAGCTCATCCACGGTGGAGATGGGCGCGGCGATGGAGGCATTGTAAATCAGCACATCGGCATCCACAGCCTTGGCATAGAAATCCTCCATGGTGATAGAGATGGAGGTGGCTGCCTGGTCGGTAACGAAGTCCTCAAAGGCATACCGCCCGCCCGCAAGCTCGATCATCCTTGGAATGTAGTCGCCGGGCTTGCGGATCGACACGGAGCCGTCGGAGTTGACGGCGAAAAAGGCCACGGTCTTGCCGGTGTTCTCAAAATCCTCCAGCTCCCGGATCACGGCGGCCTGCCGGTCAAAGAATGCCGTTGCCTCGTCCTCCCTGTCCACCAGCACCGCATAGAGCTTGATCCATTCGGTTCTGCCCAGGGGGTGCGGCTCGTAGCTGGAGCGATCCACCAACACGGGGATGCCCAGATCCTCGATCATTTCCTTGACCTTGGGGGTGTGGTAAATCATGGTGGACTCGATTGCCAGGTTGCAGTCCTGGCTGATCATCAGCTCATAGTCCGGCTCGCTGTACTTCCCGGCGAAGTGCATCGCGCCGGAATTCAGCGCCTCCACAGCGGCATCGATGTACCAGCCGGAGGCTCTGGTGCCGGTGAGGCGGATGTGATCCAGGGCACCCACCGCGTTGAACAGGGACATGGCGGAGGTGGCGGCCAGATAAATCCGATCCAGCGGCTGCCAGAGGACGGTGATGCCGTCGTCCAGCTCGCCGGGAACCTGGCCGTCCTCGGGGACGACCAGGAAGCTATCGCCGTTTTCAATGGTGATGAGGGTATAGCCGCCCTCGTAGCGGTACAGGTGGAAGCACTGGGCGTATTCCAGCTCCGTCTCTCCCTCGAAGGTCAGGCCCGGAATTTCGGGTGCTCCCTCCGCCCCGGCGCGGGGGCAGCCAAACGCCAGCAGCGCCAGCTGCATGACAAGCACCAGCAGCAGTGCGGTAATTCGCTTCATTTTCTTTTTCATGGGTTGTCCTCCCCGGCAATAGCTGCGTCATAGAGCGTGCCTGCCGCGTCCTGCCTGCCGAACAGGATTCCGTAGAGCTTCAGCCATGCGGCCCGGCCCTCGGCCTCCGGCTCTTGGCTGGAGCGGTCAATGACCAGTGGGATACCCAGGGCATCAAAGCGGTCGGTGAGTTTTGTCAGGCGGTCGCTGCACTCCGCGGCGGTCAGCGTCCCGTCGTCCTGGGTCAGAGGCGCAGCCCCGATCAGGCCCAGCGCTATCTTTTCCCTGATCAGGGTACGGTAATCAGGCTTCTGCCATGTGCCGCCGGGCAGCTTTTCACCGCTTTCCAGCATGGCAATGAGGCTCTCGTCCTCGCAGTCCTCCGGCAGCACGCGCACACTGTCCATGGCCCCCAGCCGATCCAGTGTCCCGGCCAGGGTCTCGTCCATCAGGCAGATATTGGAGGCAGGGATGCTTATCATCAGGTAATCCCTTTCCAGTCCGGCGGGCAGCTCCACACCGGCGGGAACCAGCAAATATTTGAGAGCATCGGCCTGATACAGAGTGGACTGCCCTTGTGCCTGCACTGCCTCGCCGGTATCCAGAGCGGTATCCCGCCGCAGGTCAATTTCCGCCAGCACCACGCCCTGATCGTATTGGAAGAGCCTCAGGTAGCGCGCGCCGGTGGTTTTGATATTCTCCCTGAACGTCTGTCCCGGAATCTCCGGGGCCGTTTCATCCAATCTGGAATCGGCATCCTCCCCGGCACTCAGGGCATCGTCTGCGGAGCCAGAGACGGGCGGGGTATTTTTCAGCTGAATGTAGATGTTGTATTCAATCTCGTGGGCAGCGGACATCTTGGTGGTCATGCCCAGGATACGGTTATTGGCGTTCAGGGTCACGGGGATGGTAAAATTACCGTCCGCCGCAGGATAGTACACGTTGCCGGAGGCCTTGACGTACTGATAGGCAGACGGTGTGCCGGTGGTGCTCTGGAAATGGATCACCGCGCAGGAGTGTCCGTCCCTGATAATCACCCCGTCGCAGACGATCCGCGTCTTGCCGGTGCCGCCGGAAAAGGTGAAGTCGTCCGGCACATAATATCCGTCCTCCAGGCCGGTGGCGCTGTCCACGGGGGAGGTAGTGTTATCCGCATCCGGCTCGGATGGACTGGTCGGTTCGGCGGGAGGATTTCCGGGCTGCTCTGAGCTGTGCCGGATATCAACCGCAGCCTCATCGGCGCTCTCATTGTCGGGAGCGTTGGCAAAGCACAGCCTGCCGCAGCACACCAGCATTGCGCCTGCCAGCGCAAATACTGCAATTCTTCTCCGTATTGTTGACATAAAACACGCCTCCTGTGCATGGCTCTCCTTGCAAGGCTTGCATCGGGCGGCGGAGGAGCCACGTTCTCTTATTTTTTCTCCCGAAAAAAGTAACAGAGCAGCACAAGTGTGCCGCTCTGACGGTGTTTTCAGAACACAAAACGTTTTAATCGGAAACATGCTCATTGGACGAAATATCCTGACTCCGCCTCACCGCTCGCCCCGCCTTCCCAGTTTCCCAGTGGCCCAATGGGGGTCGCTCCGCGTTACAGTTGCCGTTACAGTCCGTGGATTCCACACGGTTCCTTCGCTCCAATGCTGATATTCACTTCACGGGAGATATCCATACGCAGTGAGTATAGCACATCCTCCCCCAGTTTTCAACGGGCGGTTCGCGCTTTTTCAAGAATTCATGCCGTACCTCCGTAGGGGTCGGCAACCTGCCGACCCTCAATCTGCTGGTTTAGGAAGCAGTAAAGATGAGCGTATACCCTCAAAGATACATCCCCCAAGCTTCCCTGTGGGGTGGTGCTCCGCGCAGCGAATTTATAATTACAATCATTGCCGGTGGCAATGATACCATAATTAATTAGCTGTCGCCGCAGCGACTGAAGAGGGCACTCAGGTAAAAGATTTCGGGAGAGATTTCACTAAAAAGGTAGAATCTCAAACATTCTGACTCCGTAGGGGCGGATACCAGCCGCCCGAAAGGTAACGAACGTGAGCTGTACAGACAAACCGCTCAATCCCGGTACACAGCGGGGCGACAAATTGCCGCCCCCTACAAAGTCAAGGACTTTGGGCTGAGTTCATTCAATCGGCAGCTGGGAGCTGGGTGTGCTGTTACAATGTAAAAAGGCTCTTATCCAATCTGCGGGTGCGGATGGCGTAGAGGAGGACGGTGCCGGGGAGCAGGAGGGCGATCAGCTCGCCCAGGGCGACGAAGGTGGCGTTGTACCAGAAGCTTGCTTCGCCGATGTAATAGGTCAGCTCCCAGCCCACCAGCAGGGCGTTGGTCAGGGCGGGCAGCAGCATGCCCACAATGGGATAGCCCTTCACGGTGACCTTGCGGGTCAGCCACATCCCCCCGACGGCCAGCAGGGTGGCCAGGGTGCCCACCAGCCAGTCCAGGGGCAGGGTTCCGGCATAGGTCAGGTTGAAGAGCAGGCAGCCCAGAGTCAGCCCCGGCACAGCGGCGGGGGTGAAGAATGCCAGCACGCACAGCGCCTCGCTGATGCGCACCTGCACCGCCATGGAGGTGGATTCCGGCCAGAGCAAATACTGGGCGTAGGTCAGCACGGTGTACAGCGCCGCGACGATGGCGGCATGGGTGATAAAGCGGGGTTTTTTCATATTGTCTCTCCTGGTGTAAAAAAATGCGGCCACGTCCGTGACCGCAAAAGCAGATGGGCGCATAAAATGCGCCCATCCAAAAAAGCCTAGTTTTGTTTACCGACAGGAGGGTCACGAACTGTCCTATGAAATTACGGGGTGAAGTATACCCGATTTTTCCGCCTCTGTCAAGAGGGAATCACAGCGATTCAAATTTGGCCGCGCCCTTGGTATCCAGCCACACGCTCATAGCAAGGCAGGCCAGCGCCAGCACCGCAGCGACGACGGCAAGATACGCTTTCATGCCCATGACATTCCGGGTCAGGTACCCGAGGCCCGCCACCAGCAGAGGCAGCACAAAGGCCAACAGCACCGCGATCATCACATTCATGCTCTGCTTGATGGGCACCGATTCGGATGTCCATTGCAGGTCGGGGTGCAGAACGCCGATCACCAGGCCAAAGGCGGAGAAGAACCACGCCATCGCCTCCAGCAGCAGGACGCACAGCACCGTTTGCACTGCCCCCAGGCCGATGCACCAGCTCAGCGTCACCGCCGCAATGGCGGTGGGGAGCAGATTCAGCCGAAGGCCCAGCCCCAGCTTTGCCCGCAGCACCATTTTGCCAGTGACGGGCAGGGAGTGGACGATCCAGAGATGCTTCCCCTCCAGGGATACCGAGGGTGCCGTGACAATATCCATGCCCGTACAGAAGCTGACGGCCAGCACCACCAGCAGAGGGAACAGCCCCGCAAGCTCGGGAGCCATAGCGTCAAGATTGGAGAGCGTCTGGGTCAGCATGTCCCGCTTGATGACTCCAAACACGGCCAGCACCAGCATAAACACCACGCCCAGGCCGCCGTTGAGCATGTAGATGGGGCTGCTGATGAAGCGGCGCAGCTCCCGCCGGTTCAGCGCCGCCTGGGCGCTTCCCGCTTTGACGGAGATTTTGCCTGCCGTCTTGGTTCCCGTCTGGGTTCTGGTGGCAATGTGCAGGAAGCTGCGCGACAGCACCGCAAAGCACACGCCGAAGAGCACCAGCGTCGCGCCGGTGAAAATCAGCATCGCGCTGACGCTGCCATCGGCAGCCATGCCCAGCTGATACAGGATATTCGCCCAGACGCGGATTCCCTGCCCCACTGCCTCCGCGTTCATCAGCAGCTTTTCCATCATGCTCACCATGTTGAAGGACACGTAATAATAAATGCCGAAGAACACCAGGGAGGCAAGCACCACAACGAAGCTCTTATTCTTGATTCTGGTCGCCACCAGCGCCACGGCCCAGCCCAGCACACAGGTGACGACGGTGACAAACAGCGCCATGATAACCAGCAGCAGCACCTGGAACACCACCGCCACAGGCGTCACCGCACCAAAAATCCAGGCATACACAATGGCGGGAAGCCACACGCTTCCGCTGTACAGCAGGCTCAGGCCATACACCAGGCACATCCGGGTAATCAGAATTTTGGACGGCGGAATGGGCAGCGACAGCAGCAGGTCATTGTCCTTGGACAGGTAGAGCATGGCATAGGTATTAAATACGCTGCCAAAGGTGCCCAGGATCACAGCCAGCGCGCCCATCAGCACATAATAGAGCCAACCCATGCCCGTCTGGAAGAGCTGATCGCCCATCATAAAGGCAAGGCCGAAGAACACGCCGCACAGGATCAGCATAATGGCGACAAAGAGAATGAACATGCCCGCAATGCCGCCCTTGCTTCTGCTCTTGCCGGTCTTGGGATTGACGAAATAGGAGCGGAAGCACTCCAAAAACTGCTTTTTAATCAGCGTTTTCAGCATGCTCAGCCCTCCAGCTCCAGGAACACGGATTCAAGGCTGGTGTCGCCCTTTACTTCCTCCATGGTGCCGGAGCGAATCAGCTTGCCGCCCTTGATGATGGCAACCTTATCGCACAGCTTCTCCGCCACCTCCAACACGTGCGTGGAGAAGAAGATCGCGCCGCCCCGGTCGCACACCTGGCGCATCATGCCCTTGAGGGTATGGGAGGCCTTGGGGTCAAGGCCCACGAAGGGTTCATCCATCAAAATCAGCTGGGGCTGGTGAATCCAGGCGGAGATAATGGCCAGCTTCTGCTTCATGCCGTGGGAATAGGCGCTGATGGACTGGTTCAGATCGCTGGTAAGCTCAAAGGCGTCGGCCAGCTCCTTGATCCGCTGGGTGCGCTCCTTGGCCGGGATGCCGAACACATCACCGATGAAGTTCAGGTACTGCATGCCGGTCATAAACTCGTACAGGTCGGGGTTATCCGGGATGTAGGCCATCTTTTTCTTGCAGCCAATGGGGTCTGCCTGGATGGACAGGCCATCGATCAGAATTTCGCCGCTGTCGAACTGCATGATGCCCGCCACGCTTTTCAGCGTAGTGGTCTTGCCTGCGCCGTTGTGGCCGATGAAGCCGTAAATTTCACCGGGCCGGATGTGCAGGGTCAGATCGTCCACGGCCTTTTTTTCGCCGTAGGTCTTGGAAAAATGGTTGATTTTCAGCATAATTTCTCTCCTCACTTCTGATACGGACGGTCAATATGGAATATTTCTTCGCATGTCAGCAGCCTTTGGCCGTCAAAAGTCAGCCGAATGATGTAGGGCATCCAGTCTACGATTCTCAAGAAGTCCTCGCAGCCGAAGGAGGGGCGGTAGTAATTCAAAATGGTACTCAGCGCCGTGCCGTGGGTGCCGACCACCAGGGTTTTACCCCTGCTTTCCGAAAGGATTTCCTGCAAAGCCTGGATGTTTCTTTCCTGAACCGCGCCCAAGGATTCTCCGCCCGGCTCGTGCCAGCCGAAATCCCGCCAGCGTTTACGCAGCGGGGTATCGCCGTCGTCCTTCAGGCCGAAGTTACCGCCCTCGCCGCTTTGACGCTCCCGCAGGCGCTCATCCGTCTGGATGGGCAGGCCGTGCGCTTGGGCCGCCTTCGCAATGGTATCCAGACTGCGGCGGTAGGGGCTGCAATAGAAGGCATCCACGGCGGTTTCGTGCAGCACCTGCGCAACCGCCGCACTGTCCTCCATCCCCAGGGCGGTTAAGGGACGGGTGCGGTCGTCCCGGTGTGAAAATTCCGACTGGCAGTGGCGGACAAAATAGGCGGTAGTCACGGATGGAATCCGCTCTAAATCGATCCAGTAGCGCTGCTCCCAAACACAGTCCTCGTTTATCACTTCATTTTCCAGGATACCGCCGTTGTTCATAATGGATTTGGCAGAGCCGATGTTATCCTTATCGCAGGTCATGAGCACCTTTGGAATACCCAGCTTGCGGCACTCCTCCAGGGCAAGGCGAATCATGGCGGTGGCATAGCCCTTGCGGCGCTCGCTGGGGCGGATGCCGTCACCGATATGGCCGCCGCATTGAAGCAGATCTTCATTCAGATAATGGCGGATATTCACCGCACCCACAAAAATATTCCGATCTAAATCCAGGCAGAAGAACACGGAATCCGGCACAAGACCGTCCCGCGCCTCCTTCAATTCCAGATCGGCAAGATAGCGGTCAAAGTCGTGATAATCATTTTTCCGAATGGCATAGGGCGAAAAATCCTGCTCGGAAGCCAGCCACTCCCCCATCATATCCTCCAGCTGGGGTCGGTATTCCGGGGTCAGCCTTACCAGTTTTATATTCATGCCGCATCCTCCTTCTCCGCGTCCGCCGGCCAGCTCAGCCGGAAGCCGCCTGCGTGATCCTCTCCACGGACGGTGACTGCATAGGTACCGGGCTGAACATTGACTGTAAAGCCGTCGCTTTCGGTCAGGTTGCCGGTATACACCGGCTCCTGCCCCGGCTGGGCAATTTCCAGATGCAGCGTCCCCGCCTGGGTCGTCACCTCCACCGCAATGGCGCCGGACTGGGTCAGCCGCACCGTATAGCTTTCGGTGCCGTTATACAAGGCGTAGGTCATTCCGGCGGAGAAATCGGTGCTCCACCGCTCCACGTCCCGATCCCTTTTGCCGCAGCCGGAAAGCAGCATCAGCACCGCCAGCGCAAGGAAAAATATTCTTCGATTCAACATGTCGTCCTCTCTTCATAACGTCGTTTCAAAACACTCGTACCATTATAATATACTTTGCAGTCAATGTCAATAGTAATGTGGAAATTAAAGGTTTTCTTAAAATAATGTGGTATTTCCCCGTAAAAAAGTGGTCTGCACTCCGCAAAACGCAGAGCGCAGACCATGTGATCGGATTTTGTTCGGCTGTTTTACCGGCTCCCCTTGTCGTAGGGAACGCCCTCTGCCTTGGGGGCGCGGGAGCTTTTGGAGGTAAAGGCCAGCACGATCATAGAGGCCACGAAGGGCATCATGTTGTAGATCTCCTTGGGCCAGCCCAGCCGGGCCAGGAAGCCGAAGGAATCGTAAATATTGGCCATGGCGCGGAACACCGCGAAGAACAGCGCCGCCGCTGCAATGTTCAGCGGCTTCCACTGACCGAAGATCATCACCGCCAGGGCCAGGAAGCCCATACCGGCCACGCCCATTTCAAAGTTCCATTCGCCCACGGCGGGAACAATGTAGGCCATGCCGCCGATGCCGCCCAGCGCGCCGGACATGAGCACACCGGCCCAGCGCATCTTGTACACGTTGATACCCACGGAGTCCGCCGCCTGGGGATGCTCGCCGCAGGCCATCAGGCGCATGCCGAAGCGGCTGCGGTACAGGATAAACCAGGCCGCCACCAGGGCAATCACCGTAATCAGCAGGAACCAGTTCAGCGTCAGGGGCCCCACCTGGAAGGAGAAGTTGGCACTGTTAAAAATCTTATTGCTGTTGGTGGAGTAGACGATCTTGGGAGAATCGGAGCCGTTGATGCGCTTGGCAATGACCATGGCCAGCGCCGTGGCCAGCAGGTTCAGCGCCGTACCACCGATGGTCTGATCCGCCTTCAGATTGATGGCGGAGAAAGCAAGCAGGGACGAATACAGCAGCCCCGCCACCGCAGAGGCCAGCACCGCCACGATCACGCCCAGAAATGCCGGTACGCCCCAGGCGTTGAGCAGGTTGATGGCCACGACGCCCATCAGGCCGCCGATGACCATAATTCCCTCCAGCGCGATATTGATAACGCCGGAGCGCTCAGAGAACATACCGCCCATGGCTACCAGGGTCAGCACGGCGGCATACAGCAGCGTATATTTCAGAAGAAGCCACATTAGGTTTTGCCCTCCTTTTTCTCAGCGGCAGCCTTGCGGGAAAGGCGCTTCATAATGGCACCCTTGAACAGCAGGCTGAACGCGCACAGGTAGATTACCACGCCGGAAATAATATCCGACACCTCGCTGGGGAACAGCTTGGCCGTCATAAAACCGCCGCCCACGGTGATATGGGAGATGAAGATGGCCGAGAAGATGCACCCAATGGGATTGGACGAGGCCAGCAGCGCAACGGAGATGCCGTTGAAGCCCGTGGCGGGAAGCATGGTGGAGACCAGCGGCTCCCACTCCTTGCTGCCGGACAGATAGAACAGCCCCGCGCCCACACCTGCCAGCGCGCCCGCGATGGTCATGGACAGGACGATGTTGGTTTTCTCGTTGATACCGGCATAGCGGGCGGCGTTCTTATTGAAGCCGCAGGCCTTCAGCTGGTAGCCGAAGGTTGTCTTGTTGATAATGACCCAGATCAGGATGGCAATACCGATGGCAATGAAGATGCCGATGGTGGGCATGAACATCTTGCCGAAGTAATCCTTGCCGCCCACGCTGACATTGAAGCTGGGCAGCAGCGCTTGGGGCGCGGACTCCTTGAGAGTGAAGGTCTTGGTGGTTTTCAGGTTGAACATGGGGCCGCTGCCGCCCTGGTAGATCAGGGTGTTCACCGCGTACAGGCCGATCCAGTTGAACATGATGGCAGTAATGACCTCGTTGACGTTCAGGAACGCCTTGAAGAAGCCGGGAATCGCGCCCCACACCGCGCCGCCCAGGGCGGCGGCGATCAGGCACACCCACCAGGGCATCTTCAGCACGATGGCAAAATACAGGGCCATAAACGCGCCCACGGTGTACTGGCCTGCCGCGCCGATGTTGAAAAGGCCCGTCTTATAGGCAAAGGCAACGGAAAGGCCGGTCATAATCAGGGGAGCCGCCTGGAGGATCTCCATCCGCACGGCCATGCCCATCATATTGGCCTTGGAATAAAAGCCACCCTGGACAATGGGCTTGAAGCCCTGCTCCCAGGTGATCTTCAGCAGATTGCCGAATGTGAATTGGTCGCCGTTCTGGCTCATGGTAATGCCGCCCAGAACCAGCAGCACCACAAAGCCGAAGGTCAGGCCCGCCAGCACACACACCAGGGAGGCCAGCAGCGACGCAGCGCCGCCGGAGGTGCCGGAGGACAGGCGGGGGGAATTGTTTTTCTTTGGCATGGCAGCTCCTCCTTATTCTGCGCGTTTGGCGCCGGCCATGTACAGGCCCAGGGTCTGCACATCGGTGGTCTTGGGGTTAAACTCGCCCACGATCTCTCCCTCGTACATCACGAGGATGCGGTCGGACAGGTTCATCACCTCGTCCAGCTCCAGGGAGACCAGCAGCACCGCCTTCCCGGCGTCCCGCTGGGCGATGATCTGCTTGTGAATGTACTCAATTGCGCCCACATCCAGGCCGCGGGTGGGCTGCACCGCGATCAGCAGCTGCGGCTCCCGGTCGATCTCACGGGCGACAATGGCCTTCTGCTGGTTGCCGCCGGACATGCTGCGGGTAATGGTGGCGCTGCCCTGGCCGCTGCGCACGTCATACTGCTGGCTCAGCCGGTCGGAGTATTCCCGCACCGCCTTGCTGCGGACAAAGCCCAGGTGCTGGAATTCCGGCTCCCGGAAACGCTGGAGCACCATATTGTTTTCCAATGTATAGTCCAGCACCAGGCCGTGCTTGTGCCGATCCTCCGGGATGTGGGACAGGCCCATGGCGTTGCGCTGGCGGATGGAGGCGTGGGTCACGTCCTTGCCATCCAGAATGATCTTGCCGCTGCTCATTTTTTCCAGGCCGGTCAGGGCGTGGATGAACTCGGTCTGGCCGTTGCCCTCGATGCCGGCGAGGCAGACGATTTCTCCCTCGCGCACCTCCAGGCTGACGTTCTTCACCGCATTGTTGTTATGCAGCTTGGAGGGAACCGTCATGTTCTCCACCTGCAGGATCACCCGGCCCGGCTCCTTGTCCTGCTTTTCGGACACCAGCTGCACGTCTCTGCCCACCATCAGGCGGGACATCTCCTCCACGGAGGTGTCGGCCACTTCCACGGTTCCCATGTATTTTCCCTTGCGCAGCACGGAGCAGCGGTCGGCCACCGCCTTGATCTCGGCAAGCTTGTGGGTGATGAAGAGGATGGACTTGCCCTCAGCCTTAAAAGAGCGCATGATGTCCATCAGCTCGTCAATCTCCTGGGGGGTGAGCACGGCGGTCGGTTCGTCGAAAATCAGGATTTCGTTATCCCGGTACAGCATTTTCAGGATTTCCACCCTCTGCTGCATGCCCACGGAGATATCCTCGATCTTTGCGTCGGGATCCACCTTCAGGCCGTAGCGCTCGGACAGCTCCATCACCCGCTGGCGGGCCGCCTTGCGGTTGACCACTGCGCCCTTCATCGGCTCCGCGCCCAGAATGATGTTATCCAGAACCGTAAAGCACTCCACCAGCTTGAAATGCTGGTGCACCATGCCGATGTGCAGCGCCGTGGCATCGTTGGGATTGTTGATATGTACAACCTGCCCGTCCTTTTTGATCGTGCCCGATTCCGGCTGATACAGGCCGAACAGAACGCTCATCAAGGTGGATTTGCCCGCACCGTTTTCGCCCAACAACGCATGAATTTCCCCCCGCCGCAGCTGGAGGGTGACATTATCGTTGGCCTTGATGCCTGGGAACTCCTTGGTGATGTTCAGCATCTCGATCACATAGTCCTCCATAGAGTCACTCCTATCCCGGTTTGATTGTCTTATTATAGCGTATTTTTGCAAAGAACACAATAGAAAATATATAATTCGTTCACTTTTTGTAAATCTTCATCAAACAGTCCTTATCTTCATATTCAGTGCTGCGGTGTGTCTGCAAAAAAATCTTTCAGCTGCAACATTTCTGTCCACTCAGCTGTATCCTGGATAGAGCGTGCAAAAGCGGCTCAATCGCAAACGGAAAAGGAGATAAAATATGAAAAATGCAATTGGAATGATTCTGGCGGTCGTCATGGCCATCGCATGCATGTGCTTCGTGCAGGCGGCCGCTGCGGAGCAGATGGAGGCAGAGGTGCTGGGTGGATGGGAGCGCCCTGAAAGCCCGGAAATTACCGAGGAAATTCAGACATTGTGCGGCAACGCCTTCGAGGGCATGACCGGCGTCTCCTACACGCCGGTGGCACTGCTGGGTACGCAGGTCGTGGCCGGGACAAATTACCGCATTCTGTTTCGCTCCGCTCCCGCCGCACCGGGTGCAGAGGAGACCTACGCCATCGGTACGCTGTATGAGGACTTGGATGGAAACGTGACGCTGACGGATATGCAGCGCAGTGAGATTGAACCAGGCATCAATGGTCTTGAGGGCGGCTGGGTGCAATCCGACTCCCCCGTTATCACCAAGCAGGTACAGCATATCTTTGAGTGTGCAATGGACGGTCTGGTAGGTGTGGATTATCAGCCCATTGCCCTGCTGAGCAGTCAGGTCGTCGCAGGTACCAACTACGCTGTCGTCTGTGAAGCCACAGTTATATCCCCTGATGCAGCTTCCTGTTACGCGATTGTATACGTAAACGAAGCGCTGGACGGAACTGCCGCACTGCTGGATATCGTCATTCTCTGAGGCAAAACACCGCTCTGCTGTTCGTGAAGCAAGCCGAAAAGCCCCCGGAAGCGGTTGCTTCCGGGGGCTTGGGTTATTGGGTGCGATTCAATCAGGCAATCTCGTTGACGGT
>CAKTIM010000022.1 GCA_934565795.1 uncultured Oscillospiraceae bacterium
ACGGGAGTATACCTCCAGAACCTCCTCCATTCTTGCCACAAAATCTGCATTCTGCTTTGGCGGAATACACCACATTTCCTTGTGGTGCACTCCTTTTTTCTTGGCTTCTTATTATATACCACATGAAGAGACGGCTGTAAAGTATTAATGGATATGGGCTAGTAGGGACGGATACCAGCCGCCCGCAGCCTGACGGTCTAGGAAGCAGTAAAGATGAACGTATACCGTAAAGGATACATCCCCCAAGCTTCCCTGTGGGGTGGTGCTCCGCACAGCTTTTTACCGAGAATTTACGAATATTCCTACCCTTGATTCGCATTAAGGGAAAAAAGTTATTGCAATATACTCTTTCTAGAAGATTAAAAATAGCGGTAGAAATCACGCAACAGTCGTGGTTTCTACCGCTAACTTATCATCTGAAAAACCTATCACGCAGCGTCGCCTGCATCAGTCCCCGTTTGCCAATGCTAGGGCGCGGCTGAGCTTGCTTTTTGGCTGGGGCGTCAGGGAAAAGCGCTGAGCCAGAGCCTGCGCAAACTGGAGGGTGTCAGCATCGGTGCCCTGCTTTTGCTCCACCTCCACCTCCCAGAACGGCAGCTCCTTTCCGCCGCCCAGAAGAACGCCGCTGTCCAGCGCCAGCTCCACCAGCCCGTCGCCTGCCGGGAGCATGGCAGCCCGCCGGGTGAACCGTGCGCCGCAGGTGGGCACCAGGCCATTCTTTGCAAATTCCGCCAGCTCCCCCGGCGCGCCCATGGCAATCAGCCGGGGCAGAGCCGCCTCAACCTCCGCCGCCTCCGTCTCCCACTCCCCCCGGCTGCCATCCGGCAGCGTGGTTTTCACCGTGCAGACGGACACCCCGTTCTCCAGCCGCCTCCGCAGCGTCCAGCGCCGGCGGCTGATGTTATTTTCCCCGTCATCATAATAGGTCGTCTCCATACACAGCACACGAAACCCCGCATACGCCCGCCGAATGCACTCCAACGTTCCGGCATCCGCCCCATACTTCAACTCAAACTCCCGCCCCACGGCGATTCCTCCTTTTTATGTGAATCAAGAATAACAGCACCCCTCCGTAGGGGCGGATACCAGCCGCCCGCAACGTCGCGGAATTGAGTTGTCAATTGAATGAATATTACCAAAAGTTTCTGAGTTCGTAGGGGGCGGCAATTTGTCGCCCCGCTGGGTACCGGGATTGAGCGGTTCGTCTGTACAGCTCAGTTTCATTACCTTTCGGGCGGCTAATATCCGATGAATCAATTGTATGATTGCCCCCGGCAATCATTGATATTTTGATTCGCTGCGCGGAGTACCACCCCTACGGACTCAGAATGTTTAACCGTCTACCTTTTTAACCCAATCTCTCTCGAAACTTTTTACCTGAGTGCCCTCTTCAGTCGCTGCGGCGACAGCTGTTTAATTATGGTATCATTGCCACCGGCAATGATTGTTATTAAAGATTCGCTGCGCTCTGCAACACCCCACAGGGAAGCTTGGGGATGTACCCTTGAGGTTATACGTTGTTCTTTACTACTTCCTAAACAGCAAGGTTTAGGGTCGGCAGGTTGCCGACCCCTACGGGGTAAAGTTTTTTCTGGTGCCATTCAACTTACTGCTATCAAATCCATTACATTATACAGCAGCGGGGCGAAAAGGTAAAGGGGGATCATTTTGGTGAAAAGGGCGGATAATTCCGAAAAAGAGGGGAAATCTATTTTGGGCGGCGGAGACAAAAAAGTCATAAAAAATCCGAAAACCCCCTTGTCATTCTGCTGAATTTGGGGTATAGTCTTACAGCATGAGAAAATAAACGGAAAATGGGATAAAGGGGTAGGCTTATGAGCACAGCAAAGAAAAGTGGAAAAATGGAGGATGTTCAGGCGGCATTGCAGGCGCTGATCACCCAAGGAAAAAAGGACGGTATGATCCGGGATACCGACCTGAATGAGGTACTGTCCAAAATGAACCTTTCCCCCGAAAAAATTGAAGAAGTATACGACCGTTTTGAGGCCATGAACATCCAGGTCACCACCTCTAACCTGGACGCGCTGGACGACGGCCTGGATGTGCTGGGCGGCGACCTGGGCGACGGGCTGGACATGCTGGACGACGGCATTGACCTGCGCGGCATGGACGAGGAGGAGCTGGTCGACCCCGTCGACCTGGCTGCCGAATACAGTCTGGACGACCCGGTGCGCATGTACCTGAAGGAGATCGGCCAGGTGAAGCTGCTGTCCGCCGAGGAGGAAGTGGAGCTGGCCAAGCGCATTTCCGAGGGCGACCAGGAGGCAAAGAACAAGCTGACCGAGGCCAACCTGCGCCTGGTGGTCTCCATCGCCAAGAAGTATTCCGGCAGAGGGCTGCACATTCTCGACCTGATTCAGGAGGGCAACACCGGCCTGATCCGCGCCGTGGACAAGTTTGACTGGACAAAGGGAAACAAATTCTCTACATATGCTACCTGGTGGATCCGGCAGGCCATCACCCGTGCCATCGCCGACCAGGCGAGAACCATCCGGGTTCCCGTGCATATGGTGGAGGTCATCAATAAGGCCACCCGCTGCAACCGCAAGCTGGTGCAGGAGCTGGGGCGGGAGCCGACGGTGGAGGAGATCGCCAAGGAGCTGGGTCTGCCCGTTGAGAAGATCATCGAGGCCAACCGCACCGCCGCCGATACCCTGAGCCTGGACACCCCCGTGGGCGACGAGGAGGACACCTCCATCGGCTCCTTCGTGGAGGACGAGCGCACTCCCGGCCCGGCGGATGCCACCTCCAACGCGCTGCTGGCCGAGGCCCTGAAGGAAATTCTCGGCACCCTGACCGAGCGGGAGGCCGACGTGCTGCGCATGCGCTTCGGCATGTACGACGGCCGCACCCACACGCTGGAGGAGGTCGGCCAGATTTTCGGCGTGACCCGTGAGCGAATCCGCCAGATCGAAAACAAGGCCATCCGCAAGCTCCGCCACCCCAGCAGAGCCAAAAAAATCCGCGACTTTTATGCTTAATTCTTAGGGCCTGCCGCAAAATGCGGCAGGCCCTGAATCGTTTTGCGCGGCTATAAAGGCTGCTGCGTTGAGAGCAGACTGCCTATTCCCTGCCTTTTGCCTCGGCGTAGCGTTCTTTGCCCCACCAGAGGGGCATCAGGGTTTTTAGGGTGACGGTTTCTCTTGTTTCGTAATTTACCATGATCTGCATGTCCTCGTTTTCCTCGTTCAGCTGGTAGAGGAATTCGCGGCAGGCGCCGCAGGGCATGCCGCTGCCTTCGCCGTAGGGGGCTTCGTCCCGGAAGGCGATCAGGTGCTTGATTTTTGTCTGGCCGCTGGTGATGTACATGTTCAGCGCGGCCACCCGCTCGGCGCACAGGTTCATTACGCCGCTACAGCTTTCGATGCAGAAGCCCGTGTAGATTTCGCCGTTTTCGGCCTCCAGGGCGCAGACCACGTGATGCGCGTACACAAAGGGGGATACCTCCTCCGGGTGGTACTGTGCCTTTGCTTTTTCATATAATTCTTGCCAAATATCCATTTTTTCCTCCAAATTTTTTGATTTACCACTTGTTCCAGTGAATGCGGTCTTGTGTGCGGATGTCCTTCTGCTTGATCGCCGGGGCGTCCGGCTTGGGTCTGCCGATGCCGATGAAGCAGGGCATGAGATAATCGTCGGGGAAGCCCAGCACCTTTTTGGCGTAGCCCGCCTCGCCGCCCAGGGGGATGCGCAGGGTGCAGGCGTAGCCCTCCGCCGTGGCGGCCAGGAAGATATTTTCGATACTGCACCATATGGAGGCGAAGCCATTGAGGTGGGACAGGTTTTCGGGGTGGAGAATGTCCGTTTTCTGCTTCAGCAGCGGGATCACCACCGCCGACGCATCCAGCAGCATCCGATGCTGCTTCGGCACGGCGTTTCGGTAGGCGGCCTGCTGCTCCGGGTCGCTCAGGCTCCAGTCCCTCAGCAGCTGCTCCATGTCGTCGTGGGAAATCCCATTGGGAATGACCTGTAACAGGCGAACCACGGTGTCCCTGTCCTGGAGCACGATGTAGTGCCAATCGCGCATATGGTCATTGGTGGGCGCTTTCAGCCCGGCGGAGATGATCCGCTCCAGGGCCTCCTGGGGGATGGTTTCGTTTTCAAAATCCCGGATGGTTCTTCTCTTTTCAACAACGGTGTAAAATTCCATTTGCTGCCTCCTCACTGTACCCCGGCAAGGGCCAGGAATTTCTTGTCGGACTGGATGGCGTGGGTCACGAACACGCCGTCGCGGAACAGGGCGTAGGTGGTGACCGGCGCGGGGAGGCGCTGCGCCTCCTGGAGCGTGGTGATGTGGATGACCCGCAGGGGGATGCCGTGCTCCCTGGCCGCCTCCTGCACCCGCGGCACCCAGTAATGGGTGAAGGGGCACTGGTCGGTGTAGTACAGGACAAAGCCGCTGCCCTCCGCCCGTGCCTGCCGGGCGCAGTCCGTGAACCGGGGCGGCTGGGCGTCCGGCACCAGGGGCAGGTACATCAGATCGATTCCGCAGTCCGACACATCGGTCACGGCAAAGCCCTTGTAGGCCAGGAATTTGGGGTCGGCTAAAAATTCTCGCTTGCGCCCCTGGGCGCACAGAATGCAGATTCCCTTCCGCCCCTGGGCCTGGGCATCCCGGATGCACCGGGCCAGAAGCTCGTTGGAATAGCCGTGTCCTTTCATCGCCCCGGCGATCCACAGGCAATTGATGTAGAGATACCCTTCCGCCCGGATGGGCGCCCAGGCATATTCCGCCGGAATGTACTCGATGAAGCACTTGCCCCGCTCCTCGCTGCGGTAAAATACCAGCCCCTCGTCAAAGCGCTGCTTCAGCCATTCCTTTTTCGCCGCGCTCTGCCCGCCGGACATGGCGCAGCAGATGTGCTCGCGGTCAATGTTCTCCTTGGTGATTTGAATGAAATTCATTGTAAGCTCCTATCTGTGTATATAAGGAAGCGCCGAAGCAAATCGGTGAGCGCCGCCGTCCGGCCGCAGATACGCCCTAACAAAAAAGAGCAGCGCAAACCGCCTCTCGGTCTGCACTGCGTCTGAGGCTGCCCCGAAGCAGGCTGCCAGGCACCGTGAACGAACCCTCGCTCACCGCCCCAGCCCACCGCTTCGGCACTTCCCTTTGCGTCTGGCATATTGAATCCCGCAGCCCGCCCTCCCGGCCAACCGCCCGGCAGATGCGCACCACGTAACACACATCACCCATTATAGCGGCCATCGCCCCGCTTGTCAATGATAATAAAAAATGCCCCGTACGGGGCCTGAGCGGTCAATTGTATAGAAGCCGCTAAAAATCCTTTGAGTGCGTAGGGGGCGGCAACCTGCCGCTCCGTAATGTAACGGTTTTGGTAGCAGTCCGTTGAATGGGAGCAGCTGACACACCCTCCAAAAGCTTCCCTGGGGAAGGCCCTTGGCTTCCTTTTCCCGCTGGATGGCCCGCATCATAAAGGCCATATTCCTTCCCAGGGTGCGCATGGTTTGCAGGCCCTCGGCGTCCAGCTCCACCTCTTCGGCCCGGCCGCCGTAGACCATGTTCCAATACTGGCTGGATGCCACCGGCATGCCGGTCATGGTGAAATATTTGTTCAGCACGTCAAAGGACGCCGTATTGCCGCCCCGGCGGCAGGTGGTGACGGCAGCGCCCACCTTCATGGTCTTGTCCGTGCCCAGGGTGCTGAAGAACAGCCGATCCATAAAGGAGATGGCTCCGCCTGCGGGGGAGGCGAAATAAACCGGCGCACCGATGACAAAGGCATCCGCCTCGGCCAGCTTGGGGGCAACCTCGTTGACCGCGTCGTCAAAGACGCACTTGCCCGTCTCGTGGCACTTGCGGCAGGCAATGCAGCCGCAGATGTTCTTGGCGCCCACGTGGATCAGCTCCGTTTCGATGCCCTCGTCCTCCAGCGTCCGCTTCAGCTCTGCCAGGGCGGTGTAGGTTCAGCCCTTGGCGTGGGGACTTCCGTTTACCAGCAATGCTTTCATTTGCGTTTCCTCCTTATCTGCACTCCATCAGAATTTCATAAATTTCGTCGTGGGTCAGCTTCTTGCAGCAGCCGGGGGTGAGCACGGTGGAATCCGCAATGGCGCGGAAATCCGTGTCGGCGGGGATGCCCAGCTCATAGAAGGAGGTGGGCATGCCGATCTCCTTGATGAAGGCCGCCAGCGCCTCCACACCGGCCAGGGCAGCCTCCTCGTCACTGCCCTTGGGCGCAATGCCCCATACGTTCCGGGCGAACCGGGCAAAGCGGGCGGCTCCGGCCTTGCAGATGTGCCGGTACAGCACGGGATGGATCACCGCCAGGCCCGCGCCGTGGTTGCAGTTGGTGTAAGCGCCCAGCTGGTGCTCCAGCATGTGACACTGGAAATCCGTCACCTTGCCGATTTTCAGCACGCCGTTCTCCGCCATGGCCGAGGCCCAGGCCAGCTCGCTGCGGGCGTCGTAATTGTTGGGGTCGCGGAGCAGCACCCGGATGTTGCGGATGACGCTGCGCATGACGGCCTCGCCCATATCGTCGGACAGATTGTTTTCGCCGGGCTTTCCAAAATAGGTCTCCATGGCGTGACTCAGGGTGTCGAACGCGCCGGAAATCACCTGCTTCATGGGCACGGACATGGCATATTCCGGGTTCAGGAAGGCGGCGTCCGCCTGAGCGCCCCACAGCGCGCCCTTGATCTTCTTTTCCTCGTGGGTGATCACCGCGCCGCTGTTCATCTCGCTGCCGGTGCCGAATACCGTCACAATGGTGCACAGGGGAATGAACCTGGTGGGGTAGACGTGCTTCGTGTTCTCCAGCTCCCAGAGGTCCTCGGAAAGCCCCGCCTGAGCGGAAACCACCTTGCAGCAATCCGACACGCTGCCGCCGCCCACCGCCAGAATGAGCGACACATGATTCTCCCGCGCGATCCTTGCCCCCTCCTGCACCTTGGCGTAGGTGGGATTGGACATGATCCCGGAAAACTCCACAACCCGCTTCCCAGCGTTCTTCAGAATGCCCACAACCTCGTCATACACCCCATTGCGCTTGATAGACCCGCCGCCATAGGCCAGCATGACAGTTTCGCCGTAGCCCTTCAGCACCTCACCCAGATGCTCCTTCACACAGTCCCTGCCAAAATAAACCTTGGTCTTGTTCTCAAAAATAAAGCTGTTCATCATGCATCCCTTTCCGCTTGCGCTTTTTTTATGAGGGAATCTCTGAATAAATCGTCTGCGGCTGTGAGCGGATCTTTTTCGCCCACTCTTCGGTACCGAAAACGGGAAATACATACAGTATTCCGCCGTTTCCGATACCTCGATTGGCCGAAAAATCTCTCGCTCACAGCTCTTGCCGATTTAATCAGAGCTTCCCTAGACATCTCCAATTATAAATACCGATAGTTACAACCGGTCAAGCGTTTTTTCACAAAATATTGAAAATATTTTGTGAACGGGAATGCAAAAAACCGTTCGGCCCCAGCGGTTATGTTGTGGCGCGGAAGCGGTAGCCGGCGCCCCAGATGGTTTGGATGTGGCGGGGGGCGACTGGGTTTTCTTCGATTTTTTCGCGGAGGCGGTTGATGTGGACGGCCACGGTGGCGTTGTCGCCCATGGCGTCCAGGCCCCAGACGCGCTCGTACAGGGTTTCCCGGTCGAAAACCATGTCCGCGTTCAGCATGAGGAAGAGCAGAAGCTCATACTCCTTGTTCTTCAGCTCTACCTCTCGGTCTTTTACGTAGACCCGGTGGGTGTCGGTGTTGATGCGCACGTTGCCCAGGGTGATTTCTGCGGTGCTCTTTTCCCGGCCGGTGAGGCGGCGGTACTGGGCCAGGTTGGCCTTGACCCTGGCCCCCAGCACGCTGGGGGAAAAGGGCTTTTCAATATAGTCGTCCGCCCCCAGGCCCAGGCCGCGAATCTAATCGATGTCCTCCCGCCGGGCGGTGACCATCAGCACGGGGATATCCAGCTGCTCCCACAGGCGGCGGCAGACGGCAAAGCCGTCCATTCCCGGCAGCATCACGTCCAGCAGGATCAGGCTGAATTCTCCGCTCAGCCCCCAGCTCAGGCCGGTGACGCCGTCCGGGGCGATCTCCACCTGAAAGTGGTCGATTTCCAGATAGTCCCGCTCGATCTCCGCAATGGCGGGGTCGTCCTCTACAATGAGAATTTTATCCATGGGCCGTCCCTCCTTTGGGAAGCAGAATGGTGATTTTTAAGCCTGTAGGGCTGCAATTTTCCGCCGGTACGCTGCCGCCCAGCTGCTGCACCGCCCCTGCCACAATGGCCAGGCCCAGGCCGCTTCCCTTGTGGGGATTCTGCCGGGCGGGGTCGCTGCGGTAGAACGCCTCGAAAAGATGGGGCAGCGCCTCCTCCGGCACGCCGGGGCCGTCGTCGGCAAAACAAAGTACATATTGCGCGCCTTGGGGATACAGCTGGATTTTCAGCTGCCCCTGGGCGTCTTTTTTATATTTCAGGCTGTTTTCCAGGATGTTGGCTGTGATCCGGCGCAGCTGCACCGGGTCGGCCACCAAGGTGGCAGGCTCCAGCGCCAGCTCCACCGTCAGCCCTGCCTGGGCGCATTCCTCCCGGCAGGCGTCCACGGCGCTGCGGACGCTCTCGTCCAGCCGCACCTCCCGGCGATCCTCCGGGTATTCCCCCAGCTCCATTTTGGAGAACAGGAACAGCTGGGACACCAGATGGTCGATGTCCTCCGCCTTGGCCTTGATGGTGGTCAGGTAGCGCTGCTGCATCTGGGGGGTCTTGGCCACGCCGTCCAGCAGCCCCTCCACATAGGCCTGGATGGAGGTCAGGGGGGAGCGGATGTCGTGGGAAATTCCGGCCAGCAGGGTCTTGCGGCTGCGCTCCTGATTTTGCAGCTGACGCACGGATTCGCGCAGGTGCCAGGCCATTTCGTTGAAGTCCTGGCAGATGGGCAGGAATTCGTCCTGCCGGTCGTAGGCGATCCGATAGTCCAGGTTTCCGTCGCGCAGCTGGTGCACGCCCTGGGTCAGGGTATCCAGCGGCTCCTGGATGCGGCGGAATACGAATTTGGTCAAGAAGCGGTTGGTCAGCAGAATGGACAGGAGGATCACCAGCCTCACCACCGCCGCGCTCAGTCCCAGCATCAGCTTCAGGGGCCGCAGGCCCCGCTTCCCGGCGCTGCCGCCGAAGATGCACAGCTGATATTGCCGGCCGCTGGCCGCCGTCTCCCACAAAAACAGGCTGCGCCCGTTCCGGGTGACGGTCACGTCGCCCCCCAGCTGCTGCGCCGCCTCCAGCAGGGCCAGGTCATCCTCGCCCAGGCTGCCGTGGGCATACACGTCGCTGCCATCGGCGCGGACGGAAAGGGCCATGTCATTGCCCGTCAGGAAGGATTCCAGTCCCTCCAGGCTGTCGCCCTTCTCCAGCCGCTTTTCCGCCATCTGGGTCACCACGGTGCACACCCGCTCAAAATCCTCCCGGTCGCTGATGCCCAGGTCGGTACCGTACAGCAGCGTCAGCCACACCGCCCCCACACACAGCAGTCCCACCAGCAACGTCACCGCCGCCGGAACCAAAATCATAAACAAATTCGACCAAAACAGCCGCTTCCGTATCGTCATGGGTGATTCTCCTTTGTATTTTGTAGGTGGCGGCAGGCTGCCGCCCCGCAGCGTTGCGGTTTTGAGGGCAGTACGTTCAATGGTACACGCCAATCCGTAGGGGCGGATATTAGCCGCCCGCAACGTCGCGGGATTGAGCTGTCAGTTGAATGGAAATAGTCAAAAGCTTTTGAGTCCGTAGGGGGCGGCAATCTGTCGCCCCTCAATGTTGCCATTTCGATAGTAGTTCGTTGAATGGCACCAGGCGACGGCTCCCTCCAAAAGCTTCCCTTGGGGGAAGCTGGCAGCCCGTAGGGCTGACTGAAGAGGGCTACCGCAGTTGGTTCTTTATTAAGGGCAGGTTGAATGGCATGCACCCTATCCGTAGTAGCCTATATCCATTAAAGTTTTACTCTATGTGGTGAAGATTGATGCATGTTTAACTTAAAGCCTCCTCTATCAAAGATAAAACTTTAACAGATATGGGCTAGTAGGGGCGGATACCAGCCGCCCGCAGCGTCGCGGAATTGAGCTGCCGGTTGAATGGACATTACCAAAAATTTTTGAGTTCGTAGGGGGCGGCAATTTGTCGCCCCGCCGGGTACCGGGATTGAGCGGTTGGTCTGTACAGCTCACGTTCGTTGGGTTGCGGGCGGCTGGTATCCGCCCCTACGGACTCAGAATGTTTGACATTCTACCTTTTTAGTGAAATCTCTCTCTAAACCATTACCTGAGTGCCCTCTTCAGTCGCTGAGGCGACAGCTTCCCCCTCAGGGAAGCTTGGGGATGTACCCTTGAGGTTATACGTTCATCTTTTTTGCTATCGAAACCGTTGGGTTGAGGGTCGACAAATTGCCGACCCCTACGGAGGGGTGTGCTATTCAACGGACTGCTATCGAAACCGATTGGTTGCGGGCGGCTGGTATCCGCCCCTACGGGTGGGGGGCGGAGAAAGTGTAATTTTATTTTAGTACACACCATATGAGAATGTATAAACTCCTGATTAACTGCGGCGAAAAGTTTATCTCCAGTTTATCTTTGGAAAAGGCGGAGTTTAACCCCCGGCGGTATGATGGGGGCACCCAAAGTAAGGAGGGCTATGATGATGAAGAAACTGAATGAAAAAATCATGCATTGGAATTTTAAAAGGCTGTGGATTTGCTTTCTGGTGATCTCCCTTTGCGCGGCGCTGGTGGGCGGCGGCGTTTCGGCGGTGCTGCTGCGGCCGCAGCTTTCTGAGGCGGTGAACGCCCTGCGGCAGGAGGAGCAGGACGGGCAAAATGATGAAGCCCGCCGCAACGGCGAGCGGGGCGAGGGCAAGCGGCGCTTTGAGCATCTGGCCATCTCCGAGCCGAGCCGGGCGGCCAAGGCGGCGGTGGGAATCACGGCGGCGGCCGCGCTGGTGCAGGGAATCGCCTACTGGCTGCTGACGGCGGCCTGGGTCTACCGGCTGGCACGGGAGGCGGACATGAATGGCCTGCTGTGGTGCCTGCTGACACTGGCGGGGAATCTGGCGGCGGCGGTGCTGTTCTTCGTTCTGCGCAGCTTCCTGCGCAGCGCCTGCCCGGTGTGCGGCGCGTATCAGCAAAAGGGCGTTTTCTGCCGCCGGTGCGGTGAGCCGATGGAGCAGTGCTGCCCCCAGTGCGGCGGAAAGACCGGGCTGAGCGACCGCTTCTGCCCCACCTGCGGCAATAAGCTGGAGCAGTGATGATGACGCTGGAGCTTGGAATTCTGGATTCGATCCAGCGCCTGCGCGGCCCGGTGATGGATCGCGCCATGGTATTCATCACCCGGCTGGGGGACACGGGGGCGGTCTGGCTGCTGCTGGCGCTGGTGCTGCTGCTCATCCCCAAGACCCGCCGGTACGGCGCGGTGATGGCGGTGAGCCTGGCGCTGGAGGTGCTGTGCTGCAATGTGCTGCTCAAGCCGCTGGCGGCACGGGTGCGTCCCTGCGACGTGAACACCGGCATCGCGCTCCTGGTGCCCTGCCCGACGGATTACTCCTTCCCCTCCGGGCACACCGGGGCATCCTTTGCAGCCGTCGGCGCGCTGCTGCGCTGCAAAAGCAGGCTGTGGCTCCCGGCGCTGGCGCTGGCCTGCCTGATCGCCTTTTCCAGACTTTATCTGTACGTTCACTACCCGTCGGATGTGCTTGGCGGGATATTGCTGGGCCTTGCCGCCGGATTTGCAGGGGAGCGGGCGGTGAACCTGGCCCAGCGGCGCATAGGAGCGCGGGTCGGCAATGGAAAGGGAAAATAGCAAGTACGACGCCCTATTGGGCAATACCTTCCTGATCAGCCTGGGCACCTTCGGCTCCAAGCTGCTCACCTTTGTGATGGTGCGCTTTTACACCGGCGTGCTGTCGCCTGCAGATTACGGCACCGCCGACCTGATTATGCAGACCTGCAATCTGCTGCTGCCGGTGGTGTCGCTGGGCATTGCCAACGGCGTGTTCCGCTTCGCTCTGGAGCAGCGGGCGCAGCGCGGCAGCATCTTCTCCGCCGGACTGCTCACCATCTGCTTCGGCGGGGCAGTGCTCCTTGCCGTCGCGCCGCTGCTGCCGGACGTGGCGGGAATGGGGGATTACACCGCGCTGATCTGCGGCTACACCCTGGCCTCCTGCCTGCACAGCCTGTGCGCCCAGTACGTCCGGGCGGAGGGAAACACGGCGCTGTTCGCCGGGCAGGGGATTCTGAACACGGCGCTGGTGATCCTGTTCAATATCGTGCTGCTGATCCCCTGCCGGATGGGCGTGCGGGGCTATGTGCTGTCCGTGGCGCTGGCGGACGGGGTGTGCGCGGTGTATCTGACCCTCCGGCAGCGGCTCTGGCGTCTGGTGACCCTCCGGCCCGACCGGGCGCTTCTGGGCCAGCTGCTGCGCTACAGCCTCCCGCTGATCCCCACCACGATCTTCTGGTGGATCACCGGGGTATCCGACCGCTATATGATCGCGGAGGGCCTGGGAGCGGACGCGGCGGGGCTGTATGCCGTGGCCTGCAAAATTCCAACAATTCTGACGCTTCTTTCCACCGTTTTCCTGGAGGCGTGGCAGTTTTCCGCTATTTCGGAGGCGGGAAGCAGCGGGCAGGACTACGTGGACTTCTATTCGAGGGTGTGGAGCGCATTTCTGGCGGTCATGTTCCTGGCCGGGGGCCTGATCATCGCGTTTTGCCCGGCGGAGATTCGGCTGCTGTCGGCCCAGCGCTATTTTACCGCCTGGAAATATGTGCCGGTGCTGACCATGGCCATGATCTTCTCTGCCTTTGCCGCCTTTATGGGCAGCGCCTATGTGGTGACAAAGCGCAGTACCCTGTCCTTCCGCACGGCCCTGTGGGGGGCCGGGGCCAACATCGGCCTGAACCTGCTGCTGATCCCGCGCCTGGGCATCCAGGGCGCGGCGGTGGCCACCCTGGCGAGCTATTTGCTCTGCTTTTCCATCCGGGTTTTCAGCGTCCGAAAGCTGATCCCCTTTCAGCTCTGCACCGGCCGCCTGCTGGCCAGCGCCGGGGTGCTGACCGCTCAGACGCTGCTGTGCTTCTGCACCCATCCGCTCCAGCCGGCGGGGCAGCTGCTGTGCTTGCTGCTGTTGCTGGCGCTGAATCGGAAGACCCTTCCGGCGGTGTGGCAGAAAATCATTCATTTAAGGAAGCTCTGATTAAATCGGCAAGAGCTGGCAGCGAGGAATTTTGCTCCCAGGCAAGGGCTGGAAAGTGGCGGAATACTTTGTGTACCCGCAAGGGGTATGCCGCATCCGTAAGCCAGCTTACGCTGGCAACGGCTGCGCAATATTTCCCACTTTTCAGCCCGCAGTATGGGAGTAAAAGACCCGCTGTCCAGCCGCAGACGATTTATTCAGAGATTCCTTAAGCATCTTCGGAAGCAGTGACGCCCGCCGTGAAATTCCGATTGACGAAAACGACAAAAATGGATATACTTTACATATGAACTGCCGGGAGACGGAGGCGTCTCCCGGAATTTTGTATGGCGGGGGTTCGGTATGCGCTTTGTATTCGGAAAACAGGAGATGCGCACATTGGCGCGCAGTCAGGAGAGCTGCTTTCTGCTGACCAATGGGCTGGGGGGCTATGCCTCGCTGACGGCGGCCTATTCGGCCAATCGCTGCGACCAGGGGCTGCTGATCGCGGCGGTGCGCGCGCCCAACGAGCGGGTATCGCTGGTGCACCGCATGAGCGAGCGGCTGAACGTGGAGGGGCGGGACTATTTTCTCTCCACCCAGGAGTTTACCGACGGCACCGCCCCGGAGGAGGGCTATAAGAGCCTGAGCTTCTTCAGCTTTGACAATCTCCCCCACTGGCGCTATCACATCGGCGGCGTCCGGGTCAGCCGCACCATGGCCATGACCTATGGGCAGAATACCACCGCCGTTCTGTACCGGGTGGAGAACCACTCCGGCCAGAGCTGCACCCTCACCGCCGAGCCGTTTGTGAAGTTCGCCCCCAAGGAGCAGGCCGCCCAGGCCGTGCCCCAGGTGGAGTACGCGGCGGGGAAAATCACCTGCGGGGCAAACGCACTGCACATCACCACCACCGGCCAGCTGCGCCAGACCCCGCCCCGCGCCCAGTGGCTGGCCTACCCGGAGGACGCCAAGGACGGGCGGCCCGGCCGGGGCGTCACCGTGTCCGTCTGCGTGGCGGAATTCACGGTAGAGGCGGGGCAGAGCCGGGAATTCAGCATCATCTTCTCCAACCGCCGCCAGTTCCTCACCGCCGAGGAAATCCTCTCTACCCAGCTGCGCCACCAGGGCGAGCTGGAGAGCCGGGCGGGCTTCCGCGACCCGGTGGCCCGGCAGCTGGCCGTCAGCGCCGACGCCTTCATCGTCCGCCGGGCTTCCACCAACGGCATGACCATCCTGGCGGGGTATCCCCTGTTCAGCGACTGGGGGCGGCACACCATGATCGCCCTCACCGGCTGTGCCCTGGCCACCGGCCGGTTCGTGGACGCGGCCAGCATTCTTCGTACCTTCCTGGCCTACGAAAAGGACGGCCTGGTGCCCAACCTCTTCCCGGAGGGGGGCAAGGATCCGGTGTATAATACCGTGGACGCCGCCTTGCTTCTCATCGACGCGGTGTGGCAGTTCGTCCGCCGCAGCGGCAACTGGGAATTCGTCCAGGAGGCCTATCCCACCCTGGAGCGGATCATCGCCGCCTACCGCCGGGGCACCCACCACGCCATCTACATGGATGAGGACGGCCTGATCCACGCCGGAGAGGGCAGCGACCAAGTGACCTGGATGGACGTGTGCGTCCAGGGCATCCTCCCCACCCCCCGCCACGGAAAGCCCGTGGAGGTGAACGCCTACTGGTATAACGCCTTGAAGATCATGGAGGAATTCTCCCAGCACTTCGGCATTTCTGACCGGGATTACGGCGAACTGGCCCGACGGGTGCGGGATTCCTTCGTATCCAAATTCTTTATGGAGGAGCGGGGCTACCTGCGCGACGTGCTCTCCGGCACCCATGCCGACGAGCAGCTGCGCTGCAACCAGATCTGGGCCCTGAGCCTGCCCTATACCATGCTCAGCCGGGATCAGGAGCGGCGGGCGCTTCACGCGGTGGAGCGTAGCCTCTTCACCCCCTGCGGCCTGCGCACCCTGTCCCCCGCCGACCCGGAGTTCCGAGGCTTCTACGGCGGCGACCAGATGACCCGGGATCTGGCCTACCACCAGGGCACCGCCTGGGTATTCCCCCTGGGTGCCTATTACCTGGCCTATCTGAAAGTCCGCGGCAGCACCCCGGAGGCCAAAGCCGACGTCCGCGCCCAGCTGGCCGCCATGGAACCCATGCTCCGCGAGGGCTGCGTCGGCCAGCTCCCCGAAATCTACGACGGCTCCAACCCCGGCATCGGCAAAGGCTGCTTCGCCCAAGCCTGGAGCGTCGGCGAAATCCTGCGCGTATACGAAGCCATCGATAAAAACGGATGATCCATTGCGGCTTTGACAGCAGAACGGTGAATGGAACCAACCAAAACAACTGCCCCCCGTAGGGGTCGGCAACCTGCCGACCCTTAACCTTACGGTTTCGATAGCACCGCGTTGAATGGGAGGCACCACTCCGTAGGGGCGGATACCAGCCGCCCGCAACGTCGCGGAATTGAGCTGTCAGTTGAATGAACATAGCCAAAAGCTTTTGAGTTCGTAGGGGGCGGCAATTTGCCGCCCCGCCGGGTACCGGGATTGAGTGGTTCGTCTGTACAGCTCATGTTCGTTACCTTTCGGGCGGCTGGTATCCGCCCCTACGCACTCAGGGTGTTTAACCGTCTACCGTTTTAACCAACTCTCTCTCAAAACCATCACCTGAGTGCCCTCTTCAGTCGCTGCGGCGACAGCTGATTAATTATTGTATCATTGCCACCGGCAATGATTGTAATTAAAGATTCGCTGCGCTCTGCAACACCCCACAGGGAAGCTCAAGGATTTACCCGTCAGGTTATACGTTCATCCCTACTACTTCCTAAACCGTAATGTTGAGGGTCGGCAAATTGCCGACCCCTACGGGGGGAGTGTGTGCTATCTAATGGTCTGCTATCGAAATCACAGCGAAATTTGGAGGGAGTTGGCATCTCCCATTTAACGAGCAGCCGCCCGCCGGTTATGTGGCGGGCGGCTGGTTTTGGTTCTTAGAACTCCTCTTCAATGAACATTTCTTTTTTATAGAACAGCTGATCCAGGGCGGGGTTTTGGTGCTGCACCTCTATGCCGGGCATCCATTGGGCGGCCTCGGTGAAGGAGCATACGCCGCTGATGAGGGCGGAGAAGGCGGGGATGGTCAGCCTGGCGTCCGGGGCGGTGTCTGCGGAGTCGACCATAAGCACCTTGCCGTCGTTGAAGGACACCCAATAGGTGCCGGTGTTTTCGGGGATCTGAGGGTCGGTGATTTCCAGGGTCACCTGGCCGGTGCCGATGCATTTGGCCTTTTCCAGCACCTCCCGCACCCGGATGACCCGAACCATGCCGCCGCACAGGAGCTGCCACTGGACGGCTCCCAGCGACCATTCCGGCAGGAGATACCGCAGGGCCTTGCTCTCCGGCAGGCAGAACCGGGCGTGGCTGCGGTCGGTGGACATGGTTTGCAGCAGGCCCAGCAGCGCTCGGAAGCCCTGGGCGGAGGTGAAGTGGAAGCGGTCGCACTGGAGGGTGTCCCCCTCCGGATGGAAAAGCACGTAGGCGCTGGGTCTGCCATTATCATACCAGACGTACAGGTACTTGTCCCCGGCGGCGGGGTCAAGCTTTGCCACCCAGCGATAGTCCGACCGAACGTGGGGCACGCTCATGTTATAGGTGCGGTGCCAGATATGATCCACGAACGCCACGTCCTCCGACAGATCCCGTCCCGGCTCTGCCAGACGGTAGGTGTCCGCAAAATAGCTGGTGCGCAGCAGGCGCAGGTCTACGGTGACCAGCTGCTTCTGCACGCAGCATTCGTAGCCGAATTTGCGATAAAACGCGGTGGAGAAAGGGTAAAGATAGGAAAAATCATACTCCTGACGGTATAATTCCGGCAGCAGCGCCTCGAAGCAGGCCCGGATGCCGCCCCGGCGGCGGTACTGGGGCAGGGTGGACACGCCCCCGATGCCGCCCATGCATACCGGCTGCCCGTCAAACCACATTGGATACATGGGCACGGTGATGGCGCTCATCATCTGTCCGTCGTCGTCAAAGGCCGCCCAGTGCAGCGCCTCGTCCGGCTCCTGCTCTGCGTCCCGCTTCATGGGGATGCGGAAGGCCAGGGCGAACAGCTCCCGGACGCGGTCAAGCTCCTCCGGCTTTGTCAGTCGAACCTCCATCATAGCCTCCTCGATGCGCCTGCCGCTCCAGCAGGTCGATCACGTCGTTCAGGGAATCAAACCGCCCGTAGGCAATCTTCAGGATATCCTCCCCCGGCTCATCCAGGTCGGGGACGATACTGGCCATGCATCCGGCCCGATGGGCGGCCAGCAGGCCGGTATAGCTGTCCTCCAGGGCCAGGCAGCAGGCCGGGTCGATGCCGATGGTCTTTGCCCCCAATAGATAGATGTCCGGCGCGGGCTTGCCGTGGGCCACCTGATGCGCCGAGCAGATATGGGGGAAGCGGTGATACAGGTTCAGCTGCCCCAGATGATTTTGAATCCGATCCGCCGGGGAGGCGGTGGTGATGGCATAGGGGATGCCCTTTTCCTGCAAATAATCCAGCAGAGCATACACCCCCGGCTTGGCCTCGATGCCGTTTTCCTCGATGTAGGCGTCCATCAGCTCAATGCGCTTGGCGCGAATCTGCTCATACACAATGTCCGGGCCGAACAGCTTGCTTAAATATGCCTGCCCCGCTTGAGCGCTGAGGCTGCGCATGCCCAGGGCCTGCTGGTAGTTCATGGGGTAGCCATAGAATTCGCACCCCGCCGCCCAGAATTTGGCGTACAGCTTCTCGGAGTCCAGGATCACTCCGTCCATGTCAAACAAAATCCCCCTGATCTCCGTATCCCGGGGGTGCAGGATCTGATAACCCAAAAAATCCACGTCCTTCTTTTCCAATTTGCTCCATCATACCCGATTTTTTGCAATTTTTCAAGATACAAAAACGCCCTGGCTCCCCTGAAAGGGGAGCTGCTGCCGCAGTGGCTGAGGGGTTGCGGCAGGCAGTTATAGCTTTATAAAATCTAAGGCGAATTCGTAACCTGTCCCGCTTGGGACTGTACGAATTCGCCTTGGCTTTTCTTATTGGTATTCTGCGTACCGCACCTGACCCCTCCGACGCGCGTCGCGCGCCACCTCAGCTTTGCATTAAGCAGCTGTACGCCATTCTGCGAATGGCTACACCTGCTAAACCTTTCAGGGGAGGCAAGGGGTACGCAATTACACGTGCAAAATCGATTTGGCAAAGAGAAAGTACAGCAGCAGGCTCATGGCGTCTACGATGGTGGTAATGAAGGGGGAGGCCATCACCGCCGGGTCGAAGCCCAGGCGCTTGGCGATCAGGGGCAGGGAGCAGCCCACGATCTTGGCCACCACCACCGTCACGCCCAGGGTCAGGCACACCGTCACATCCACGGCCAGGCTCACGGTTTCGTTGCCCATGAGCAGCCGGTCGATGAGCAGCACCTTGGCAAAGCACACCGCCGCCAGGGCCAGGCCGCACAGCAGCGCCGTGCGTACTTCCTTCCACATGACGCTGAAAATATCCTTGAAATGCAGCTCGTCCAGGCTCAGGGCGCGGATCACCGTGACAGAGGACTGGGAGCCGCTGTTGCCGCCGGTGTCCATCAGCATGGGGATGAACATGGTCAGAATGGGCAGCGCGCTCAGCGAGGACTCAAAGGAGCTGATGATCATCCCCGTAAAGGTGGCCGATACCATCAGGATCAGCAGCCAGGGGATGCGGTGCTTGAACAGCTCCCAGGGAGAGCTGCTCATATAGCTCTTTTCCGAGGGGGTGATAGCCGCCATGATCTCCATATCCTCGGTGGCCTCGTCCTGCATGACGTCCATGGCGTCGTCGAAGGTGACGATGCCCACCATGCGGTTTTCCTTGTCCACCACGGGCAGGGCCAGGAAATTATACTTGGAGAACATCCGGGCGACCTCTTCCTGGTCGTCCTGGGTGGTGACGGAGATCAGGTTGGTCAGCATGATGTCGCTGATCTGGGTGTCGTCATCCTCGCACAGCAGCAGATCCTTCACGGTGACCAGGCCCAGCAGCGTCCGATCGGTGTCGATGACGTAGCAGGTATAGATGGTCTCCTTGTCCACGCCCTGGCGGCGGATGCGGCGGATGGACTCCTCCACCGTCATGTTGGGCCGCAGGGCCACATACTCGGTGGTCATAATGGAGCCTGCGGAATTCTCCGGGTAGCGGAGGATCTGGTTGATGGAGCTGCGCATCTCCGGGTCTGCCTGCTCCAGAATGCGGCGCACCACCGTGGCAGGCATTTCCTCCACCAGGTCGGCCGCGTCGTCTACATACAGCTCGCTGAGCACTTCCTTCAATTCATTGTCGGAGAAGCCCTGAATCAGCAGCGCCTGGGTGTCGGATTCCATCTCCACGAAGGTCTCCGCCGCCAGCTCCTTGGGCAGCAGCCGGAACATCAGGGGAACCTGCTTTTCCTCCAGGTCGCTGAAAATACCCGCCACATCGCTGGGATTCATGGTAATGAGCATGTCCCGCAGGGTGGCGTACTTCTTGCTCTCCAGCATTTGCAGGAGGGCTTTTTCCATAATTTCAAACCGTTCTGCCATATTTACCTCCTAATTTTTAAAAAAATAGAGAGGCAATTTACGCAGGGCCGAACTAAAACGGGTCAGCCACGGAAGCAGACCGCATCCTACTTCGACCCGGTATATTGCCACTGCCGCCGGCGTCCATGGTATTCCCTCCTTTTTGTTCGCATAGTTAAGATTATTTTACCCCGTTTCAGGGAGAATGTCAACAAAAAAGTCACAAATAAACCGGCCCCAAAAGAGGCCGGTTCATTAAGATATTCTATAAGGTTTAGGAAGCAGAGCGTTAAACGGGATGCAGCACTTCGTAGGGGCGGATATTAGCCGCCCGAAAGGTAATGGAAGTGAGCGGTATAGACGAACCGCTCAATCCCGGTACATGGCGGGCGGCTAATATCCGCCCCTACGGGGGCAAAATGTTTTAATTTTCTCGTTTTTATTAGAGATTTACGAATAATTCTACAACTGCTTTGCATCCTGGGGCGCTTCATATTCCAGTGATTGGAGGAACTGGCGGGCGCGGGGGGTGGTGGGGTGGGTGAAGAAGGATTTGGGGTTGCTGCTTTCTTCGGCGATGGTGCCGTTTTCCAGGAAGAGGATGCGGTGGGCGGCGGCTTTGGCAAAGGCCATCTCATGGGTGACGATCAGCATGGTGCTGCCGTGGCGGGCCAGATCCAGAACCACCTCCAGAACCTCGTGCACCATTTCCGGGTCGAGGGCGGCGGTGATCTCGTCCAGCAGCAGAATCTTCGGGTGCATGATCAGCGCCCGGACGATGGCGATGCGCTGCTTCTGCCCGCCGGACAGTTGCCGGGGATAGTCGTTCCGGCGATCCGCCAGGCCCACCCGCTCCAGCAGGGCCAGGGCCTCCTGCTCTGCCTCGGCTCGCCTGCGCTTCTGCACCTTCATGGGGGCCAGCAGGATATTTTCCAGCACGGTCAGGTGGGGGAACAGGTCATAGCTCTGGAACACCATGCCGATCTTCTGCCGCATGGCGCAGATGCTTTTCCCGTCCTTTTGCAGCGGCTGGCCCTCCAGCAGAATCTCCCCCGCCTGGATATCCTCCAGGCCGTTCAGGCAGCGCAGCAGCGTGCTCTTGCCGCAGCCGGAGGGGCCGATGATGACCGTGACCTCCCCCTGGCGCACGGTCAGGCTCACATCCCGCAGGACGACGTTATCCCCGTAGGCTTTGCGCAGATTTTTCACTTGCAGCAGCGGCTGCTCCATTACGACCACCTCCGTTCCAAATAGACCGCCAGCCTGCTGATGGGCCAGCAGATGAGAAAATACAGCAGAAATACCACCGCAAACACTCCAAAGGCCGCGTTGGGGGAGCTGCGGCGGTTGGCCTCGATGATCTGCTGGGCCACCTTCAGCACCTCCACCACGCCGATCATCATCACCAGGCTGGTGGTTTTGATCATTCTGGTAATCAGATTGATGGACAGGGGCAGCAGCCGCCGGACGGTCTGGGGCAGGATCACATAGAAATCCGTCTGGGCCTTGGTCAGCCCCAGGGCCAGGGCGCTTTCGCGCTGGAGCCGGGGGATGCTCACCACCGCCCCGCGCACCAGGTCGCCCATCTCTGCGGTGCCCCAGAAGCTGAACACGAAAATGGCTGACAGCTCCGCGTCCAGATTCCAGCCGAAAATCCGGGTGGTGCCGAAATACACCGCAAAGAGCAGCACCATCTGGGGCACAATGCGGACGATTTCCAGATAAACACGGAAAAATATTTTCAGCGCCCTGTTTTTAGAGGTCATCAGCACCCCCGCCAGCAGCCCCAGCACCAGGCTGATCCCCACGGAGATCAGGCTGATGCGCAGAGCCACCCACAGCCCGCCCAGCAGGCGCAGAAAGTTCGTGCCTCTGAACAGCACGTCAATTCCCAAACGCTGCACGGCGCAGCCTCCTTTCCAGCCAATCCCCCAGCAGGGAGACCGGCAGAAGCATCATCAGATAAAACACCACCAGCAGCACCAGGCACTCGATGGTTTTTGCGTACATGCCGATCAGATCCTTGGCGGTGAATATCAGATCCATCAGGCTGATGGTGGAAAATACGCTGGTCTCCTTCAGCAGGAACACCGTATTGGCCACCAAGCCGGGGACGCTGGAGGACAGGGCCTGGGGCAGGATCACATAGCGGAAAGCTTGGGCACGGGTCAGGCCCAGGCTTTCCGCGCTCTCCGCCTGAATGGAGGGGATGGATTCCAGGCCGCTGCGGAAGGTCTCCGTCATATACGCGCCGCCCAGCAGGCCCAGGCCCCAGGTGCCGCAGCCCTCCGGCGAGACCCGCAGCCCCAGCTTGGGCAGGGCAAAATAGATGAAGAACAGCTGAACCAGCAGCGGCGTATTGCGGAACAGCTCCACATAGGCGTTCACCAGCCGTCCCAGCACCCGGAAGTGCAGCGCCGCCGCCCCCGCCAGGCCCAGGATAAAGGCAATGGCCACGCCCTGCCAGCCCACCCGCAGCGTCAGGCCCAGCGCCTGCCAGAAGCGGGGCAGATAGCTTATCATCACATCCCAATCCATGCTCCAGCACCCTCATTCCAAATCTTTGTCTGCATTCCTTGGCTCCCCGGTGGGGGAGCCAAAGGCGGTCACTCCACCACCAGGGTGTCCTCGTAGTCGCTGCCGTAGGTGTCCAGCAGGGTCGCCTCGTAGTCGGCATGGAAGAAGCGCTCCTTGCCCAGGGCGGCGATCTCGTCGTTCAGCCAGGTCAGCAGGCTTTCGTTGCCCTTGGTCACCGCCGGGGCGATGGTATCCGCGCTGCCCAGGGAGGGGATGCCCACGGTGTAGCCGGGGTTTTCGATGGCGAAGGCAATGACCTCCGTGTTGTCGTTGGCCCAGGCCACGCCGTTCCCATTTTCAAAGGCGGTCTTGGCCTCGGCGTAGGCGTCGTACTTCTGGAGCTTGATGTTCGGATAATTCTTCTCCAGATAGGTCTCCGCCGTGGTGCCGGAAATCACGATTACCTGATCCTCCGGCCCGATGTCCTCCAGGCTGGTGATCACCGCGCTATCCGGGGATACCACGCCCAGGGCCACATTCATATAGGGGGAGGCAAAGTCCACCGCCTGGGCCCGCTCCGGCGTCACGGTGAAGTTTGCCAGGATGATATCCACCTTGCCGGTCTGGAGATACTCGATGCGGTTGGCCGCCTCGGTGGAGACATAATTGATCTTCACCCCCAGATCCTGCCCGATGCGGTTTGCGAAGTACACATCGTAGCCCTGGTACTGGCCGTTTTCATCCACATAGCCAAAGGGGCTCTTGTCGGAAAAGACGCCGATGTTAATGACCCCGCTGGCCTTGATCTCATCCACCGTCCGATAGACGGTCTTCCCGTCCTGCTTGCCGCTTCCCTGGCCGCAGCCGGTAAGGGCGATCATCATCAGTGCAAGAAGGGCCGCGCCCGCTGTTTTCAAAAACTTTTTCATAATCAATTACCTCTTTCCAAATTATTCAGCAGAATGTCAAAATGTGTACCACAAACCTGGGCATCAAAAAAGCCGGAAGCTCTTACACAAGCTCCCGGCAAATGGCCTTTCACGCTTACGGCGAAGCACTATACATCGGCGCAGCACAAGGTAGACGAATGCACCTGCCCGCCAACATCCAGCCGGGAGAATCGCATCCGACAGCAACACATCACAGCATTCATGCCCATTACGCTCATTGCATTCCTCTCCTTTCCCACGTTGTCGCCCAAATTTGTTGTGCATATCGTACACCCATTTACCTACTATGTCAATAGGTAAAATGAAATTTTTCCCATTTTACAAATTTGTCGGCAAACGGTCAAATAACGCCCCACTCCGTAGGGGTCGGCAACCTGCCGACCCTCAACCTTGCGGTTTCGGAAGCAGTGGGGATGAACGTATAACCTAACGTATGCATCCCCTAAGCTTCCCTGTGGGGTGTTGCAGAGCGCAGCGAATTTATAATTACAATCATTGCCGGCGGCAATGATACCATAGTTAAATAGCTGTCGCCGTAGCGACTGAAGAGGGCACTCAGCGTATGGTTTTGAGAGAGATTTGGTTAAAAAGGTACAATGTTCAATACTTTGAGTGCGTAGGGGCGGATATTAGCCGCCCGAAAGCTAACGAACGTGAGCTGTATAGACGAAACGCTCAATCCCGGTACTCGGCGGGGCGGCAAATTTGCCGCCCCCTACGGACTCAGAAACTTTTGGTAATGTCCGTTCAACTGACAGCTTAATTCCAGTACCTGGCGGGCGGCTGGTATCCGATGAATCAATTGTATGATTGCCACTGGCAATCATTTAGATTCTGATTCGCTGCGCGGAGCACCACCCCTACGGAATGGTGCGTACCATTCAACGCGCTGCTATCAAAATGGCAGCATTTCAGCGTTGCATTTTTGGAGTGTTCTTGCTATGATGGGGGCATTCAATTATCTGGGAAGGAGATATACCATGAGCAGAATTCAATTTGATCCGAGGCAGATGGAGAGGATTCAGGAGTTTCTGGAGAGCATTCCCCAGCCCGGCGCTATGACGGCGGCGCAGCTGGAGGAGTATGAGGAGAAGGTGGAGGATGCCATCGATGCCCTGAATGATCTGGAGCCGCGGGATGAGGGCAGCGAGGTCTATGACGAGTGGGCCGACCTCCATGAGGATCTGGAGGACATGCTGGACGAAATCCGGGACTATCTTTAATCGGGGAGGCTCCGCCGGCGGTTTGCCGGGGGGCCTTTCTGCTGCTTGCGCGGCGCTTTTTTATCAAACTGTGAACATTCCTCCCATGTTTTGTGAACTTTAGCACTCTAGTCTTGACAGTGCTAAAAGTTGTGCTATAATACAGGTGTTCCTTGAGAGAGGAACGGTAACAAAGGAAATTCGCCAGGGATTGGCGGCGACGCCGCCCGAAAGCAAGACGAATTTGAATGGAGGAATGACTTATGTTGCCTAGCATTTTTGGTGAGAACCTGTTTGATGATTTCTTTGCTGATCCGTTTGGCCTGGTGAGCGCCAACCGCACCGATGAGGCGCTGTACGGAAAGCATGCACGTAATATGATGAAGACGGATGTGCGGGAGCTGGATGGCTCCTATGAGCTGGACATCGACCTGCCCGGCTTCAAGAAGGACGAGATCAACGTCGACCTGAAAAACGGCTACCTGACCATCGGCGCTTCCAAGGGTTTGGACAAGGACGAGAAGGATAAGAACGGCAAGTACATCCGCCGGGAGCGTTACGCCGGTGTGTGCAGCCGCAGCTTCTATGTGGGCAATGCGATCCGCCCGGAGGATATCTCCGCCAAGTATGAGGACGGCATCCTGAAGCTGTCCGTGCCCAAGACGGTGAAGCGGGAGCTTCCCGAAACCACCAGCGTGGAGATTCTGTAAACCAGCACCAGCCCTGCGGGGGCCGCTGTCAGATGCAGCGGCCCCCGTTTTTTGCGTTTAGAAGCTCCGCAGACCCGGATTGACAGGGCTTTCGCTGCCATGTATAATATTTTATAGATTTTATAGAAAGCGGTGAAGCCTGTGAAGCAGCTGTGGGATTTGTATTTCACTTTCTTCCGCATTGGCGCGGTCACCTTTGGCGGGGGCTACGCCATGCTGCCGATTTTGCAGCGGGAAATCGTGGAGAAGAAAAAATGGGCGACGGAGGAGGAGCTGGTGGACTACTATGCCATCGGTCAGTGTACCCCCGGCGTGATCGCCGTCAATACCGCCACCTTTATCGGCAGGAAGTATCAGGGCATTGTGGGCGGCGTTATTGCGACCCTGGGCGTGGTGTCCCCCTCGGTGGTGATCATCACCGTCATTGCGGCGCTGATCAGCAATTTTGCCAGCATCGGCTGGGTGCAGGATGCTCTGGGCGGCATCCGCATCTGCGTGTGCGTGTTCATCTTCAACGCTGTCCGCAGGCTGATCAAATCCGCGGTGAAGGACAAGGTGACGCTGCTATTGTATCTGGTGCTGTTCGCGGCGGCGGTATTTCTTGATTTCTCGCCCATCTACGCCGTGCTGATTGCGGGCGTGCTGGGCGTGGTATTCACGAAGCTGGGGGTGCGGGGCAAATGATTTTATGGAAGCTTTTCTGGGAGTTCTTTAAAACCGGCCTGTTCGCCGTCGGCGGCGGCATGGCCACCGTTCCCTTCCTCCAGGACATCTCCGCGAAAACCGGCTGGTTCACCGCCACAGACCTGGCCAATATGATCGCCGTGTCCGAGAGCACCCCCGGCCCCATGGGCGTGAACATGGCCACCTACGTGGGCTACACCGTTGGCTCCCAGCAGCTGGGCGGAACGGGCATGGGCATTGTGAGCGCCGTTGTAGCCACAATGGGCCTGATTTGCCCCAGCATTGTGGTGATATTGATCGTGGCCTATTTTCTCAAGCGCTTTCGTGACAGCAAGCTGGTGGATTCCGTGCTCTATGGCCTGCGCCCGGCCTCTGTGGCGCTGATCAGCGCGGCGGGCGTGGAGATCGTGCTGTTCGCCGTGCTGCGGGTGGAGTCTATCTGGAAGATCGCCGACGCCGCCCTGAGCTGGAAATCCGTGGTGCTGGCCCTGGCCGTCTTTGCCGGCACCAATCTAATCCCCAGGCTGAAAAAGATCCACCCCATCTGGTTCATCGCTGCCTCCGCCGTGGCAGGCGTGCTGCTTCATATGGCTTAGATGGCGGATGGCACCCACCAAAAGCTTCCCTTGGGGGAAGCTGGCAGCCCGCAGGGCTGACTGAAGAGGGCCTGACGCAGTACGTTTTTTATTAAGGGTAAGTTGAATGGTACACGCCAATCCGTAGGGGCGGATACCAGCCGCCCGAAAGGTGACGAAAGTGAGCTGCCAATTGAGTGGAAGCCGCCGAAAGCTTTTGTCCCCGTAGGGGTCGGCAATTTGTCGACCCTCAACCTTGCGGAACAGAGCAGAATGTTGAATGGGAGCAGGCTGCGGTCACTACTAAAGCTTCCCCCACAGGGAAGCTTGGGGGATGTACCCTTGAGGTTATACGTTGATTTTCACTGCTACCCAAACCGTCAGGTTTAGGGTCGACAGGTTGCCGACCCCTACGGAGGCGGTAGTTTTCGGCTGATGCTATTCAATGGGGTGCTATCGAAGTGGCGAGGGTTCGGGCGGCTAATATCCGCCCCTACGGGCTCAGAATGTTTGAGTTTCTACCTTTTTAGCCAAATCTTTCTCAAAACCACTACCTGAGTGCCCTCTTCAGTCGCTGCGGCGACAGCTAATTAATTATTGTATCATTGCCACCGGCAATGATTGTAATTAAAGATTCGCTGCGCTCTGCAACACCCCTCAGGGAAGCTCAGGGGATGTATACGTCAGGTTATACGTTCATCTTTACTGCTATCGAAACCGTAAGGTTAAGGGTCGACAAATTGCCGACCCCTACGGGGGGGCAGGAGGTTTGAGAGTTTACCTCTTTTGTTAAACCGTTCGCTGAGTGCGCTGTTTAGCTGCGGCGGCGGGGTGGATTGGGAAGATGTTTGTTTTACTGGTTGACCTGGGTGGGTTTTCACGGTAGAATAGGTGGGGAATCATTATCCACCCAGAAAGGATTGGTGTTTATTATATGAATCAATTGCTGAACAAGGCGGCGCGGTTTGTGCTCAGCCGGATTCACAGGACGGGGCTGGAGCAGGACTTGAATCGGACGGAGGGGAGCGGCAGGCTGGCGGTGCCGGAGATTGCCGCGCAGGCCAGGGCCATGGCGGCGGACGGCATCGTGCTGCTGAAAAATGAGGACAAGACCCTGCCTATCACCGGGCAGACCAGGGTCGCGGTGTTTGGCCGGAGCGCGGTGAATTACTTCACCGTGGGCTACGGCAGCGGCGGCGACGTGGTGTCCCCCTACCGGCGTAACCTGATGGAGGGGCTGCTGGAGCATGGGGTGAAGGTGGACGGCATTCTGGCCTCCCAATATGAGACCTGGTGCAGTCGGCCCCGGAACGTGCCCGATGAGGGCTACTGGGCCCACTGGCCCATGAGCAATCCCGAAATGCCCCTGAAGGCTGAGGATGTGGCGGCTGCCGCCCTGCGCTGCGACATGGCGCTGGTGGTCATTGGCCGGGCCGCCGGAGAATCCCGGGAGAATGTGCTCAAGCCCGGCAGCTACTATCTGACCGACCGGGAAAAGGCCATGCTGGATGTGGTTGCCACCTATTTCCACCGCGTCTGCCTGGTGATGGACTGCGGCAACGTCATCGACATGAGCTGGGTGCGGGACTATGAAAAGAAACTCACCGCCATCGTATACGCCTGGCAGGGCGGCATGGAGAGCGGCACGGCACTGGCCGATGTGCTCACCGGCGCGGTCAATCCCAGCGGAAAGCTGACGGACACCATCGCCGTCAAATACGAGGACTACCCCTCCAGCCAGAGCTTCGGCGCCATGGCCTTCAACGCCTACACCGAGGATATTTACGTGGGCTACCGCTATTTTGAGACCTTCGCCCCGGACAGGGTGCTGTATCCCTTTGGCTTCGGCCTGAGCTACACCCGGTTCCGCCTGAGCAGCCAGGCCGCCGTCAGCGGCAATCTCGTCACGGTGAACACCACCGTGGAGAATGTGGGCGACGAGGCCGGGCGGGAGGTCGTGCAGGTCTATGTCGACCTGCCCTGCGGCGCGCTGGGGAATCCCAAGCGGGTGCTGGCCGGATTCAAAAAGACCGGCCTGCTCCAGCCGGGGCAGCAGCAGGTGGTGGATATCTCCTTTGACCTTGCCTCCCTTGCCAGCTTCGACGACACCGGCTGCACCGGGCACAAGGATGCCTTCGTACTGGAGGCGGGGAGCTACTGCGTCCAGGCGGGTACCAGCATCCGGGATGTAAAGGCGGTGGTGTGCATCGTCAAGCAGGGGCTGGAGGTCGTCCGGCAGCTGCACGAATGCAACGCCGTCCGGCCGGAGCACGGCTTCTGCCGCATGGTGAACAAGGGCGGCGCGCTGGACATGGAAATGGTGCCCACCGCCAACCGAAACCTGAAGCAGGATATCCTGGCGCATCTGCCCCAGGAGCTGATCCCCGGCCAGACGGAATTCACCTTTGAGGATGTAAAGGCGGGGCGCTGCACCCCGGAGGAATTTGTGGCCCAGCTGTCCGACCAGGAGCTGGACGACATCACCCACGGCTTCGGGCTGATGAACGATCCGTCCGGCCCTGCCGGAAACGCGGGCAGCCTGGGCGGCGTCACCGAGGCGCTGAAAAAGCGGGGCATTCCCACGGTGATCACCACCGACGGCCCCTCCGGCATCCGCATCCGCCGCACCTGCTCCCTGCTGCCCTGCGGCACCTGCCTGGCCAGCACCTTCGACCCGGAGGGCGTGGAGGCGCTGTACCGGCTTCTGGGCAGGGAAATGGTTCTGCAGGGCACCCAGGTGCTGCTGGGGCCGGGCATGAACATCCACCGCAATCCCCTGTGCGGCCGGAACTTTGAATATTACTCCGAGGATCCCCTGCTCACCGGCAAGATCGCCGCCGCCATGGTGCGGGGCATCCAGAGCCAGGGCGTATCCGCCTGCCCCAAGCACTTCGCCTGCAACAACCAGGAGACCAACCGCAACAAGTGCGACTCCCGCCTGTCCCAGCGGGCGCAGCGGGAAATCTATCTGAAGGGCTTCGAGATCGCCGTCAAGGAGTCCGACCCCTGGTGCCTGATGACCAGCTACAATCTGGTCAACGGCGTGTGGAGCCACTATCACTATGAGCTGGTCACCGACATTCTCCACGACGAGTGGGGCTATCAGGGCCTGACCATCACCGACTGGTGGATGCAGCCCGGCGCGGCCCCGGAATTCCCCGCCATCACCAACGATGCCTGCCGCATCCGCGCCCAGGTGGACGTGCTGATGCCCGGCGAGATCCAGGAGCGTACCCTGGTGGCCTCCCTGGCAGACCCCAACGGCGTCACCAGAGCTGAGGCCCAGCGCTGCGCGGTGAATGTGATCAAATTCATTTTAAAGGTAAAATAAGTCTTCGTCCATCGGATGCGAATCAATAGTAGAAATATTCGTAAATTCCCAGTAAAGCGGAAGATCAAAAACATTTTGAGTTCGTAGGGGGCGGCAATTTGTCGCCCCGCCGGGTACCGGGATTGAGCAGTTCGTTTGTACAGCCCAGTTTCTTTAGCCTTCGGGCGGCTGGTATCCGCCCCTACGGATTCCCACTCTTGATTCACATCTTGGGATATGGGACATGATTGAGACGAATGCACAAAAGCGGCGCATTGCAAAAAACGCAATGCGCCGCAAATATTTATGAGGATTACAGGTCGGCGTACAGCTTTTTACCGTACTCCCCGGCTTCGATCAGCGCGCGGAAGCTGCGCACCACGAGGGCCTTGTCCTCCTTGTAGGTGACGCCGAACCACTTGTCGGTGGTGGGCAGCACCTCCACGGTGCACTGGCCCCGGCGCAGCAGCGCGCCGATGAGGATGGGCAGCAGGTATTCCGCCTTCATGGGATTGGCGGGCACCTCCTGCTGGAAGAACGTGCGGAAGGAAGCCTCCAGCACCTCCAGGAACCAGGGTGTCTCCCCCGGCGCGGCCGGAAAGGCCCACATATTCATGGAGACCAGGCTCTGCACATCCAGCGCTTTGCCGTCCGCCTCGGCTCCCCGGGGGGTCTTGACGATGTTCTTGGTCTCCGTCACGTTGGTCACCTGCCCGTCCTCAACGGTGCAGATGCCCCGGGTCACGCTGCCGTGGTCGGACAGGGTATTGCCCAGGACAAAGCCCGCCATGGCAATGGCATTCCCGGCGTGGGGCTGGGTCAGCCAATGGTGCAGCGCCCGATAGGCCTGCTTGCCGTAGTAATCATCGGCGTTGATGGCGATAAACGGCTCACGGATCAGCTCCTTGGCCGCCAGCACCGCCTGGCCGGTGCCCCAGGGCTTGCTGCGCCCCTCCGGCACGGAAAAGCCTGCCGGGATCGCATCCATACTCTGAAAGGCATAGTGCACCTCCACCCCCAGGCTGCGGCAGAGCGCTTCGATCCGATCGCCGATGCGCTCCCGGAAATCTGCCTCAATGTCCTTGCGGATCACAAAAATCAGCTTGTTAAACCCGGCGGCGATGGCATCGTGGACGGAGTAGTCCATAATGATCTCATCATTCAGCCCCACCGGCTCCAGCTGCTTCACCCCGCCCCCAAACCGGGAGCCAATTCCCGCCGCCATGATCAGCAGTGTGGTTTTCATTCGATTACCCTCCCTGCGCGCAAGCGCGACCACTTACGCGATTATTTTCCAGAAAATAGAATACCACAAATTGGGGGGAATGTCCAGTGGATGATGACGCCAGGAGCGCGGCATTGCGGACAGGCGGCACTACGAAATTTTGATTACCAGAATGTCGTCCACCATTTGTACGCTTCCTTCCGCAGGGAAGAGGGGCATTTGCTGCACATAGTCCGTCCTTCCCAGCGCCGAGGCCTCTCCCCAGCTTATACAGGTGACGGGATAGCCAAGGTAATAGGTAAGATAGAGGACAATGGAATCATAAAACGAGGGAGAAAAGTTTATATCGTTCCCATCACCCCGGATTTCAAAACCGTCACGTCGCTTCGCAAAGGGAGCATGCTCGAAGAACACCGAGTCACCAATAATCGCCACCTTATTGTTCTGTGGATCGAAGCCCTCCGTTTGCTCCATGCGGTCAATAATCCGCGTAAACACGGAGAGAGTAGCGTCACATTCCAGTTCTTTTTTTAAGTAGGTCTCGTTGGCATACAGACAGTTTTCAAAAATCAGCACTCCGGCCAGCACCGCCCACAGCCAGCTACAGCGCTTCGCAGGCATTGCATCATCAGAAAGCTTCTGATTCTCCTGCACAAGTACAAGCACCAGCAGATAAGACAGATTGTACGGATAAAGTATCAGCCAATGGAATATATTGGAAATCAGCATAACAGTGCTCATTCCAAATGGAATCGCTGCAAGCACTCCAATAATGCCCCAGACAGAAGCCTTCCCCAGCTTTCGGCGGCGCTGAATTCCGATCCCGCACCCAACTGCCAGCGCAACCATAAGCACGTTGGCTCCAATGAGGAAAACCTTGCCATTTCCAGGAGGCCACAAAAGCCATACGCCTTCAGAATAAAAGCACAGTCCGATTCTGGACAGAATGGCCGAGAAGGTGATCTCCCGCAGTGACGAAAGGGAATTGTACAGACCGGCATCATTCAAATGCGTGACCGCCTGGACAACCCTTGCGGTTATAAAATACACCACCATGGAGACAAAAATCACCAGGAGCTGCCGGAATAGCTGTAGGTAAGTCTCCTTTACTGGTGTTCCCCGCAGAAGCTCCATCATGGCCAGAATCAGCACCAGGTAAACGGCCACACCGATATAAGCCTGATACAATCCCAATGAGCAGCAGTAGAACAGCACCGCCCACAGCTTCCCGTGTTTCCACTGCATTGCCGCCCAGACGCCCAATACCGACAGCAGGATGGACAGGCAATAGGCATCCACGTCGTGACAATAGGTTGCATTCAAAGGAATCATGGAAGAATTGACAACCAAAAGCCCACAGGTAAGCGCCATATAGCTCTTTTTTTGAATACCAAGCAGGTTAACCAAAAAGAACGCCGTAACGCTTAAATATACCAGGGAAAGGAATCCGCCCAGCGCCGGCAGAGCAAAATCCCCCCGAAGCAGCCGATAAACCGGCCGCATGAACCGCCCAGGCCGAACCATTGATATCTGCGCATTCGGCTCATAGAGCCAGATCAGTGAATCGTAATTGAAGTTCGCATTAAAATACCGATATCCATGAGCCACCAGCCCAAAGGCCAACGTCCAAAAAAAGATATACTGCAGCGTTTTCCGCGCGGCTTGATCCCGCAGAATTCCCCGCGAGATGCCCTTTTCACCCATATCTACCATCTCCATCAAGTTTTCAATCTCTTTGTATCCTTGATTGACATTTTGCAGGAGACGCGGATAAGGATTATCCAAACGTATGCATTTACAAACTTACAATAAATAGTTTTCAAAGGATAAAAACGTTGAAGTTTTTCGGAGTTTGGGGTACAATGGCAACATCTATTTCTTGTATCGTTGATTTTGTAAATGCATACTTTCCAAATTGGGGTGAGGCATGTTTATTTTGCCATATATGCAGCCAGCAGAATTTCTGCTA
>CAKTIM010000023.1 GCA_934565795.1 uncultured Oscillospiraceae bacterium
TGAACATCACCCCCCAAAACAGCGCAACAAACACCACCCCCACCCAAATCCGCTTTGTGGTGAAGGTGCGGAAGTAACTGAATGCGTATCCCCCAGGCTCCAAAGTGAACCTGGGGGATATTCGTGCCGCTGGATGGGAGACAGCACAAGCCCTCTTTATCCGTGCCAAACCGCAATGGGAATCCACGCTGTGCACATGCCCACTATCTCAGGTCGGCACATGGTAAAAATGCACAATAATTATATGGATTTTTCTATATAAAGCGAAAAACTGACAAGTGACTTTTTCAAAAAAGTCGCTATAATACAAATAAAGACGCCGCTCTCCATTCACCTGGTGCGTTCCTGGGCGTATAATCAAAGTGCGGATCGGGATTCGCAGAATAATTTAGAATTGGGAGGATCACAATGAAAAAGCACAGTATGAAATGGTTGGCGATGCTGCTCTGCTTTGCGATGATCGCAGTGTATGTGGCAGGCTTTACCACGGCAGAGGCGGCGGACGTTTCCGGCGAAGAGCCGATTACGATTACATTCTGGCACACCTACGGCGACAACGAGGAAGCACAGTTCCTCAATGAGGTTATGCCCCTGTGGGAGGCTGCCCATCCTGAGATCAAGGTCGAGGCCGTCCGTCAGGACAGCAGCCAGTATCATCAGATGATCGTCACCTCCTTCGGCACCGGCATGAGCCCGGATGTCGCCCGTGTGGACATTGCGAACATTGCGGCCTACGCCAAGCAGGGCGGCCTGGCTGCGCTGAGCGACTATGCTGATTTCGCGGAAATTTCTGAAAACTATCTGGAGGCTCCGCTTTCCACCAACCTGTATCAGGGCAAGTATTACGGCCTGCCGCTGGACACCAACTGCAAGGCGGCGGTCGTCAACACCAATGTGCTCGCTGAGCTTGGCCTGACGGAGGTTCCTGAGACCATGGAGGCCTTTATCGAGGCTGCCAAGACCCGCGGCTCCTACAGCCTGAACGTATCCGGCGTGGGCGACTGGGATATGTATCCCTACTTCTGGCTGTTCGGCGGCGTGCTGACCGACGACGGCTTCACCAAGGCCTCCGGCTATCTGGACAGCGACGCCAGCATTGCCGCCATGCAGAAGATCGTTGCGCTTCACGATGAGAAAGTCTTTACCATCCGCGATGTGGACGGCTCTGTGGACGCCTGGGACGGTATCAACAGCGAATATGCCATGTTCTTTGAAGGCCCCTGGTACTTTGGCTCCTATGAAGACAGCCTGGCGAAGGGCATCACCGCGGCAACCATCCCCACCTACGAGGGGCGCAGCGCCTCCGTCGTCGGCGGCGAGGACATTGCGGTGTTCGCGACCAGCGAGCACACGGATGCCGCCTATGAATTCGCAAAATTCATGACCTCCGAGGAAGTTCAGCTGGCGATGCTGAAGGCCGGTCAGCTGCCGATCCTCAAATCCCTGGTCAGCAGTGACGCCGTGCAGAGCAACCCCGTCTGGTCGGTGTACATGGAGCAGATGGAGTCCGCCAAGGCGCGCATTCCTTCCCCCAACAATTCCGCCATCCAGGAGATCTGGAGCGAAATGGTGACAAGCATTTTCGTTGAGAATGCGGACATTGCCCAGGCAATGCACGATGCAGCCGCCAGGATCGACGAGCAGCTTAATTGATTAGACACAAAGAAATTCCAGAGGCCGCAGAACCGGCGGGGTTCTGCGGCCTTTGGACTATGACCCGCCGGGAGGGCATTCACCGCATCTGCGATGTCTGGCCCCCTCAGAAAGGAGAGGCACTTAATATGGTTTCTGCCGGAAAAGCCTGCCTGCGTCCCGGCCGTGCCGCGGCCATACGAAAGGGCGCCCGGGGCTGGCTGAACGCACTGCCGTTTATTCTTCCGGGATTGATCCTGGTAATGGCATTTGTGGTCTATCCGCTTATCTTCACGGTTCGCATTGCCCTGTCGGAATACCAGATCGTACAGGGAAGGATTACATTTCTGGGGCTGGAAAATTTTCGGAAGGTACTGTCCGGGGGCTCACGCTTTTGGTATGCCTATCGCAATAATTTCCTTTATGCTTTCGTTACCGTTCCTTTCATCCTGCTGGGAGGAATGCTGTTTTCTTATCTGATCAACAACCTGCGGCGCGGGCAGGGGATTTTCCGCGTCGGATTTTACCTGCCGGTAATCACCTCCTGGGTCATTGTCAGCCTGGTATTCCAGTACATGTTCAATAATTCCAACCGCGGCCTGATCAACTACATTCTTGTGGATGTGCTGCATCTTATGGACGACTATGTTCCCTGGCTCCTGCGGGAGTGGTCGGGCAACGCGGCGATCTGGCTCATGGGCATCTGGAAAAACATGGGTTGGGCGATGCTCATCTACCTGGCGGCGCTCCAGGGGATTCCCAAGGAGCGCTATGAGGCAGCCGAGCTGGATGGCGCGGGAATATGGGCAAAGTTCTGGCACATTACCGTCCCCAGCCTGCGCCCGACGACGTTCTATGTGATGGTGAACATGATCATCGGCTCGTTCAATGTGTTCATCCAGGTAATGATGCTGACCGGCGGCAACCCCAGCGGAAAGACCGCCACCCTGCAATATCTGCTCTATGACAAAGCATTCAATCAGTTTGAATTCGGCGAGGCCTCTGCCATCGGTATGATCTCCGCGGTGACCATTGTGGTGCTGACGGTGGTTCTGAACAGGACGCTGAAGCTTGATAAGCAGGATCAGGAGGGCTGAGCATGAAAAGCAAAAAAACATCCGAGCGGCTGGGGCAGGCTCTTCTGTGGGTTCTGCTGATCGGCGCGCTGCTGATTTTTTCCATTCCGTTTCTCTTTATGATTACGAATTCATTTGAGGAATTCAGCTATGTGCTTCCTTATCCGCCGAAGCTGATTCCTACAAGGCTGGATTTTTCGGCCTATAAGCATATTCTTCAAATGGACATTTTCCCCGTTGCCGTCCGCAACAGCGTGATCAACACCTGCCTGACAGTGGCAGCTTCGGTGCTTGTCTCCACGCTGTCGGCCTATGGCTTTGCGCGCATCCGATTTCCGGGGCGCGAGCAGATTTTCTGGCTCTATCTCTTTACGCTGATGATGCCGGGTTTTCTGAACATCATTCCGCAGTTTTTGATTCTGAAGGGAATTCGCCTGCCCGGCATGCCCAATGGTCTAATCGGGACGCGGGCGGGACTGATCCTTGTGTACGTGGCCACCAATGTCTGCGGGCATACCTTCTTCCTGCGGAATTTCTTCCGCAGCCTGCCGGACAGCCTGTCGGAATCCGTGATCGTGGACGGCGGCGGACACGGTGCGATCTTCTTCCGGGTGATGCTGCCCCTGTCAACGCCTGCCATTGGCACCATGACGATTTTTGCCTTTCAGGGCTTCTGGGAGGAGTACTTTACCGCCAAGGTGCTTGTAGGCGCAGATGAAAAAATGATTACGCTTCCGCTTCTGCTCCAGCGGCTCAACGGGCAGTATGCTACGCGCTGGGAATGGGTATTTGCCGCCTCGCTGTTGGCCCTCATTCCAGTGGTTCTGCTGTTCGTTCTGTTCCAGCGTAAAATGGTCGTGGGCGGACTGACACAGGGGGCGGTGAAGGGATGAGCCTGAAATGCGAATTTTACCGTGCGCAGTACCTTGTGGGGCAGGACGTCTGCCTTTATCTACCCATGGAGGCGGATACGGCACATATCCATGTGTACTGCCTGGAGCGAGAGTACAGCTGTGTGCACAGCTACCAAGGGCGGATGCTTCTGCTCCGGCAGCTTCCGGCGGGCAGCTACGGTGTTACCGTTGAAGCTGACGGTGAGCGCTGGGAGGGGGCCTTTGATATTGTGGACGATGCGCGCGCGGTGACGCGCTACGCATTCCTGTCCGACTTTTCCCCGCAGGATGCGCAGGTGCAGGATGTGGAGTGGATCCGAAGCCTGCACTTCAATGCGGTGCAGTTCTACGATTGGATGTACCTGCATGACCGCCTGATACCGCCGCAGACGCATTTTCTGGATCCGCTGGGGCGGCAGACCGACCTCTCGGTGATCGAAAGAAAGATCGAGGCATGCAAACAGGCGGGCATTCGCCCCATTGCCTACGGTGCGGTCTACGCCTCCAGCGAAGGACTCTTCCGGGAGCACCCGGAGTGGGGAATGTACACCATGGACGGCAAGCCGATGACCTTTGCCGACTGGCTGTACTATATGAATGTCTCGGAGGACTGCGGCTGGTCGACGCACATTCTGGAGGAATACCGGCAGGCCATCGCTCTGGGCTTTTCCGGGATCCATATGGATACCTATGGCTTTCCCAAGCAGGTCTGGGATGGGGAGGGGCACCCGGTGGATCTGGCGCAGGCACTTTCCGGCCTGATCGATCGCGCAGCCGAGGTCGTCCGCCGGGAGGATCCAGACAGCGGCGTGATTTTCAACGCCGTGAACAACTGGCCGATGGAGGCTGTGGCAAAGACAAAGCAGGACGCCGTCTACATCGAGGTCTGGCCGCCCAATGACCGCTATCAGGATCTGTATACCCTTATCCGGCAGGCGCGCCTGTGCTCCGGCAAGCAGGTGGTGCTGGCCGCATACCTGAAGCCCTTTTTGTCTGCGGACGCGGAGGGGGCCGAGCGTGCCTTCCGGCTGTGCTGGGCGGCAATATCCGCTTCCGGCGGAACGCAGCTGGTGCTGGGCGAGGAGAAGAGCATCCTGCGCGACAGCTACTATGTCAATTATGCTCCGCTTCGTGCGCAATTTCTGCCGGTGGTGCAGAAATACTGCGACTTCCTGGTGCGCTACGCCGCGCTGCTGTATCTGGACGACGGAATGGACATTGGACGTACCGCCGCCGGAGGGATCAACGAGGACATTGTATTCGAGGCGGAGGACTGCGCGTTTTCTACGGATGGGGCGGACAACACCGTCTGGAGCATTATCCGCGAAGGGGAGCACCGCCTGACGCTTCAGTTTATCAACCTGCGCGGAAATGACGGGCAATGGAACCAGGCAAAGCGGCAGCCGGCGGCCGTCGAGCACCTGAAGCTTCACCTGCGGCTTGACCGCCCGATTTCTGGCATATATGCCGCCTCGCCGGACGGCGACTCGCTGCAGGCGCAGCCGCTGCCGGTGACCTATCGCCGGACACCGCAGGGGAGAATTTATACCGCCGAAATTCCGCGTCTGGAGTACTGGACGGCGGTCTGGGTCACAATGGAGGAATGAGCATGCTGTTTTCCTACAATGCAGATCTGCTTCCGAAGGTTCGGATGCTGGGGCAGATACGGTATAACGATCCGTGGATCCATTTTTCCCGGTGCATCAATGAATGGGTGCTGTATGTCATTCGGGATGGCAATCTGTATTTGCAGGAGGACGGGGTGCGCTACCACCTGAGTGCGGGAGACTTTTTCCTGCTGGAGCCGGGACTGGCCCATGAGGGCTACCAGCGGGCAGCCTGTGACTATTACTATGCTCATTTCACGCACCCGGATATGTGCCGCGCGGCGGACGAGCAGCAGGCGATTTCCCTTCTGGCGGAAAAGCGCAGAAAGAGCCTTGTCGGCTATAATCTTGAAGCAGTCGATCCCACGCCGCCCATCACGTATCTGCCCAAGCAGTTTCGCCTGACAGGCGGGGAATTCAAGGCACAGCTCCGCGCCGCCGTGGATTGTTATGACAGCCGGGAGGATGACTACAAGCGCAGGACATCTACCCTGCTGCACAGCTTCCTGCTCCAGACGGCGCATGAGTACCTGCTCTCCCGCAACAGCGCCCAGGGTAGAAAGATCCGCAAATCCGATGTGATTGCAGAGCAGCTCCTGCGTTACCTGAATCAGAACTACACCAAGCACCTGACCAGTACGGAAATCGAAGAGCTGTTTGAAAGCAATTTTGACTACCTGAACCGGGTATTTTCCTCGTTGACCGGCTCGCCGATTTTTACCTATCTCAATATCCTGCGCATCAATAATGCCAAGCAGCTGATTTCTACCACGGATCTTCCGTTTTCAGAGATCGCCTATCTGGTCGGCATCGAGGACAGATATTATTTTTCCAAGCTCTTTCGCAAATCCACCGGCATGAGCCCGACGGAATACTACAAGGAGGTCAGGAGTCAATAGTATGCGTGAACCGTATCTGCAAACCGGCTTTGTCCGGCTGTGCTGGCAAAAGCTCTTTCATTTGATGGTGCTCAATGTGCTCTTTTTGCTGTGCAGTGCGGGGGTTCTGACCATCCCGGCGGCGCTGACCGCCCTGTCCCGCGGCTGTCAGGCGCTGCTGCTGGAGGAGCCACATCCATTTCGCAGCTTCTTCCGCGCCTTTCGGGAAAGCCTGCTGGGGGCGCTTCCACTGGGGGTGCTCTTTCCGCTGGCGCCGGCGGCGCTGGGCTATGGGTGCCTGTTTTATGTCCAAAACGCGGCGGAGCGGCCGATTTTCACCGCATGCGCCGTCTTTTGCCTGCTGTGGTGCTGCCTGACATTTTTCTGCGCCTGCCTAGCCTATGGCATGTATGCGCGGGTAAGGCTGTCGCCCTGGGCAGCGATGAAGAACGGCTTCGTGCTGCTCTTTCGCGGATATGCGCTCGGTTGGCTGCTGGCTGCATTGCTGCTGACAGCGGCGGAGGGGGCGATGCTTCCGTATACGCTGCCCTGGCTTATGCTGCTGGGCGCGTCGCTTCCGTGCTTCGCGGCGACGCGCGGCACCGTGCCGGTTTTGGAGCATTTGATTGTTAAGGAGGAAACATAAATGAGCGAACAATGGTGGAAGGAACATGTTTTTTATCAGATTTACCCCCGCAGCTTCCAGGATTCCAACGGCGACGGGATCGGTGACATCCCGGGAATTCTCTCCCGCCTGGACTATCTGAAATGGCTGGGCGTCGGGGCGGTCTGGCTGTGCCCGGTGTATGATTCCCCCAATGCGGATATGGGCTACGACATTCGTGATTATGAAAAGATCATGTCGGAATTCGGTACGCTGGAGGATTTTGACCGCCTGGTGGAGGAGCTACACCGGCGTGACATCAAGCTCATCATGGATCTGGTGGTGAACCACTCGTCCGATGAGCATGCGTGGTTTGTGGAATCGCGCAAAGGCAGGGATAACCCCTATCGGGATTACTACATCTGGCGGGATGGAAAAGGAGAGAAGGAGCCGAATAACTGGGCATCCTTCTTCACCCCCTCGGCGTGGAGCTATGACGAGCACTCGGGTCAGTGGTATCTGCATCTTTTCAGTGAGAAGCAGCCCGACCTGAACTGGGAGAACCCAAAGGTCCGCGAGGAAGTATACTCCATGATCAACCGCTGGCTGGATCGGGGTGTGGATGGCTTCCGCATGGATGTCATCAGCGCGCTGGCCAAGGCACCGGGGCTCCCGGACGGAAAGGGTGAGGGCTATGTGTTTACGCCGGAGTACTTTGCCTTCCAGCCCAGGCTCCATGATTACCTGCGGGAAATGCGCCGCCGCTGCTTTGACGGGCGGCAGTGTATGTGCGTAGGGGAGACGACCTTTGTCACCACGCAGAACGCCAATTCCGTGGTCGGGGACGGCCGGGAGCTGGATCTACTGTTCCATTTTGACTTCATGGATATGGACGGCCAGGATGGGAAATGGAATGTGATTCCCTTTGATCTTAGAAAATTCAAGGAAATTCTCGTGCGCTGGCAGGAGGCAATCGACTGGAACACGCTCTTCTGGGGCAATCACGATCAGCCGCGCGTGGTCTCCCGCTTCGGCTCCACCGCCACGGAGGCGCTGCGCGTCCAGAGCGCCAAAATGCTGGCCACCGCTATGTATCTGCTGCGGGGCACGCCGTTCCTCTACCAGGGCGAGGAAATCGGAATGACCAATTACCCCTTCACCTCCGAGCAGGAGCTTCGGGATGTGGAAAGCATTAACCTGCTTGCGCAGGCGCGGAGGGAGGGAAGGGAAGCCTGGGCGTGGAACGGAATCCTGCATAAGGGACGTGACAACGCCAGGACGCCTATGCAGTGGGAGGATGCACCGCAGGCGGGCTTTACCACCGGGCAGCCATGGATCGCGGTCAACCCCAACTACCATGACATCAACGTCCGCAAAGCACAGGCCGACCCTGATTCCATCCTGTGCTTCTACCGGGAACTGCTGGCACTGCGCCAGCGCGAAAATGCACTGCTGCGCGGAGCCTTCCGCCTGCTCCTGCCAGAGCATCCGCAGCTTCTGGCATATGAGCGCACCCTGGAAAGTAACCGGGTAATCGTCTGCTGCAATTTCAGCAGCACTCCGGCAGCCTTGCCGCCAGAATTCACCGGCAAAAGCCTGCTGCAATCCGGCATCCATGATGGCCATATGAAGCCATATGGCTTTACGGTGCTGGCCGACAAATAGAAATGAAAACGTCCCCGACTGCGTGCTGCGTAGCCGGGGACGTTTGCTTGTCCTTTGGGATGGAAGTAAGCGGCTGATATAACGATAAAATAAAGACTTTTTTGGATGCCGCATATTTAAGGAACCTCTGAATAAATGCTCCTTCATTTTCCTGCAGTGGGATGTAAGCTTGAATCAGAGGTTCCCCTAATGCAAAAAACCACATCAGCCCCCCGTTGAGAGATGGTTGATGTGGTTTTTCCTTTAGAGCGCATTTTGCAACGCACCCCCGGCACTGGGGTTGAAGCAGTGCTGGGGGTGGTTTCATATGAAGGGGGACGTTACGATTGGCTGGGGAGGATCAGCGAGGTTATGATTTTGGCGTTGGTGTACACGATGTAGTCGCTGGCGGCGGAGCCGGTGATGATTGCGCCGTTGCTGTCCAGCAGCTTGGCTTCCAGCAGGACGCGGTAGTTGGCGTAGGTGTTTCCGCCGCTTTCCAGGCCTGCGCCGGTGGTGACGGTCAGCTCCACGGGAATCTGGATGGGGATGCTCCCGTCGATGCCGTCGGACAGGTCAAAGCTGACATTGGTTCCGCTGACAGAGGTGAAGCTGGAGGAGACGCCGTTGGTGCTCACCACTGTTGCGCCGATTTTTACAGCCACCGGGGCCGAGGCTGCCACGTATTCACCGCTGTTGTTCTTGCACAGCAGCGTGACGGTGCAGTGAAGCTTGGCGGCGTTGGCGGCGGCGTTCAGTGCCTTTACATCGTACTGGGCGGCGGAGGAGATGGAGAAGCTGTCTCCTGCCAGGCCGTTGATGCCCAGCTGATCCAGGCGGGCGCGGGTGGAAGCGCCGGTGGCTACATAGTGGAGTTTTGCCGCGCTGTAATCCGCCCGGTAGTACCGCCGGTTGTTCCCGTCGCGCCCGGTGACGGGGGCGCTGCTTTGCTCCAGCGCCTCGCTGGAATAGGCCAGATAGGAGCTGCCGCAGATCAGAATGCCGGTTTCCGAATCGTCAGAAGCACCCACGGGGAACTGCTCAATAATGCCCGCGTCCGTGTAGGTGAGCTTGATCTGGGCGGTCAGCGTCAGCTCGCTGCCGGTCAACTCACTCACCGGGATGGATGGGGACAGCAGTCTTGCCGAGGTATCGCCGCTCAGGGTGCTGCTGGCTTGCGCGGTCTGCGCTCCATTTTTAAGATAGGTTACCTCCAGCTGCGTGTTGGCGGCGAAGCTTGTCTGCGTTTCCTTGTCCGCCTCACACCGGGTCAGGTACAGGTCGAAGCGCTGGCAAAGCTGCTTGCTTTGACCGTACTGGCGGAAGAGTGTAGCGGCTTCTTCGCTGGCAAAGCTGATCTTGGTCTCCAGCGTCGCGGTGAGGGAATTGTTGTTTGCGCTGGACATCTCCCGGGTGGGATTGGTGGCGGTGACGGTGAACGTCTGGGTGAAGAAGCTGCCCATGACGATACGGTTTTCATCGCTCCGACGCGTGTAATCCTTCCCGGAGGGCGTGTTCGTTACCCGCTTTGTGGGAATTCCGGCTACGCCCTCGGGCACCGTCAGCCGGTCGGGGCTTTGGATGGTGAAGTTCAGGATGGAATCTGCCTTGGCCGGGGTCAGAATGGTCAGATAATACTGCTCGGATAGCTGCTTGGTGACCTTGATCTCAAAGCGATTGGCCGATTCATCATCCTCCTGTGTGGCGAGGCGGTAGTAGCTGCTGCCCACCCGCACGGTGGCACTGGCTTCGTCCGTAACGATGTAGGCGCCTGCGTCGCTTTCCGTGGCGGTCAGACCCAGGCCGTCGCACAGGTAGGAGGGCTTCCAGCCAAAGTCCTTGAAGGAAATGGACGCGCCGGGGGAGGTTTTGAGGAAGTAGGCCTTGTCCTGATTGTTGCGATCCACCAGCGTCAGCATGGTGCCGTCGGGCAAATGCTGGTTGGAGGCGTAGTCAAGCACAAGTCTCTTTTCATAATTCCACAGCAGATTGTCGCCGTTGTCGATTACAGCCTGCCAGTCCTCGATGCTCCTGTCATACTCATACCCGATCAGTGCGGTGAACGGCTCGGCATGTGCGCCGATGGCCGGTTCGGAGTAACTGTCGTAGGCGGGGGCGTAATAGGTGGTGCCCACGTCGGCGGAGGCCCAGAACCTGAATTCCAGCACCTTCTTGACAATGACGGGGATGTACAGGTGATAGCTGCCGCCGCTTTGGGTGGCGGTGGGGTTGGTAAACGCCACGTCCAGCAGGGTAAATTGATCCTTTTCGTTGTCGTAGCAGTTCTTGGTGACCCAGATCTGACGGCTGTCGTTCTGAGACAGGCTGGGCGTATCCAGCGCTGTAAAAGCGTTGCCATCCCACTTATAGGTGGTGATGCCGATCTGCTCCACCCGCGCGTCCCAAATGGCCTTGTCAAAGGGCTGATTGGTCAGCAGGGAGATGTAGTTGTAGATCAGCTTGGTAACCACCGCCTGCTCCTCAGCAGAAACCACCAGCACCGGGAAATTCGCCGGGCGGTCGCCGGTAGCCCGGTTGTCTCCGCCCGCTGTGTAGTTGGAAATCAGGCCGGAATTGTCCTTATCGATGAAGAATTCTGCAACCTTTGCCACATTGAAGTAGCTTGTGCAGTCGGTCGCGCTGGCTGCTTCCGCGATTTTCTGGCCCATGGGGATTGTACCGCTGGCAAAGGCTGCGCCGTCGCCGGTGATGGCGGCATGGCCAGCTATGACCAGAGGGCTTGCGGGATTGCTGGGCACGTAGGGACGGGCGTCAAGGGCAGTCAGTGTCTGGTCGCCGGTGTAGTCGGCCCGGACGGCGTAGCAATCCGAGGCCCCGGCGGCGAAATCTACCGCAGGCGTTTTGCAGCCCACTGCACTGACGACCACCAGATGAACCGGCTCCCTGTCCTTATTCACGCCGCCCCAGATGGCCGCGTTGGTGCTATCGGAGATGGTGGAATCCTTCACCAGAATGTTGTAGCCGTTCATGGTGAAGCCCTTGCTTTGGTTACTGGCGTTGTTATAGCTGCCGTACAGGAACCCGGTGCCGGGATTGGCCCTCCCGGCGGCAGCGGTACTGCCGCCCGAGAGGGTGCAGCCGATTGCCTCCGCGTTCCAGATGTTGATCTCCTGTACCGCATTCGTCCGATTGTCCGGGCTGGCGACAAACAGCGCCGTATAGCTGCCGCCGCTGACGGTGTTGTTGTTCAGATAGATGTTACTTGCCTTTACCACCGGGCATTTGCACAGAACACCGACCAGGCTGGCTGCCGCGCAGCTGCCGGTTATGGTCACAGTGCTGTTGGAGGAGCCAATGTAGATGCGGTCAAAGGTGAAATAGCGATAGTCATCCGTCTGCCCGTTCATTCCCATGCCTATTATGCCACCAACCTGGTGGCCATTCAAGGTGACGGCAGAGCCGCTTTCCGTACCAACATAAATATTGGAGGCTGTGAAATTTGCACCATTGTCATAGGAAGTCCAGTTGTCGCTTTTGCTGTTGGATAAAAAACCAATAAAACCGCCGACAGTTGATTTGCTGCTCCCGTTTATTGTGAGGCTGCCCTCAATGTGGATTTTCTCCGCAGAGGCTTCTCCGTGCCACCAGTTGGAGATACGCCAGAAGCCAATCACAGCGCCAACACCAATTTCACCGGCAACTCCATCGCTTTGGATAACGGTTGCATCCCCATTAAGGGTAACACCGCTGATGACAACCGGTGATGCATCCAGGAAGCCGATCAAGCCGCCAAGCCCGGTTCGGATGGGACTGTAATTTGTGCCAATGTTCGGATAATTTGCAGGGATTTGAATATCACCCTTGGAGCCTTGCAAATTCTTGATTTTGCACGATGCTCCACTGATATACCCGAACAAACCGCCGACGTTTTCAACTCCGTAGACCGTCAGCTTCTGATAGCCGCATCCGTCAATCGTAAGATTTGAGCTGTTGGACAACTGACCGGCAAGCCCTCCCACGTATCTTACATTGGCGGTTACTTTTGCGTCGCGTACCTGGATATTTGTCAGGTTGGTGGTTCCCCCGCATCGGCCAATCAGCAGACCAGCGGAGCCGTTGCTGAAAACCTCCCAGTCCCCCTGCAGCACGCTGCCATCATGCTTAGCGTAGTCCAGTGCCACGCTTCCACTTAGGATCAAATTTTGAATACTACCGATGGCCGCTGGGTCAGGGAACAATCCAGCGGTGAAGATATACCAGTTGTCTTTTTCTTCATGGTACTGGTGCAAATCCTGTGTCTGGGTGACAGTATTTTCATTGCCGTTTACAGAGCCAAGCCGCAGTGACTGGTGTCCGTTGCCATGGATTGCACCAATGCCTCGGAAGCCGCTGCCGTATCCAGAGACGTCACAGTCGCCGTCCAGGGTCAGATTGAGGGAATCGGTGGCGGGTGTACTGCGATTGCAGTACTTTGTGACCAGATACGAGGGATTGCCGGATATTTCATCCACAAGGGTGTTCCCGGCAACGGAGGTACCAATCAGGGAATAGTCCCCAGCGCGGGGCTTTCCGCTGCTGTTGCTGCCGCTGCTGTTGATGATGGCTGCCAGCACCCAAAGCCCGGCCCCGTTGGAAATCGTGGTGCTGGAGCCATTAACGGTAAGCCCGGCACCGGCCACATTGGGAATGAAGTAGTTCGAGGTAAGGGAGCCGAGGCCCTCGCCCTCTGTCAGAGCGAAGCCATCCAGCACCCGGCCAATATAGGGATTAGAATAATTCCCATACTGGGCGGTAAAGCCGCTGCTGGCGACATTGCGGAAGATCACGCCGCCGCCATAGCTGTTGTTGCCGCCGCCCACCATGCCTACATAGCCGCCCATGGCGGCCAGATACGGATTATTCCCGGTGGCTGTGGGCTGGGAGGCGTAGGTAACTTTTACGTTATCGATCACTGTGTCGCCGCCCCAGCACCAGCCGACTACGCCGCCAAAGAAGCTGGCATCCGCGTTGGAAGGTACCTGGCTGCAGGAAATGACCGGCGCGCCGTTTTCCGCATACTGGATGGCCAAATCCTTGACCACACAGCCCCGGCTGAACTTGACCAGGCCGCCAAATTGGCTATAGGTCTTGTGACTGCTGATGGTAATGGTGACGCCATCACCGCCCACGATCACGCCGCTGAACTGCTGGTCGGTTTCCTTCGTGCCAAGGCCTGTCCAGTCCTTGAGGGTGAAGCTCTCGGTGATCTTGTAATAGGCGTTGCGCAGATAGCGCAGCATTTTGCCGTTGTCGATGGTGCCTGCATCGGATGTCCAGTTGTCGGCGGTGCTGGTGTACACTCTCTCGCCGTCCCGCACCGCTTCTGTTCCGTCTGCCTGAAGGGCTTCAGCGGTGTGACCGTTCTGCTGAGAAAAGTCGCAGTTGCTGTCCATTACCGGGATGCTGACCTTGACCTTCCAGCCGGAGCGGGTGCCGCCGTTCTGAATGGCCTGGGCAAGAGCCTGCAGCTGCTTCGGGCTGGAGATGATGTAGGGGTGGGAATAGGTGCCGCAGCCCACCAGCAGGTCGGGGGAGACCAGGTTGATATCCAGCTCGTGAACCTTTTCGTTATCCTCTTTTTCATGGACATAGCGGGTATAGTTCACAAAGGTACCCGCAGGGGAGCCGTTCGGGTCAACGACCTTGTATTCATAGCCGCTGTCATCATATTGCTGGTAGAACCAATATTGCTCTCCATTGTTGCGGCCGGAAACACTTCCGCCCTCAGTATTGGACAGCTCCCGGCCCAGCGTGTAGGGGTCGCTGTTCACGAAGTTGTATACGCCCCGGCAGGTGTCGTCGGAGTATTTGAAGCTTTCAAGGAACAGAGCGCGGGTGAAGATGGTGCAGTCCTTGGATGTTTCCCCGCTTTCCTGCAGCTGCATTTTGCTAAAGTGCAGCTGGATGTATTCGGCATTGTCGCTGCCTGCGTAGCCAATCAGGCTGCTTGCAGCCTTGCCGGATGCTGCGTAGGAGTTAGCTACCGTTTGTACCTCGCTCATATTCAGAGTGGTGTAGCTGCCAATACTCCAAATCAACAGGGGCGTTATCTTATCCGCACTGGGGGCAGGATAGACGCGGATACCATCCAGCAGTACGCCCTGAATATTCAGCGTCAGAATGTTGTTGACGTTGTTGCCGCGGGCGTCACCCCGGATCAGTGCGCCATACTGGTTGTTGTAGCCCCCCACGGTGCCTTGCAGGGTCAAATCCGTTACGGTCATTGTCCCAGTGCCCACCGCCTGGGAGAAGATGCCCGTATGCATTCCGTAGTGCTGCCGATTGCTGTCTGAGAGCAGAATGTTGCTCCCGCTTTGCTCGATGGATTCCAGCACCTCAAATGCAAAGATAATGGTGGCGTCTGTAATAGAGGTTCCCTCATAGGGCGTGGGATAGAACGCGTAGCCGTTCAGATCAATGGTGCCGCTGATGGTTTGTCCATTGCCCCGGATAAAGTATTTCTCCAGGTTTTGGTTGCAGCGGTGATACGCGCTCCACAGCACCATTTCCTCCGGGGTGCTGATCGTTCCATCTGATGCAGTGTCCCGGTCGAAAGAATCCAGATTGTAGTCGTAACGGGTGCGGGGGTTCTTGAATGCGTCGCTGATATGGGTCTTGAAGGTGTTGCAGGAACCGATATCAATTTTATGAGGGGTGGCGTCGGTACTCCCGGCGGTTGCGATGGATACAATTGCGTCGTTTCCGTCGCCTGCAATGCTCTTGCCCATCAGGGAATCGAAGTATTGGCCATTGGTCAGCGTCACCGTTGCCCCGCTGTCATCGTAGGACTGATACAGCACCTCCAGATACAGGGCAGGATTCTCTGTACCGTTGCAGACCAGCAATGCGCTGGGAGTGCCGTCGTCAGATTTTCCCTCAAAGGTATTTCCTGAGGTGAATTTGATGCCATTTTTTTCAGTCAGCTTCCAGTAGCCAGAGCCTTTGTAGATCAGGCCACCAAAGCTGCGATCCGTTTTTAGGGAGGAATTTTCAATGGTTACGCCGGTGAAAGTGGCGGCAGTATCCTTCCATTCATAGCCCAACAAACCGCCGCACTGCCCCCAACCCCACTGGGTTAGAACGGTAATCGACGATCCGCTTACCGACAGACTTTCAATGGATAGAGTTGTATTGCTCCCCTGAATGCGGGCAATCAGGCCTCCTACGGGCGCCTCGCCAGCGAATGGCTCGTGGGTGATGCTGCCAGCAATTTGGCAGCTTTTGACTGAGATATTGGTGCCCGCCTTGTTGATGTAGGCAAGGAAACCGGCATTGTGGCTGGAGCCGCTGGAGCTGTCAGTGATGGAGCCAGTCCAGGTGCAGCTGTCAAAGGTAACGGCCTTTCCGTCGCGGGTGATCTCCGAAATCATGCCGGAGAGCTTGGTGCCCCCGCCGGAGGTGCCGCTGAAATTCCATACGATTTCCGATGTAACCCCTGTCAGTGCGGCGGGGCCTTCTACCTCGCAGGCAATGCCGGAGTGAACGCCATCGCTTAGCGAGTCGATATTGCCGGTGCCGCCGACCGTCAGGTTTTTTACCGTCAGCGTAGCTGGCTGAGCAATCAGCCCCTGCCGGTTGTGGGCACCTGAGGAGGCAAAAACCGTCAGACTGGGGAGAGTGATTTTCTTTTCATTGCCGTCCAGGGTGATGTTAAAGGTATTGCTGCTGTTATGATCCCGGGTCAGGCCGGTCAGACCGGTATCCGTCAGATCGATATCCGCCGTCAGCTTCAGAGAGACATTTGCTCCCACGTCATTGGGGATTATCAGCTTTCCTTTCGGATTCAGCTGCATCCGAAGCGCCACGGAGGCAAACTCCAGAATATTCCCGATGGAATAAACGCCGCCTGTTGCCGAAACCAGCTCATTGATGGTGACGGTATGCGCGGTCGTATCCAGCGTAACCAAGCCGGGGAACTTCTTGAGAGAAAGCACCTGACCCCACTTATTGGTGTCGTTCATCTGATATGCAGCGCCGGCGTTGGGCGTCCAGTCTTCCTCGGTGCACACCAGGGTGTTTCCACGCTCGCCCAGAACCCAGCCGCGAACATCTACGCCAGGGACATTTGTTGCTTTGCTGGGCATGATCGGATTTTTAGCGATATACAGAACGCCGGACAGCATCCTGCCCACCAGACCGCCTACGCTGCCTACGCCGGTGATGGTTGTGCCGGACAGATCCACATTTTCGCCGACATATAGGAGACTCCCATTGTCCTCCAGCTCTGCAATCAGACCGCCGTAAAGATTGATGGTGTCATAGCTGTCAATCTGGACAGCGGCGTTGGAAATCTCCACATAGGCGGTATTCTGCCGCACAGCTCCGACCAGGCCGCCCAGAAGCTGAATTCTGGCGGCAGACTCCATGGTGACCTTGCCGGAGAGCTTCAGAATATGGCTGTTACTCTGGGGCGCACCGACAAAGCCGCCTGCGAACGGGGCATCGGATATGGATTTGATTTGGACATTGGTATTGACAATTAAAGTGCTGTTGGCCGCCGTCGCCTGGTACCAGCCGATCAGGCCGCCGCAGCAACCACCGTTTGCGCTATAATAACCACGGGATGTGAGCGTGACATTCGAGACGAGAGCCTTGCCTGGATAAGAGATTGTGATTTCTTTTCCGCTGTTCTGCAGTGCACCGTACAGGCCGCCGCTGTCACCATTTGTAATTGCCAGATCACGAATGGGCAGCACGGTCATTGCAACGTCACCGCTGCTCCAAACCATCTGTCCTGCAATACCACCTGCAGCGCCTGCGCAGCTGATGGCGGAGGCATTAGAGTTGGCTTGGATGGATGCGGTATCCCCAAAGGCAAACGTGGGGTTCGTGCAGGTGCCGACGATGCCGCCTGCATATGTGGTTCCTGTCACCTGAATGACGGAAATGGCTTTATCGGCGTGTAGGCTGGCACTGTCGGCCATGCTGCCTGCTAAGCCGCCTGCGCTGCCGCTTTTATTTGCCACATCAACGGTGATGGCAGACAAGAGAACCAGGCTGGCGGTGCTGCCCATGCTGCCTGCCAGACCGCCTGCATTGCCGCTTTTGTTGGAGACCGTGGCGGCAACCTCGGCAGATACGGTCAGGCTGGCATTGCCCGCCATGCTGCCAACGATGCCACCGGCATCGTTGACGGATTCTGAGACCTGGGCGGTAACGTTGTTCTGTACGCTCAGGTTCGCACCGCTGGCCATGCTGCCCACCAGGCCGCCTGCGTTGCCGCCTGTATTTTTTACATTGACGGTGATGGCAGATGCAACATCCAGCGTTGTGTTGCTGCCCATGCTGCCTACCAGACCGCCTGCGCTGCCGCCGCTGGCGGTGACGGTGGGGGTGAAGGTGCTGCTAAGGGCGACGTTCAGCACTGCGTTGTCGCCCATGGAGCCAACCAGGCTGCCGGTGTCGGCGCTGCCGCCGCTGACGGTGATGGCATCAGGCAGGCCGGAGGCGGTGAGCTTGGTATCCGCCTCCATTTTGGCGCAGAGAAAGCCGCTGCCCTGTACGCTCAGGCCGGTTTCGTCCGTCACCTGAAGTGTCACATCCGCCCCAGACTTCATGGTGCCGATCAGGGAGGAGAGACAGTGGGTTTTTCCCACTTCCACAGGGGCTTCCATAAGCTTAACGGCCCAGGAGGCACTTCCGCCGCTGGTGACCGTCTGGGCCAGCAGACCGTCTGTTGCTGCCGTCACCGCGCATTTCAGGTTAATGGATGCAATTTGGGCACTGCTGGAGAGCGCATTGAACAAAGGCCGGTCGATTACAAAGGAGACGGCCTCTGAACCTGAAATATAGGAAAGCGTTCCGCTGAAGGGGGCAGCTTCGCTGCCCAGTCCCGAGAACGCGGTGCCGGACAGATTGTGATCGGAGCCGCCGTCGCCGCTTCTGATTAGCAGTGTTTTATTCTGATACTGGCTTGCATTTACCGCAGACAGGTAAATCAGATCATCTGCAGAATTAATGCTCAGGGTGTCGCTGTTGAGGTCAGCATTGGTGATTGCATATAGGGCGATGCCGTCGTCAACTACATCCGCATAGGGGACGACCCGCGCATCGGCGAGGTTGTCCGTGGCTGGGGCAGGGGGGCTGCTCTCGGCTGCGGGTGGCTCGGTTTGCGCGGGTGGGGTGGCGTCTGTGGGTTCCTCCGTGTCCGGCTGGGTGGGGACGTCCGGCTGGGGGGTGGTTGGCTCCTCTGCGGCGGGTTCGTCGGCAGGGGGCTCCTCCGTTAGGCAGCGCAGGAAGTCGCTGCCGTTGATGACCAGTCCTGCCACGGCGGAGCCGGGGGTGGCCTGGCCGGTGACCACATACCACCATTCCAGGGGCATTTCTCCGGGAATCAGGGGCAGGGCGCTATAGTAGGCAACGGCCTTTTCCAGCCGCGCCAGATATTCTTCCTCGGTCAGCGCCGCCTCTTCGGGCGCAGTCTCCGTCGGCTCCGCCTGGGCGTCGGTGTGCAGGGCAGCGTCCGCCGAAAGGGTGCCGACCAGGGCGGCGGCAAGGTCGCCGGTAAACTGCCGGGTCACGCCCACCGCGTTCAGCGCCGCGTTGCCATACATAGAGGCGCACAGGTACCCTCTGGCAGACGGCTCCAATTGAGAAATGTCTGTCAGGGTCAGGTGGACATTGGCGTTTCCGTACATCACGCCCAGCAGACTGGGCAGGCAGTAATGCTTCCCGTCCTCGGCGGTGGGGGCGTTCAGCTGGACATGCCAGTCGGCCTCCATTCCGCTTTCGCCCAGCACATGCACGGCCAGCAGCCCATCGGAGGCATACTCGGCCCGGCTCTCCAGGCGGATGGGGTTATTCTGATTTTCCAGATTCAGGAATTGGGCATCACAGTACAGCCCGGTGAACAGCGCTCGGCTCAGCACAAAGTAGATCCCCTCGGACAGCGCGCCGAAGCGAAGAATCCCGGCAAAGGGCGCATCCAGCGCACCCAGGCCCAGAAAGTCCAGCCTCTGCTCGTATTCGCTGCCCTCGTTCACCACGATGGGGGTAACAAGGTCAAATTCCAGCCCGGCGTCCGCCAATAGAGTAATGGTTCTGTGCTCATAGGCCCGGGGGCTAACATAGGACAGCAGGATCAGCTCGCCTGCGGTGCGGACGGTGATCTCGCCGGGGAACACCACATAGTCAGACCAATCCCCCAGCAGCTGCGCATAGGGGACGACCTCGGCCTCGGAAAGGGCTTCCGGGTCGGCCTGGGGTTCGTCAGCCGGGGCGGAGGCCCGCTCCAGCACACTCAGGTCAGGCTCCCGCATGGTGACCCTGCCGGTCATCACATACCACCATTCCAGCGGCATATCCCGGCCGCTGGTGACGGGCATGGACTTATAATACTGGATCGCCTGCTCGAAGCCCTCCTGCTGGGCGGCAAGCAGCGCTGCCTCGTCCAGCTCCGGCTCGGTTTCCTCGGTGGGGTCGGTAGGCTCCTCCGTCTCCTCGGTGGGATCGGTGGGGGCCTCGGTTTCCTCCGTCGGCTCGGTGGGCGCTTCGGTCTCCTCCGTCGGCTCCGTCGCTTCCGTGGGCGCCTGGGTGGGCGTCTCGGTGGGCACCGTCGGCTCCGTTGCCTCGGTGGGGGCCTGGGTCGGCGCTTCCGTGGGGGCTGCGGTAGGAGCCTCGGTGGGCGCTTCCGTAGCGGGGGCCGGTGTTTCGGCAGGCTGGGTCGGCTCTTCGGCAGCCGGGGCCGCAGGCTCAGAGACGGGGGCCTGGGTTGGCTCCACTGCCTCCTGCACCGTCGGCTCCTGGGGCGCTTCTGCCCCGATGGGGAGCACAGCCGTATTCAGAAAAAGCGAAGCTGCCAGCAGCATTGCAATCAATCTGGTTCGCTTGCTTGTCATGTCGGATCATTCCTTTCTGAGGAAACACTGTTCAAAGGGGGCGGCTTTAACCGGCGGCGAAGGAGCAGGTGACATACTGCCTGACCTGTGCCTCCGTCTCACCATCGGGGATGCCGTCTACCCGGTAGAATTGCAGGCGGTAGCTGGTGGGCTGATCGGCCCCGCCAACTGAAAAGCTGACAGGGGAGGTATTGCCCACACCCAGAAGCGCCTGCGACCACTGGCCCAGGGTAACCTTGGTGCTGTCCCATGTCAGGGTCACAGTCCCTTGGGCGGAGCCGGAAATTTCGTAGTTAAAGGCGTCCAGCTGGGTCGGATTGCTGAGGCTGTCGGTAAAATTTCCCGTCCATCCGATAGCCTGCCCGGCAGAGGGTACAATTTTCAGCCGCCCTGCCAGCTTCATCCCGCCGGTGGCTGTGCCGTCGGTGGGCGTTGCTACCAGCTGGAGGTATGCGTCGCTCAGCGCGCTTATGGCGCTGGCGGGAATGCTGACGACGTACAGATGCTGGGTCGCCTGCCCGCCGGGCAGCGTATCGTTAAAGCTGCAAGAAAGAGCGTTCCCATTTACTGTCACGCCGTTCACGCTGATGCTTGCCCCATTTTGATCTACGAGGGAGGCGGAGAGGGTGTAGGCAATGTTGGCCTCGTTGACCTGGGAAAGGTCGTCCTGGGGATAGTTGCATACCGTCACGCCAAAGGACACATCCGCGCTGCTGCCCACGCTGACGATCCGCTGGGCATAGCCATCGGAAGCCGTTGTGCAGCACGGCGACAGATAGTTGGAGGAGAAACGCAGCTCCGTCTGATTGGCCTGGGTGGAGACCACCCGCTTGACGGAAGCGTGGGTGGTATAGGCGGCGTAGGTTCCCGCCGCGAGCACCGCAATGCACAGCAGGCTCAGCAGGGGAATCAGCAGGGCACGCTTGGTTCGCTTCATCATGCCGCACCTCCAATGCCCGCCGTCAGGTAGATCATGTCGGTCTCCTTGTCGTTTTTCAGCCCGCCGCTCCAGCTGACCACCAGGACGTAAAAGTCGTCGCCTGCATCGCTGGTCTGCACCTCGGACTGCCAGTAAAGCGGCTCAGCGTTTTTCTGCACGTTCCCGTAGGTTCCATAGGTGGCTTCATGCTGCGTACCATTTTGATTCAGATACGCGCCATCCAGCGCGGCGCTGTAATAACAGGTGACGCCGCTCTCCGTAACGGAGGAGCCTGTGCCGGAGGTGGAGGCGGGGTAAATGGTGTAGGTGAGGGGAATGTTGGTGGTGTGGGCCAGCTGCACCAGGTAACGGGTGCCGGGATTGGACACCACCCGGAATATGACCGATTTGCTTCCGGCCCCGGATACATCGATTTCTCCCAGGTCGATGGGAATCGCATCGTCCGTGCTTCCGCGGATGGAGAGGGTGGGCACCTGAATCATGGCGGCGGTTTGCAGGCTTCGGTCATAGCGCAGCCACGCCAGCGTTCCGGCAGCCAGGGTCAGCACGATGGCCCCTGCTAGCGCTGCAATCAGCAGAAGCGAGCGCCGGTGAAGCTTCCTGTTTTCCTCGTGGGACATCATGCCCCCTCCTTTCATCATACGATTTGAGCGGTCAGCCGCAGAAACACCCCTGCGGTATGGGTGCCGATATAGTCGTCGGCATTGTTGAACAGCCGGTCAAAGACAGAATATTGATTATTCAGGTCAACGGTGGGAATTTCTGCGCCATCATTGTAGAAAAAGTAATTGGAGGATTCTCCCATCCATGCAACCACATCGGTCTGATCCTTTACATGCTCCAGCAGGTACGGCCAAGTCCAGTTAAGGGTGACAAGGATCGGCTGACCCCCTTCGCACTCCGTAAAGTCCAGCTTAAAGCTGCCCGTCCGGCAGTCTACCCAGGCTTTTTGGCTATTATCTTCCTGATAGAACAGCAGGTGCCCCAGCAGCAGCTGGTGCAGGGTAGCGTCACTGCTGATTTCATAGAGGCTGCCGTCATCGTTCTGCCCCAGGGGGATCAGCTCCAGGTGGAATTGAAGGTGCAGCTCCTCGCTGCTCTGGGGGATCACGTAGAATTGCAGCTTTCCATGGGAGCCGGGCTGAATGCCCACAGTGTCCTTGCCGGACTGATTGTTTAAATTGCTTTCATCCGTCAGCCGCCACAGAATGGCGCTCTGTCTGCCCGTCTGGGTGCCGGAAAGGTCACCGCTTTTCCAGGTGTCGCCGGTGACGTTCCATTCCTCCGGCAGTATTTTATCGTAGGCACCCTCGCCGCCTGCGCTGGCCAGCTCAAATTTGCTGCCCGTCAGGCGTACCGCGCCCAGGGAGCCGGTGACATCCTTGGTGCTGACGAACCAGGCGAAGCAGGCAAATACAATCACGGCCAGCGCCGCCAGAGCCAGCAGCACGCTGCGGGTGATCTGCCTGCGGGCGTTCAATATCGCGGTTTCGGGGGACTTATCCGATTTGTGTTTCTCCTCCATGGATTTTTCACGTCTCCTTCCCGCTGCTCTCGGCGTGTTTGGCCTTCATCTCCTCCAGGGCCTGCCGCACCGCGGCTTCCTCCTCCTCCCGGGCCAGCCGGGCAGCCGACCGCAGTGCGCCGACCAGGTTGCACACCAGCATAATCAGCAGCGGCACCAGAATCAGCAGTCCGAAAATCAGCGGCGTGGAGATCAGCCCCACCAGCTTGCCCAGCAGGGGAGAGACGAAGATCACCTTGCCCACCACCTGCGCCTCGCTCACGCTCTGCTGATCGGCCAGCACATTGGCGTCACCCTTGGTGGTGAATTGCAGGCCGCTGCGCTGGGGGGTGATTGCCACGATCCTGTGGGTGTTCAGCGCGCCGTTCAGCGTGGGGTCGGGGGAGAAGAAAGTGATGATATCCCCCACCTGAAGCTCCTTCGGGTCGGTTTTCTGCACCAGCAGCATGGATTGCTCCGGGATTTCCGGCTCCATGCTCCCCGTCAGCACCCGCAGGATGCTGAACCCCATCACCTGGGGCACCTGCCCCGACGGAGTCAGCACCACCGCCAGCAGCACGAACAGGGACGCCGCGATGAGCAAAATTGCGAGGGTATTGATGAGATAGGATAACCATTTCAGTTTCATATTGCTTCCCAAAGCCCGTGCACAGGGGGCTTGATTTACGCGTTATTTGATTTCCTGCGTGTCCGGCTCCTCTTTCCGGGAGCCGAAGAGGCGGCGGCCCCGCTTCTCGGCCCGGCGCTCGGCAGCCTGCCGCGCGGCGGCCTCCCGGTCGGCCCGCGCCTGGGCGGCCTGCTCCAGCCGCAGGGCGTTGTCCCGCTCCTGGATGGCCTTTTCCAGGGCAGCCTGGACGGATTTCAGTGAAGCGGCCATTTCCCGCTGCTGGTCGTGGGCGTAGTTGATGGATTCCCTGGCCCGGCGCTTGGCAGCCTCGGCCCGGTTTGCCAGCGCGGTTTCCCGCGCGGCGGCTTCGGCCTTTGCCTTTTCCAAACGGCCCTGGGCGGCCTGCTTGAATTGCTCCAGCTGGTCGTTCAGCGCGGCCTCCCGTGCGGCTGCGGCGTCGCCCGCCTGCTGAAGCTGCGCGGCGGCCTCCTGCCTGGTCTGGGTCAGCTGGGCATTCAGCGCCGCCTCCTTTTCGGCGGCGTCCTGCTCCAGCTGGAGCTTTGCCTGGGCGGCCTCGGCGCGGAGCGTTTCCAGCTGGTGCGTCAGGGCGGCCTCCCGCTCGGCGGCCTCCATCCGTTCCTTTTCCAGGGCAGCCTGGGCGGCGTCCTGGGCGGCTGCGGCGTCGGCCTTGACCTTGGCCAGCCGATCCTCCGCCTGACGCTCTGCCTCGGCCAGCTGGAAGTCCGCCTGCCAGCGGTATTCCTTCAGGGCCTTTTCGGCATCGTCCCGGGCAGCCTCGGCGGCCTGACGCAGCTGGGTTTCCTCGGCTAGCTTGGCCTCGGCGTCCAGCTGGGCCTGGGTGACCTCCTCGATAATGACCTTGCGAATCTCCACATCGGGGATGTTGTAGTCATCTACAATCTGCTCTTCGATCTGCTTGATAAATTTGGGCTTGATGACCTTGCGCTTTTTCGGCGGAATCTCGTCCAGATCCCTGGTGTCAGCCTCCAGAAGGCTCTTGAACACAGTGTAGTTGGTAATCAGGTTGGATTGCAGCTGCAGCAGGTATTCCTCGTCGAATTCCAGGGCGCTGTCCCGCACGTCGATGGTGTAGCCCACCTCTTCGTAGCTCTCTAGGAATTGCCACAGCCGCAGGCAGGTGCGGTAATCCGGGTCTTTGGTAATCAGGTTAGTGCGCTGGATGGGGCTGCGCACGCGGGAGCAGCCCGCCATCAGCTCGCAGAAGGAGCTGTTGCGCAGGGCCATCACCATACGGCGCACCCGGTCGATGCGCATAAATACCTGCATGTTGTCGCTGTCGTTTTCAGCGAAGCTCTGCCGGTTTTTCACCGTCATTTCCAGCTTGTATTCGATCTGCTCGTAGGCGTCGTCCACGCTGCTCTTCATTTGCAGGGTGTTGCGGGTCTCATCGCCGGTCGACCAGAAGATCACGTCCGTCCGCTTGTCGATGAAGGTGACGAGCCGCTGGATCAGGTGGTAAATGAAGCGGTTTTCGTATAGGTTGTAGGTTTCCTCGCTGGTAACGTTCAGAATGCGGGTGGGATGCACCTCGCCATCCTTGCTTCCGGCGATAAACTGGGTGTGCATGCTCAGGTGACGCACGCTGTCCGCCGTGATCTTCCGGGCCAGCTCCACGGGCACCACCTCTTCGTTGGTGGTCACAAACCGCCGGGGGTGCTCGGTGATGCGGTTCAGGGCGTCCAGGCTCTCTTCGATGGTGGAGAGCCAGCGCTCGTCCACCACCTTGTGCAATATCTGGTGGGTCTGCCGCAGGGTGGTGTCGCCTGCCTGAACCATTTCAAACAGGTACTGGAAATACCGATCGTTTTCCAGGGTTTTACCCACCTTATTCACATATTTTAAGTAAAGATCGGTAATGGTATTGGCCATAGCGGCGTCCCCCTTTGGGTGATTGATTCAGAGGCTGCTCAGAACAGGTTCTGGATGCGGTTCAGGTATGCCTTGCTGTCGGGCATATTGCTCTTGCCGAACACCTTTTCGATGTACTCGATTAGGCTGCGGATTTCGTCGCGGACGAAGGTGATGTTCATGCTCTCCAGCTTCTTCAGCACCTTGCGGGCGACGATGTAGTCCATGCCGTCCAGCTCCTTGCCGCCGCAGGCGACGTATACGGGGATGAAGTCGTTCATCTGCTTGATGATACGGTTGCCGAAGGCCAGCTTGAAGCGGGTTTGCAGGTAGCCGTCCAGCTTCTCCAGCTTTGCCTGAGTGGCGGGGGTGATGGGATAGTCCCGCTTGGCCTGCTCGAACATGGCCATCAGGTGCGCGCTGGTAATCCGGCAGGGGCCCTGCGGCTCGCACTCAAAGGGCGCGGCCCGCTCGTTCAGCTCGATGGGCATGGCGCGGTCATACACCTTGTCGGTGATGGTAAAGGTGGAGTCGTCGTTGTTGGCGGTGCCGATGAACCAGATGGTATCCGGCACCCGAATCTTACCGCCGAACAGCAGCTTGGGATCGGTGGGCCACCCGGTCGGCACCAGATCCACCACCCATTCGTCATGGCTGGGCATTTCCAGCACGGACAGCATCTCGGCGAAGTAGTATTCGATACGGGCCAGGTTCATTTCGTCCAGGATAATCATGCTCGGCTCCTGGCGATAGTTGGCCTCGTACACCGAGCGCAGGAACTCCGTCTCGTTGAAGCGCTTGGAGAATTCATTGAAGTAGCCCAGCAGCTCCGTGCGGTCGCGGTAGGACGGCTGCACGGAAACCATGGTGGCGGGATTTTCCAGGAAGCGGCTGAAGGAGTGCGGCAGGCTGGTTTTGCCGGTGCCGGAGATACCCTCCAGGATCAGCAGCTTGCTCGATGCCATGCCGGCCACAAAGCGACGGATGATCTCCATGTTGTAGAACAGGTGCATCTGGCTGCAAGCGAAGCGGCGGTAGCCCTCCACCAGCTGCTCCAGGGTGACCTCCTCGTCAAACACAGGCGGGATATAGTCCAGATATTTGTTGTCCACCAGCGTCAGCTTGGGGAAGCGGCTCTTCTGCGCCTGCTCCTGCGATTCCTCCTCGGCGGCCTTCACGGAGCCGTTGGCAATGTGGATTTCCGCATTGGCCACGGTTCCCGCCCCGCCGGGCTGGGGAATGCCGGTGATGTTGCCCACGGTGGGCAGGGTGTCCTCAGTCAGGGCGGAAGCGCCCAGATAGGGGATGTGCTCCGTGCCGCCCATGGCGTTGACCTTCAGCGCCAGAATCTTGTTTTTCTCCTCGACCAGGTTCAGCACCTGCCGGTTCAGCCGGCCGATCTCCCGGTATAGCTCGGTGTTGTCGGTTCTGTCCTTCTTCAGCCGGTGCCGCACCACCAGGGAGCGCACCAGCAGAAAAATTGCCAATACGGGAATGGCGATCAGAATCAGCATCAGCAATGCGGAAAGGATCTTGCCGAAAATCCCCAGGGTGGGGAAGTAGCTGAAAAAGATGTTGAAGTAGTCCCGCCAGCCCGTCACCAGCAGCTTGCCCGCGGCGACCAGCACCGCGGCGGCGTTGTAGACGATTTGGGAGATTTCTTCAAAGGCAAATTTCAGAAATTCACTCATGCGCTTCCTTCACTTCCATGTCTGTTTACTGTTGGTTTGCTTGCTTCTCGGCTTCCTCTTTCAGCCGCTTTGCCTCGGCCAGCGCGGCCTCGGCCTCTGCCTTGGCCTTTTCCGCCTCTTCCTTGGCCTTGGCCGCCTGGGCCAGCATGTCCTCGGCCTGGCCGCTTTCCTGGACGTTTTCCACCGCCAGCGCCTTTTTCAGGTCGATGCTCACCGTTACCAGGTGATAAACCTGATATACGAAGAAGATCAGCAGCGGAAGCACGATCACCAGCAGGAAGCCCATGCTGCTGGACAGGAAGTCAACCACCTTGCCGAACTTCGGCAGCCGGGTGACGAACCGGCCCACAATGTCGCCGTCGGTAATCATGTGCACGTCGGCGATGGCGTTGTTATCGCCCTTGGTCACGTAGCTGCGCGCGCCGCCGTCCTCCTGAATCTCGGTGATGCGGTGGGTGTTCAGGGAGAACTCATTGTTGATGATGGTGTGGAAGGTGACGATGTCCCCCTCCTGTAGGGTCGCGGGGTCGCATTTGCGGATGATGATCAGATCACCGGCGTCAAAGGTGGGCGACATGGAGTCGGAAACCACGCTCAGCGGCGTATAACCCGCCAGACTTGCCACATGGTTGGTGTCCTTGGTGGCCAGGGTGGTAAAGGCGAACAGGGCCGCCAGCAGGATCACCGCCCACAGGACGACGCTGATCAGAATCCCGCCCACACGTTTTAATGCTTTCATAGTCATTTCCTCTTTTCTTCCCCGCGTCAGTTGCCCGCACGGTGGGCGGCAGACCGGGAATCCTCCAGAATCTTACCGTTTTCGTCCGTGCCGACAAAGCGGAGTTGGATGTTGTATTCCGCGCCCCGAAGCTCGTCGGTGCAGTTATCGTCGGTGCCCTCCAGCCAGATACGCAGGTGCACCTCCTTGTCCACGCCCTCTTTCAGGGTGAACAGGGTATTGGACTGGTCATAGGTGATGCTGTCCCCGCTTGCCAGGCCGAATACCTTGCCGCCGTAGCCGGGCCGGGAGACGCCGCCCATGCCGGGGTCGTAGACGCTGGTGCTCTCGGCGGTGAAGCTGATGCGCATGGCCGGGGGCAGCGCCGCGTTGGGGGAGGATATCTTCGTCCCGCCCACCCCGGCGCTGGTCAGGTGCACCACCATGTCCGTGGTGGCCATAAAGTGCAGGGTGAAGTCCAGGTAGTATTCCTTTTTTGCCCCCTCCCCATCCTCCAGCACAAAGCGAACGCAGTCACTGGTGGTCACGGGGGTCAGCGGATTGTCCTGGGGCCGGTAGCCCTGATCCAGGGCGATCCGCGCCGCAATGTCCTCAAAGGTCAGCACCTTTACATAGTCGTCGAATTCCTCATGGGGGTCTAAGTCAAATCGCAGGTTCGCGCCGCTGGTCACATCGATGCGCATGGTGTTCACCCGCGTGTGATCCGCAATGGTCATCCAGGCCGCCGTGGCGGCGGTGACGCTCACCAGAGCAATCAGCACCAGCAGTACGGAGGAGGATACCAGTTTGCGGGAAGGTTTCTTTTCCATCTGCCCGCCTCCTTACGCGCTCACGCCGTAAAAGGCCAGCTGGAGCGAGGCGGTGTCCAGCGCCACCTTTTCGCCGGTGCAGTCCGGGTCGCAGCCCTCCAGATAGAAGTAAATGTCCACCCGGTAGACCCGGTTCAGCTCCAGCTCCGCCAGGGGCGTGCTTCCGTTTGAGATCAGGAAATCCGCCAGGGGAGCAGCCGGGTCGTCCGCCGCCTGGGCCGTGCCGCCGGAAAGGGTAATCACCTTGCCGCTGCCCAGCACCACGCCGTTCAGCCGGGTGTTGCCGGGGCCGTCGTTCACGTCGCTCAGGGAGAGGACCTTCGCCGTCCCGTCGTCAAACCGAAGCCCCAGCCGCGCCGCCGTCAGCAGCTCGCCCTGCAGCGATTGGGTGATGGAATAGGCGTCGTCCAGATACAGCGCCAGCTTGGTTCCGTCCGGCAGCCCGTCGCCGCTGGCCCGCAGATAAATTGTGTCGTGATAATATAGTGTTTCGTCCGCCGGTAAAAAGCGCTGGGCATAGCCGTCGTTGGTCAGCGGACAGTATACGAAGCTGCTCAGATCGTTGGTGGAAACCGGCATCAGGGCATTTGTAGGCGCTTTCAGCGCCACCTCCCCGCCGGCACTCGGCGAAAAGTTTTCCCGGCTGATCTGTAATTCCAGTTGCGCGCTCCCCGTCCGCGAGGTCACCCGGCTGGTTTCCACCTTCTCGTTGGCCGTAAACCATGCAAAGGTAGCAGCCATAAACGCCGCCCCCGCCGATAAAAACAGCAGAGCAAAATAAACCATCTTCATCCAATGCCAAACCCTTTTCATAACTGCCACCTCCTTTATTATATTTGTAGAGTGTTCAATACTTTGAGCCCGTAGGGGCGGATACCAGCCGCCCGCAACGTTGCGGAATAGAGCCGTCAGTTGAATGGACACCACCAAAAGTTTCTGAGTTCGTAGGGGTCGGCAATTTGTCGACCCGCCATCTACCGGGATTGAGCGTTTCGTCTATACCGCTCACGTCCGTTACCTTCCGGGCGGCTAATATCCGCCCCTACGGATTGGTGCATACCATTCAACTTGCCCTTAATAAAGAACGTACTGCGGTGGCCCTCTTCAGTCAGGCCTACGGCCTGCCAGCTTCCCAAGGGAAGCTTTTGGATGTGGCCGCAACCTGCTTCCATTCAACGTTCTGCTGCCTAAACCGCCAGGTTGCGGGTCGACAAATTGCCGACCCCTACGCAGTAAAAGATTTTGGGCGGTTTTCATTTAACTGACAGCTCAGACCCATTACCTTTCGGGCGGCTAATATCCGCCCCTACGCATCCGCCTTGCCTGTAAAGCCCAGCTGCAACGCTACGTCGCGGGACTGTACCGGGTTGTAGCAGGCGGTGTCGCAGCCCTCCAGGTAGACCCAGTAGTCCACCTGGGCGATTTCGTCCATGGCCAGGTCGCACAGCGATTGGGGCGTCCCGGTTCCGTATAGATAGTCTCCGATCGACCGGGAGGGGTCGGCGGAAAAGCTGGGGCTTCCGTCGCCGGTGATCCCGGCTACCACGGAATTGTCCGCCGTGATGGTTTTCCTTTCCTGCGCCCCGGCGGTGCTCCCCAGGGCGTCCAGCCGGAAGATGTAGCTGCTCACGCGCCCGTCGCCCCCGGTGATTTTCAGGCCCAGCCGCCCGGCGGCCAGCCATTGCCCGTCCGTTCCCAGGGCCAGGGGGGGCGCTTGCAGATACACCGTGCAGCTGCCGCCCTTGCATTGCAGATACACCGTGCCGGAGATCAGATAATTGCCGATCTCCCCGCTCACCTCCCGGAAGTGGGTGGTGATGCCCTCCTTGTTCTGCCGGGCGGCGGTGTAGAAGCTGGATAAGTTCGCCGTGGATACCGGGCTGAGCACCTGGGGCAGGCTCGCCGGATGCAGCTCGCACTGCTTGTCAAAGGGGCCGCTCCGGCTCTCGGAGATCAGAAGATTGGCGCTGCCCTCGGAGATTTTGCCCTCCATGGGCGTCACCTTGGTATAGGGGTCAAAGGTGAACCACGCATAGGTGATGCCCACCAGCGCGATACATATCGCCACCGCCGAAATCGCCGCCATCCATACGGCGCTGCGGGCCTGCTTTCGTTCCATATCCGTCAGCCACCTGCCTTTGCCGCGCCGGAAAAGCTCAGGGCGATGTTTTCCATGGTGTGCGCCTGCAGGTTCAGGGTGCAGTCCTCGTCGCACCCCTCCAGCCACAGGTAGACGTCCACCTTTACCGGCGTTCCATACCCGCCGCTCCCGTTGCCGGAGACCTGAAACAGCGCCGTGGAGCTGGGCCGCAGCGTCACCACGCCGGTCTGGCTGTCGTAATCGCAGTAGTTCTCCGGCGTCAGGGGAGAGAAGGCCACCGTGCTCCCGTCCGTGCGGTCGCTGCGCAGCACATACCCGCCCTGGGGCTCCTTCGCCCCGTTGTCGTCCGCGTTGGGATTGTGGGCGGTGTTGATGGCGAAGATGTATTCCTTCCCCTCCGCCACGATCCCCACCCGCATGGCGGTGGAAATGGGATCCTGGCTGCTGTCGTCCTCAAACCCGATGCCGGACAGATAAATGTCCAGCTCTTCGGAATTGGTGCGCAGATAGAGGGAGGTTTTGTAGTAGTTGACCTCCGGGATGCTGGGCGCAAAGAACTTTGCCACAGAGCGGTACTGTCCCGTCTCGGCATTGTATTCCGACCCAAACCCGGTCACTTTTTGAAAGCCCCCGGAAATCTTATCCGTGGATACCGGCACCAGCTTCCCGGTGAATTTCTCCATCACGGTGGAGGAGCCGTATACCCCGTCGTAGGCGTTGGAGATTTGCAGCGATACGCTGCTGCCCGCCGCCAGCTCTACACGGGTGGTGCGGGCGGCGGTGTTGTAGATGTACCAGGCGAAGGTGGCCGCCGCCATGCTCAGCAGCGCCGCCGCCACCGCGAACAGGGCGGTGACCAGCCTGCGCCATAGGTGTCGTGGTTTCGTATTCAAGCGCCCTGCTCCTTTCGTATTTTCGCTCAGGCGTTCTGCCGGAATCGCGGCATACCACAAGGCACATTCTGTCTATGTCATGTGCCCTTTGGTATGCCCGCCGTGCCACAACCACGGCGGATGCATCAAGTTATGCGATCATGCCAGGGGGGTTCCCGCCCCCCCCTTTGGGGGCGGGAGAAATTTTGAAAATTAGGCAGTGGTGTAACCGTAGCTGCTGAACTGAACGCTCACACCCAGGTCGTTGGCGTTGTAGTTATCGGAGTACAGCTTCTGATCTTCACCCTCATACCAGATGTAAATCTCAACTTTGATAGGAGTGCCTTTGTCGTTGGGAATGGCAGTGCCCTTTGTTACAAGCTGAGAATTTGTATCCTCTGCGGTGCCTTTTTGAGCGAGAGTAACCGTCTTTGTGGTCACTTTATCCGCACCACTCGTCCAAGTATAGCCATCGGTGGCATTGGGAACAGGGCCGTAAATGTAGAAAACATTATTGGTATCACTGACAAGACGTACGCCGACTCTCAGAGCAGAATCAATATCCTTCTCGTTCGTCCGGGTTACGGTGACATCAGAGACAAACAGACCGCTTGCGGGTTCGTCTACAGAAGTGGAACGAATTTCAAATTTCTGCATAACAACATAGTTATTGTCGGTAACATACGTCTTTCCATCTGCGCCCATGACGTCAGCGCTAACATCTTCCCATGTTGTTTTATCGGCAGCGTAATTATTAGCTGCGGCAGCCTTCGCGTAAGTCCAGGATTTCAGATCAAAAGTAGAAGCGGGCAGAAGGGTGGCAGCATCCGTCATCTTTGCAGATGCGCTGGTTCCCCACAGGTCACTGGTTTCACCGGCCCAGCGAATCGCCAAGCCGCCCTCGGACTGGGCCTGAACTTTCATGCCCTCAGCAGTGACAGAGCCAGAAGCGACGAACCAAGCGTAGGTGGAGCTGCCCAAAGCGATGGCGGCTACCAGAACCATTGCAATGGCTGCCAGCAGTTGGCGTTTGATTGCTTTGGAATTCATAGAATTTCCTCCTTATCATTTTCCCGGTTCCCCGGGTTCTATATCCACCGCGGTTGTGGCACGGGGGGTATACCAATTTTTCGCACGCACCCATCCGTAGGGGTCGGCAATTTGTCGACCCGTGGCCTGGCGGTTTCCAATCGGTGCGTTGAGTGGCGTGTAACCAAAACATTCTGCCGCCCGCGAGGGCGAAACCATTCACCGTACTGCCTCAATTTCGGAAGCCAGCGGAGCGGCAGATTGCCGCCCCCTACGAGGCGGGGAGACACCCACCGCACCAGGGGAGACACTTGCCGCACCCATCCGTAGGGGTCGGCAATTTGTCGACCCGCGGCCTG
>CAKTIM010000024.1 GCA_934565795.1 uncultured Oscillospiraceae bacterium
CTGATACTAATAAGCCGAAAGCTTGACCAAAGCGCAGGCTCAGTGAGTGCCAGAACATGATTGCGAAGTAAGGAACAATGTTCAGTTTTCAGGGTGTATCGAAGAGGACTTGAATTGATACAGCTTGAATGACCACCAAAGGTAACGGTTTTGAATGCAGAAGCGATACCGGGCGGGTCAGGGAAGTGAAGTATTGGTAGGAGTCTGAAAGCGTCATTAAAAACGCACCTTTAGCTCAGTTGGTAGAGCAACTGACTCTTAATCAGTGGGTCCCCGGTTCGAGTCCGTGAAGGTGCACCAATGGCCCGTTGGTCAAGTGGTTAAGACAGAGGCCTCTCACGCCTTTAACATCGGTTCGAATCCGGTACGGGTCACCAAAAGCTCCTCATGCGAAACACAATGCTCGGAAATGCGCAAGCACATTTCCTCACCAGTGTTTCGAGAGGAAACAAAGCAGTTAGAACTCAAAAGAGTTTTAACATATAAGACGATGGGCACATACCCGTCCGACATAGTTGGTATTGATTGCGATGAGGGCCCACCTGTTCCCATCCCGAACACAGAAGTTAAGCTCATCCGCGCCGACAATACTTGCAGGGTGACTTGCCGGGAAGATAGGTAATGCCAACATATGCCCCCTTAGCTCAGTCGGTAGAGCGACGGACTGTTAATCCGCAGGTCGTTGGTTCGAGTCCAACAGGGGGCGCCAATTTCAGCAGACCGTTCGGTCTGCTGATTTTTTGTTGCTGGAAGCCTCAAGAAACACTAAGTCCCCTGTGCTCGTCATTTGAGCACAGGGGACTTGGCTTATTGAACCCCTTTTGCCCGTCCGATGGCGGCACAGGCTGCGAATGCGGCTACGTCGGTGGCGACCACGGTGGAGCCGACGGGTGTTCCGGCCAGGATGGAGATCACAATCCCAACCAGCGCACAGGTGACGCTGATCACCGCGGCGGCGATTGTAACGGAGAGGAAGGAGCGGTACAGCCGCATGGCTGAGAGGGCGGGGAAGATAATCAGCGCCGAGATCAGCAGTGAGCCGACCAGATTCATGGCAAGCACAATGATTACCGCTGTGATGATTGCGATGATCAGGTTGACAGCATCAACGGAGGTTCCCGTGGCGCGGGAAAACGTCTCATCGAAGGTCACGTCAAAAATGCGGTGATAGAACAGACCGTAGAAGAGAAGCACCAGCGCCGATAGCCCAATGCACAGCCAAACCTCCCCTTTGGTCAGCGTTAAAATAGAGGTGGAGCCGAACAGTGCGCCGCATACGTCCCCCGAGAGATTGCCCGAGGTGGAGAACATGCTCATCAGCAGGTAGCCAAAGGCCAGCGCGCCCACGGAGATCATGGCAATTGCGGCATCCCCTTTGATGCGGGTGTTCTGCCCGGTGCGCAGCAGGAGCACGGCACAGATTACCGTCACCGGCAGAACGATTACCATTCGGTTGCTCAGATTCAGCACCGCCGCGATGGCCATTGCGCCAAACGCCACGTGGGATAGACCGTCGCCGATGAAGGAGAAGCGCTTCAATACCAGCGTCACCCCCAGCAGGGAAGCGCACAGGGAAATCAGCACGCCCACGATCAGCGCATAGCGTACAAAGGGGTAGGATAGATACAGCAGCAGTGTTTCCATCAGTTCTTCTCCTCCTCATTCGGCAGAAAGCTGCGCGCGATCCCGCTGTGCAGGTATTGCTCCCGGGTGCCGAAGAACAGCGCCTTGCCGATGTGCAGCACATGGGTTGCGCTGTTCAGCGCGGACTCCAGATCGTGAGAGATCATAATGATTGTGATCCCCTCCCGGTGCAGCTGGTCAATGATCTCGTACATCTGCGCCGCTGCCTTGGGATCCAGGCCGGAGATCGGCTCATCCAGCAGCAGGCATTTTCTTGTGGCGCACAGGGCGCGGGCCAGAAGCACCCGCTGCTGCTGCCCGCCGGAAAGCTCTCGGTAGCACCTGCGCTCAAACCCGCGCAGGCCCAGCTTTTCCAGGTTCTGCGCGGCGGCTGCCTTTTCCTCCCTGGTGTAAAAGGGGCGCAGACCGCATTGCCCCTGAAAGCCGGAGCGGACGATTTCCTGCACCGAGGCCGGAAAATCCCGCTGCACCTGGGTCTGCTGGGGCAGATATCCGATTTCCGTGGGCCGCAGCCCCTCCATGCGGATAACTCCCGCCAGGGGAGCGGTGAGATTCAGAATGGTTTTCATCAGCGTGGACTTGCCGGAGCCGTTTTCACCCACAATGCACAGGTAATCCCCGGCATTGACGACGAAATTCAGCCCGGTGACAAGGGGCTTGCCGTCGTAGCCCAGCGCTGCATTTTCACATATGATCTGAGGCATATATTGCCCTCCTTAGCCCAGTGCCTGCTCCAGCACCTGACGATTTTGTTCCATAATGGACAGGAAGCTGCTTTCCTTGGCCGCCGCCCCGGATACCGACTGCATGGAATTCAGGGTCAGCACGGTGGCCGTTCCACCGGAATTTTCGGCAACGGTGCGGGCCAGCCGCCCGTCGCTGCCCTCGGTGACCAGCAGCGCATTTGCGCCCAGTTCTTTTGTCCGCTGGGCAAGGAACACCACGGTCTCAAAGCTTGCCCCCGCCTCGGCGGAGCAGCCGGGGAAGGCGGCGTAGTATTTCAGGCTGTAATCCTCCACCAGATAGCGGAATGGGAAGCGATCACACACAATGATGGTGTCCAGCCGCCTGTTGCTTACGGTTCGGCGGTAATCGTTGTCCAGGGATTCCAGCTGCTCCACGTACCGCGCCAGATTGGCCCGGTACAGCCCGGCCTTATCGGGGTTCAGTGCGCACAGGGAATCGGTGATGGCGGCGCAAAAGTCTTTGGCGTTGCGCAGCGAGAGCCAGACGTGCTCGTCCGTCTCCTCCTCCGCCTCCCGTATCTGCATGCCGTCCACCGTTTCCGCCTGGTGGGCGCGTTCCCCCAGCAGGGGCAGCAACTCCACGACGCGCTGCGCCGGATTCGCCGGCTCCCGCAGCAGCTCCTCCAGCCATTCGTCGGATTCGCCGCCGCCGAAGATCAGCAGGTCGCAGCGGGATACCTTTACCATATCCGCCACCGACGGCTGGAAGCTGTGGGGGTCAACCCCGTCGTCCACCAGCAGCGTCAGCTCCAGGCTGTCGTCGCCTGCGGTGATCTGCCGCACCCAGTCGTATTCCGGGAATATGGCCGTGACCACCTGCAATTTCCCGTTGTCTGCCTGCCGGGCGCACCCGCCCAGCAGCAGGGCCAGCAGGGGCAGCAGGCATAGAAGCTTTCTTTTCATTTCTCTTTCCCCGCGCAGTCGCTGCACACACCGTAGAAGATCGTCCGTACCGGGTCGATAGAAAAGCCGTGATGCTCCAGCACGTGCTTTTGCAGCTCCGGCAGCTCGTCGCAGTGCATGTGAATCAGCTTGCCGCACACGCAGCATTTGCAGTGGTAGCAGGTCTCTTCGCTCAGGTGTGCCCCCAGATATTCAAAGCAGGCGGGAGTGTTGGCGTCAATGTTGTATTTGGCGATCAGGCCCTCGTCCACCATCCGCTCCAGCTGCCGGTAAACTGTGGCCAGCCCAATGGGCTTGCCGGACTGGCGGAAATATTCGCATACATCCCCGGCGGTGATGTGCCTGCCGGGCATGCTCTCCAGATAGCCGCGCAGCTCGTCGCCCTGTTTCGTTTTGTAGGAACCCTTGCTCTGCATGGTGCGCCTCCTGATTTGATAACGGTTATCATATTATATCCCATTCGGAGAAAATGTCAATATGAAAATGAATTTCAATTTAAAAATGATCCGGCGCAGATATTGCCGCACTGCGCAGAATGTGCTACAATCTGGGTAAATACTCAAAGGAGGCATGAAAAATGCTGTTTTTGCAAATCGTATTGTATTGCCTGCTGTATCTGCTGCTGGTAAAGTGCGCAGTGAGGAACAGCGGGCGGAACTGTCTGTATTTTTACCCGAAGGAATACATCGCCGAGGCGCAGCGGCGGGGAATCGCGGACAAGGATGAGGTGATGAAAAAGGGAAAGCGGTTTATGATCCCGTTTTGCGTGATCATTTTTGCCGTTCTGGTGGTGATCGTCGCCGTCTGGAACCGGGTCACGGATTTCAAAACCGCGTTTATTCAGTCGTACATTTTCCTGGTGGCGATGAACTGGTTTGACGGCATTGTGATCGACCGGCTGTGGGTGGGCCACAGCAAGATCTGGGCCGTTGAAGGAATGGAGGGCATAGCCTATGTGAAGCCATGGAAAACGGTGCTGGTAAAGCGGGGCGCGGCCACGGTGCTGTATCTGATCGTTGCGCTGGCGCTGGCCGGAATTGTGGTGCTGGTGGCCTGAATAAATTAATCATCTCTGCAACAAAACACCTTTCTCAGCTGTATCCGGTACAGAGGGGCGGAGAGGCCCCGAAGATTACAGAAAACGAAAGGTTGAGCAACGATGAAAGTAAGTAATATTCTGATAACACTGGCCTGTGTCGCGGCGATTTCGCTGACCGGGGGGATACTCCCCACAAGCGGCGGGGACGCGCCGGAGCTGTACGCCCAGGTCGGAACGCCGAACCCCTGGACGGATCAGCAGACCATGGAGGATGGCCCAGCAGGCGGTGGGCTTCTCCTTCCAGACGCCCAAGACCATCGGGGCGCTGAAGCCCGTGTGCATTCAAACGCTGGAATCGGACATCATTCAGGTGTTTTACCAGCAGACAGCCGATTCCGAGGAGCACGTGCTGCTGCGAAAGGGCTTTGGAAGCCAGGATATCAGCGGCGATTATAATGCCTATTCTCAGTCAACGGTGGAATTTATCGGCGGCAGCCAGGTGATGCTGCAGGGCGACGACGGCATGGTGATGCTGGCAACCTGGGTAAGCGGCAGATTTCCTTATTCGGTTTCCACTCACGGCATGACTGCCGAGGAGATTGAATCCGTCATTGCGGAAATGAAGTAACAAACGGAGCGTGAGGTGAAATGTGTGGTTGAGACGGTATCAATTCTGCCATTCCTGCGCTGGCAGCTGCTTTGGCGGGCGCTGTGCGCGTTTGCCGCAGGCAAAATTGCCGGGCGTGCCCAGGTGCGTACGGAGGAGCAGAAGAGCCTTGCGCTGCGCAATGCGCAGACGGCGCTGGAGCGCTACGGCAACGCCATCCTCCGGCTGGCATATTCCTATCTTCACAATCTCAGCGACGCCGAGGACATCTTGCAGGATACGCTGCTGAAATACATCCAGTCTGCCCCGTCCTTTGAAAGCGACGGCCACGAAAAGGCGTGGCTGCTGACGGTTGCGGCCAACCTGAGCAAGAACAGGCTCCAATACCTCCGCATCCGGCAGACGGATGAGCTGGATGAAACCCTGGCGGCGGAGGAACGGGAGGATCTGCGCTTTGTCTGGGAGGCGGTGGAGCGGCTGCCGGAAAACTGCCGGGAGGTGATCCATCTGTTTTATCAGGAGGGCTATTCAACCAAGGAGATCAGCGCCATTCTCCACCGCAACGAGAGCACCATCCGCTCAGACCTGAAGCGGGGACGGGACAGGCTGCGGGAGGTACTGAAGGAGGACTACGATTTTGAGGAAGGCATACAATGAGATCATGGAAAAAGTGCAGGTTGACGACGAAATGCGCCGCCGCGTCCTCCGTCATCTTTCGCAGAAAATGGATGCCGATGCCGCAAAAATGGTAATCAGGCGCCGGTGGCAGCGCGGGGTCTCCCTGGCGGCCTGCGTGGCCGTGCTGCTTGTGGGGGGCCTGCTGCTGCGCCAGCGAAATGCAGCGCCGGAGGATACGCCGCCGGTGGCGGCACAGTTCGGCATCGAGGAGGTCGGCTCGGCGGAGGCACTGGCGGACAAGGCCGCCTTTCCTATCCGCGACGTTGGGCCGCTGCCCTTTGAGCCGGTGTCTGTCAGCTACAGCTGGTGCTGGGGGGAGCTGGCACAGATCCGCTATGAGGGAGAAAACGGCTCTGTGCTCTATCGCAAGAGCCGCGGGGCGGAGGATATCTCGGGAGATTATCAGCTCTATTCCCAACAGCAAAATCTGGACATTGACGGAATCGCGGTAACGCTGAAGGGAGACGGCGGCCTTGTTTGCCTGGCTACCTGGCAGACCGGCGGCTTTACCTGTTCCCTTTCTGCCGATCCTGGCTTAGCCGAGCAGGATTTCCGGGCACTTCTGGAATCGGCGCTCTACGGAGCGTAGGTCGTGCAAAGCCCCGCCCCGTGGTATGCTGGCGGGGAAAGGAAGTGTGAGCAATGAATCACTATATTACAGGCAGCACCATCCGGCAGCTGCGGGAAAAGCAGGGGCTGACCCAGCTCCAGCTGGCGGAAAGGATTGCCGTCAGCGATAAGGCGGTGTCAAAATGGGAAAACGGCAGAGGTCTGCCGGATATCTCCCTGCTGGAGCCGCTGGCCCGGGCGCTTCGGGCTTCCGTGCCGGAGCTGCTGTCCGGGGAGACAGTGGTCAACCAGAACCGCGCGGCCAATCTGCGGCGCTCCAGGCTGTATGTCTGCCCGGTGTGCGGGAACATCGTTCATTCCATGGGCAGCCTGCCGGTCAGCTGCTGCGGCATCACCCTGCCGCCCCTGGAGCCGGAGACGCCGGACGACGAGCACGCGGTGCGGTGGGAGCGGATCGAAAACGAGTTCTATATCACCTCCGCCCATCCCATGACAAAGGCGCATTTCATCTCCTTCGTCGCCTACTGCACGGAGGATCGGTTTGAGCTGGTGAAGCTCTACCCGGAAGGAGAAATGCAGGCCCTCTTCCAGAACCGAGGCAGGGGAACCCTGCTCTGGTACTGCAACCACCACGGCCTGTTTACACAAATAATCGGCGGAAAAAAGTAAACAAAAATCTCCCGACCCACCCCAGGCCGGGAGATTTTGCATGTGCGCCTCCCGCGTCCCCTACGGATTTAGGGCCTATCTGAAAACCGTCAACACGCCCAAACAGCGGATCTTTTCCGCCTGCTGTGCACCATTTTTTCTTGCAATACACAAAGTATTCCCGCGAAAAAATGGCTTCATCAGGTGGAAAATCTCTCGCTGTTGGTCATATTCCCGATTTTCAGATACGCCCTAGGAAATCTTTTTGATCCGCATTCACCGTTCTGCTATCAAAACCGCAAGGCTGCGGGGGCGTTTATGATTTGTTTTCAATTCTGTGATGCGTCGTTCAAATCCCTGGGTTATCTTATCATCAGAAAGGTTGCGGAAGCCGTGAGCCGCTCCTTTCTAGCCGCAGATCCCTCTTTTCTATCTCTCTTCTTTCTAACCCCATTTGCACCGAGCGTCCCGCTGATTTTCAGCGGGACGCTCAATTTTTTGTATGAAGGGGCTTTGCAGGGAGAAGCTATGAAAAAGGGGGCTTTTGGAATGGAAGAACGGAATGCGGATATTCTGATCCTGGGTGCGGGGTGCGCCGGGCTGACGGCGGGGCTGTATGCCGCCCGGGCGGGGAAGCGGGCGGTGATTCTGGAGCGGGGTGTGCCCGGCGGGCAGGCGGCGCTGCCGGGACGGATTGATAACTACCCCGGTCTGCCGGGCATCGACGGGGCGAGCCTGATGCAGCGATTGCGGCAGCAGGCCTGTGACGCCGGGGCAGAGCTGATCTGCACGGATGTGCGCCAGGTGTCCTTGGCAGAAAAGCGGGTGCAGACGGGAGCGGGTGATTTTAGCGCCCCTGCAATGATCCTTACCACCGGGGCGGAGCCGAGGACGCTGGGCATTCCGGGGGAGACGCGGTTCCGGGGCCGGGGCGTCAGCTACTGCGCCAGCTGCGACGGCTTTTTCTACCGGGGCCGGGAGGTCTATGTGGTGGGCGGCGGCAACAGCGCCGGAGAGGAGGCGCTCCATCTGGCCGCTCTGGCAAGCAGGGTGCACATTCTGGTGCGCGGCGGCTCCATGCGGTGCGACGACGCCACCGCCCGGCAGCTGAGGGGAGCGCCCAATCTTTCCGTGGAGCTGCATCGGGCTTTGCGGGAAATCCGGGGCGGGGAGAATATCGAAACGCTTCTGATCGAGGACACCCAATCCGGGGCGGTGTCTGCCGTGGAGGCAAAAAACGCCGGCGTGTTCATTTTCATCGGCTACCGTCCGGCCTCCGGCCTGTTTGCCGGGACGCTGGAGATGGACAGCGCCGGTTATCTGCTGACGGACGAAAACTTGCAGACCAATATCCCCGGTGTATTCGCTGCCGGGGATGTGCGGCGCAAGGCGCTGCGGCAGATTGTCACCGCCGCGGCAGACGGTGCGCTGGCTGCGGTTCAGGCTTGTAAGTTTCTACAGAATGTGCTATGATTGTCCCAAGGGCAGCACTGCGCTGCGCAAAATGGGGGCGGATAGTGTGATTATCAAGAATAGAACCGTGGGCTATTCCGCCGTTCAGGGCTTTTTCTGGACGGGCTACGCGGGCATCATGGGCTATTGCAGCATGTATCTGCTGTATGCAGGCTTTGATAACAGCCAGGTGGGCCTGCTGATTGCGGCGGCGGGGCTGCTGTCCGCCCTGCTTCAGCCGGTGGCGGCAAGCTATGCCGACCGGCCCGGCGGCGTTCCGCTGAAATGGATCGTATTCCTCACCGAGGCGGTCAACCTGGCCTGCGCGCTGGTGCTGTGCCTGACCGGGCGGAATCGGATCGCCGCCGGGGTGTGCTATGGCGTGTGCATGGTGCTGCTCCAGATGACCACGCCTCTAGTCAATTCCATGGGCATTGCCACGGTGAACGGGGGCGAGCGGATGAATTTTGGCGTGGCACGGGGCTTCGGCTCCCTGGGCTACGGCGCGTCGGCCTATCTGATCGGTGTGCTCACCCGTCGCTTTGGGGAGCCTGCGGTGCCGGTGAGCATGGCGGCGGGGCTGGCGCTGGTGCTTCTATTCGTGGCGGATTATCCCAGCCCCCGCCCGGCCCGGGAGGAGAAGGCGGCGACGCCCCCCAAGGGCGGCTTTCTGCGCCGGTATCCCCGGTTCTGCTGTGTGCTGGTGGGGCTGGTGCTGATCTTCATCAGCCATGCGGTGCTCAACAGCTTTACCTATCAGATCGTGGTATACAAGGGCGGCGACAGTCAGAATATGGGCACGGCCATGTTCCTGGCCTCGCTGATGGAGCTGCCGGTGATGTTCCTTTTCGGCTGGATGCAGCGAAAGGTGCGCTGCGATATCTGGTTCCGCGTCTCCGGCGTATTCTTCCTGCTAAAGACGTTGGGCACCTGGCTGTGTGCGGATATGGCGGGCTTTTACGCCATCCAGCTGTGCCAGATGGGCGGCTTTGCCCTGATGACAGTCAGCTCGGTGTTTTACATCAATTCTCTCATGTCCCCCGGCGACTCGGTGAAGGGCCAGGCCTGCTTCACTGTGACCATGACCCTGGGTAATGTGCTGGGGGCCATCGCCGCTGGTCGTATTCTGGACAGCCTGGGCGTTCCTGCCATGCTGCTGTTCGCCACCGCCTGCGCTTTTCTTGGCGCGGTGATCGTGCTGGCATTTACGCAGAAAACGCAGAAGGCGTGAAAATCTCCCCTGAAAGGTTTAGCAGGTGTAGCTGTCTTCGACGGCGTACAGCTGCTTAATGCAAAGCGGAGGAGGGCCGCGCGCAGCGTGGCGGAGGGGTTGCGCGGTAGGGGGAATAGGGCTTAAAAAATTAGGGCGAATTCGCAGAATGTGTAAGTTTGCATTCTACGGATTCGCCTTGATTTTTATGAAGCAGGGAGTGCCTGCCGCGAAACCTCTCAGTTAGCCCTTGCGGGCTGCCAGCTCCCCTTTCAGGGGAGCCAAGGGCGTGGCTAGGGTTCGAGGCCTTGTTTGAAGCGGCGCATCATTTCGTTGGTCAGGCTGTAGTCGTCGGGCTGAAGCTCGATGTCCTCCCGGCGTATCCATTGGGCGTACTTGAGTTCGTGCTCGTCCATGTGGATGGTCTCGTCCCCGTCCAGCTCGCAGTAGAAGCCCAGCAGCAGGTCGTTGGCGATGCCCCAGGGCTGGGAGGCGAAGTAGCGGATGTTCTTGACCCGAACGCCCACCTCCTCCATGACCTCCCGGCGGACGGTCTCCTCGGCGGTCTCGCCGATCTCCGTGAAGCCAGCCACCAAAGCGTTGGGCGTAAAGCCGGTGCGGTAGCGGGTGAGCAGCAGCCGATCTCCGTTCTTGATGCCCACAATGACGGCAGGCATGATCCTGGGGTAGAATTTCCTGCCGCAGCTGGGGCAGGCCATGGCCCGCTCCGTTTCGGAGTGGGTCGTTTTTGCGCCGCACCGGCCGCAGAATTGGGCATCCCGGTACCAGTCCGCCAGGTGCTTGCCGGTGAGGAGGGCGAACATCTCCGCCCTGGGCAGCCGCTGCTCCCGGCGCAGCTGCCGCACTCCCTGGTAGGTAAGCCCCTGGGGGATATTTTCGGGGTTGAGCAAAAGAAAATAGCGCCGGTCGTCCAGGCAGAAGAGGTAGCGGTAATCCCGCTGCCCCAGCTCGCTTACCTGGGGAAAGCCTGCGTCCGGGCGCAGCAGCACCGCCTCATCCCGGAAGCAGAGCACCGCATCCTCCGGCGCGGGGACAGCCTGGGGGTGATATTCGTTGTGCAGCACGTGGGGGAAAATATCCTGAATCATGTTAACAAAACCTTTCCTGAATTGCCTGCGCGCCCTTTTGCAGAAGCGGCTCGGCCTGCGCGCCGAGGATATCCCGGAACAGGGCATACTCCGTCAGCGCGGCGTGGGGGACGGCCCAGGCTCCGGCGTCGGTGCCGGGGGCCAGCAGGCCGCCCAGGGCGGCAAAGCGGGATACATTTTCTTCCGCCGAGGCAAGAATCTGCCGGACGGCATCCTCGTTGAACCGTCCCCTGCCCCGCAGGTTGCCAATGGTGGAGAGGGTGGGCACCCAAACAACGCCGTTTTCCGCCATGGCGTGAAGAACTTCATCGTCCAGGTAGGCCCCGTGCTCAATGGAGTCCACCCCCGCCTGGGCGGCGGCCTGGACGGTGCGCGCGCCGTTGGCGTGGGCCATTACGGCGAAGCCCTCCTCATGGGCAATGTGGATCAGCTCCCCGATCAGCGCCGGGGGCAGCCCTTCCTCGGTGAGCACGCCGGGGCGGTCAAAATCCATCAGACCGGAGATCATGAGCTTCACAAAATTCGCCCCCTGGGCCCGCATGCTGCCGACCAAAGCGGCATATTGGCGGATATCTTCGTATTTCGTGCCGATGAATCCGCCGTAGTGCCCCGCCATGCACAGCGGGGCCAGGGGCGTAACCAGGCGGATGCCGTACGCCGGTGCCAGGGCGCGGGCCTTGGCACCCACGCCCCAGCGGTCGCCTCCCTCCCGCAGGTAGGTAAAGCCTGCGGCCCGGTAGCGCTCCAGTCTGGCGCGGAGCAGCGATTCATCCGGCCCAGCCCGGTGGGCGGCAATGGCGGCCCTCCAGTCCCGGCCGTCCAGAACCATGTGAATGTGACAGTCGCAGTACATAGGCGGTCAGATCAGCTCGTCAAAGCGGAAGTAGTGCAGGGTGTTGTTGTAGCTGATGTTTTCCACCATTTTCCCCAGGCGCTCCAGGTCGGCGGGATACTCGCCGTCCTCCACCAGGCGGCCAAAGAGGTTGCACAGGATACGGCGGAAGTATTCGTGCCGGGTGTAGCTCAGGAAGGAGCGGGAGTCGGTGAGCATGCCGTTGAAGGTGCCCATGACGCCCAGGCTCATCAGGCTGGTCATCTGGGCCTCCATGCCGGGCTTGTTGTCATTGAACCACCAGGCGGAGCCCTGCTGCACCCGGCCGGGGACGGGGGAGTCGGTCTGGAAAGCCCCGATCAGCGCCCCAATCACGCCGTTGTCCGCAGGGTTCAGGGAGTAGAGAATGGTCTTGGGCAGGGCGTCCTCCGCCTCCAGTGTGCTCAGCAGCCGGGCAAGGCTGGCGGCGTTGGGCTGGTCGTTGATGCTGTCGTAGCCGGTGTCCGGGCCGATCTTGGCGAACATCTTGGCCGAGGTATTGCGCAGACAGGCAAAGTGGAACTGGCTGACCCAGTCCAGGCGGCGGTATTCCCGGCTCACCGCCACCAGCAGGGCGGTGTGGTAGGCCAGCTGCTCTTGCTGGGTGATGGCCTGGCCTGCCTTGGCCCGGGCCAGAATATCGTCCAGCTGGGTTTCCTCCGCCTCCACGCAGAAGCAGAAGTCAAGCCCGTGGTCGGCCACCCGGCAGCGGTGGTCGTTGAAGTAGCCAATGCGCTGAATCAAGGCCCGGCGCATGTCCTGCATGGTTTCGATGGGGAAGCCCACCGCCTGCTCCAGCCGGGCAACATAGGCGGGGAAGCTGGGCTTGTCAGCCCGCATGGCCTGATCCGGCCGGAAGGCGGGCAGCACCACAGCGGGGGCCGTGGGGTCGGCGGCCAGCAGCTCATGCCAGTGCAGATCGTCCGCCGGGTCGTCGGTGGTGCAGATCAGCCTGACGTTGGATTTGCGGATGATGCCCCGGGCGGACATATCCGGCTGGGCCAGAATGGCGCTGCATTTCTCGTAGATTCCCATGGCGTTTTCGCCGCACAGGGGCTGGGTGATGCCGAAGTAGCGCTGAAGCTCCAGATGCGTCCAGTGATACAGGGGGTTCCCGATGAGGTTGGGCATGGTTTCTGCCCACTTCTGGAATTTTTCAGCCGGGTCGGCGGGGCCGGTCACATAGTATTCCGGCACGCCGCAGGCGCGCATGACCCGCCACTTGTAGTGGTCGCCGCCCAGCCAGACCTCGGTGATGGACTGGTAGCGCTTGTCCTCATAGATTTCCTGGGGATTGATGTGGCAGTGATAGTCAATGATGGGCATCTTTTCCGCGTGGTCGTGGTAGAGCGTTTTTGCGGTCTGCGTTTTCAGCAGAAAATCCGCATCCATAAAAGGCGTCATATAGTTATTCTCCTTTTTGTCTTTGTTCCGGGTATGCCTATGATAAAATAGATTTGCCGCCTCGTCAATACAAAAAAGCGGTGGACGAAGCATCTGTCCACCGCTGGGGTTATTCTGCTTTGATGCCGATGCGCTCTCCCAGGCGCACCACCGTTTCGGCGTCCTGGGTGGTGTTGCGCAGCAGGTCGGCGTCCAGTATCGCCCGCCCTTTTTGCAGCAGGACGATCACCGTGGAGCCGCCGAACTCAAAGCGGCCCTTTTCTTCCCCCCGGCGGACGCTGCGGGAGCCGGGGGCGTTGACGATCCGGCCCACCATGGCCGCGCCCACCTCCATTTGCAGCACTGTGCCGAACTGCTGGCTTTCCAGCAGGGAATACTCCCGGGTGTTCTCCCGATAGATGGGATAGCGGCTGGCGGCGGCAGGGTTGACCGTGTGAAATACGCCGGGAATCCGGGTGCTGCCCCCCACAAAGCCGGAGTCAATATAGGCATAGCGGTGATAGTCTCCCACCGTCAGGCGGAACAGCAGCAGCGTACCGCCCAGAAAGCGTTCAGCCAGCGCCTTGCTTTGCAGCAGCCCCTCCAGGGTGTATTCCGTCCCCTTGATCCAGAAGCGGGAATCGGGCCGGATGTCATGCACCGTCAGCTTGCTGTCGCAGGGGGCAATCAGATGGGCCGGCGCATCGTCCACAGGACGCTTGCCGGGCAGCACCCGGCGGGTGAAGAAATCATTGAAGCTGCGAAAGCGCCGCTGCTCGAAATCATCCATGCAGATGTGGTTTTTGCGGATAAACGGCCCCACCGCCAGGGCGGAAACGCGCCGATCCAGCAGCCATCCCGCCGCACGGCTGACACCGGGGCGGATCATCAGCCTTACCAGCAGCCGCCCGGATCGGGTGCCGTACATCCACTCCAAGAAGCGATCCTGGCCGTCGTCTCCGGGGACGAGGTTTCCCGTTCGATCCCGCCAGATCATCCGGGGCACCGCAGCAGCAGGATCAGCAGGGGAGCCAGCACCGCCGCGCCCATGGCGATGAATTTCCACAGCACGGGCTTTTTCACCTTGAAGTCCAGGATGTACAGGAAGCCAAACAGCACCGTCGCCGCCCGCAGCACCCACAGGCCGCATCTGCCCGGTACCAGCAGATAGGCAAGATACACTGCCGGGGCCGCAATGTCCAGGCACACCACTGGCAGCCCGTGGTAATCGCCCTTGGTACCCAGCTCCGCCTGCACGGCCAGCACATTGAAGTAGCCCAGCCGGATCACACAGCACAGACAGTAGGCCCCAAGCAGGGCCATATCGGCGACCCCTCTCATGCCCAGCATATAAAACAGGGTGGCCGGGCACACGCCAAAGGAGATCAGGTCGCACAGCGAATCGATCTGGATGCCGAAGAGCATCTCGTTTTTGGTGCGATTCTTCTTTTTCCGGGCCACGATGCCGTCCAGCGTGTCGCACACCAGGGCCACCGCCATGCACAGGATCGCATTGACATACAGCCCATGGACGGACATGACGATGCCCAGCATCCCGGCCAGCGCACCTGCATAAGTTAAAATAACGGTATAGTCATAAAACCCGATCATCGGTACAACCTCTCTGTTTCTGTCAGGAAGCCCCGGAATCAATGCGGCGCTTTCCTGGAAATAAAGCCGCAGAGCGGCCCTTGCGTGCAAAATGTGAATTATATTTTAACACACATCTCATCAATACGCAAGAATGTTAAGCAAATGTTAAGAAGCAGCTGACAGAGCCGGAATTATCAGGGGAAATGGGCCAAATCCAGGAGAAATTCACATTGACACCAATAAAACGCCTATGATATAATCAAAGCCAATAGCCCAAATGAAAGGAGCCACGGCCAATGACGAAGAAAACGCGCAAGCGGGTGCTGGGCGCTCTGTTTTATTTTGCCGTCCTGGCACTGACACTGTGGTATGTATTTCAGGACAAGAGCCTGAGCCAGGTGGCGTATTATCTTTCCGAAGCCCAGTGGGGCTATGCCGCCATTGCCGTGGTGGCGGTGGTCGCCTTTATCCTGGGAGAGTCGGTGGCCCTGTGCTATCTGCTGCGCAGCCTGGGCACCCGGGCGGGGTTCGGGCATTGCTGCATGTTTTCCTTCATTGGCTTTTTCTACAGCGCTATTACGCCCTCGGCCTCCGGCGGGCAGCCCATGCAGGTGCTGTATATGCACCGGGACGGTATCCCGGCGGCGGTGTCCACGGTGGTGCTGGTGATCGTGACCATTGTGTATAAGATGGTGCTGGTGATCGTGGGGCTGGCGGTGACCATCCTGCGTCCCCTGGCGATCATCCGTTGCCTGGGCAACGTGGAGCCGCTGATCTATCTGGGCGTGGCGCTGAATGTGATCGTGGTGTCGCTGCTGCTGTTGGCGGTGTTCCGGCCGCAGCTGCTGGAGCGCCTTGCCCGGTGGCTGCTGCGGGTGGTGCAGAAGATTCGCCCGTTCCGCAACCCCCAGCAGGTGATGGATCGGGTGCAGAACAGCCTGAACCAGTACCGGGGCACTGCCGACTTCTTTAAAAGAGAGCCGCGGATCATCATCACCGTGTTCCTCATTACGCTGGTGCAGCGCTTCTGTATATTCAGCGTGGTGTGGTTTACATATCTGGCCTTCGGCCTTTCCGGCGAGAGCGCCGTCACCGTGGTGCTGCTCCAGGCCATGATCTCCGTGGCAGTGGATATGCTTCCCCTGCCCGGCGGCATGGGCATCAGTGAGACGCTGTTTACGGTGTTCTTCACTCCCGTGTTCGGGCCGGATTTTGTGCTGCCCGGCATGATCGTCTGCCGGGGCATCAGCTATTATACCCAGCTGCTGATCAGCGGCATCATGACCGGCGTGGCCCAGTTTATGTTCCGGGACAAATCGAAATAACATTTTTCCCCAGGGACTTCCATTTTCCGGGGAAACAGAGTATAATGTGCGTATCAAGAAACAGGGAGGACATTCCATGAAATATGGCTTTGGTGTGGATCTGGGCGGTACCACGGTTAAAATCGCCTACTTTGACGAAACGGGCAACATGATCTCCAAGTGGGAAATCCCCACGGTCACAACCGACTGCGGCAGCCGGATTCTGCCCGACATCGCCGCCTCCATCCGGGAATTCCGGGAGAAGAACGGTATTGCGGCGGAGAGCCTGCTGGGCGTGGGCATCGGCGTTCCCGGCCCTGTGGACGCCAAGGGCAACGTCAACCGCTGCGTCAACCTGGGCTGGGGCACGTTTAATATCAACAAGGAGCTGTCCGCCCTCACCGGCCTGCCCGTCACCGCAGGCAACGATGCCAATGTGGCGGCGCTGGGCGAATTCTGGAAGGGCGGCGGCCAGGGGTGCGACAATATGGTGTTCGTCACCCTGGGCACCGGCGTCGGCGGCGGCATCGTCATTGAGGGCAAGCTCCTGCACGGCGCTCACGGCTCCGGCGCGGAGATCGGCCATATGGTGCTCAACCGGGACGAGACCGCCGTGTGCGGCTGCGGCAAGCGGGGCTGCGTGGAGCAGTATTGCTCCGCCACCGGCATCGTCCGCATGGCAAAGCTGGCCCTGGAGGCATCCGATGAGGATTCCGCCCTGCGGCATCTGAGCAACCTGACCTGCAAGGATATCTTCGATGCCGGTAAGCAGGGCGACCAGCTGGCGTTGCAGGTGCTGGACAAGTACTATGCCTACATGGGCGAATTCCTGGCCGACGTGTGCTGCGTGGTCAACCCGGAGGTCGTGGTTCTGGGCGGCGGCGTGAGCAAGGCGGGTGACGTGCTGCTGGACGGCCTGAAGCCCTATTTCAACAAGTACGTATTCCACGCTGCCTCCAATGTAAAATTCACCCTGGCAGCCCTGGGCAACGACGCCGGCGCCTACGGCGCATTCAAGCTGGCGCTGGATGCGGCGAAGTAAAAGCCGATCGTACATCAAAAGCAAAAAGGAGAGGACAAAAATCCTCTCCTTTTCAATTTTTACCAGCTTTTTTGCGGCATATTCGACTCGATCCGGGGAAAAGTAGCATTGTCAGATGGCACGGTAGATGTTCAGAATGCAGCTGGCGGTGTCGTGGAGAACGGGGGTTTCGGTCAGACGCTGGGCCCCTGCCTTTCCGATGCGGAACAGGTGGGGCGTCATGGCCAGAAGATGCTGAATCTGCTCTCCCTCCGCCGTAAAGCAAAAGGAGATGTGCCGGGACTCCAGCAGCGCGAACCCCGGAAGCGCCGGGGATGTGTCTTTCTGCTTGTGGGTCAACGCGTCGTAGACGATGGATTTCAGGCCCAGCAGATGATCCTCTGCGGCCAGCACCTGGAGAAACAGCCCGTTTTTCCGCAGCACCCGCCGGAATTCCCCCGGCAGGGTCAGGGCAAACAGACTGCTCAGTGTCCCCACGCTGCCATCCGGCACGGGAATATGCGCCGCCGTGGCACAGAGCCAGGCGTAGGCTTTGTATTGCCCGGCGGCGCAGCGGACGGCCTCCTTGGAGATATCCAGCCCTGTCAGGGGCAAACCCAATGCCAAGGCCAACCGGGCGGAATAGTAGCCCTCGCCGCAGCCCACGTCCAGAATTTCTCCCTGTGCGCCGTAGTCCAGCGCCGCCTGATTCAGCGCCTGGGAAATCGGTGCATAGAAGCCCGCCTCCAGAAAGGCGCGGCGGGCCATCACCTGCTGCCGGGTATCCCCCGGATCCAGGGAATGCTTCTGCTGCACGGTGAGCAGATTGACATAGCCCTGCCGGGCAATATCAAAGCTGTGCCCCTGGGGGCAGGTATAGCGCCTTTCCTCCCGGCGCAGCCGCTGGGAGCAGACGGGACATAGATAATCCATAGCAAGCCCTGCTTTCCTGTTTTATATACTGATGAGAAAGGATGTGTACGCCGTGCGGCGAATTGTGACGGCCCTTTGCTGCCTGCTTCTGCTGGTCATCCCGGCGGAGGCGGAGGACAATGCCAAATATGTGGCCCTGACCTTTGACGACGGCCCCTCCGGCCGGTACACCGACCGGCTGCTGGACGGCCTGAAGGAGCGGGATGCCCACGCCACCTTTCTGCTGTGCGGCTACCGCATCAAGCAGTATCCCCAGGAGGCAAAGCGCATCCAGAGCGAGGGCCATGAGATCGGCAACCACGGCTACAGCCACCGCAACATGCAGCAGCTCAGCCGCCGGGAGATCGCCCAGGAGCTGATTGACACCCAGGCGCTGCTGGAGGGGGTAAACATTCGCTTCCTCCGCCCGCCGGGAGGCTGCTGCAGCGAGGGCGTGCGGCAGATTGCCGAGGCCAGAGGGCTGGCCATTCTGAACTGGTCTGTGGATCCAAGGGACTGGGCGAGCCAGGATGCCGCCTCCATCGAGGCGGCGGTGCTGAAAAACGTGGCTGACGGGGATGTGATCCTGCTGCACGACATGTCGGACAGCTCCGTTTCCGCCGCTCTGCACATCATCGACCAGCTCAGCGCCCAGGGCTACCGCTTTGTCACCGCCTCCCAGCTGGCCGCTCTGCGCGGCTGCGTCCCCAAGGCGGGAAAGGTGTATCACAGCTTCCCTAAATCATGAATTTCATTGGGCCTGTTGCAGCTGCAACAGGCCCTTGCGGTTATTCCGATTCCTCCTGAGCCGTCTGCCGCTGCAGCAGCCACAGGTCAAAGCTGTCGCCCTCGGCCTGGTAGGTGCCGATCAGGTCGGCCTGGAAGCCACGGGGGAATCCGCCGATGGGGCGGCTTCCGGCGTCCGCGACGGCCAGAATGGTGTCAATCCCTTCGCCGTCGAATTCCTCCATGGTGTGAATGTTGACGTAGGGGTTGGCGTCACCCAGCGTCTCCTGGGCGTAGACGGGCAGCTCCGGGCAGAGATAGGCCACCAGCTGCTGAATGTGCACCCCGTTTTCGGACAGCACCACATAGGCCTGGGCCTCGCTGTGCGCCGCCGTTACCGCCTGATTGAACTGATTTTCGTCAGCAGGAGCGGGAAGGAAGCCATATACCAGGTTCCCGGCGAAGCCCACCAGCAGGAAGCCCATCACGCCGCCGAAGATCGTCTCCCGCCGGATGGCGCAGACGCCCCAGGCCAGCACGAATGCCAGCAGCGACGCACAGGGGGCCAGATCCTCCACCCGGAATACCGGCTGCACCAGCACGGAGACAGCAATCCCGGCCCCGGCGGTCAGCACGCACACGCCTGCTGCCAGCAGCGGGGCAGCCTGCCGCCGCAGGATCACCCCCAGCAGAATCAGCAGCAGCACCGCGCCAAAGAACAGTGGGAAGGTGACGTTTCCGGCAGCATGGAGCAACGCCGCGCCGCCGTTTACAAGTCCCTGGGCGGTGATCTCCGCCCCCTGATGGGCGGTCATCTGCCGGACGAAATGCTTCATCCAGGGAATGTACAGCACGGCGCAGGAGACGGCGGCGATCAGCCAGCCCTTGAGCAGCTTGCGGTTGCGCACCAGCGCGCACAGAAGCAGCAGCACATACACTGCAATCACGGTCACCAGCGCAAAATTGTGGCAATAGGCGGCGCAGATGCCCGCTGCGCCGAAGCCGATCCAGTCACCGGCCATGTTGCTCTTCCAGGCCCGGTAGGCAAACAGCACATTGAGAAACACCAGCAGCGCGGCCAGGGCATACACCCCTGCCTGGGCGGCATGCTCCATGGCAAAGGGATACAGGGGGAACAGAACCATAAAGGTCAGCCCCATCTTCTTTCCCCAGAAGCGGGTGATCTCCCAGCCGCCAATGGCGGTAATCAGCAGATAGCAGATGCCGGAGAACAGCCGCACGGCGTACTGGCTGTAGCCAAAGGGCATGGAGAACAGCTTGGCCGCGTAATAGTACAGCGGTGGATTCGCACCGGCGGCGCTGATGTGCCAGATATCGGCAAAGCCCCGGCGCAGCAGGGCCAGGGCGTAGGCCTCATCGGTCTGCACGCCGCCCTTTGCCGCCAGCAGCGCGAACAGCCCTGCGGCTGCCACGCAGACGATCAGATAGAGAGGAGAAATGCGTTTTTCCTTTTCCATGGTTATCCTTCCTTGGATTCAAAATTTCCCTGCTCCGCCACGATGTAAATGGGGCGGTTCTTGATCTCCGTATAGGCCTTGGCCAGATACTGACCGAAGATGCCCATGAAGAACAGCTGAATGCCGCCGATAAAGGTGATGATGGAGGCGGTGGAGGCCCAGCCGGACACCGGGTCACCGAACAGCAGCTTGCGCACCACAATGAACACGGTGGATAGCAGCGCCAGCAGGCACAGCAGGAAGCCGATCACCGACGCCAGGGTCAGCGGCACGGTGGTAAAGGCCACGATGCCCTCAATGCTGTAAAGGAACAGCTTCCAGAACGACCATTTGGTCTCGCCTGCCACCCGCTCCACATTTTCAAATTCGATCCACTTGGTCTTGAAGCCTACCCAGCCGAACAGGCCCTTGGAGAAGCGGTTGTATTCCTTCAGCTCCAGCAGTGCGTTCAGGAATTTGCGGTTCATCAGCCGGAAGTCCCGCGCCCCGTCCACGATCTCCACATCGGCCATTTTGTTGATAAGCCGGTAGAACATCCGGGCGAAGAAGCTGCGCACCGGCGGCTCGCCCCTGCGGGTGACCCGGCGGGTGGCGGCGGAGTCGTAGCCCTCCTGGGTGACGGCACGGTACATCTCCTCCAGCAGCGCGGGCGGATCCTGCAAGTCCGCATCCATCACCGCGGCATAGTCTCCCGCCGCATGCTGTAGACCGGCATACATGGCCGCCTCCTTGCCAAAGTTGCGGGAGAACGAGAGATATTTCGCCCGGCTATCCTCCTTGGCCAGACCGCGCAAAAGCTCCAGCGTCCCATCCCTGGAGCCGTCGTTGACGAAGATCACCTCAAAATCCAGGTAATCCATCCTCGCCATCACCGCCGACACCTCTTTCCAAAAATGCGGCAGCGCCTTCTCCTCATTGTAGCAGGGTACGATCAACGAAATCATTTCAGACATTGCGGGAAACCTCCTTCGTTCAGGGAAACTCTGATTAAATCGGCAGGAGCAGGCAGCAAGAGATTTTTCGCCGGATGAAGATATCAAAAGCGGGGGAATACTGTATGTACCCGCAAGGGGTATGCCGCATCCGTAGGCCAGCTTACGCCGGCAACGGCTGCACAGTATTTTCCGCTTTTGATGCTGTACAGCGGGGGAAAAATTCACCGCTTAGCTGCAGATGGTTTATTCAGAGGTTCCTTAGTTCATATAAAACATCCCCATCAGATCGCGCTGGGCGTAGTAATTGGGGAGTTGGCGCCAGCCGCCGGTAGTGGGGTGTGCCAGATTGAACTCCAACCGGGTGTTAGGAAGCGCTTCGGTGAGAACCTGCTTGGCATTGGAGGCACCACGGCCATAGGTGCCATCCACATTGGCCCACCAGATGTTTTTCAGCCAGGGCATTTTGGTCAGCGGCTCCGGGTCGGCATCGTACACCCGGCCGAGGTTTAGATCCTCCAGTGCGGTGCAGCCCTGCAGGGGGGTAAGATCCGTTACCTGAATGGTGAACATTTCCAGATACACCAAATTTTTACAGGAGGACAGCGGCGTGATGTCTGTGATGCCCGTTTCGCCGATAATGAGATATTTCAGCTCCGGCATATAGCGCACCCATTCGCAGTTGGACACATACCACATGTGGCCGATGTCTACGCACTGGATGTCGTGACAGTAGCGCAGAGCCTTCATATCCTCGTCAGTCACATCCATATATTCGCCGCCGTTCAGCTGCCAGGGGAAGAAGTACAGGGAATCCGTGGGGAAGTCATAGCCGTGGATAACCACCGTCCACACGAATTTGATGTTCTCGTGCCGCTGGTTCAGCGCCTCCATGGTTTCGTCGTCTATGCCGCAGTGGGACATGTCCACCCGTTGAAGCAGCGGGAAGCAGGGAAGCATTTCCTCCAATGCATCCAGAGATGTGATCTCCCGATTGGATAGATCCATGTCCGTGATGTCCGTACGGAACCGCTCGCCTGCGACCTCTGCCTCCCAAAGGAAATGGCAGTTGGGATATCGCTGTACAAGCTCCATCATCTCTTGGTCGGACAGGTTTGTCCCAAGCAGGTTTGCGGTTTGCAGGTTGGGGAGCTGGTCAAGGGTCACCCCCAGATCTTCAAGAGAAACACGTTTCCCAGACAGATCTATGGATGTGAGTGCGGAGGAATCGGCCTGATCCGGCTGTGAAAGCGCCTGACCGTTGACGTGAACTGAGAATGTGGAGGCCAGTACGGCGCAGGAACCCACGGAGCAGAGAACCAGCAATACGGTGATGGCCCCCTTGCGGAGCCCACGAGGAGCGAAACGCCGCTTCGCGGGTGCATCTCCAGGGACATCCAAGGCCCTGGGGGCTGATGCGACCATCACCGCACCGGCCAGGTCGACCGCTGCCAGCGCGCCGCTCATGATGCTGTAAGCCATTACGGCCTGGCTCCTGTGGCGCTGCACGTAGTATTCCATATATCCGGCAACGCCCAGTCCGGCGATGACCAAAGCGCACAGCAGCAGGGGCCAAATACGGGACTTTTGTGGCCTGCGCATCAAACGGATGGCAGAGCAGGCAATCACGACAACCATCCCAATGGCGCTGAATACCTGCACAACGCTGACAAAGCCGTTGCTGCGGAAAGCAAGAGAATCATACCGGGTGCTGTCCAGCACCGCCTGCGTGGAGCTGTAAAACAGCACGAACAGCTCAAACACCCTGCCGGGACGAAGCTTTTTCCTGCGGGTAAAGGCGAGATAAACGGTCAGCAGAAGAATAAAAAGTACCCCGGCGCAGATCGCCTGAACCAGGAAGGTGGCGAACCGATACTCCACCGCGCCGGAGACCGCGTTGGTCACTGGATAGATCCAGGGCAGTCCCTGTGTTGATGATGCCAGCGGCCCACGGTCGGCACTGGAATAGAAATAGGCCAGCCGCCCGACGGCGATCCCCGCACAGCCTGCAATGCTCATGCAGTCCAGCTCTGAAGCAAGGCACAGGGGTTCCCGACGATGGTACCCTATCAATGCTGCCACCGTGCACCCGAAAAACACGCCCAGCAGCGCAAAGCCCCCGGAAAAACGGGTCAGTGCATCCCAAATACCGCCGTACTCCCCAAACCTGCAATACCAGTGAACCAGCCGCGCACCCACAAGCCCCAGAATTACAGCCAAGGCTACGGAGACGGCAGCGCTGACACTGCGGTGTGGCTCCATCAGGTATAGGCCGAGGAAAATAAGAATCGCAGTGGCTGCGCCTGCGGCCAGAAGAAGCGGGCGCCAGTAGACCACATGATTTCCAAAAATGACCGCAATTTTCTCCATAAATTACTCTTCCACCTCCGGCAGCGCTGTTGCAAAGTAGATAATATCGCTGATATTTCGCTGGTCGCCGTAGTCAACGCTGTTGATCAGCGTGTTGTCCATCACAATGGTGGCAGTCTGACCGCCGTCCAGAGAATAAGCCTTGGGAATCCCCAGCTCCTGAAGCCGGGTGGCGAACTGCCGCAGTGTGGGCATATTGACGGCCCACGGTTCCATGTTTACAGATACGGTGACGTAATGCCGCGTTCCCAGCTGCCCCAGCGCCGCGCGGCTGAGGTATTTGCTGATCTCGCCGACGATGTAGGCAATGGGGACGCACTCCTGACCATCCTGAATCAGAATTGGGCCGAAAGCAAGGCTGAAGCGGATGTGATGCTCCTTTACATACTGCTCCACCTCTTCCTGGGTGACCAGTTCACCCCGGGGGACGAACAGTAGGTCACCTTCCTCGTCGATAAAGCAGGTATCCAGGATTTTGTCCTCGTCCAGCCGGTAAATAATGCCATTGTTGACGCAGATTCCGTAGGGACGGTAGGCATAATAGTCCGCGCTGGAGGCGGCAACGGCGTTGACGCTGGTCGCCATTTCTGTGGCAGTGCACAGTGCAGCGGAGCCGTAAGCGCCGCCGGAGAAAAACCGGCGGAACTGGGAGGCATGGGCGACCTTTACCTCGGAAAAGGTGTAAACGCCGCCGTCAATCACCTGCTTCCAGTTGAGAACCAGGATCGTCTCATCCAGGTAATAATGGACGGTGGTTCCCTCCTTGAGCTCTGTATCCGGGGTGAGCAGGGTAGCATCTCCCTCCAGCAGCTCCTCCGCCGACTGAAGGACAGAGGCCAGCTCCTCCGGGTTATCTGTTTCCCCATAGCATTCCCGGCGGGGCTTGGGCGCGATCAGATCCGCGTCATTCAGGCGGTATTCCTTGGGAACCGACACCACGCCCTCCAGAATATCGCTGACGGCATTGGAGATGTATTGATCGAATTTGTCGCCCAGCTCCAGCTGTGAACCGGCAGCGGAGGCCTGAAGCGGCAGCGTGCAGGAGCAGGCAATTATGGCGGCGGTCAGGGCGCTCAAGGCGCGGCGAATAATGATATTTCTTTCTTTCATACTCATGTGCACCTCTTATGTAGTGATGCCGCCGATGATGTTCAGCAGCGTGTCTGTGGGTTTTACCTGCCAATGGCCGTTTTCATAGACGAGCTGAAGCGTCAGATCTGTCCGCACCGCCGCGCGCGTCTGGGTCAGGGCCTGCTGCGCGGCCTCCAGCAGCGTTTGCTGGATGATCTTGTCCGTAAATTCTCCTATATATCGCTATTGGAATCCGCTGCTTCCACATAGCTCGTGAGCAGCTGGGGCCAGAGGAGCTTTGTGTCGGCCAGAACAGCCGCCAGATCCAGCGATTCAAATTGAACGTCCTGTGCCAGGCCGGTTTCGGTAACGTATAGGCTGCCAATCTTTTGAAAAGCGCAGCTGTCTTGGTAGGCCTCCCATAGCAGCTGCTCCACCGCACTCTGGGAGGCTTTATCCAGCCCCAGGTCAGGTGCTCCCGCCAGCTGAGAAGATGCCGCAGTATAATCGCCCTCGCAAATGGCCTCCATCAGGTTTTGCGTGCACAGGGCTGCTTCCTCCGGCACCTGCCAAAGCAAGGGCATACGATTCAGCGAAAGCAGTGCAAGGGCAATGGACACAGCGCCGACTGCACAGCCCAGCAGGAGAAACAGCATGGGAAGAAAATGTTTTGCCTTTTTCATGAATTACCCCCCAAACGGGAAAATGACAGAATACTCACAGAAAGAATAACACATTTTCCCTTTTTAATCAATAGCTGCCATATAAAAAGGGCTGCCCCGGAAGAATACGGGTCAGCCCCAAAAGGATGGAAACGGGCGATGTTAGGGAAGCTCTGATTGAATCGGCAAGAGCTGAGCCGCAGACGATTTATTCAGAGGTTCCTCAGAGTTTGCTGTATTCCACAGCGGTCTTGGCGGTCAGGCGGGCGTTGTTGTAGACCAGCTGGATGTTGGAGGCCAGGCTGTCGCCGCCGGTCAGCTCGGCTACCCGGGCCAGCAGGAAGGGGGTGGTCTCCTTGCCCTTGATGCCCTGGGCCTTGCTCTCGGCAATGGCCTGGTCGATGGCGGCATCGATCACGTCCTTGGGCATGGAGTATTCCTCGGGGATGGGGTTGGTCACCAGCATGCCGCCGCCGAGAGCCATATCGTTCTGCGCCTTGAAAGCGGAGGCCAGCTCGGCGGGGGAATCCATGCGGTAATCCACATTAAAGCCGGACTTGCGGGTATAGAAGGCGGGCAGCTCGCTGGTCTGGTAGCCCAGCACGGGCACACCCTTGGTCTCCAGGTATTCCAGGGTCAGGCCCAGATCCAGGATGGACTTGGCGCCTGCGCACACCACCATCACGGGGGTGCGGGCCAGCTCCTCCAGGTCGGCGGAGATGTCCATGGTGGTTTCTGCGCCGCGATGCACGCCGCCGATGCCGCCGGTGGCGAAGAAGCGGATACCGGCCATGTGGGCGATAATCATGGTGGTGGTCACGGTGGTGGCGCCGTCTTCACCCTGGGCGCACAGCACGGCCAGGTCGCGGCGGGAGGCCTTGTGAATGGCGCGGCCCTTTTTGCCGAAGTATTCAATCTCTTCCTTGGTCAGACCGGCCTTCAGGCGGCCGCCAATGATGGCAATGGTGGCGGGCACCGCGCCGTTCTCGCGGATGATCTTCTCCACATTCAGGGCCGTCTCCACGTTCTGGGGATAGGGCATGCCATGGGAGATAATGGTGGATTCCAGCGCCACAACGGGCTTCCCGGCGGCGATGGCAGCAGCAACCTCGGGATTGACGTCCAGATACTGATTCATGTTCATATGCTTCAATTCCTTTCCAAGTAGATATTGAATGGATGGGTATTGTTACGCCCGCTGCATCCGGCCTTGCACGGCGGAGGCAGACAGGGCGGGGTTGATGGTTTGGCTGGATTCCATGGCGATGGAGCCTGCGGCAAGACCGGCCAAGGCCGTCTGCTCCAGATCCATCCCCTCCAGATAGGCCCACACCAGGGCGGCCATGAAGGCGTCGCCGCAGCCGGTGGTGTTTACCATGCTGCCGGGAAGATTGGGCAGCACCAGCCGCTGCTGGCCCATGGCGGCGTATACGCCGTCCGCCCCCAGGGAGATGAACAGCCGGTGCAGCCCCTTGTCCAGCAGCACGTCGGCGGCCCTGTCCAGGTCGGCGCGGGTATGGATAGCCACGCCGGACAGCAGCTCCGCCTCCAGCCGGTTGGGCTTGAGGGTATGCACCTTGCCGAGAATGGGAAGGAGCTTCTTTGCCTTGACGGTGGACACTGGGTCGACGAACAGCGGCACGGTGCAGTTGTCTGCCAGATATTGCAGGCTCTCCTCCGGCAGGTTGGTGTCTGCCACCACCACCTGGGCATTTTGCAGCAGGGGCAGTTGGGCCGCCAGATAAGCGGGGGTGATCTTTTTGCAGATCTCCATGTCCGAGACGGCCAGGGCCATTTCACCCTTTTCATCCGTCAGGTACAGATAGGTGGAGGTGGTGCCGCCGAGAACCCGCAGGGCGTGGCTCAGGTCGATGCCCAGCTCCGAGCAGGAGGCAGCCACCCGCTCGCCGTTCACATCGTCGGCATAGGCGCTGAGCAGATGCACGTCGGTACCCAGCAGGGCCAGATTGTGGGCAATGTTGCGCCCCACGCCGCCCAGACTGATGGACACGGTGCCGGGATTGGAGTCCGCCGCCACCAGCGGGGCAAAGGAGCGCCCGCCGATATCCACATTCACACCACCGGCCACCACCGCGTAGCTTCCGCTGCGCAGCACATAGCCCCGCCCGGCGATGCAGCCCTTTTTGGTCAGGTTGGAGATGTGAACCGCCACGCTGGAGCGGGTGATCCCCAGCTTTTTAGCGATATCCTGTTGGGAAATCAGCGGATCGGATTCGATCAGCTGCAATATCTGCCGCTCCCGCTGTGTCATAGTCGATCTCCTAAATATTTGTAGTGTTTCTAAGCACATGCTTATTATATCGCAGATTTCAAAATTGTCAACAGCCCCCGACAAAAAATTTCCGCCCCGAAGGACGGAAATCAGAAAAAGCGCCCCTGAAAGGCTGGTATGATTGCCGCTGGCAATCATTGCTATCTTGATTCGTTGCACGGCGCACCCCCCAAAAAGGGGGCAGCGAGAAAAGCGCCCCTGAAAGGGGAGCTGGCAGCCCCAACGGGGCTGACTGAGGGGTTTCGCGGTAGGCACCTATCGCTTCATGAAATCCCGGGCGAATACGTAGAATGTTGGTCTTGGACTGTACGAGTTCGCCTAAGTCTTGGCAAAACGTAAGTATTCACCGCACCCCTCAGCCGCTGCGGCGGCAGCTCAGCTCTGCATTAAGCGGCTGTACGCCGTCGAGGACGGCTATACCCGCTAAACCTTTCAGGGGCGCTTGGGGCTTGGTCTGTGCGGATTCACCTTGGGGCATTCCAAATGGTATTCTGCGTACCGCAAAAACCCCTCCGCCACGCTACGCGCGGCGTCCTCCCCTTTCAGGGGAGGTTTTTGGGGTGCGTCAGTCCCATTCCAGCTGGTAGTCGCCGCTGGCGGAGGTGAAGCGGAGAGTCAGGCGGTAGGCCTTGCCCTTTTCCAGGGGAACGGTGGCGGTGGGGTAATCTTTGGACAGGGTGAAAAGCGCCGCGCCGTCCTTGCTTACCATGACCTCCATCCGGCCCTGCTGGATGTGGCCGCTGAGGCGGAAGCTGTAGCTGCGGCTCTCGCCCACCCGCAGGATACGGTGAATCCGCCCGGTGCACCAGGTAAAGGAGGCACCGAAGCAGCGGCTGCGCCAGCTGCCGTTACCGATAAAGGTCACGGCCCGCATCACCCGCACCGGCATCCACCCGGCCAGGTACAGCGCTGCCATCAAAAGAAGTCCTGCAATCACGTATTCCATAAGCATCCTCCTGCCGATTTTCTCCATTATCCCAGATGGACAGCGTTATGTCAAATAAATTTGCGAAAAAATTGATTCAAAGCTTTTGCGCCCCTTGACAAGTCCGCCGGAATGTGCTAAGTTTTGAGTTACAAAAGGCTTTGATGAAGACAAGCCGCTTCGGTAAGATTCCCAGAGAGGGAGCCGTCCTGCTGCAAGGCTCCTGTACCCCTGCCGGAGGGTCACCACTTCGGAGCCGCAGGCCGGAAATGGCCTGCCGGGTGCGCCCGTTAAGGCGTCAATGAGTGGCGGCATGGTTGCCGCAACCAGGGTGGAACCGTGGAATGAATTGTCATCCCACCCCTGATTTCGTCAGGGGTGGGATTTTTTGTCGTCACCCCAGATTATTAAGGAGGGTAAACCCATGAGTGAAGAAAACCTGTATACCTTTGAAAACCCCGAGTACCGCAAGACCTATTGGCATTCCTGCTCCCACATCATGGCCCAGGCTGTGAAGCGTCTGTGGCCGGAGGTGCAGCTGGCCATCGGCCCCGCCATTGACGAGGGCTGGTACTATGACTTCGACGCTCCCTTTGCCTTCACCCCGGAGCATATGGAGAAGATCGAGGCCGAGATGAAGAAAATCTGCAAGGAGCGCCTGCCCATCGTCCGCAGCGAGAAGCCCCGGCCCGAGGCCATTGCCTACATGCAGGAGCGCAATGAGCCTTATAAGGTGGAGCTGATCGAGGACCTGCCGGAGGATGCCGTCATCTCCTTCTATACCCAGGGCGAGTTCACCGACCTGTGCGCAGGCCCCCATCTGGATCATACCGGCCGGGTCAAGGGCAACGCCATCAAGCTGCTGTCCACCTGCGGCGCTTACTGGCGGGGCGACTCCAAGCGCAAGATGCTGCAAAGAATTTACGGCATCGCCTTCCCCAAGAAAGAGGAGCTGGACGCCTACCTGCAGCGCATTGAGGAGGCCAAGAAGCGGGATCACCGCAAGCTGGGCAAGGAGCTGGGCCTGTTCATGCTCACCGATTACGGCCCCGGCTTCCCGTTCTTCCTGCCCAAGGGCATGGTGCTGCGCAACACCCTGATCGACTACTGGCGTCAGGTGCACAAGAAGTACGGCTATGTGGAGGTCTCCACCCCCATGATCCTGAACCGTACCCTGTGGGAGCAGTCCGGCCACTGGGATCATTATAAGAACAACATGTACACCACCGTTATCGACGAGCAGGACTACGCCATCAAGCCCATGAACTGCCCCGGCGGCATGCTGGTGTACGCCTCCGAGCCCCACTCCTACCGCGACCTGCCCCTGCGGGTGGGCGAGCTGGGCCTGGTGCACCGCCATGAGCTGAGCGGCGCGCTCCACGGCCTGTTCCGTGTGCGCTGCTTCACCCAGGACGACGCCCACATCTTTATGACCAAGGATCAGATGGAGACCGAGATCCAGAACGTGGTGAAGCTCTTTGACGAGGTATATTCCGTATTCGGTCTGAAATACACCATCGAGCTTTCCACCATGCCGGACGATCACATCGGCACCGTGGAGGAGTGGGAGTTCAACCAGGATATCCTGAAGAAGGCCATCACCGCCATGGGCAAGGACTTCGTTATCAACGAGGGCGACGGCGCGTTCTATGGCCCCAAGCTGGACTTCCACATTGAGGACTGCCTGGGCCGTACCTGGCAGTGCGGCACCATTCAGCTGGATTCCCAGCTGCCGGAGCGGTTCCAGCTGGAGTACGTGGGCGAGGACGGCCTGAAGCACCGCCCCGTGATGATCCACCGGGTGGTATTCGGCTCCATCGAGCGGTTCATCGGCGTGATCACTGAGCATTTTTCCGGCGCGTTCCCCCTGTGGCTGAACCCCGTGCAGGTGAAGGTGCTGCCCGTTACTGAGCGCGCCCATGACTACGCCGCCCAGATCACCGCTCAGCTGGATGCCGCGGGCATCCGGGTGGAGAACGACCTGCGCAGCGAGAAGCTGGGCTACAAGATCCGCGAGGCTCAGATGCAGAAGATCCCCTACATGCTGGTGGTGGGCGACCGGGACATGGAAAACGGCACCGTCTCCGTCCGCACCCGCCAGGGCGAGGATCTGGGTGCCATGACCCTGGACGCCTTCGTGGCAAAATGCCAGAGCGAAATCGCCAGCAAGTCCCGCGAGGTTTAAGGAAAAGGCGCTCCCATGAAAAGCAACCACCCCCAGCTCCCCTGAAAGGGGGCTGGGAGGTTCGCGGCATGCAATTATAGCTTCATAAAAACCCAAGGCGAATTCGTACCACCCCCGCTTGGCCAGTACGAATTCGCCTTCTTTTTCTGGGCATTACCCCCACGCCGTAGGGGTCGGCAACCTGCCGACCCTCAGCCTGACGGTTTGGGTAGCAGTAGGGATGAACGTATACCCCAAAAGGTACATCTCTCGGCTTCCCTGTGGGGGAAGCTGTCGCCGCAGCGACTGAAGAGGGCACTCAGGTAATGGCTTTGAGAGAGACTTAACTAAAGAGGTACAGTGTACAACGTTTTGAGTGCGTAGTAGTCCATATCCATTAATACTTTACAACCATCTCTTCATGTGGTATATAATAAGCAGCCAAGAAAAAAGGAGTGCACCACAATGAAGAACAAGGAAATATATCTGAGCGAAGAAGAGCAGCAATATCTGAAA
>CAKTIM010000025.1 GCA_934565795.1 uncultured Oscillospiraceae bacterium
GAGGCGGGGAGACACCCACCGCACCAGGGGAGACACTTGCCGCACCCATCCGTAGGGGTCGGCAATTTGTCGACCCGTGGCCTGGCGGTTTCCAATCGGTGCGTTGAGTGGCGTGTAACCAAAACATTCTGCTGCCCACGAGGGCGAAACCATTCACCGTACTGCCTCAATTTCGGAAGCCAGCGGAGCGGCAGATTGCCGCCCCCTACGAGACGGAGGAGACACCCACCGAAGCCGCAATCCGACGGTGAATGATTACAGCTGGCTGCTTTGTGTGTAATAGCAATCCTCCCGCCATTTCCAATGGTTGTTCACTACATATGTCCAAATTCTTTGATAATCCGCTTCACTGCGAATAACGTGGTCATAGTAATTTCTTTGCCAAATGGGAGTGCCAATCAGTATTGTAGCTTTCCGTTTCAATTGAGCAATGACATTCGAAATGGTGATGCCGCCAGGGCTGGTTATTTCTAAAATCAGATGGATGTGATTTGGCATGATGCTGAATTGATCCAGCCGAACTGTGGAATGGAGCAGCGGAATTGCCTGAATGCATTGCCGGACGATTTTGCCTGACGGGGTCAATGTCGGATGATCGTTTACAAGCTTACCAGAGGCCCAAAACAGATTGGCCTTACCTCTGGAACAGATCGTAACGAAGTAATATCCCGGAGTACTATAATCGTACTCGGCCAGGCGGATCGCTTTTCGCTGTGGCGCATCCATCGGATTTTCGCTCCTTCCGCTTATGGGGGCTATTCTGTGGCCGCGTCGTCCTCGGTGGCCATATTGTCCTGGTTTCTGCGGTTGAACCATGTGACCTCGCCGCTGTTGTAGTAGTTGGGGGCGTCGTTGCCGGCGGCGCTGATGGGCTTGTTGCTGGAGAGGGTGTCGCGGATGTCGTCGATGAATTTTTTCAGCAGACTGGTGTCGTTGTGATCCTTGGCGTCGATGCGCATGGTGAACTGCACGGAGCCGCCCACGATCTTATCCACGCACTCCGGGTCGTCGCCCTCCATCCAGATGACGATGGTGTATTTATCCACGTAGCCCACCAGGAAGTCATCCTCGGTAAAGGAGCAGACCAGCGTGTCGCTTTCAAAATTCTCGCAGTCCTCCTCCGGCTCGCCGGTGGCGGAGGGCATGGCGTAGATCACCTGCTTGCCGTTGCGCCACACGGCCACCCGCACGGCCTCCTCCGCACCCTTGGAGCAGGAGTCCAGGGTGACGGTGGCGATATAGGACACATCCTCCTTGCCCGCGTTGCGGACATAGTAGGTGTAGGCCATGTAGTTTTCACCGTTGTGGCTGCCGTCGATCTCGTCCACGTCGGCGGGAATTTCATCCACGGAGATATTGGTGGCATCCTCCACCGTGGTGGCGATCAGCCGGGCGGTGGGGTTGGAAAAATAGGGGTCGGAATCGATGGCGATGCCCTTGCGGAACATCTCCAGCCGGTTCAGGTTGATGGTAAAGTTGCCCATCTTCTCCTGGGAGAAGGCGGCGACGAACAGCCCGGCCACCGCCAGCAGCAGCACCAGGAACAGCAGCCGCAGCTTGTCCATCCGCAGCAGCGCGGCGGCAAGCAGCCTGCGCCTGCGCCGGGGCATGTACATGCTGACCACCGTATCCGGGTCTACGTCGCCCCCGGTCTGGGCCATGAGCTTTTCCAGCTCCTCGATGCGCAGCAGCTCGTCCTTCTTTTTCTTCTTTCGCCGCAGCCTGCGCTTTTCCGGGGCGGCCGGCTCCTCCGGCGTCTGCTCCTGGGGGGCGGCGGGGCGCTTCTCTTCTGTTTCGATCATAGCTTATACCGCTTCTTGATGTTGGCGACGTAGTCCTGCATCTGCTGGCGCTCCACGCTGTCGGCAAAGCGGAACTGGAAGCCGGCCACCCGGCGGAAGGGGCTGCCCTTGGGGGCCTCTCTCGTCCAGCAGATCACGGCGACCACGCCCTTGATTTCCTGCCCTTCTTTGGTGGTGCCGATGGTGGGCAGGGTCATTTCGCACATTTCGCCCACGGCCATGCCCCGGTTCAGGTAGCAGGCAAGACCACCGGCGGAGATATCCAGCGTCATACCGTCCTCGGGCAGGATTTCCCCGTCCATATTGGGACGCCAGGTGGGCTGGACGTATTGAATGGGAATGGTGGCGCGCAGACGCTCGTCCGTCCGGCGGAAGAACTGGCGCTGCTCGGAGACCCGGCGGATTTTCCAGCAGCGGCGGATGCCCTCCTTCACCACATCGTCGGCGTAACCGGCGACGATTTTGGCGTCCGCGTCGGTGCCGTAGCAGATCAGCAGCTTCTGCTGCTCGTCCAGCGGCAGGGGCTTGCCCTCGCGCATGGGGATGGAAATCAGGAACGATGCGGAATCCAGGGCCTTAACAAAGGTGCAGATCAGGTTAAAGGCAGGCTCCTGCCCAATGGGCACGTCCAGTGCCAGGCGAAGCTTGGTGCCGGGGCGAATGCGAAGTTCCTCGGACAATTCCTGTCACCCTTTCTTTGTCATTTTCAATAAAGACAATATACCACTCGACATTATAGCACCTAGACGGGAGACTGTCAATTTCCACCTGGGAAAAAATTGCTGAAAAAAGAGAAAAATGTTGCGCAATTGTGACGGCAGGGAATTCCGTTTGACAAAAAATAAGCCGTCGTGTAAAATAAATGGTGATTTTGCGAAAAAACGGACGGGGAGGGACAGCCATGGTCGATTTTCACACCCACATTCTGCCCGGCATGGACGACGGGAGCAAGAGCCTGCGCCAGAGCCTGATCATGCTCCGCATGGAGCGGGAGATGGGCATTGATACCATCGTCCTGACCCCCCACTTCTACGCCAGGGAGAATGACCCCGCCCGCTTCCTGGAGCGCCGGGAGCGGGCCTGGGAGCGGCTCAGCGGCCACCTCGGCCCCCGCTGCCCCCGGCTGCTGCTGGGCGCGGAGGTGCTCTATTTTGACAATATGGACAACGCGGAGCATATCGCCTCCCTGTGCATCGGCTCCACTGGTGTCCTGCTGCTGGAAATGCCCTTCTGCCCCTGGGACGAGCGGATCATCCGTACCGTCCTGGAGCTGAACGGCCGGGAGGGAATCCAGGTGGTGCTGGCCCACATCGAGCGCTATTCCGCCTTCTGCCCCGGCAAGGACACCTGGGCGCAGCTGCGGGAGAGCGGAATCCTGATGCAGGTGAACTGCTCGTTCTTCTCCGGCTGGCTCCGCCGCAAAAGGGCCATGGCCATGATGGAGCGGGGCGAATTCCACCTCATCGGCTCCGACTGCCACAACCTGGACACCCGCGCCCCCAACTGGCCCCTGGTTCCCGCCCCGGCCCTCCGCCTCGCAGAAAAAACCGCCACAACCCTCCTGGGCCTCCCTCCCATCCCGTAGGGGTCGGCAACCTGCCGACCCTTGAGCTTGCGGCTTAGAATGCAGTAAAGATGAACGTATAACAAAAAAGGGTACATCCCCGAGCTTCCCTGCGGGGTGTTGCAGAGCGCAGCGAATCTTTAATAACAATCATTGCCGGTGGCAATGATACAATAATCAATTAGCTGTCGCCGCAGCGACTGAAGAGGGCACTCAGCGTATGGTTTCGAGAGAGATTTGGTTAAAAGGGTAGAATCTCAAACATTCTGAGCGCGTAGGGGCGGATATTAGCCGCCCGCAAGGTAATGAAACTGAGCTGTACAGACAAACCGCTCAATCCCGGTACATGGCGGGGCGACAAATTGCCGCCCCCTACGAACTCAGAAGCCTTTGGCTGTTTTCGTTCAATTAACAACTCAATTCCGCGACGTTGCGGGCGGCTGGTATCCGCCCCGGGTTCCCGGCCTTGATTTTCATTTTGACAGGACTGTGAAACATTTCTTCCTTTTTGGCGTATACTATCCCTGGAAGGATGTGGGGAAATGGTGCTGTTTGGTATTGCGGTATCGGCGACGCTGCTGATGTATCTGCTGCTTCTGGCATCGGACGACCGGCAGGAGCAGGCGCGGGAGGACATGGAGCAGATGGAATATCTGCGGCGCTATTACGAGAGAAAAAAGCAGCGCCGGCGCTGACACGGCGGGCACCTTTGGACGCGGGAGACCGTGTCCTTTTTTTGCGGTTTGCATTTTCGCCTTTTTGTGCTATAATATGGGGAAAGAAAGGGGGCGGTGCCGTGTATCAGCCGCTTGCGGATCTGCTGCGGCCTCAGACGCTGGATGAGGTATTCGGGCAGGAGCATATTCTGGGGAAGGGCGCGGTGCTGCGCCGCCTGATCGATTCCGGCAAAATTCCAAACATGGTCTTTTACGGCCCCAGCGGCACGGGCAAAACCACCGTGGCCAACATCATTGCAAAGCAGACCAACCGCACCCTGTTCAAGCTCAACGCCACCACCGCCTCCACGGCGGACATCAAGGAGATCGTCTCCCAGCTGGATACCTTCATGGCCCCCAACGGGGTACTGCTGTATCTGGACGAGATTCAGTCTTTTAATAAAAAGCAGCAGCAATCCCTGCTGGAATACATCGAAAACGGCAAGATCACCCTGATCGCCTCCACCACGGAGAATCCCTATTTCTATGTGTTCAACGCCATCCTCAGCCGCTCCACCGTGTTTGAATTCAAGCAGATTTCCGCTGCCGCCGCGCTGCAGGCGGTGAAGCGGGCGGTGGGCTATATGGAGCAGCGCACCGCCCTGCATGCCCAGCCGGAAGCCGGCGCCCTGGAGTACATCGCCGGGGCCTGCGGCGGCGACCTGCGCAAGGCGATGAACGCGGTGGAGGTGCTCTTCTCCGCCGGTGTGCCCCAGGGGGACACGCTGGCGCTGACGCTGGACGACGCCAAGACCGTCACCCAGAAGAGCGCCATGCGGGCGGATCGGGACGGGGACAATTACTATGACCTGCTGTCCGCCCTGCAAAAATCCATCCGCGGCTCCGACCCGGACGCCGCCTGCCACTACCTGGCCCGGCTGCTGGAGGCGGGCCAGATGCAGTCCGCCTGCCGCCGCCTGATGGTCATTGCCGCCGAGGATGTGGGGCTGGCCTTCCCCCAGATCATTCCCATTGTAAAAGCCTGCGTGGACATGGCCCTGATGCTGGGCATGCCCGAGGCGCGCATCCCCCTGGGGGACGCCGCCGTGCTCATGGCTACCTCCCCCAAGTCCAATTCCGGCCACCTGGCTCTGGACGCGGCGCTGGAGGACGTGCGCCGGGGACGGGGCGGCGATTTTCCCCGGCACCTGCAAAATGTCCACGCCGACAGCTACACCATGGAGCGGGAGCAGGGCTATCTGTATCCCCACGATTTTCCCAACCATTGGGTGCAGCAGCAATACCTGCCGGACGAGCTGGTGGGGACAAAATACTACGAATTCGGCCCCAATAAGCTGGAGCAGGCCTCCAAGGCCTATTGGGACGCGGTGAAGAAATAAGGAGGAACCATGGACATTCGCCTGGGCGACACCCTTGTAATGAAAAAGCCCCACCCCTGCGGAGAAAAGCGCTGGCAGGTTTTGCGCACCGGCGCGGATTTCCGCCTGCGCTGCCTGGGCTGCGGCCACGAGCTGATGATCCCCCGCCAGAAAGCGGAAAAAAACATCCGCTCCGTGGAAAGGCAGCCGGATTCCCTGAAATAAAAACCGTCCCCCGTCCGTCACAAAAGCCATGACGCGATGGGGGACGTTTTTTCCTTTTCCGGCCCGCCGGGCCTGGGAGGTTCGGCGGCATTGACCCGGTTGCCGCAGAATGCCGGAAACCAGAGCGGGAACTTGCGGCGGCGGACGACTTGCAAACCGACTTCCTTCTTCGCCCCGGACGGGTATACTGATGGCTGTCCAAGGGAAAGGGGGATGGCGAGGCTGAGGGTGATATACATCGTGGCGGTGCTGAATTTCTGTATTGACGCGCTGCTGCTGGCCGGGACGGCGCTTTTGGCCGGACGGGCGCTGCATCCGGCGCGGCTGCTGCTGGTGTCGGCCCTGGGGGCGGCCTATGCGGGGGTATGCCTGCTGCCGCAGCTGCACGCCCTGGCCGGGCTGCCCGGACGGCTGGCCTGCCTGGCTCTGATGGCCCTGGCAGCCTACGGCCCGGACGTCAGAACGGGCTGCACCTTTATTCTGCTGACCATGGCCCTGGGGGGCGCGGCCCTGGCGGCGCGCAGGGGAGAGTTGTGGCAGCTGCCCGTGAGCCTGCTGGGGGTGCAGGCATTGGGGGCGCTGGCCCTCGGGGGCCAGAGCAGGCGGCTGCTGCCGGTGCAGATCACCGGGCGCGGCGGCACCGTCACCCTGAAGGCCCTGCGGGATACCGGCAATGAGCTGCGCGACCCGATCACCGGCGAGGCCGTCCTGGTCATCGGCAGCGGCGAGGCTCGGCAGCTCACCGGCCTGACAGAGCATCAGCTGGAGCGCCCCCTGGAAACCATGGAGCACATGCCCCTGCCCGGCCTGCGTCTGATCCCCTATCAGGCGGTGGGTGCAAAGAACGGGCTGATGCTGGCCATGCGCTTTGCCAACGTGCGCATCGGAGGAAGAAGCGGGTCAAGACTGGTGGCCTTTGCGCCCCAGTGCTTCGGCGAGGAATATCAGGCACTTGCAGGAGGGATTTTATGCTGAAATGGATCGCGCGATTTTTCAGGCAGCACCAAAGACCGGGACTCTACTATATCGGCGGCAGCGAGACCCTGCCCCCGCCCCTGAAGGGGGAGGAGGAAAAGGCCGCCCTGGCCGCGCTGGAGCGGGGGGACGAGGGGGCAAAGCAGACCCTGGTGGAGCACAACCTGCGGCTGGTGGTGTATATCGCCCGCCGGTTTGAGAATGTGTCCACCGGCCTGGAGGATCTGATCTCCATCGGCACCATCGGCCTGATCAAGGCCATCGGCACCTACCGCCTGGACAAAAACATCCGCCTGGCCACCTACGCCTCCCGGTGCATCGAAAATGAAATTCTCATGCACATTCGCAAAATTTCCGGCCAGAAGGCGGAGGTATCCCTGGATGAGCCGATCAACCTGGACTGCGACGGCAACGAGCTGCTCCTGTCCGACATCCTGGGCACCGACGGCGACGAGATCGCCCGCCCCCTGGAGGACGACGTTGACCTGTGCGTCCTGCGTCAGGCGCTGCGGGAGCTGCCCAGCCGGGAGCGGGAGATCGTGGTCATGCGCTTCGGCCTGGAGGGCCGCAAGGAGCTGACCCAGAAGGAGGTGGCGGAAAAAATGGGCATCTCCCAGTCCTACATCTCCCGCCTGGAAAAGCGCATCATGGGCAAGCTCCGCAAGGAAATGATCCGCCAGACCAGCTGCGCATAGCGGACAAAAATAGGCTTGCAAAGCCGCAACCGATATGGTATAATCGATACAGAATGTATCGATATAAGAGAACCACGACGGAAGAAACGGAGCGATCCCCATGGAGCAGAAGAAGGTTTCCAAATCAGTGTTAAAGCGGCTGCCCGGCTATCTGGCCTACCTGAAGGGCCTGCCGGAGGATGCCCCCGCCCATATTTCGGCCACATCCCTGGCCAATGCCCTGGGCATGGGCGAGGTGCAGGTGCGCAAGGATCTGGCCATCGTCTCCGACGGCGGCCGCCCCAAGATCGGCTACCTGCGCGAGAGCCTGATTACCGACATCGAGCAGTTCCTGGGCTACGACAACACCACCGACGCCGTGCTCATCGGCGCGGGCAAGCTGGGCCTGGCCCTGATGGGCTACAGCGGCTTTGAGGAGTACGGCCTGAACATCCAGGCGGCCTTTGACAGCAGCCCCGTGGCGGACAAAGCCGAGGACGGCCAGCCCATTTATCCCATGACCAAGCTGGAGCATTTCTGCAAGGTGCACAAGGTGCTCATGGGCATCATCACCGTCCCCGCCGCCCACGCCCAGGAGGTGGCCGACCGGCTGATTGCCTGCGGCGTCAAGGCCATCTGGAATTTCGCCCCCGTCCACCTGGACGTCCCGGCGCATATCCTGGTGCAGAATGAGAACATGGCCACCTCCCTGGCCGTCCTCAGCGTCCACCTGCGGGCGCAGATCAAGGAGGAAAAGAAGGAGCAGGAGCAGTAATATTTCAAACAAAAGTACAGCCCCACGGTGTAGAAAACCGTGGGGCTGAAATCGTTTATCAGGGGGTTATTTCGCGGGCTTGAAGCTGTCCTTCAGGCTGACGGAGCGGTTGAATACCAGGTGCTCCGGGGTGCAGTCCCGGCTGTCCGGGCAGAAGTAGCCCAGGCGCATGAACTGATAGGAGGTGGGGGCCTTGGCGTCGCCCAGGGAGGCCTCTACCTTGCAGCCGGTGAGCACCTCCAGGGAATTGGGGTTCATGCAGGCCAGGAAATCCTTTCCGGCGGCGTCGGGGTCGGGATCGTCGAAGAGGTTGCTGTACTGCCGCACCTCGGCATCGTGGCAGTTGTTGGCGTCCACCCAGTGGATGGTCGCGCCCTTGATCTTCCGCCCGTCGGCGGGGTCGCCGCCCTTGGAGTCGGGGTCATAGGTGGCCAGAACCTCGGTGACGCTGCCGTTTTCGTCGGTGACACAGCCGGTGCACTGGATCACATAGGCGCCCTTCAGGCGGCACTCAGGGCCATCGGGGTACAGGCGCTTGTACTTGGGAATGGGCTGGGCCAGGAAGTCATCGGCCTCGATCCACAGATTCCGGGAGAAGGTGATGGTGCGCTTGCCGTCGTCGGGGTTGTTGGGGTTGTTCTCGATCTCAAAGGACTCGGACTGCCCCTCTGGATAGTTGGTGATGGTCAGCTTTACGGGCTTCAGCACCGCCATCACTCTCTGAGCGGTGGCGTCCAGATCCTTGCGCAGGCAGGACTCCAGGAAGGCGTACTCAATGGTGTTGGGGGATTTGGCCACGCCTACGCTCTCGCAGAAATTGCGGATGGAGGCGGGGGTATAGCCCCGGCGGCGCAGGCCGCACAGGGTGGGCATCCGGGGATCGTCCCAGCCGGATACATAGCCGCCCTCAATCAGGGCGCGGAGCTTGCGCTTGGAAAGCACAGTGTGGTCGATGCCCAGCCGGGCAAATTCGATCTGCCGGGGATGGCAGGGGACGGACACGTGCTCCACCACCCAGTTGTACAGCGGGCGGTGATTCTCAAACTCCAGGGAGCACAGGGAGTGGGTGATGCCCTCCAGGGCGTCCTGGATGGGGTGGGCAAAGTCGTACATGGGATAGATGCACCACTTGTCCCCCTGGCGGTGGTGATGCATGTGGCGGATGCGGTAGATCACCGGGTCGCGCATATTGAAGTTGCCGGAGGCCAGGTCGATCTTGGCCCGCAGGGTGTAGCGGTTGTCCTCGAATTCTCCGGCCCGCATCCGGGCAAACAGATCCAGGCTCTCCTCAATGGGCCGATCCCGGTAGGGGGAGACGGCGGGAGTGTTCAGGTCGCCCCGGTATTCCTTGAACTGCTCCGGGGTCAGCTCGCACACGTAGGCCAGTCCCTTCTTGATCAGCTCCACGGCATACTCGTAGTCCTTTTCAAAGTAGTCGGAGCCAAAGAAGAAGCGGTCGCCCCAGTCGAAGCCCAGCCAGTGAATGTCGTCCTGGATGGCCTCCACGTATTCGGCGTCCTCCTTGGTGGGGTTGGTGTCGTCCATGCGCAGGTTGCACAGGCCGCCGTACTTCTCCGCCGTGCCAAAGTCGATGATCAGCGCCTTGCAGTGGCCGATGTGCAGGTAGCCGTTTGGCTCCGGCGGAAAGCGGGTGTGTACGGTTTTCCCGGCAAACTGGCCGCCCTCGGCGATGTCCTCGTCGATAAAGGCGTGGATAAAGTTTTTGCTTTCGGTGACTTCTGCCATATCAGAACATCCTCTCTTTTCCTGGAATGGATACAAAATGTATAATAAGGCATTATACCCCATTTGATCGCGGTTTGCAATAAAAAATAACGCCAGTTTCCTCCTTTTTGACGACGGTACTTGTGTAAAATGTAAACAAATAAAAAAATCACTTTTAATGGTTGTCCAATGACCTGTTTTATGCTAAAATACAGTCGATGCAATCTGCACAGGCGCAGACAGCTGGAACAAAGGAGTGAGAGAATTTGGCAGAAGTCAAATATAAGCGCATTTTGCTGAAGGTCAGCGGCGAGGCCCTGGCCGGGGGTGCCCACCGGGGGCTGGACTTTGGCGTGATCAATTCCGTGTGCGAGGTTATCCGTCAGTGCCGCAGCCTGGGTGTTCAGATCGGCCTGGTCATCGGCGGCGGCAACTTCTGGCGCGGCGTGAAGGACGGCGCGGACAAGATGCAGCGCTCCCACGGCGACGCCATGGGAATGCTGGCCACGGTGATGAATTCCATCGCGGTGGCGGACGCTCTGGAAAAGCACGGAGTGGACGCCCGGGTGCTCACTGCGGTGGAGATGAACAAGTTCGCCGAGTACTTTACCCGTGACACCGCCGACCGCTACCTGAATGAGGGAAAGGTGGTTATTTTCGCCGGCGGCACCGGCAACCCCTACTTCTCCACCGATACCGGCGCGGTGCTCCGGGGCGTGGAAATCGAGGCGGATGCCATCCTGATGGCCAAGAATGTGGACGGCATCTATTCCGCCGACCCCAACAAGGATCCCACTGCCGTCAAGTTTGACCAGCTGACCTACGACGAGGTGCTGGCCCGCCATCTCCAGGCCACGGATACCACCGCCATGACGCTGGCGATGGATAACCACATGACCCTGGTATGCTTTGCCCTGAAAGACCCCCAAAACATCCTCCGCGTGGTATGCGGAGAAAAAATCGGAACGATTGTCAAGGAGGATTAACAAATGAGCGTTGATTTCAAGGAATATTCCAGAAGAATGGACAAGACCCTGGAGCACCTGGCCGACGACTTTGGCGCCGTCCGCGCTGGCCGCGCCAATCCGCAGGTTCTGGATCGGATCACCGTGGAGTATTATGGCAGTGAGACCCCGCTGAACGGCGTGGCCACCATCTCCTCTCCCGATGCCCGCACCCTGATTATCCAGCCCTGGGATACCAAGCTGCTGAAGGATATCCAGAAGGCTATCCAGGTATCCGACCTGGGCATCAACCCCCAGAATGACGGCCGGATCATCCGCCTGGTGTTCCCCCAGCTGACCGAGGAGCGCCGTAAGGATCTGACCAAGCAGGTCAAGAAGTACGCCGAGGATGCCAAGGTTGCCCTGCGCAACATTCGCCGGGACGGCATGGACTATGTGAAGAAGCTTAAAAAGAACAGCGAGATCACCGAGGACGACCAGAAGAAGGCCGAAAAGGATCTGCAGGATCTGCTGGATAAGAATATCAAGAATGTGGATGCCGCCCTTGCCGCCAAGGAAAAGGAACTGATGGCCATCTGACCCCAGAATGTTTTCATCCCCCGGCAGCAATGCCGGGGGTGAAGGGCTGAAAACGGGAAACGCGGATGGGTTTCCTGTTTTCAGCTTTTCACCCGGCGGCCCGCGCCGCCCGGATATACTTATAGAAAGAGGTGCAACCTTTGGCACTTTTCAATTCTCAGACCGATGCGCCCAAGCCAGCGCCGCCCCGGCACATTGCCATCATCATGGACGGCAACGGCCGCTGGGCGAAAAAGCGGGGGCTGCCCAGAACGGCGGGCCACGCCGCCGGGGCGGAGGCCTTTCGGCGGATCGCAAACTATTGCCGCACCCTGGGGGTGGAATATCTCACCGTCTATGCCTTCTCCACCGAAAACTGGAAGCGCTCTGCCGACGAGGTGTCCGGCATCATGCGCCTGCTGCGCCGGTATCTGGAGGAGGCGCTGGCGGACATGGAGAAAAACCGGGTTCGCTTTAAATTCTTCGGCGACCTGACCCGGCTCAGCCCGGAGCTGCAGCAGCTGTGCCGCAACGCGGAGACTCGCTCGGCGGACTACGACGTGCAGGTGAACTTCTGCCTGAATTACGGCGGTCGGGACGAGATCGTCCATGCGGTGAAGCGGTGCCTGGCCGACGCGGCGGCGGGCAGGCTCAGCGCCGAGACGCTGACCGAGGAGACCTTCTCCGGCTATCTGTATTCTGCCGGAGTACCCGACCCGGAGCTGATCATCCGTCCCTCCGGCGAGGAGCGGATCAGCAATTTCCTGCTGTGGCAGTCTGCCTATTCTGAGTACGTATTCATGGATGTGCTCTGGCCGGACTTTTCCCCGGAGCATCTGGATCGGGCCATTGAAGAATATCACCGGCGCAACCGCCGTTTTGGAGGAACATAGAAGATGAGAAAAAGAATAATTACCGCCGCGGTGCTGATCCCGGTGCTGGTGCTGGTGGTGCTGGTGGCCCCGAAGATCGTGGCCGCCATTGTGTGGGGCCTGATGATGATGGTGGGCGTGTATGAGCTTCTGTACGCCACCGGCCTGGTGCGCCACATCAGAATGGTGCTCTATTCCGCGCTGATGGCCGTGGCCATCTCCCTGTGGAGCTACTTTGGCGCGGAGCGCAGCGTCGCGCTGCTGGGGCTGCTGGTGTTTTGGATCCTGCTGTTTTCCGAGCTGATGGCGAACCATGTGAAGATCAGCCTGGAAATGGTGATGGACTGCTTCTTTGCCGGTGCGGTGGTGCCGTACCTGCTGTCGTCCGTGATCCGCATCCTGAGCATTTCCACCACCGGGCGGTATCTGATCCCCATTCCCTTTGTGGTGGCGTTTCTCTCTGACGCCGGTGCCTATTTTGCCGGGAGCATGTTCGGCAAGCACAAGCTGGCGCCGGTGGTCAGCCCCAATAAAACCGTGGAGGGCGTGATCGGCGGATTGCTCAGCGCCATGCTGGGCATGCTGATCTATGGCGTGATTTTGCAGCTGGCCTGCCATTTCCAGGTGAATTACGGCGCGGCGCTGCTGTATGGCCTGGTGGGCAGCGCGGTGGGCGTATTTGGCGATCTGTGCTTCTCCGTGTTCAAGCGGATGTCCGGCATCAAGGACTTTGGCACCATGATCCCCGGCCACGGCGGCTTTTATGACCGCTTTGATTCCATGGTGACGGTGGCCCCCTTTGTGGAGGCAATGATTCTTCTGATGCCGGTGGTGAGCTGAAATGGTAAATTGCGTCAGTGTACTTGGCTCCACCGGCTCCATCGGCCGTCAGAGCCTGGATGTGATCAGCCGCCTGGGCGGCGTCCGCGTGGCGGCCCTGACCGCCGGCAGCAGTGTGCAGGTGATGGCGCAGCAGTGCCGCCAATTCCGCCCCCGGCTGGCGGTGATGGCAACGCAGCAGGCGGCGCAGGCTCTGGCACAGGAGCTGCGCGGCCAGCAGATTGAAATTGCCTGGGGCGAGGACGGCCTGATTCAGGCGGCTACCCTGCCGGAGGCGGACTGTGTCATTACCGCCGTGGTGGGCATGGTGGGCCTGAAGCCCACGCTGGCGGCCATCCGGGCAAAAAAGCGGATCGGTCTTGCCAATAAGGAGACACTGGTCTGCGCCGGAGAGCTGGTAATGGCCGAGGCGGAGAAATACGGGGCGCAGATCGTGCCCGTGGATTCCGAGCATTCCGCCATCTTCCAGTGCCTGATGGGCTGCGGGGATCGGAAAGAGGTGCACAAAATCCTGCTCACCTGCTCCGGCGGCCCGTTCTTCGGCATGGAGGCGGAGCAGCTGCGCCGGGTGACCAAGGCGGACGCCCTGAAGCATCCCAACTGGAAGATGGGGCCGAAGATCACCGTGGACTGCGCCACCCTGATGAACAAGGGCCTGGAGGTGATCGAGGCCATGCGCCTGTACCGGGTTCCCCTGGAGCAGGTGGAGGTGCTGATCCACCGGCAGAGCATCGTTCACAGCCTGGTGGAATTCGCCGACGGCGCGGTAATGGCCCAGCTGGGCACCCCGGATATGCGTCTGCCCATTCAGCTGGCCCTGACCTACCCGGAGCGTGTGGAATCCCCGGTGGAGCGGCTGGATCTGACGAAGTGCGCCGCCCTGACCTTCTGCCACCCGGATTATGAGAAATTCCCCTGCCTGGCTCTGGCCCGGGACTGCGCCAAGCGCGGCGGCACGGCCTGCCCGGCGATGAACGGGGCCAACGAAGAGGCGGTGGCCCTGTTCCTGGCGGACAAGATCGGGTTTTATGACATCTACCGGCTGGTGGCTCAGGCGGTGGAGCAGGTTCCCTTTATCCAGAATCCCACCCTGGAGGAAATTCTGGAGGCCGACCGGCTGGCCCGCCTGGCGGTGCGGCAAAATTCGTTTTAAGCGAGGCAAATTATGACAGCATTCAGTATCATTTTTGGTATTATCCTATTCAGTCTGTTGATCTTCATTCACGAGCTGGGGCATTTTACCGCCGCCAAGAGCTTTGGCGTGCAGGTGAATGAATTCTCCATGTTCATGGGGCCTGCCCTGTGGAAAAAGCAGAAGGGGGAGACCCTGTATGCCATCCGTCTGATCCCCTTCGGCGGCTACTGCGAAATGGAGGGTGAGAACGGCGACAGCGCGGAAAATCCCCGCTCCTTCTGCGCCGCCGCCTGGTGGAAGCGGGTCATCATCCTGGTGGCGGGGCCGACCATGAACCTGCTGGCGGGACTGGTGCTCTTTGCCATCTTCTTTGCGCCCCAGCAGCGCTACAATGTGCCGGTGGTCGCCTCCATGGAGCCGAACTGTGCCCTGGCCGCCACGGATACCCAGCCCGGACTGATGGTGGGCGACCGTATCCTGGAGGTGGACGGCGAAAGAATTTATATGTACACCGATTTCAGTCTGGCGCTCACCGCCCATACCAATACGGGAAAGAATCCCGAAAACCGGCATGATCTGGTGCTCCTGCGGGACGGGAAAAAGGTTCGGCTGGATAATTTTGCCATGCAGAAGCAGGAGTACCCCAATGAAGACGGCACTACCACGTTGCGCTATGGCTTTAATTTTGGTTCCGTGGAGCGCAGCTTCGGCAGCCTGGTCAGCCAGACCTGGCGGGCCTGCCTTTCCAATATTCAGATGGTGCGCATCAGCCTGAAAATGCTGTTCGGCGGCCAGGCCAGCGTGAAGGATCTGAGCGGCCCTGTGGGCATCGTTCACATGATGACCGAGACGGCGAATCAGTCCTCCAGCCTCTTTTATGCGCTGCTGAACATGATCAGCTTCGGCGGCCTGATCACCGTGAACCTGGGCGTGATGAACCTGCTGCCCATTCCCGGCCTGGACGGCGCCCGGGCGGTGGGCGTGCTGCTGACCGCGCTGGTGGAGGGCGTCACCCGCAAAAAGGTCAACCCCAAGTACGAGGGCTATATCCAGAGCGCCGGTACCCTGGTGCTGTTCGCGCTGCTGGGAATCATTATGTTCAAAGACGTGATTCAGATTTTTAAGGGGTAAGAAAGATGACAAGACAGATTGTGGTTGGCGGCGTCCCCATTGGCGGCGGCGCGCCGGTGGTGATCCAGTCCATGCTCAATACCAGGACAACGGACGTGGAGGGCTGCCTGAATCAGATCAAGCAGCTGGCCTCCGCCGGATGCCAGATCGCCCGCCTGGCGGTGCCCAACCGGGAGGCCGCCCGCGGCTTTGCGGAAATCTGCAGGGAAAGCCCCCTGCCTCTGGTGGCGGATATTCATTTCGACTATCAGCTGGCCATTCTGGCGGCGGAGGGCGGCGCGTCCAAAATCCGCATCAACCCCGGCAACATCGGCGGGGAGGATCGGGTGAAGGCCGTGGTGGATGTGTGCAAGGAGAAGAAAATCCCCATCCGCATCGGCGTCAACGGCGGCAGCCTGGATAAGCGCCTGCTGGAAAAGTACGGCCATCCCACCCCTGAGGCGCTGGTGGAGAGCGCCTTTCAGCATTTGGGGCTGCTGGAAAAGCAGGGCTTTTACGATACCTGTGTGTCCATGAAATCCTCCCATGTGCCAAATATGGTGGCAGCCGCGCGGCTGTTCCGCAGCAAATGCGACTACCCCCTGCACATCGGTGTGACGGAGACCGGCCCCGTGCGGCAGGGCCTTATCAAGTCCGCCATGGGCATCGGCGCGCTGCTGCTGGACGGCATCGGCGACACCATCCGGGTCAGCCTGACCGACGACCCGGTGGAGGAGGTCTACGCCGCCAAGGATATCCTGAAGGCGGCGGGGCTGCGCAAAGAGGGCGTGGATATCATTTCCTGCCCCACCTGCGGCCGGACGAGAATTGACCTGATCGGCCTGGTGAACCAGGTGGACGCCGCGCTGAAAAACTGCACCAAGCCCATCACCGTGGCGGTCATGGGCTGCATCGTCAACGGCCCCGGCGAGGCAAGAGAGGCCGACATCGGCATCGCCGGCGGCGACGGCTGGGGCACCATCTTTGAAAAGGGCGAGCAGGTCGCCCGCCTGCCCTATGACGAGCTTCTTCCCGCCCTCCTGGAGCGCATCGAAAAAATGTAACCAAGCCTCCCCTGAAAGGGGAGGCGGCGCGCACAGCGCGCCGGAGGGGTCAGACGCGGTACGCAGAATACCAACGCAGGAGAACCAGGGCGAATTCGCAGAATGTATATTTCAGATTGCACAAATTTGCCTTTCTCTTCATAAAACCGCTGCTTGCTCCCACTGCCCCCTCCGCGACTTGCCAAAGGAAGCGCAATCAACCATATTTCACTGGTAAATACATATGAATGAACCTGTTTATTTGTTGAATATGTTTTCGGACTATGCGCCGCCTGGGGAGGTTGAGAAGGCTCTTTCCCGGGCGGCCATTGTGGCGGCGGATATTCATGCGCAGAGCCGCAGCATCCATGTGGCGGCCCACAGCCAGAGCTATGTGCCCCGGCGGATCGTGGAGACCGTGGAGCGGGAGGTGGCGGCGCTGTACGGCCTGGCCAGGCTGGAGATCACCCTGACCCACCCGGAGAGCGAGCTGCAAAAAATCGAGCCGGAGGAGCTGATGCTGCTGTTCGTCAGCCGCAACTCCATGACCCGCGGCTCCCTGGCCGGGGCAAAATGGAGCTGGGAGGGCGAGCATCTTACGGTTCAGCTGCGGGCCAACGGCAAGGCGACCATTGAGGAGCTGATCCCGGCGGTGCAGCAGGCCCTGCGGGAGCGCTTCGCCGCCCCGGTGACCATCACCGTGGAGGCCAACGCCGCCCTGGAGGGTCAGGCCCTGCTGGACGCCATGCAGACCATGCGCCAGGCGGAGATCGAGCGCTACCCCACCGCCGCCCAGGCCAGGCAGCCCTCCGCCGCACCCCGTCAGGAGCAGCAGGACAGCGGCACCTTCTACGGCAAGCCCTTCCGGGGCAATGCCGTCGCCATGAAGGATATGTCCATGGACATGGGCACTATTATCCTGGAGGGCAAGGTGTTCGCCGTGGATCACAAGGAGCTGACCAAGCGCAATGCCTATGTTGTGAAGTTCGACATGACGGACAACACCAATTCCATCCGGGTCAGCCGCTTCCTGGAGGCCCGGGAGGCCAAGCCCATCATCGAAAACGTCCAGGTCGGCTCGGTGCTGCGGGTGCAGGGCAAGCTGATCGAGGATCGGTTTGAAAACGACATGGTGCTCAAGCCCTACGCCATCATGCCCGGCAGCCTGCCCAAGCGGAAGGATCTGGCTACGGAGGGCAAGCGGGTGGAGCTGCACCTGCACACCACCATGAGCAACATGGACGCCCTGACGGATACCGCCGCCGCCGTGAAGCAGGCCGCCGCCTGGGGCCACAAGGCCATCGCCATCACGGATCATGGCGTGGCCCAGTCTTTCCCGGACGCCATGAAGGCTGCCTCCAAGGCCAAGGTGGCGGGGACGGACGAAAACATCAAGATCCTCTATGGCTGCGAGGGATATTATGTAAACGATGTGGACGACCGCATCGTGGTTCACGGCAGCCAGGAGATGTCCTTTGACGACGAGTATGTGGCCTTCGATCTGGAGACCACCGGCCTCAGTTCCCGCAGCGACCATATTATCGAGATCGGCGCGGTGATTTTGAAGCGGGGGGTGGAGATCGACCGCTTCCAGACCTTTGTCGACCCGGAAATGCCCCTCAGTCCCAAGATCATTGAGCTGACCGGCATCACCCCGGATATGCTGGTGGGCGCGCCCAAGCTCGCCCAGGTGCTGCCGCAATTTCTGGAATTCATCGGTAGGCGGGTGCTGGTGGCTCACAATTCGGATTTTGACACCGGCTTCATCCGCAACGCCTGCGAGCGTCTGGGTTATCCCTATTCCTTTACGGCGGTGGATACCCTGATCCTCTCTCAGAACATGCTGCCCCAGCTGAGCAAATTCAAGCTGGATATCGTGTCCAACGCCCTGAGCCTGCCGGACTTCAACCACCACCGGGCCGGGGACGACGCCATGACCTGCGGCCTGATCATGGATCGGCTCATGACCAAGATGGAGGAGGAGCTGGATATCCACACCCTCCAGGCGGTGAACCCGGCCATGATCTCTCTGCGCTCCAAGGGCAGGGTCACCGACCGCCATGCCCGCCATATCATTATTTTCGCCAAGAACCAGGTGGGCCTGCGCAACCTCTATCACCTGATCTCCGATTCCAATCTGAAATACTTCAAGCGCGTCCCCCGGATGCCAAAGTCCTCCATTCTGGAGATGCGGGAGGGGCTGATCATCGGCTCTGCCTGCGAGGCGGGCGAGCTGTTCCAGGCCATCATCGACGGCAAGAGCGAGGACGAGCTCAAGCGCATTGCCTCGTTCTACGATTACCTGGAGATTCAGCCCCTGGCCAACAACCGCTTTATGCTGGACAAGGGCATTGCCAAGGATATGGAGGATCTGCGCAATTTCAACCGCACCGTGGTCCGCCTGGGGCAGGAGCTGGGCAAGCTGGTGGTGGCCACCGGCGACGTTCACTTCCTGAACCCGGAGGACGAGACCTTCCGCCATATCCTGCTGGCCACCAAGGGCTTCGAGGACGCGGACAAGCCCAACCCCCTGTATTTCCGCACCACCGACGAAATGCTGGAGGAATTCAGCTACCTGGGCAAGGAAAAGGCCTACGAGGTGGTGGTCACCAACCCCAATCTCATCGCCGACATGTGCGAGAGCCTGCGCCCGGTGCCCCACAATCTGTTCGCCCCCAAGATCGAAAACTCCGTGGAGGATTTGAAAAGCCTGGTCTATGGCAAATTCCGCCGCCTGTACGGCGAGAATCCCCCGGAGCTGATGACCAAGCGCGTGGAGACCGAGCTGCACGACATCATCAACTGCCACTATGACGTGATCTACATGTCCGCCCAGAAGCTGGTGCAGAACAGCCTGGAGCATGGTTATCTGGTCGGCTCCCGTGGCTCCGTCGGCTCCTCCATCGTGGCCTACATGTCCGGCATCACCGAGGTCAATTCCTTCCCGCCCCACTACCGCTGTCCCAATCCGGCGTGTAAATTCGCCACCTTTGATGTGCCCAAGGGCTACGGCTGCGGCGCCGACCTGCCGGACGCGGTCTGCCCCAAGTGCGGCACCAAGTTTGAAAAGGACGGCTTCAATATCCCCTTTGAAACCTTCCTGGGCTTCGGCGGTGACAAGGTGCCGGATATCGACCTGAACTTTTCCGGCGAATACCAGGCCAAGGCCCACGCCTACTGTATTGAGATGTTCGGCAAATCCCACGTGTTCCGGGCGGGCACCATCGGCACCGTGGCGGAAAAGACCGCCTTTGGCTACGTGAAAAAATACCTGTCCGAGCGGGGCAAAACCGCCAACCGGGCAGAGGAGGCCCGCCTGGCCGCAGGCTGCGTGGGCGTGCGGCGCACCACGGGGCAGCACCCCGGCGGCCTGGTGGTCATTCCCCAGGAAAATGAAATATGGGATTTCTGCCCGGTGCAGCACCCGGCGGACGACCCCAACGCCGACCAGATCACCACCCATTTCGAGTACCACTCCATGGAGGAAAACCTGCTGAAGCTGGACATGCTGGGCCACGATGACCCCACCATGATCCGCATGATGGAGGATATGACCGGGGTGGATGCGAAGAAGATTCCCCTGGACGATAAGCGTACCATGTCCATCTTCACCTCCTCCAAGGAGCTGGGCTATGAAAATGACCCGATCCTCGGCCCCACCGGCGCGGTGGCCATCCCGGAATTCAATACCAAGTTCACCCGCGGCATGCTGCTGGATACCATGCCCACCCGGTTTGATACCCTGCTGCGGCTCTCCGGCTTCTCCCACGGCACCGACGTGTGGCTGGGCAACGCCAAGGACTTGATCACCTCCAAAACCGCCACGGTCGACCAGGCCATCGGCTGCCGTGACGACATTATGATCTATCTGATCTCCTGCGGCATGCCGGAGAAGCGCTCCTTTAAGATCATGGAGGCGGTGCGAAAGGGCAGGGGATTGCCCGAGGGCGCGGAGCAGGAGATGATCGAAGCGGGAGTGCCGGACTGGTACATCGGCTCCTGCAAGAAGATCAAGTACCTCTTCCCCAAGGCCCATGCCGTCGCATACGTGATGATGGCGTTCCGCATTGCCTGGTTCAAGGTGTATCACCCCCTGGCCTTTTATGCGGCCTATTTCTACCGCCGCAGCCAGAAGGGCGGCTTCGACGCCGTGCTCATGACCCACGGGAAAGAGGCGATCATGGCAAACATGGATGCCATCACCGGCAACGAAAGCGCCACCGATAAGGACGAGGATCTGCTGACCACCATGGAGGTGGTGTACGAATACTACCTCCGGGGCTTTGAGTTCCTGCCCATTGACATCTATCGGAGCCACGCCACCAAATTCCTGATTCAGGATGGCAAGCTGCTGCCTCCCTTTGTCTCCATCTCCGGCCTGGGTGAAAACGCCGCCTGGGATCTGATGAACGGCCGGGAGGGAAAGAGCTTTCTCTCCATTGAGGAGGTGGCCCTGGCCTGCCCCAAGGTCTCCAAGACCCATATCCAGATGCTCAAGGACGCCGGCGCCTTCGGCTCCCTCCCCGACACCAGCCAGATCAGCCTGTTCTGATATCTCTGCGGATACGAATCAAGGGTTGGTATCCGCCCCTACGGATTTCTAACTTTGATTCGCCTTGCGGGGGATCAATAATAAAAACAAAAAAGGAGAATTGTATTATGAGCTTCATTGGCAATGTATTTTGGTTTATTTTCATCGGCCTGTGGTCAGGGCTGGGGTGGATTCTGGCCGGGGTGATCTGCTGTATCACCATCGTGGGTATCCCCCTGGGCAAGCAGTGCTTTAAGATGGCCGGGCTGACCTTCTGCCCCTTTGGCAAGGAGGTCGTATACGGCGGCGGCACGGGCAGCTTCCTGGCAAACATCCTGTGGATCATCTTCCTGGGCTGGGAGCTGGCGCTGTACTACGCGGTGATGGGCGCGATCTGCTGCGTCACCATCGTGGGAATTCCGCTGGGACTGCAAAGCTTCAAGATGGCCAAGCTGGCCCTGATGCCCTTCGGCGCGGCAGTACAGTGACGCAAGGAAAATGATATTTTTTGGGACTGTTGCAAAATAGATTTTTTAGAAAACTGTCCTAATAATTTAGCGGTAGAAATCATGATTGTTTCACGATTTCTACCGCTATTTCTAACTTTTAGAAGGGCGTATTTTCACAAATTTCTATTTTGCAACAGCCCCTTATTTTTCTGCCAGCATTTTTGATAAGGTTTCCGCCAGCTTACCCGGCTCAATGGGCTTGGACAGGTGGGCGTTCATGCCGCTGGCCAGGGAGCGCTTGATGTCCTCGTCGAAGGCATTGGCGCTGAGGGCCACGATGGGTACCGTCCGGCTGTCGGGGCGGGGGAGGCTGCGGATGGTGTTGGCCGCCTCCAGGCCGTCCATCACCGGCATCATCACGTCCATCAGGATCAGATCATAGAACCCCGGCTGGGATTCCCGGAACAGCTCCAGCGCCTGCCGCCCATCTAAGGCCGGGGTGACGATGCAGCCCATATCCTCCAGGAAGAAGCGGACAATTTCCATATTCAGCGCGTTGTCCTCCGCCACCAGAATCTGCCTGCCGCTGAGGTCAACCTGGGGCAGCTCCGGCTCCTGCTGGGGCTGCTGATCCTCCGCCAGGGGGAGCCGCAGGGTGAAGTAGAAGGTGCTGCCCTTGCCCAGCTGGCTTTCCAGCTCAATGTTGCCGCCCATCATGTGCACCAGACGGTTGCTGATGGCCAGCCCCAGGCCGGTGCCCTGCTGACGGGTGGAGGAATTATCCACCTGCTCGAAGCTCTGGAAGATGCGCAGGCGGTTTTCCTCGCTGATGCCGATGCCCTCGTCCTTGACGGCAAAGTAGACCCGCGCCGTGCCGTCGGCGTGGGCCAGCTCCCGCACCGTCAGCTGAATTCGGGTGCTGGCCGGAGAGTATTTTACCGCATTGCCCAGAAGATTGATCAGCACCTGGCTGATCCGCAGGGAATCGCCGTAGAACCAGTCGCTGGTCAGCTCCACCTGGGTCAGGAAGTGCTGCTGCTTTTCTTCAAACCGGGCGTCCAATACCGGGTGCAGATCCTGTAGCAGGGCACGCAGATTGAACGGCTCCCGGGCCAGGGTCATCTTGCCGCTTTCGATTTTGGACATGTCCAGAATGTCGTTCAGCAGCCCCAGCAGATAATGGGAGGATTTTTGCACCTTTTCCATGCACGCCCGGCGGTTTTCCTCGCTCTGGTCGCTGCGCAGGGCAATTTCGGTCATGCCGATGATGCCGTTCATGGGGGTGCGGATCTCGTGGGACATGCGCGCCAGGAACTCAGACTTGGCCTGGGCGGATTCATCATGCCGCTGCCGGTTCATGCGGTTCTGGATCACCGTGCCCAGCTCCAGCAGAAGATTGCAGGCCTCCTCCTGCTTCAGCACCGATTCCGGGATGCCGGACAGCAGCACGCTGCCGCTGTAGCGCTCCCGATCCGACATGGGAATTGCCACGCCGGTGACGCCGCTGCCCATCAGCACGCCCTTTGCCAGGGGCAGCTCCTCCAGCGGAACCAGCGCGCCTTTCTGCGCCAGTGCGTTGAGCTTGGCATACTGCTGCTCGGTGGCGTGGAATACGTTTCTGCCCTTCAGGGCGGGAATGGGCTTCCAGACATAGGCCAGGGTGCCGGAGAGGAAATCCTCCTGGAAGTCGGTAATGGCCATATCCTCCATGCCGAACCGCTCTGCCAGCATCCGGGCCAGCAGGTCGGTGGCAATTTCCAGACTGCTGCATCGGTCATACAGGTTCATGGCCAACGGCGCAAGCCCCAGCTGACTGGCGTAGCCCTGGGAAATGACGGGGCCGAAGGGCTCCATCACCGGCGCGGGGGTTTCGGGATTCCATTCGGCCAGGAAAATATCCTGCCGCTTGGCTTCCTCCAGCGCGCCCCGCGCCCGCTCCAGCAGCGCGGCGGCGGGCGCATCGCTGTCATCCCGGACAAGTCCGGCGTGGAAGTCCAGAATCAGGGCGCTCTGCCGCACCAGCTGGCCGTAGTCCTGACGCAGGATTTCCAGCAGCCATTTGCAGCGCTCCGAAACGCCGCCGGGTGCCCAGACCAGAAATTCATCGGAGCCTGCCCGGATGTAAATCGCGTTTGCCCACAGCGCTTGGCCGCGCATGGTGAGCAGCTTGGAAAAATCGCTGAGCAGCACGTCGCCAAAGGTCAGGCCGTAGCGCTGGGTCAGCTGGCTGAACCGGCTCAGGTCAATGAGCATCAGCACACCGGCGCGCTGGGTCTTTCGCGCCTCGTCCATGGCCTCCAGCCCATGACGCAGCCGGGTCAGGCCGGTGACGGGATCCTGTCGTGCCCGCCGCGCCCGCTCCAGCGCCTGTATTTTTTGCTCGTGGATGTCCCGCAGGTAGCCAACAATGCGCCGGTGGCCGTCCTGGCTGCTGCGGATCGTCTTGCTGTTCAGCGTGTACCACCGCCCCTGAGGCTGGCCGGGCATTTGCAGGAGCAGCTGGGCCTGGTAGCTCTCGCTCTGACCGTGTACCATTTCTGCAATGGCCCGCTGGCCCTCCGGGGAGATGCCGGGCAGCAGCCTGGAGCGGAAGGCGTCCAGCTGCCACACGCCGTCCATGCCCTGGCTGTTGACGATCTCCACCGTCTGCTCGTCCTCCCGATAGGTGAAGAATAGATCGCTGGAGCTTTCCATGGCAATGCGGTAGCGTTCCTTTTCGTCCTTGAGCTGGTTTTCCGTTTTGATTTCGCTGTCGGTGAGGGTTTCGATCACCTGATGCAGCTCGTTCACCTCTGCAACGGAGGAGGGGCGGAAGCTCTTCAAGCCCTTTGCGCCGCCGCGGACGCTGTCCATCAGCCGGTAGATGGGTCTGGAGACGCAGTGCACCACCACCGCCATCACCGCAATGCCGATACAGGCGCAGATGATGATGCTGGCCAGCACGCTTCGGTACAGCTGATTGCCCAGCCCAAAGATGCCGGACTCCGGCAGGAAGCCGCACAGCACCCAATTCTGGTCGGGATAGGGTGTGCTGCTGTGCAGCGTCAGGGGGGCGGTAATTGCATAGACGCCCTTGGTATCCTGCACCTGCTGCAGGGCCGGGTAATCCGTCTGGGTCAGGGCAAAGCTGCCGTCGCCGCAGGCCGCCTCACCCAGGGGGCCGCTGGCAGCCAGGGAGCGGTATGTCCCGTCCCCCAGGTCGGTGGCCAGCGCGTAACCGGCGTTTGAATCCTGATTTAGCTCCTGCAAAATAAAGTAATTGTCCGCCAGGTAGGAGAGGGTGATCTCCGTGCCCAGCACGCCGTAGACCTGCCCGCCATAGATCAGAGGCACGGAATAGGCGATCATCTGACGTCTGTCCGTGGAGCGATCCTCCAGCACAAAGGGGGCAGACCAATAGCCCAGGTCAACCCCTGCGTCCTGGGCCTGCTGCTTGGCCGTCAGGTAGGGGGTGTAGAAAAAGTCGTCCGCCGCCCGCTCTCCCGCCGCCGCCAGGTGGAACCGGGGCGACCAGGTGGTTTCCAGCGCAATACCGGCATGACTGGCCAGCTGCTTGTTTCCCCGCTCCAGGAGAATGTCGGAGTTGGTCAGATCCCGAGTGCCGGGAGCGGTATCGCGCAGGAAGAACCCGGCGTATTCCCCCGCCTGGCTGGAGGATGCTCCGTTGGCCAGAATCAGGTAGATGCCGCAGGTATTGTCCCGGCTGAGATAGTCCATCAGCTCGGGGAAGGCATTTTCAATGAACAGCCGCTGCATGGTGCTGTCCCGCAGGAAATCCTGGATGTATTTCCCCTGGGCGGTCAGCAGCGATTCCAGCGTGGCATTGAGCACATCGCTTTCCCGGCTGACCAGGCTCCAGCGGGAAACCATGGCCTTTTCCAGGGTGGCCTGCCGGTTTTCAACCAGGTTGTTGTCGATGGCAATGGCGTTTTGCGCCATGGTCTGCTTGGTTCCGCTGGCCAGCAGCGTGGAAAAGAGCAGCACGCCCTGGCACAGCACCACCAGCAGCAGCGGCAAAAGCAGCAGCACCGTCAAACTCCGCTTTTTCTTCTGCAAGGACGCCGCCTCCTCTCATTTGATACCGGCATTCCTGCGGATGCCGTGAAATGCAATTTGTGGTCTGCACCGATAATCCATCTCATTATACCGAACCTCCGGCCCAATTGCAACACCGCTGTGGCCGCCCTTTGCGAAAAAACGCCCGCCGGGCAGAAAAATGACGAACGGCGGTTGTATCTTTGGGGGCAAGCGGCTATAATAGGTGGGAGCATACCGAAGGGAGGAAGCATCCATTCGATTTAACCAGATGATACGAAAATACAGCGTCCCCTGTATGTGGGCGGCGGGGGCGCTGACGGCCGTGGCCATGGTGCTGTCCCGCTTTGCCGGGATGCAGACGCTTGCCTCCGCCGGATACTTGGCGGCCATGGTGCTGGCGGGGACGCCGGTGCTGGTTCGGGCGGTGCAGTCGCTCCGCTACCGCACCGTGGGCATCGAGTGCCTGGTCACCATTGCGGTGGTGGGCGCCTGCTGCATCGGGGAATTCAGTGAGGCCGCCATCGTCATGTTCCTGTTCCAGCTTGGCTCCTACCTGGAGCAAAGAACCATGACCAAAACAAGAAGCGCCATCAAGGAGCTGACCAGCCTGGCCCCCACCACCGCCTGGCGGCTGACCGGCGGCATCCCGGAGCAGATCGATGCCGACGAGGTGGAACAGGGTGACCGTCTGCTGGTAAAGACCGGCGGCCAGATCGCCGCCGACGGAACCGTGGCGCGGGGAGAGGGCTATGTCAACGAGGCCAGCATCACCGGCGAGTCCGCCCCCCGGTACAAGCAGGCGGGGGACGCGGTGTACGCCGGAACCATCCTGGAAAGCGGCACTCTGGAAATGCAGGCGCTGAAGGTGGGGGAGGACACCACCTTTGCAAAAATCATTCAGCTGGTGGAGGAGGCCCAGGATGCCAAGTCCCCCGCCGAGCGCTTCATCGACCGCTTCGCCAGGTACTATACCCCCGCCGTGGTGCTCCTGGCGGTGCTGACGCTGCTTTTGACCCGCAATCCAGATACGGCCATCACCGTGCTGGTGCTGGCCTGCCCCGGCGCACTGGTCATCGGCGCGCCCATTGCCAATGTGGCGGGCATCGGACGGGGCGCGCGGGAGGGCGTTCTGCTCAAGGGCGGCGAGCGCATTGACGCCTTTGCGAAAACCGACGCTATTCTCTTTGACAAAACCGGCACCCTGACCCTGGGCACGCCCCGGGTGGTGCGCTGTCTCTGCTATGAGGCGCAGGAGGAGCCGCTGCTGACGGCAGTGGCCTCCGCCGAGCTTTCCAGCGATCACCCCCTGGCGGGGGCCATCGTGGCCTATGCCCAGGGAAAAGCGCTCCCCCTGGCACCGCTGGAGGGCGTGCAGGCGCACAAGGGCGCGGGCCTGTCCGCCGATACCCCGGCGGGGAAGCTGCTGGTCGGCAGCGCCCGCCTGCTGGAGGTGAGCGGAATTGCCCTGCCGGAGCAGCTGCGCGCGGACATGAGAGCCATGCAGGCCCAGGGGGCGAGCACGGTGCTTGCGGCCCTGGATGGAAAGCCGGTGCTGCTGCTTGCCATATCCGACGCCCTGCGGCCGGACGCCCGGGAGGCCATTTCTCAGCTGAGAAAAATGGGCATCCAGAGCCTTGTGATGCTCACCGGGGACAACCCGGAAACGGCCCGTGCCATCGCCGCCCAGGCGGGGATCACGGAAATTCACCCGGAGCTGCTGCCCCAGGACAAGGTGGATTGGGTGCGGCGTATGCAGCAGCAGGGCAGAACCGTCACCTTTGTGGGCGACGGCATCAACGACAGCCCCGCCCTGACCGCCGCCGATACGGGCATTGCCATCGGCTCCGGCACAGATGTGGCCATCGACAGCTCGGACGTGGTGCTGATGAAGTCCGACCTGTCCGGCATGGTGCGGGCGCTGCATCTGGCCAGAAGCACCGTCCGCATTCTGCACCAGAATATCGCCATTGCCGTTGGCACCGTGGCGGCACTGCTGGTGGGGCTGTTTGCGGGCTTTGTGCACATGTCAGCAGGAATGCTGATCCATGAGGCCAGCATCCTGCTGGTCATATTCAACGCTATGCGACTCAGAGGAGGAAAACAATGAAAAAGAGCATTCAAATGGAAGAGCTGGTGTGCCCCATGTGCGCCCAGAAAATTGAATCCGCCCTGCAAAAGGCCCCCGGCGTGAAGAGCGCCTCCGTGCTGTATAACGCCAGCAAGGCCAAGGTGGAGTTCGACGAGGAAACCATCACCCTGGACGCGCTGAAAAAGATCATCACCGATCTGGGCTATGTGGTCATTTCGTAAGGAGGGATTCCATGAATCAGGAGATCATCAAAGAGCTGGATAAAATCCTGCCGGTGGTGGTTCGCGTCCATGGCGACCATCACCCGGAGCTGACCCAGGTGGCGGCGCTCTACGCCCAGCTAAAGCAGACCCCCGACGCCCGGACGGCAGAGGCCCTGCGGGAGGTAACCGCAAACTTCGCCGCCCCCGCCGACGCCTGCCCCACCTTCCAAAAGGCCTACGCAGACCTGGCAAAATTGGCCGGGGAAGCGGAGTGAAGGATATCCGGCCTCTGGCCGAAAAAGCGCCTGCGATGAAAGATTCCTGCCAGACAAAGGGTGCGCCGTGTCCTGCGGCGCACCCTTGATATGTTTATACATGAAATCTTAAATTGACGAACGCTGCGGGCCATGGTATCCTAAGGAAAAATGGAATGGGGGGGAAGAATATGGGATTCGGAGTGAGCTTTGAACTGTTTCAGATTCTGTTTGCGATCATGTTTGTGGCGGTAGCCGGTTTCATCATCGTTACGGCTGTCAGGAATCTGGCCCAGTGGCACAAAAACAACAATTCGCCGAGACTGACAGTCCCGGCGACGGTGGTCTCCAAGCGAACCGACGTGACGCACCACCACAACGGGAACGAGGTGGGGCACTACCATACCTCAACGACCTATTACGCGACCTTCCAGGTGGAAAGCGGAGACCGCATGGAGCTTCGGCTGGCGGGAAACGAGTATGGACTGCTGGCAGAGGGGGACAGAGGGAAGCTCTCCTTCCAGGGCACACGCTTTTTGGGGTTTGAGCGGACCTGAGAAACAGTTTAAGGCCCGGATTTTCCGGGCCTTAATTTTACCCCGCTGCCTCCAGCATGTTTTCAATGAAAATTCCATACCCAATGTCCGGCGCGTTGACCAGGACGTGGGTGACGGCGCCGATGAGCTTGCCGTCCTGGATGATGGGGCTGCCGGACACGAGTGATTGTCATTATGGACAACACGACATGTTTGTATAGCCTTTTCATTTGTGCTGTTGAAAGCCAATTGCTTTCTTTTGCGCTGTATGGTAAAATATCCGGAGAAAAAGGTGTGTTTCATTTCATGAGAATGGAGGATTTGCAAATGCTGATGAACAGTGGCGAGTACTTGGATTTGGTACAGAATATCAAGCAGGAAATCCAAAGTGCGCAATATAGGGCAGCGCTGAATGTCAACAGGGAACTGATATGCCTGTACTACGACATTGGGTCAGCCATCAACGAGCATAAAACCTGGGGAAATAAATTTATTGAGAACCTTGCTACAGACATTAGGCTGGCATTCCCGGAAGCAAAAGGGTATTCGGTGCGAAATCTCAAGTATATGGCGAAGTTTGCGCTCCGTTTTCCGAACTTTGAAATTGTGCAAGCGGCGCTTGCACAAATAACGTGGTATCATCACATTGCATTGATGGATAAGGTGAGGACAGCGGAGGAGCACATTTGGTATGCCGATCAAGCAGCTGGGAACGGGTGGTCACGCAATGTTTTGGTACACCAAATTGAGATAGGGCTCTATCAACGCCAAGCGCTGGCTAAGAAAATAGCAAATTTTGAAGAACGCTTACCCTCCCCGCAAAGTGAGCTTGCCGCACAGACAATGAAGGACCCCTATGTGTTTGACTTTATCCCGTTTAAAGAAGATATGATGGAGCGGGATATAGAACAGGCACTTGTGAAAGATGTTACAAAGCTACTGTTGGAACTGGGAACAGGATTCGCCTTCCTTGGAAATCAATATCACCTGAATGTGGGTGGAGATGATTTTTACATTGATTTGCTGTTTTACAATCTGAATCTTCGCTGTTATGTGGTGATCGAACTGAAAACCGGTGAATTCAAGCCGGAATATGCTGGGCAGCTGAATTTCTATCTTTCGGCGATAGATGGGATTCTAAAAAAAGAAAATGATCATCCCTCTATTGGCTTGCTGCTGTGTAAGAGCAAAAATGACCTGGTGGCGGAATATGCACTCAAGGATATGTCCAAGCCCATGGGCGTCAGTGCGTATAAAGTAACCAGCAGCCTGCCGGAAGAACTGCAACGGCAACTGCCATCGATTGAAGACATTGAAAAACGGATCCAAAGGGAATAATTTCACGGGGATGACATTTGTTGAGGTAAGATAACGATACCTTTTTTGCAGAGGGTGTTATCTTACCTCTTTTTGATGTATGTTAGATAGCAT
>CAKTIM010000026.1 GCA_934565795.1 uncultured Oscillospiraceae bacterium
CGAGGCTTGGCCGCAGTTACCAGATGGGTCAGGCTTAAATTTGCTGCCATGAATCTGAAAAAGCTGGCCCAATGGAGTTGGAAGGACTCCATTTTTTCGACGATATTTGTTTATTACTGCCCTATCTGCAAGAAAGCCCCCACTTTCACTTACTGAAAGTGGAGGCTCTTTGACATGCTGAAGCTGCTGCAAGAGAGCTTCCCTTGCAGCAGCCTTTCTATTTTGTTTATTTCAGTCCAGCCTGTTCCAGCAGGGCGGGGATTTTGGACTCCCAGCCCAGGGACATGATGTGGACGCCCTGGCAGTAGGGCTTGCAGGCGCGGATGATGCGGGCGGCGATCTCCACGCCGGTGATGCCGGCCTTGGTCTTTTCCTTGTCGGCCTGGAGCTCGGCGATCAGCTCGTCGGGGATGTGGACGCCGGCCACGTTATTGTTCATGAACTTGCACATACCGGCGGACTTGGGAATGATGATGCCCACCTGGACGGGCTTGCCGAACTGCTTGGCCCGCTCCATGAACTTGATGAACTTCTCCGGCTCAAACACGGCCTGGGTCTGGAAATACTCCGCGCCCGCCATGACCTTGCGCTCCATCTTCACCAGCTGCGCATCCACGGAATCGGAGCAGGGGGAGACCACCGCGCCCTTGGCGAACTTGGGGGGCTCGCCCACCAGCTCGTTGCCGCCCAGATCCTTGCCGGTTTCCAGCACGCTGGCGGCATGGAGCAGGGATACGGAGTCCAGATCGAACACGGGCTTGGCCTGGGGATGGTCGCCCAGCTTGGTGTGGTCGCCGGTGAGGCACAGGATGTTATCGATGCCCAGCATGGCGGCGCTCAGCAGGTCGGACTCCAGGGCAATGCGGTTGCGATCCCGGCAGGTCAGCTGGAAGATGGGGTTCAGGCCCGCATCCTTCAGCACCTTGCAGGTTGCCAGGGAGCCCAGGCGCATCACGGAGGACTGGTTATCGGTGACGTTGACGAAGTGGACGTCGGTCAGATACTTCTTGGCCTCTTCCACCATGCCATCAATGTGAATTCCTTTGGGAGGGCCGACCTCGGCAGAAACAACAAATTCGCCGTTATCGAACAGTTCAGTAATTCTCATATTCTTCTTGCTCCTTATTGTCCTTATTTAAGATTCCTTGGTGGCTTTGGTGGCCTCGTCGGTATTGAAGTCGTGCAGCTGGACGCCGCAGTGCAGCACGTCCAGACGGCCCTGGGCCTTCAGACGCTGAATGATCCGCTCCCAGCCGCAGTCCATGTCGGGGCAGACCTCGCACTTGCCGTTCTTGGTACCGCCGCAGGGGCCGTTGACCAGGCTCTTGGAGCAGGCGGTGATGGGGCAGATGCCGCCGGTGAGGTTCAGATAGCACTCGCCGCACTGGCCGCAGTCATACTCCAGCGGCGTGACGCCCTGGAAGCCGGGCAGCTCGATGGTATCGCAGCAGGCGTATACCCGCATATCCTCCAGCTCCTGGGAGATGGTCTGCACGCCCACGCCGCAGGAGAACACCAGCACGGCGTCCGCCTCGGCGATCTTATCCATGTGCGCGCGCAGGCGCAGCCGCAGCTCGTCGGGATTGCAGATGTAGTCGGTGGTCAAGGTGCCCACGACCTTGCCACTCTCGGCCAGCTCCTTCTGCACTTCCTCGGCCTCCTGCTCGGGGAAGCCGACTTCCTTGCAGCCGTGGCAGTTGACGATGAAGACCTTGCCGGAAGCCAAGGAGGCAATGGTTTCTTTCAATTTCAGTTTCGTCATTAACATATTGTATTCTCAGCTCCCTTATTTCTTCTTCAGCAGCGGCATGACCAGACCCTTCGCCGCCGCGATCTTGGATACCAGAGGAATCTTGGACGAGCAGATGTACTCGCAGCACTTGCAGGAGAAGCAGTCCATCACGTTCAGGCTCAGCACCTTCTCGGCGTTGCCCAGGGCGGCGTACTTGACGATGTCCAGCGGGGCCAGCTCCATGGGGCACACGTCCACGCAGCGGCCGCACTTGATGCATTCCTTTTCCTCGGTGTGGTCAGTGGCGATGGCGATGATACCGTTGCTGCCCTTGATGATGGGCACATTGGTATCCTTGATGGGAGCGCCCATCATGGGGCCGCCCATCTTCAGCGTCACGTCCTCGCCGGTAACGCCGCCGCAGTAATCGATAATATCCTGCACATTGGTGCCCAGCTTCACCATGAAGTTACCGGGCTTAGCAATGTATTCGCCGGTGACGGACACCACGCGCTCCACCAGGGGCATGCCCTTCTGGATGGCGTCGGAGATGGCCTTGGCGGTGGAGGTGTTGGACACCACGCAGCCCACGTCGGCGGGCAGCTTGCCGCTGGGCACCTGGCGGCCCATGACCTTCTTGATGAGCATCTTCTCAGCGCCCTCGGGGTACTGGGTCTTGGCGGCGCAGACGCGGATGTTGTCGTAGGGCGCGACCTTTTCCTCCATGATGGCGATGGCGTCGGGCTTGTTGTCCTCCACCAGGATCACGCCCTCGGGAGCGGCCACGGCCTTCATCATGGCCCGCAGGCCGAACACGATATCGTCCGCGTATTCCAGCATCACCCGATGGTCGGCGGTCAGGTAGGGCTCACACTCGGAGCCGTTGATCAGCACGGCGTCGATGGGCTTGCCGGGCTTCAGCTTGACGTAGGTGGGGAAAGTAGCGCCGCCCATGCCCACGATGCCCTTTTCCTTGACGATCTCCACGATCTCGTCGGGGGTCAGCTCCTCCAGGGGCTTATTCGGCACCACGGACTCATGCAGCACGTTCTTCTTGTCGTTCCTGATGACCACGGACATGACGCCGGGGCCTTTGTTGGGATGGGTGTGGGGCTCCACGGCAATCACGGTGCCGCTGACGCTGGAATGCACCGGCGCGCTGATAAAGCCGGCCTGCTCGCCGACCACCTGGCCCACCTTCACATAGTCGCCGGGCTGCACCACGGGGGTAGCAGGCGCGCCGATGTGCATGGCCAGGGGAATAATGACGGTATCCGGCTCCGGGAACTTTTGCAGCGCCAGATGCTCGGTGTAATTCTTGTGCTCCACGGGATGTACGCCGCCGTAGAAACCCTCGTACCGCTTGGCGCGGGCCTGGGCAACGTAGGCCTTGATCTCATCCACATTGACCTTGGAGTAATCCCGCAGCTGGATGTCCTGGCCCAGGAATTCCTTGGTGCGGCCCTGCTTTTCCAGGCGCTGATAAATCTTTTCCCAGGCGCAGTCCTTCTTGGGGTCGATCTCGCACTTGCCGTTCTTCGCACCGCCGCACTGGCCGTTGACCAGGCCCTTGGAGCAGTCCACAATGGGGCAGATGCCGCCGGTGACGTTCAGATAGCACTGGGCACAGGCCCCGCAGGTCTTCTGGGTCAGGGCCATGCCGTGATGGCCGGTGTAGTTCAGGGAATTGGTCGCGGTAAAGGTGGGCACGTCCGCCACGTCCGCCATGGTCTGCACACCCAGGCCGCAGGAGATGACCAGCACGTTCTGCGTCCCCTCGGGGACAAGACCGGCCAGCTTCTTCTCAGTCTGTACCTTGTTGCACAGGAAGTCCACCCGTACAGAGCCGGTAACAGTCTTGCCCGCAGCGGCGGCCAGCGCCGCCACCTCATCCAGCTCCGGCTCCTGAACGGTATCGAACTCCTTGAAGCACTTGTTGCACGCCACCAGGAAGAATTGATCCTTCCCGGCCAGCAGCGCCTCCAGCTCTTCCTTGCTCTTTAACACATACTTGGTATAATCCACCAAATATCACCTTCTTATCGTTTTGTTTCATCGTTTGCAGGCAAACGGATACTGGCTGAATTATACCATATCCCCCCATCCCATGTCCAGTAGCCCGCCATGATTTTTGTTGGATTTTGGGTTGTTTTTTCCGTTTTTTGAGTTAGCTTATGCTAACTAGTGGGGTAAAAATACAATTTCTTCCACACACAGCGAATCCAGGATGGAAATCATCCGGCGCGGATACCAGCCGCCCACAAAGTCGCGGAATTGAGTTGTTAGTTGAATGAAAATAGCTAAAAGTTTCTGAGTTCGTAGGGGGCGGCAATTTGCCGACCCGCCGGGTACCGGGATTGAGCGGTTCGTCTATACAGCTCACGTTCGTTGGCTTTCGGGCGGCTGGTATCCGCCCCTACGCACTCAAAGTGTTGAACATTGTACCTCTTTAGTCGCGTCTCTCTCGAAACCATCACCTGAGTGCCCTCTTCAGTCGCTGCGGCGACAGCTTCCCCCACAGGGAAGCTTGGGGGATGCATACGGCAGGTTATACGTTCATCTTTACTGCTTCCTAAACCGCAAGGTTAAGGGTCGGCAGATTGCCGACCCCTACGGGGCAGTTTTTTCTTGATACCATTCAACGATCTGCTGTCGAAACCGGGAGGCTGCGGGCGGGGGGGGTGGATATTGCGGCGAATATGATGAATAAATATGCGGTTATGTTTTTGCATATAATCGTTAAATATGCAATTTGATTTAGTATAAATAAATAATTTAGTAATACTGCACATAGGAAATAGGGGTAGAGTTGGTATAATGTTGTATGAAAATACAGTTGACAATGAATAATATACGAGTTATAATTCAACCATCAAAAATCCCTGCGGGAAATCAACCGAGGGGAAAAACAAATTCAAAAAAAGGAGATAAGTTCTATGAAAAAGATTATCGCTCTGGTGATGGCGCTGGCAATGCTCTCCAGCCTGTTTGTTATGACGGGAAGTGCTGAGGAAAAGGCAGAGGTCAAGACCGTTGTTCCCGGTCAGCTCACCGTGGCCACCAGCCCGGATTTCGCGCCCATGGAGTTCGTTGACGCCACCAAGGAAGGCCAGGACATGTTCGTCGGCTTCGATGTCACCCTGGCAAAGTACATTGCAGAACACCTGGGCCTGGAACTGGTGATCATGCCCATGAGCTTCGACGCCTGCCAGACCGCCGTTTACGCCGGTACTGTGGACATGGCCATTTCCGGCTTCAGCTGGACGGAGGAGCGGGCTGAGAACTACAACATCTCCGATTACTATCATGCCGGTGACAACGAGGATCAGCAGACCCTGATCACCCTGGCCGCCAACGGCGACAAGTATTCCACCGTCGAGGGTCTGAAGGGCGCAAAGATCGGCGCGCAGAACGCCTCCCTGCAGCAGTCCCTGACCACCGAGCAGCTGCCCGACAACGAGCTGATTCTCTTCACCGACCTGGGCACCGCTGTACTCCAGCTGAAGAACGGCGACTTTGATTGCCTGGCCGTGGCGAAGGGCAACGGCGACGCCATCATTGCCAGCAACCCCGACGTGGCGCAGTCCGGCTTCTTCTTCGACGTGGACGAGAAGTACACCGGCAACGTGGTTCTGCTCCAGAAGGGCAACGACGCCATGACCGAGGCCGTCAATGAGGCGCTGGCCGCTTCCAAGGACGAGTGGGATGCATGGTACAACGACGCCAAGGCCATCTCCGGCATCGAGGCTTCCTACGACGATGAGGGCAACGCCGTCGAGTAAGCGCGAAAGGCAAATAACCGGCAGCCCCCGCGGCTGCCGGTTTTCCCCGCAGGTGCTTTTCTTCTGAACGCGGTCAAAGCGCCGCACTGAGAAGAAAAGCACATACGAATTGATTTGAAAGGAATAGATACTATGGATTTTAGCTTATTTCTTCCCAACCTGGCAAAGATCTGGAGCAAATACTGGAAGCTGTTTTTGATCACCGGCCTGGAAAACACCCTGATCCTCACCATCATCTCCGTGTCCCTGGGCACGGTGCTGGGCACCCTGGTGGCCATGCTGAAGATGTCCCGGCTGCGCATTGCCCGGTTCATTTCCTCCGTATATGTAGAGGTGATCCGCGGCACCCCCATCCTGCTTCAGCTGTATGTGTTCTATTTTGTGCTGCCCAATGTGTTCACCTTTATGAAGCTGAGCCAGTTCATGTGGGTGTCCGTCGCCCTGTGCATCAACTCCTCCGCCTACGTCTCCGAGGTTATCCGGGCTGGTATTCAGGCCGTGGACAAGGGGCAGACCGAGGCCGCCCGCTCCCTGGGCCTGAGCGAGGGGCAGACTATGATGAAGATCATTCTGCCCCAGGCGGTGCGCAACATTCTCCCCGCCCTGGGCAACGAGTTCATTATGATGCTGAAGGAAACCTCTCTGGCCTCCACCTTCTTCCTGGGGGACATCATGACCTCCTACCTGATCGTGAAGGGCGCCACCTTCCTGACGCTGGAGCCGCTGACCATCGTGGCCGCCATTTATCTGTGCGTCACCTACCCGCTGAGCAAGCTCGTGGATAAATTCGGCAAGAAAATGTCCAACCCCAACAGCTATCGGAATCGGAAAGTTAAGACAGGAGGCAGGGCGTAACCATGGAAATGATCAAGACTGTTGATTTACATAAGAGCTTTGGCGACCTGCACGTGCTCAAGGGCGTCAGCCAGACCATCGAAAAGGGCGAGGTCGTCTCCGTGATCGGCCCCTCCGGCGGCGGCAAGAGCACCTTCCTGCGCTGCCTGAACCTGCTGGAAAAGCCGGAGAGCGGCAAAATCTACTTTGAGGGCGACGAGATCACCGGCAACCTGACCAAGGAGGAAAAGCAGCTGATCCGCGAGGGCAAGCTGCCCAAGCCCGCCAAGGTCAACATCGACGTGCACCGGCAGAAGATGGGCATGGTATTCCAGCACTTCAATGTGTTCCCCCACCTGACGGTGGCCAAGAACGTCACCCTGGCCCCCATGATGCTCAAGCACAAGTCCGAGGCCGAAGCAAACCAGATGGCCAAGGAGCTGCTCAGCCGGGTCGGCCTGCTGGATAAATACGACGAGATGCCCGGCAACCTCTCCGGCGGGCAGAAGCAGCGTCTGGCCATCGTCCGGGCGCTGGCCATGGAGCCGGACGTGATGCTGTTCGACGAGCCGACCTCCGCCCTGGATCCCGAGATGGTGGGCGAGGTGCTGGACGTGATCAAGGGCCTAGTGGATACGGGCATGACCTGCGTCATCGTCACCCACGAGATGCGCTTTGCCAGAGAGGTATCCGACCGGGTGCTGTTCATGGCCGAGGGAAATATCCTGGAGCAGGGCAGCCCGGATCAGGTATTCAACCATCCCACCCATCCCCGCCTGCAGGATTTCCTGGCAAAGGTTCTGTAAAAGAGGTGCCTGTTATGATTGACAAAAAGAAGCTTTATCAGACGATCGAGGAAAACGCCCCGGAGATCATCGCCCTCAGCGACGCCATCTGGGGATACGCGGAGCTGTCCATGGAGGAGCATCAGTCCGCCGCCTACTACTGCGACCTGCTGGAAAAGGAGGGCTTCACCGTAGAGCAGAAGCTGTGCGGCATCCCCACCGCCTTCTCCGGCACCTACGGCTCCGGCAGCCCCCGCATCGGCATCCTGGGCGAATTTGACGCCCTGTCCGGCCTGTCCCAGGTGGCGGGCAGCACCCAGAAGCAGAGCCTTGTCCCCGGCGGCAACGGTCACGGCTGCGGCCACAATCTGCTGGGCGCGGCCTCCTTCGGCGCGGCGCTGGCCATCAAAAAGGCCATCGAGGCCGGGACGCTCCATGGTACCGTGATCTTCTACGGCTGTCCCGGCGAGGAGGGCTGCGCCGGAAAGACCTTCATGGCCCGCGACGGCCTGTTCCGCGACCTGGATGCCGCGATCACCTGGCATCCCGGCAGCACCAACGAGATCACCGTCTGCTCCAACGCCGCCTGTATGCAGGTGGAATATTCCTTCCACGGCGTCGCCTCCCATGCGGCAGGCAGCCCGGACAAGGGCCGCTCGGCCCTGGACGCGGCGGAGCTGATGCATGTGGGCGTTCAGTTCCTGCGGGAGCATATGCCTCCCCGCAGCAGCGTCCACTATTCCTTCACCGACGCCGGCGGTGTGTCCCCCAACGTGGTTCAGCCGGAGGCCAAGACCGTATTCATGGTACGCAGCGAGACGGTGAGCAAGGCAAAGGAGCTGCTGCAGCGGGTCAATAACATTGCCCAGGGCGCGGCCCTGATGACCGATACCCAGGTCACCACCCGCCAGATCGACGGCACCGCCTCCACGCTGCCCAACGAGGCGCTGGGACAGGTGATGTTTGAAAACATGCAGCAGGTGTCCGTCCCTGAGTATACCCAGGAGGAGCTTGCCTTTGCCCAGGCGCTGCACGATACCTGCCCTGCCGCGCTGCCCGGCATCCTCACCGCGTCCAACCCGGAGATTCGCGCCCTTGTGGAGGAAAAGACCGACGGCGGCAAGCGGGCGATGAACGACTTCATCTTCCCCTATGTACCCGCCAACCTGTTCTCTCCCGGCTCCACCGATGTGGGCGACGTCAGCTGGCTCACCCCCACCGCTCAGTTTACCACCGCCACCTGGGTCAGCGGCACCCCCGGCCACTCCTGGCAGAATGTCTCCCTGGGCAAGACCAGCATCGCCTACAAGGGCATGCTTCAGGCTGCCAAAATTCTGGCCGGCACCGCTGCCGACCTGATGGAGCAGCCTGCCCTGCTGGAAAAGATTCGCACCGAATTCAACCGCACCGCCGCCGCGGGCTACGACTGCCCCATCGGCAAGGAGGTTACATTCTAAAAAGAATGCACGGGCAGCCGATGCCCACGCAGAAAATGACTGCGGCTGTGAGCGTTTCGCTCACAGCCGCAATTGCTGTTATTTCTTTTCCTCGCCGTTGGTGCTGCCGTTGGGGTTTCCGCCGGACTTTGCGCCGGGCTTGCCGCCGTTTTCATAGTACTGCTCCAGGAAGGTACCGAAATAGTCCTTTTCGGCCTCCTTGCGAACCCGGATGGCGTCCTCTTTATTGTCGAAGATGCCCAGGTAGTGCACCTTTTTCTTAAAGGTGATGACGGCGATCCACTTGTCGCCCCGGGCCTGCACGCCGGTGCAGCCGCTGGTGTTGTTCTTTTGCAGGCGGCCGCGCTCCAGGCAGTCCACACAAGTGCCGTCCACCAGGCGCATACGGGCGGCCACGGAGCCATGCTTGGCATTGGTGCGCCGGATAGCCTCGATGCGCAGGCAGCCGCAGCTGCGGGTGTTGCCGGAGAGCAGGGAATTTGCGCTGGTCTCCACGATCTTACCGCAGTCGCACTGGCAGCGCCACAGGAAGCTGCTGCCCCGCTTTTTATCCAGGCGCTCCAGCGCCACCAGGCGGCCAAAGCGCTGGCCGGTGATATCCTTGATCTTTTTCTCGGTGCGGATGCAGCCGCAGCTGGCGATCACCTTGTTGCGAATCTTATAAGGCTCCGCCAGAATCTCGCCGCCGCAGTCGCATTTGCACAGCCACAGCACGCTGCTGCGCCGCTTCTGATCGGTGGGACGTACCGCCACCAGGCGGCCGGAGCGCATGCCGGTGATATCACCGCAGTGCAGGCGCTTTCTTCCGCAGCCGCAGGAGCGCTTGGAGCCATTGAGCAGCTCCTCGCCGGAGACGGAAACCTCTCTGCCACAGCCACAGCGGCAATGCCAGAAGTTTTCCTTTTCCTTGTCCGGCTCCAGCACCTGCAAGCCTCCAAAGACACGGCCGGTCAAATCTTCCATTTCATTACCTCCTAAATTGCATCCCCGGAATCCTGGTCGGAGGTTCCCTTGTGCATTATTGCTTTCATATTATCAGATGCTCCATGACACGATAATGACAAATTTCTCTGTGGAACAACGTTTTTCAAAAATTTTCTTACGAATATATACCAAAAAGGGACTTGCCGTTTTTGGGAAAATCCGATATAGTGTATTTGGCGTTTTTTTCGCCTGAAATACACGCGAAGCGCACAGATGCAGCCCTGCCTGTGCGCCCAGAGGAACCAACTGCCATGAAGCTATTATCGTTTAACACCGCAGCCGACCTGACGGGCATTCTGGGATTGATTTTTATCATTTTCAGCTTTTCCTTTAATTCTGCCCTGAAATCCAGGAAATCAAAATGCCTGTGCGAGCTGCTGCTGATTTTTATCGGGGTCATGCTGTCCGACCTGGTCACCGTCGTCTACCGGGGCCAGCCGCACATGACCCAGGTGCTGTACGCCGCGTCTGCGGCCAATATGGCGCTGAACAGCTGCATGATCGCCGCCTTTGTCGCCTATCTGCGGATGGATCTGCAGCTGAAGCCAAAGGAATGGCGCAGTGAGAGCCTGGCCATCTACGCCGTGCTGGGGCTGATGGCGGTGGTGGCAGCGCTCAACCCGGTGCACCGGCGGCTGCTGACCATCTCCGCCGAGACGGGGCTGGCCTACCAGCAGAACCTGTATCCCCTGCCGCGCTTTCTCACCTGTATCATCCTGGGCGAATGCATGTACAAAATCATCCAGCAAAAGGATGTGCGGTGGAAAAACCGGCTGGCGCTGGGCTTCTTCTGCCTGAGCTACATGGTTGCGATCCTGCTGGAATTCTTCCTGCCCGGCTGGGATCTGGTGAATATGGCGTCGCTGTTTTCCATGCTGGTGCTGTATACCAGCTTCTACGCCGAGCAGAACGCGAAATATTCCCAGCAGGAGCTGGAGCTGCAAAATGCCCGGGCCGCGCTGGTGCTGTCTCAGATTCAGCCCCATTTTCTGTTCAATTCCATTGCGGCGGTCATGGATCTGTGCGACACTGACCCCAAGGAGGCCAAGGCCGCCCTACAGGAGCTGTCCGACTATCTTCATTTTAAGATCACCGCCATGTCCAATTGCTATATGGTCAGCTTTGCGGAGGATCTGGAATTCCTGCAAAATTACCTGAAGCTGGAAAAGCGCCGCTTCGGCGACCGGCTGACGGTGGAATATGACGTGCGCTCCACGGGCTTCGATATCCCGCTGCTCACCCTGCAGCCCCTGGTGGAGAATGCCATCCGCCACGGCATCAGCAAGCGCCCCTACGGCGGAACCATCCGGGTCAGCTCCCGCGAAAAAGCGGGGTGCTACAGCATCACCGTAGAGGATGACGGCGTGGGCTTTGACCCCAGCAAGGAATTTGACAGCTCCCGGGAGCACATCGGGCTAAGCAACGTGCGCACGCGGCTGTCGGCCCTGTGCGGCGGCAGCCTGGCGGTGCACAGCACGCCGGGGATCGGAACCTGCGTGGAAATTACCATCCGAAAAAAGGAGAGCAAACACCATGAAAATCCTGGCCGTCGATGATGAGCCGAACGCGCTGCATCTGCTGACCAAGAATATCCGCGCCGTCGTCCCCCTGGCCGAGGTGGCTGAGTTCACCAGCCCCGCCGCCGCGCTGGACTGGGCAGCGGAAAACGCCTGCGACATTGCCTTCCTGGATATTGAGCTGGGCAGCATGAACGGCATCGAGCTTGGCAAGCGCCTGAAGGAGCGCAACCCGAAAACCAATCTGATCTTCGTCACCGGCTATCTGAATTACGCCGTGTCCGCCTACGCGCTGCATGCCAGCGGGTATCTGTCCAAGCCCGCCAGCCAGGACGCCATCCGGGTAGAGCTGGAAAATTTGCGCTATCCCATGCCCCGGCCCCAGACCGGCAAGCAGCTGGTGGTGCACTGCTTCGGCAATTTTGAGGTGTTCTTCTGCGGCAAACCCCTGACCTTCAAGCGCAGCAAGACCAAGGAGCTGTTCGCCTTCCTGGTGGATCGCAACGGCGCGCGGGTCACCTCCGGCGAAATCTGCGCCCGGCTGTGGGAGGACGAAACCGGCGACAAGCAGCAAAAGGACTACCTGCGCCATCTGGTGATGGATCTGTCCCAGACGCTGGAAAAGATCGGCGAATCCGAGGTGTTCGTCCGCACCCGCAGCGGCTACAACATCAATCCCAGCCTGTTTGAATGCGATTACTACGACTATCTGAATAACGTCCCCTACGCCGTCCGCGCCTACCAGGGCGAATACATGCAGCAATACTCCTGGGCCGAGGAGCGCATCGGCAGCTTCGAGGGAAAGGGCTGAGGCTTTATTCTGTGCTCTGCCGCAGGGCAGCGGGGCTGGGACGGTGCTTGGCGGTGTAGTCCGAGACGTCGATGCGGATCACGCTGACGATGGAAACCAGCCGCTCGTTGAATTCAAAGTCCTTTCCCGTCTGAGTTTTCATCAGAATGGACATTGCCTCCATCTTTTCGTCCGCGTCCTGCACGATGCAGGCCGTCCCCCGGCCCATGAGAGAATAGTAGGAAACGCCATACTGGCAGGCGATCTTTCCCTCGAACGGCTCCAGGCCGCACTCCATCTCAAAGCAGCATACCGGGTTTTTGGCGATCACATCCAGCTTGTAGCCCTTGGCGGCGCTGTGCAGATACAGCGTCAGCTTCCCGGCCTCCAGCCGGTAGCCGTAATTCATGGGCACGATGTAGGGCATTCCGTCGTCCACCAGTCCCAGGTGGAGCACCTTGCTTTCGTCCAGAATATGCTGAATCTGGATGGGGTCAGTGACTTCAAATTCGCGTCGGGTCATGGCTGATTCCTCCTTTTTCCACCATCATACCATTGCCGCGCCCAAATTGTATGAACAGAATGTGAACACCCATCCCACCACACTTGACACCATTCCGGGAACCGATTATGATAGGCAGAAAGACTGCAAATCAAACATACCCCTCTTCGTAGGGGTCGGCAACCTGCCGACCCTCAACCTCACGGTTTCGATAGCAGTAAAGATGAACGTATACCCCGACGTATGCATCCCCAAGCTTCCCTGTGGGGTGTTGCAGAGCGCAGCGAATCTTAAATTACAATCATTGCCGGTGGCAATGATACAATAATTGAATAGCTGTCGCCGCAGCGACTGAAGAGGGCACTCAGGTAATGGTTTTGAGAGAGACTTGGTTAAAAAGGTACAATGGTAAACATTCTGAGTCCGTAGGGGCGGATACCAGCCGCCCGAAAGCTAACGAACCTGAGCTGTACAGACAAACCGCTCAATCCCGGTACACGGCGGGGCGACAAATTGCCGCCCCCTACGAACTCAGAAACTTTGGGTAATGTTCATTCAATTGACAGCTCAATTCCGCGACGTTGCGGGCGGCTAGTATCCGCCCCTACGGGGGTGGGTGCCTGCCATTCAACACTCATAATATTTTCATTTCTCTGTTATCACCGGGAATTTACGAACATTTCTGCGATTGATTCGCATAATAGGAGGAACATCATGTCCAGGAAGAAACAGAAGGGCAGCGGCCTGCGCAGTGTGTTGATCGGGCTGATCGTGCTGCTGATTGCGGCCACCGGCGTTGTGGTGTGGATGTGCATCCGGCTTGTGACGGCTCCCCAGGATGCCCAGCCCGTCGTGCCCAGGGAGACGGTGGCCATTCCCACGGTGCCCCCCACTGAGGCCACCGTCCCGGAGACAACGGTGCCCAGGGAGCCGGAGCATGTGGTGTCCACCGCCACCATTCTTTCCATCGGCGACCTGCTGATGCACGGCCAGCTGATCACCGATGCCAAGCAGGAGGACGGCAGCTACGATTTCAGCTACATCTTCCCCTATATCACGGAGTATGCCACGGCGGCGGATTTCGCGGTGGCCAACCTGGAAACCACCCTCGCCGGAACGGCCAAGCCCTACCAGGGCAACCCCATGTTCAACTGCCCGGACGAAATCGTAGACGCGGCCAAGAACGCGGGCTTTGATATGCTGCTCACCGCCAACAACCACAGCTATGACAGCCAGCAGGCGGGCTACGAGCGCACCATCCGCACCGTGCGGGAAAAGGGGCTGATTAACCTGGGCACCATGCTCTCCGGCGACGAGCCGAAATTTGTGGTGCAGGAGATCAACGGCATCAAGGTAGGTATGACCGTGTTTACCTATGAGGATTCCGTGGTGGGCAACAAGGTGCCCGCGCTGAACTACAATCCCATGCAGGCGGGAGGATATGATATCATCAATTGCTTCCGCCATTCCGACCCGGAGCCGTTTTACGCCGAGCTGGAAAACCAGATTCAGGGCATGCGTGAGCAGGGCGCAGAAGCCATTGTGGTGTATATGCACTGGGGCCAGGAAAACAAGCTGGAGGCCAACAGCTCCCAGATCGCAATGGCGCAGCGCATGTGCGACCTGGGCGTGGATGTGATCATCGGCGGCCATCCCCATGTGGTAGAGCCGGTGGAGCTGCTGGAGAGCACCGTTGACCCGGAGCACCGCACGGTATGCCTGTATTCCATGGGCAACGCCGTTTCCAACCAGCGCCTTGGGCTGCTCAAGAGCATTTCCACCGCCCACACCGAGGACGGCGTGATGTTCAGCATTACCTTTTCCAAATACTCCGATGGCACGGTGTACCTGGAGGATGTGAATCTGATTCCCACCTGGGTGCGCGCCATCGATGCCAACGGCAACACCGTTGTACGGCAGAGCGCCACCATCCGCCGCTATGAGATTCTCCCCCTGGACGACAGCCGCCGCAGCCAGTGGCAGGAGCTGTTCGGTCTCGACGACAGCACCCTTGCCCAGTGCAACGATTCCTGGCAGCGCACCATGGACATCGTGGGTACCGGCATGGCACAATCCCAGGACTACCTCCGCGCCGAAAAAGTCGCCCGGGAGGCCAACTATCAATGGATGGCCCAGAACGCCGCCTGATGGGAAAACCGTCGAGGGCAAAAGTTAAGAAATAACCGGGGCATAACCGTGCTGTGACGCGGTATGCCCCGGCCCGCCTTTTATTTACCTTGCAATTTGTCGAGTCCTGTGTTATTCTGTTCTCGGTGCTACCAGTACCCCGGTAGGCGGTTCCCCCTCGATCCTTTTCGGGGGTGATATACTTCTTTTACCCCCGATCGAAAGAAAGGGGGTGACGGTATGATTACATGGGAAGAATTGTTTCAGTTCTGCATTGTGATTCTGACTGTCATTGCCCTGGTTCTCCAGGCAAAAAAATAAGAAGTAACCGCCCAGCCTCCAAGCAAGCGGTTACTTCTTAACCAAAACCTTGGGGAACCGTCCTACTGGTAGCCCCTTGTGCTTATACTATACCCCGGATTCACTGTTTTGTCAACCGTCCCACATCGGCGGGGTGTTTTTATCTGGGCTATTATTTCTTTTCCCCCTCATTTTCCATTCCGCTCCCCCTGGGAGCGGAATTTTTCTTGCAAATGGGGCGGCGTATGATATAATGGCCTTGAAAATGTGCAAAAGAGAGAAAAAACAAAACTAGGAGGCTGGAAAGAAAATGTATTTTGACGGAAAAATCTGGGTCGGTCTGTCCGAGGGGGAGCGGGTTTCGGTGCTGCCCCGGATGGCCAATCGCCATGGGCTGATCGCGGGAGCCACCGGCACGGGCAAGACCACCACGCTGAAGGTGCTGGCAGAGAGCTTTTCGGACGCGGGCGTGCCGGTGTTCGTGGCGGATGTGAAGGGCGACCTGTCCGGCCTGTGCCGGGCGGGAGAGGACAGCGCGGATATGCGGCAGCGCATTCAGAACTTCGGCCTGGCGGAGTGCGGCTTCCAGTATAAGCGCTACCCGGTGGCCTTCTGGGACGTATTCGGCCAGACGGGCATCCCCCTGCGCACCACCATCTCCGAGATGGGGCCGCTGCTGCTGGGCAAGCTCCTGGACTTGAACCCCACCCAGACGGACATTCTCACCATCGTCTTTAAGATCGCCGACGACGAGGGACTGCTGCTGGTGGACACCAAGGATTTAAAATCCATGCTGCAATATGTGGCGGAGAACAACGCCCAGTATACCAGCCAGTACGGCAACATTGCCAAGGCCAGCATCAATTCCATTCTGCGCGGCGTGGTGGCGCTGGAGAGCAAGGGCGGCGAGCAGTTCTTCACCGAGCCTGCGCTGAACATTGCCGACTGGTTCCAGACGGAGGGCGGCCGGGGCACCGTCAACATCCTGGACTGCCGCAGCCTGATGAACGATGCATCGCTGTACACCAGCTTCCTGCTGTGGATGCTTTCGGAGCTGTTTGAGGTGCTGCCGGAGGTGGGTGACCCGGAGAAACCCCGGATGGTGTTCTTCTTTGACGAGGCGCACCTGCTGTTCAAGGGCGTTTCCAAGGCGCTGCTGGAGAAGATCGAGCAGGTGGTGAAGCTGATCCGCTCCAAGGGCGTCAGCATTTTCTTCATCACCCAGAATCCCCGGGACATTCCCGACGGTGTGCTCAGCCAGCTGGGCAACAAGATTCAGCATGCCCTGCGGGCCTACACCCCCGCCGACGAGAAGGCGGTGAACGCCGCCGCCAAGTCCTTCCGGGTCAATCCCGCTTTCGATACCAAGGAGGCGCTGCTGAACCTGGGCACCGGCGAGGCGCTGGTTTCCGTGCTGGATGAGCAGGGCATTCCCACGGTGGTTCAGAAATGCCGCATCCTGCCGCCCCAGAGCCGCTTCGGCCCCATCGGCGAAGAGGAGCGCAAGCAGATCTATCTGATGAATAACCTCTATCTGCGCTACCAGAACGCGGTCGACCCGGATTCCGCCTATGAATTCCTGACCCGCCGCAGCGAGCAGCTGGCTGCCGAGGCCAAAGAGGAGCAGCGCCGCCTGGCGGAGGAAAAGGCCGCCGAGAAGCAGCGCCTGGCCGAGGAAAAGGAGGCCCAGCGCCAGGCAGACCGCAAGGCCAAGGAGGAGCAGCGGGAAAAGGAGCGCCAGCAGCGCGCCATCCGCTCCAGCGTCCGCAGCGTGGGCAACTCCGTGGTGGGCACCGTGGGCCGCGAGGTGGGCAAGAACCTGGGCGGCGCCGTCGGCGGCAGCTTCGGCAAGCGCCTGGGCGGCAACCTGGGCGCGTCCCTGGGCAGAAGCATCCTGGGCACCTTCCTGAAAAAGTAAAAAATTCGCGGGCGGCCATCGGCCGCCCGCAGTTCATTATTCCGCTTTTTCAAATTCCTTGGCCATATCCTCCAGCAGCTGACGGATGGGCAGGTGCTGGGGGCAGACCTTCTCGCACTTGCCGCACTTTAGGCAATCGGAGGCCTTGCGGCCGGGGCCGGTGTAAACATCATCATAATAGTAGTCCGCGTTCCAGTCGTGGTGGATCTGCTTGGTATTCATGATGGCGAACAGGTCGGGGATGGAGATGTGCTGGGGGCAGCCGTCGGTGCAGTAGCGGCAGGCGGTGCAGGGGATCAGGTTCTTGGTCTTGAAGATCTCCTGCACCTGATGGATGGCCTCCATCTCCTGCTCGTTCAGGGGCTTGAAATCCTGCATGAAGGAGATATTGTCCTGCATCTGCTGGAGGCTGCTCATGCCGGACAGCACCATCATCATACCGGGGAAGCCCGCGGCGAAGCGGATGGCGTAGCTGGCAGGGCTGCCGCCATGGAGGTTTTCCAGGATGGCCTTGGCCTCCTCGGGCAGGTTCACCAGGTTGCCGCCCTTGACCGGCTCCATCACCAGCACGGGCTTGTTGTACTTCCGGCAGACCTCATAGCACTTGCGGCTCTGGACGGCCAGATCGTCATAGTCCACATAGTTGAACTGAATCTGCACCACCTCGATCTCGGGATACTCGGTGAGGATCTGCTCCAGGAACTCGGCCCGGTCGTGGAAGGAGATGCCCACATGGCGCACCTTGCCCTCCTTTTTCAGCTCAAAGGCCGTCTCATAGGCGCGGCACTTCTTGTAGTGGGGATAGCAGCCCTCGCCCTGGGCGTGCATCAGGTAGAAGTCAAAATAATCGACGCCGCAGGCCTCCAGCTGGCTTTCAAACAGGGGGCGGATGTCCGCCTCAGTCTTGAAGAAGCCGCCGGAGAGCTTGTTGGTCAGGATGTACTTGTCCCTGGGATAGCGGCTGGTGAGGCAGGCCTTCAGCGCCGTCTCGCTCTTGCCCTGGATGTAGCCGTGGGCGGTATCAAAATAATTGAAGCCCGCGTCCAGGAATGCATCCACCATCTGCTTTGTTTCCTCCAGATTCACCTCATCGCCATTCATGGGCAGGCGCATGCAGCCAAATCCAAAATTCTTCTTCACTTTTTCCATTCCGGGTACTCCTTCCTAGTTCTGTTTCTAGGCATACAAATGCCCCGGCTATGTTACGCGGGGCATTCCATCAGCGGTGCAGACGCACCGACCATTTTTATTATAATAATTCCGGGGATATTCGTCAATTCTTTTTTTCTGTCCATCCTTGAAACGGGCCAATTGACAATGAAAGCGCCGCAAATTATAATAGCAGCATCATATGTATGGAGGCAGCAGATATGAAGCAATGCATGGATTCGGAAAATCTGCACCGCAGGCTGAAAAAAATCATCGGCCAGGTGCAGGCCATTGACCGCATGGTGGACGAGGATATCCCCTGCGAGGAAATCCTCTCCCAGATCAACGCCGCCAAATCCGCCCTGAACGGCTGCGGCAAGGTCGTCCTGGAGGGCCACATCCGGCACTGCGTCCGGGACGGCATCGAACACGGCGACGCCGAAAAAACCATCGAAAGCTTCACCAAAGCCGTAGAGCGGTTCGCAAATATGCAGTAAGGCCGTGGGGAACCTCTGAATAAACAAACGCCCCGGCAAATGGAATCACATCCATTTGCCGGGGTTAATTTTACTTTTTACGGTTGATCGCTGGTGCCGGGGGTGACCCAGTCGTAGCGGATCCAGCCGTAGGCCTCCGGGTCGGCGCACTGGACAAAGGCCATCTTGTATTCCTCTTCGTCCGTGGCGCACGAGGCAAGCTGGCGCACCTGGACGGTGGTCCCGGCCCTCAGTACTACGCCGCTGGGTGTCGCCGAGCCGGCTACGTCAAACAGCTGCGCATCCTCCGGCAGCACGTAGGCGGGGCCACCCCAGCTATCCAGGGGCGCGGCACCCTCGCCGGTGACCCTGAGCCAACCGCAGACTGACGGGTCATAGCACTGGACGTATACCCACTCTTCCGTGCCTATGGTATCCTGGCGGATCACCTGAATGGTCACTCCGGCCTCCAGGGTCGCGCCGTTGGCCGCGTTGTCCGTGGGCGCGCGCAGAAGCGATATGCTTTCCGACGGGGTGTACAGCAGGCCGACATAGGAGACGGTCTGGGCCTCATCGCCGCCGTATTTGATCCAGCCCAGGGTGTCGCCGCACTGAATATAGGCCCACTGGCTCCCGCCCACGCTGTCCAGATTCCAGATGGAGACGGTGGTTCCGGCCTGCAGGGTGGCATGGCTCCGGCTGGCCTCGCTGGGGGCGACGTACACCGTGGCGTCCTGGGGCAGAACATAGTCCGGCAGGCCCTGCTCCGCCGCATCGGCGACGGGCTGGGCGTCGGGCAGGAAGCCGCCACATTTCGTCCAGCCCGTTCTATCACCAGCCTGGACATAGGCCCACTGCTTGCCGCCGATATTGTCAACCCGCAGCGCCGTAACGGCTGTTTCGGCATCCAGGGTGAGGATCACCCGGCTATTTTCGCTGGGGGAATTGTAAATCGCGGTTCCCGCGGGAAGGATGTACTCGGTGGATCCATCCGGGCCCTGATGGACGATCGTGTCCTGCGTGTCCGCAGGGACGGTGTCGCCGTCGTCGTCAAATTTCAGCCAGCCCAGGGTGTCGCCGTACTGGACGTAGGCCCACTGATTCTGCCCGATGTTCTCCCGGCGCTTTACCGTAACGCTGGCTCCGGCCTCCAGGGTCATCAGAACCTTGCTTGTCTCGCTGGGAGAACCGTACAGGGTGCCGCCCTGGAAGAGGGTGCACACGCCGGTGCCGGGCAGGCCGGAATCCTCGACAGGCTCCGCCGGGGAGGTGTCGTCCTGGCCCGCATGTAGGCCGCCGAAGAACTCCTCGCCGCATTTCATCCAGCCCGTCATATCCTCGTACTGAACGTAGAGCCACAGCGTGCCGTCGATGTAGCCCCCCCGCAGCACCAGAACCTCCGTCTCGGCCTCCAGGGTCGCAATGACCGTGCCGGCTTCGCTGGGGGAATTGTAAAGTGACATTTCCAGGGGTGACGCATACAGAAATTCATGCAGCACGTTAAGCCTGGCCGGGTACTGATCGAATATCGGTTCCTCCGTCTGTGCACTTATATCCTCGGTGCCGCTGGGCGCTTCCGCCTTGGCCACCGGGTCGGTGAGCAGGCCCACGGCCAGCACGACGCACAGCACCAGGCTCACCAAAATCACCCAGAATTTGGGCTTGCGGTATTGAAGTACGCCCCGGATGCGGGCCTTGGCGCTCACCTCGCCAAAGGCCAGCGGGCAGGCGGCCACGGCGCTGCGGGGGATGCTGTAGGTCAGCAGGGCGGCGGAGTAGCGCCTGCGTCCGCTGTCGTCCAGATTCCGAATCACCGATTCGTCACAGGCCTGCTCCATATCCCGGCAGAACATGATGTAGGCAAGCCAGCACAGGGGATTGAACCAATACACGCTGAGCAGCAGATAGCCCAGCGGCTTCCAGATGTGATCCCCCCGCCGCAGGTGGGAGCGCTCATGGGCCAGCACATCGTCGGCCAGCTTCCCGTCCATGTCCGAGGGCAGGTAGATGCGGGGCTTTACGATCCCCAGCACAAAGGGCGAACGGATGTTGTCGCACAGATACACATTTTTATTCAGGCGGATGGAGACCTGCACCTGCTTCAGCAATCGGATGTAGCTGACCAGGGCATAAATCAGCATCACGCCTACCCCAATGGCCCACAGGGCGGCCAGCACCGTCCGCCAGGGGAAGGCGGCAGTCGCCGCCGGAGCTGCCTGGGCCGCCGCAGCCTGCGTGAGGGTGGGGGCGGCAATGGGCGAAGGGGCGTTCACGGGGAGCATCTGTGACGGCGCGGCAATGGCTTGAGGCACCAGGCTCACCCGGCTCTCCAGCGAGAAGGGCAGCGCCAGCCGCACCCCCACCATCGCCCACAGCAGGCAAGAAAAACGCCGGGGCGCTTTTTTCAGCAGCGGGCGCAGGAGCAGCAGAAGCAGGGTCATCCACCCGGCGGTAAGGCTCAGCCGGGCCAGCTGATAAAACACGTTGCTCATTTGGCATCCTCCTTGTCAAATTCGTCCAGCATCCGGCGGATATCCGTCAGATCCCGCTCGGAGATTTTCTTTCCGGCCGCGAAGGCGGCGATAAAGGCGGGCAGCGACCCATCGAAGGTCTCCTCCACAAAGCGCTGGCTCTGCCGGGCGTTAAACGCCTGCCGGGTCACCAGCACCCGGACGATGCCCCCCTCGTTCTGAAACAGCCCCCGGTCGCACAGCTTTTTCAGCACGGTATAGGTGGTGGACTTCTTCCATTCCAGCTTTGACCCGCACAGCTTCACCAGCTCGCCGGAGCTGATGGGTGCATTCTCCCACACAATGTCGGCAAACTTTGTCTCAATGGCCCCCAATCTGAAATCGTCCGTATCGATTCCCTCCTGTTTGGTCTATTACTAATCGACTAGCATCATTAGTCTATCATGAATAGACCAGCTTGTCAAGGGCCTGACAAAAAAAGAGTACGCCGCAGCGCACTCTTTTTTGATCCTTTTACTATGGAACCTCTGAATAAATCATCTGCGGCTGTGAGCGGATCTTTTTCGCCCACTCTTCGGTACCGAAAACGGGAAATACATACAGTATTCCGCCGTTTCCGATACCTCGATTGGCCGAAAAATCTCTCGCTCACAGCTCTTGCCGATTTGCTTCAGAGCTTCCCTATCGCTCTTCCCGGAAATAGGACTGACCCAGGCTTTCGGGGGGCTGATCCTCGCGCTTGTTGCGCATGCTGGTCATGACCAGGACGATCAGGGTCACCAGGTAGGGGAGCATCTTGTACAGCTCCTTCATGGCCATGTTGGAGCTGGGCAGGAACAGGTACAGAATGTACAGTCCGCCAAAGAGGATGGAGCTGAGAATGCCCACATTGGGCCGCCAGATGGTGAAGATCACCAGGGCGATGGCCAGCCAGCCCCGGTCGCCGAAGCCGTTATTCGACCAGACGCCGTTGGCATAGTCCATCACGTAGTACAGGCCGCCCAGGCCCGCGATCATGCTGCCGATGATGGTGGCAACGTATTTATATTTGCCGATGTTGATGCCCGCGGCGTCCGCCGTGGCGGGATTCTCGCCCACGGCCCGCAGGTGCAGGCCTGTGCGGGTGTGACCCAGGATATAGGAGCTAAGCAGGGCGATGGCCACGGCCAGATAGGCCAGGAAGCCATAGGAGAACAGCAGCTGGCCCACCGCGCCGGTGGTCGAGGCGAAGGGCAGGGTGGTGCGGAAATAGCCGCTGGTGGCGGACAGGGCGATGGAGGGCACGTCCGCCCCCACGAGCTTGATGAGCGAGCCGCCGAAGAAATTGCCGAAGCCCACGCCGAAGGTGGTCATGGCCAGGCCGGTGACGTTCTGGTTCGCCCGCAGGGTGACGGTGAGGAAGCAGTACAGCGCGCCCATCAGCGCGGAGCCCAGCAGGCAGCCCAGCATGGGGAAGAGAATGGCCAGGAACCAATTCATATTCCCCTTTGCCGTCTGCTCATACAGGAACGCGCCGATCACGCCGCCGATGCCGCCCACATACATGATGCCGGGAATGCCCAGGTTCAGGTTGCCGGATTTTTCGGTGATGGTCTCGCCGGTGGAGCCGAACAGCAGTGGGATGCCCTGCATCACCGCGCGGGGAATAAAGGTAACAAGATCAAACATATTACGCTTCCTCCTTCCCGCCCGCCTTGCGCAGGGAGAGCTTATAGTTGATGAAGAACTCGCAGCCGATGATGAAGAACAGGATGATGCCGGTGAGAATTTCGCCGAAGGAATCGTTCAGCTGGAACTGGGACGAGATCTCACTGGAGCCTTTGCCCAGAAACACCAGCAGCAGACTGGTGAAGATCATGCCGATGGGGTTGAATTTCGCCATCCAGGACACCATGACGGCGGTAAAGCCCCGGCCTCCGGCGGTGGAGGTGGAGATGGTGTGGCCGGAGCCGCCCACCAGCAGCAGGCCGGCCAGGCCGCAGAGCGCGCCGGACAGGGCCATGGTGCGGATGATGACCCGATCCACCTTGATGCCCACGTACCGGGCGGTGCGGACGGATTCGCCCACCACGGAAATTTCATAGCCCTGCTTCGTCCAGTTCAGGTAAATGTACAGCAGCCCCGTGAGGATGGCCACCACCAGAATGGTGAGCAGATGCTTCTGTCCGCCGATCACCGGCAGCCAGCCGGCCTGGGTGGACTGGTTGATGATGCCGATCTTGCCGGAGCCCTTGGGCACCTCCCACACGATGACGAAGAAGGCGACCAGCTGCGTCGCCACATAGTTCATCATCAGGGTGAACAGCGTCTCGTTGGTATTCCACTTTGCCTTGAAGAAGGCGGGGATCGCGCCCCAGATGCCGCCCGCTGCCAGGGCGGCAACGGTCATGATGGGGATGAGAATGTAGTTGGGCACCTTGTCGCCCAGCAGGATCATGCAGGCCGCCGTGGCCAGGCCGCCCATCAGCACCTGCCCCTCGCCGCCCACGTTCCAGAATTTCATGCGGAAGGCGGGGGTGACCGCCAGGGAGACGCACAGCAGCAGGGAGAGATTTTGCAGAAGGTTCCAGATGCGGCGGCTGGTGCTGAAAGCGCCGTCCCACATGGTTTTGTAGATGGCAATGGGATTTTCGCCGGTCATGGCGGTGGTGACGAAGCCGCATACCACCAGCGCCAGCACAATGGCCGCAATGCGGATGCCCCAGGCGGCGAACCAGGGCAGCTCCTTGCGCTTGGAAAGGTGGAAGAGTTTCTGTTTCATGATTAGCCTCCTACCTTGGTCATCATCAGGCCCACCCGGTTCTTATCCGCCGGAGTGGGATGCTCCACCACGCCGCTGACCTTGCCGCCGCACAGCACCAGAATGCGGTCGCACAGCTCCAGCAGCACGTCCAGGTCCTCGCCCACGAATACCACGGCGACGCCCCGCTCCTTCTGCTTGGTCACCAGGTCATAGATGGCATAGGAGGAGTTGATATCCAGGCCGCGCACGGCGTAGGCCGTCAGCAGCACCGTGGGGGCGGAGGCGATCTCCCGGCCCACCAGCACCTTCTGCACGTTGCCGCCGGACAGGCGGCGCACCGGGGTGGATACGCTGGGGGTCACCACCTCCAGCTCGTCCACCACCTTCTGGGCCAGCTTCTTGGGCCGCTTGCGGTCGGTGAACAGGGAGTGGCCGCTGCGGAAGGAGCGCAGCATCATATTGTCCGTCAGGTCCATGTTGGCGACCAGGCCCATGCCCAGCCGGTCCTCGGGGACGAAGGAGAGGGTGACGCCCATGGAGGCGATCTCCAGCGGGTCCTTGCCCAGCAGGCTTTCCCGGCTGCCGTCGTCCTCCAGGTAGCAGATGGTGCCGTTCTCGGTCTTCTGCAATCCGGCGATGGCCTCCAGCAGCTCCTTCTGGCCGCAGCCGGAGATACCGGCAATGCCCAGAATTTCGCCGGAGTTGGCGGTGAAGGAAACGTTATCCAGCTTCACGATGCCGTCGATGCTGCGCACCGTCAGCCCCTCCACCTGGATGCGGGGCTTGGGGTCCACCGGGTCGGGCCGGTGGATGTTCAGAGTGACGGCATGGCCCACCATCATATTGGTCATTTCCTGAGCGTTGGTGTTCTTGGTCAGCATGTCGCCCACGAAGCGGCCCCGGTTCAGAATGGCCACCCGGTCGGACAGGGCCTCCACCTCATGCATCTTGTGGGTAATGATGACAATGGCCTTGCCGCTGTCGCGCATGTTCCGCAGGACGTTGAAGAGCTTCTCCGTCTCCTGGGGGGCCAGCACGGCGGTGGGCTCGTCCAGGATCAGAATGTCCGCCCCGCGGTAGAGCACCTTGACGATCTCCACCGTCTGCTTCTGGGACACGGACATGTCGTAGATCTTCTGATCGGGATCCACGTCGAAGCCGTAGGCGTCGCAGATCTCCTGGATCTTCTTCCGTGCCTCCTTCAGGTTCAGCCGTCCGGGCAGGCCCAGCACGATGTTCTCGGCGGCGGTGAGCACGTCCACCAGCTTGAAGTGCTGGTGGATCATGCCGATGCCATGGTCAAAGGCATCCTTGGGAGAGGCAATGACCACCGGCTTGCCGTCGATGGTGATCTCGCCCTCGTCCGGGAAATAGATGCCGGAGAGCATGTTCATCAGCGTGGTCTTGCCGCTGCCGTTTTCTCCCAGCAGGGCCAGAATCTCGCCCCGGTAAATGTCCAGCCACACCCGATCGTTGGCCAGCACCGAACCGAAGGCTTTTGTGATGTTGCGCATCTTTACGGCGGGCTCCTTGTCCCCCTGCGTCGGATGCATCACAGTCTGCTTCTCATTTTCCAAGGGCTTCACTCTCCAATGTTATTATTGTATCCCCCAAAGCGCCCCTGAAAGGGGAGCTGGCTCGGCGTAGCCGAGACTGAGGGGTTTGCGGTAGATAGCTATTATTTTTGCCAAGGGATGGGCGAATTCGTACAATCTGCAATGTACATTCCACGAATTCGCCTGAGGCTTTCCAGGCGGTATTCTTCGTACCGCAAACCCCTCCGCCACGCTACGCGCGGCCCTCCTCCCCTTGCAGGGGAGGTTAAAGCGGGGGCGGAAAACGAACACCTGAAAACGGAGCGGGGTGCTTCGCTTTCAACTGCCCGTTTTCAACGGGAAAGGGGCAGCGCAGAGGTTGGACTGCGCTGCCCTTGGCAGTTGGATGGGAGAACCTTAGAAAGCGGTATCCAGCAGGTTGATGCCGTCGATCTTCAGGTCGAAGTAGGGAGCGGAGCGGAAGGTGGACTCGCAGAACGCGCCGTCGATGACGACCTCGGTGTCACCCTCGTAGGCGGGATCGGTGTCCACGTCAGCCATGTAGGTGGTGACGGTCTCGCCGCCCACGGTGAAGGTGGAGGTGTCGAACACCCGCAGGGTGCCGTCCAGCAGAGCGGCCTTGACCTCTTCGATCTTCTCGACGGTGCCGGCGGCGGCAACGGCCTCGTTCACGTCGGTCAGAACCACGGAGTTGGTGGCGATGTCGCCGGTCCAGTCGACGTCGATCTCCTCGCCGGAAGCGACGCAGTTGATGATGTACTCAAAGTAGGGCTCCCAGTTGATGCGGGAGGACACGATGAAGGTGTTGGGGCAGGCATCCAGAGTGGAGCCGTTGTAGGAGACGTCGGGCACACCGGCGTTCTCGCAGGCGGTGGGAGCGCCCATGGAGTCGGCGTGCTGGGAGATCAGCTTGCAGCCGCCCTTGATCAGATTGTTGGCGGCTTCCTTCTCGGCGGTCTCGTCATACCAGGAGCCGGTGAAGGTCACGTCCATGGTGACGGTGGGGCAGACGCTGCGGGCGCCCAGGAAGAAGGCGGTGTAGCCGGAAACGACCTCGGCATAGGTGAACGCGCCAACATAGCCCATCTTGGCTTCCTCGGCGGTGAACTCACCGTTCTCGATCATCTCGTTCAGCTTCAGACCGGCGGCAACGCCAGCCAGGTAACGGCCCTCATAGATGGAAGCAAAGGCGTTGTGGAAGTTGGACAGGCCCTCGGTGTGGGCCTTGGTGCCGGTGGCGTGGCAGAACTGCACGCCGGGGAATTCCTTGGCCGCCTCGATCATATAGTCCTCGTGGCCGAAGGAGTCGGCAAACACGATGTCGCACCCGGCGTCGGCAAGCTGTTCGGCGGCTTCCTGGCAGTCCTCGTTCTCGTCAATGTTGGTTTTCATGAGGTACTCGACGCCCAGCTTCTCGCAGGCTTCCTTGGCGGCGTTCAGGAAGTTCAGGTCATAGGTGGAGTTTTCGTCGTGCAGGAAAATGAAGCCAACCTTCACCTTGGAGGTGTCAGCCTCGGCGGCGGCGCTGATGGCCATCAGGCCCATCATCATTACCACAGCCAGAACCAGAGAAAGAACCTTTTTCATGTTTGTTTGTCTCCTTTTCGCGTTGTTATTGATGGTTTACGGATATATAAAGGGTATTTGCGACATGCTCACCGGCGGAATCGGATGCCGTCATCGCTCATTTCCTCGATGATGGCCAGGGATTCCACTCTCACTCCCTGGGCGCGCAGCCGGTCGCCGCCGCCCTGGAAGCCCTTTTCAATGGCGCAGACAGCGCCCACGACCTGTGCGCCCGCCTGCCGGGCCAGCTCCATCAGCCCCAGCAGGGCCTTGCCGTTGGCCAGGAAATCATCCACCAGCAGCACCTTATCGCCGGGCAGCAGATAATCGCTGCTGACCACCACGGTGTAGTCGGTGCCGTGGGTATAGGAATGAACCACGGTGGAATAGACGCTTCCGTCCACATTGCTGGACTTGTGCTTCTTGGCAAACACCATGGGCACCCCCATGGCCATCCCCGCCGCAGCCGCGATGGCGATGCCGGAGGACTCGATGGTCACAATCTTCGTCACGCCGCAGCCGCCGAACAGGGCCGCGATCTCCCGGCCGATCTCGCCCAGGAACACCGTGTCGATCTGCTGATTCAGGAAGCTGCCTACCTTCAGAATACCGCCGGGCAGCACCTTGCCCTCGCTCAAAATCTTCTGCTCCATCCGTTCCATTGGGAACCCCTCCTTATGAAAAATAAAGGACGAACCGCTGCAGGGCGCCCATTACCGGCGCTGCCTCGATTCGTCATAGACTACGGGTGCAAAAAGGGGACACTACCCCCATCGCTACCAATAGTCGTGACTTGGGCAGGCGTCACGGTAGAAACATTCGGGCCATTTATCCGAACCTATATCGGTACACTTGAAGTTTGGCTTAATCGTAATCTAAATTTCCCGGAATGTCAACCCAATCTGGGGCAATTCCCGATTTTCCTCTGTAATGCACAAAGAGAGTTGGAAATCCATTCATATTTCCGTCAAAAATTCTTCCGGCCCCCACCGCAGGCAGGAGGCCGGAAGAAGCAAAAATGATAAAAGGGCAGCCTGCCGGAGAATCCGCGCAGCCGCCCAACATTTCTATTTTACCATACCACCCGTCCCCTGTCCATTCGCTTTTTTCATAAGCTTTCGGGCGGTTTTGTGTGGAATATCCCATCTTGTAATTTGAACGGAATGGGTGTATATTGAAGGTGCAAAAAGGAGTGAGTCCAATGTACTAAGCCACTTCTCAAATCCGCAGAAAGCAGAGGTTAAGTAAATGACGGAACCCAAGGACTTCGCGAAATAGCCCCTGATCGATCCCAAAAACGCGCGGGAGAGATCAGGGGTTATTTCTTTTTCTTGGGAACCCCTGAACAAATCGTCTGCGGCTGGGCAGCGGGTCTTGCCGATTTATTCAGAGGTTCCCTTGCTTTTTTCGCCCGCATCCCGTATACTGGTCTTGTGAACCACCCGACCATGAAAAGGAGGATGATTTATGAAGATGCGGTTTTTCCTGTCTGCCCTGGCGGCGGTGCTGCTGGCGGGGCTGCTGTATGCGGTGGATACATCGGCGGATATCGTGTACGGCCGTCAATGCCCCGACGTATATTATCACAACACTGGCATGTACCGCAACGCGGAAACGCACTATCTGTATTGCTACGGCTGCGAGACGGCAAAGTATGAAGAGCCTCACACCGAAAACCACGCCCCCACCTGCACCGAAGGCTCCTCCTGCGCCGTATGCGGGATAGCGATGAGCGGGCCGATCGCGCACAACTTTGTTCAGACGCAGGTGCTCGAGGCTACCTGCTACTCCCCCAAAACCATCATATCCACCTGCACTGGCTGCAAAGCGACGGAAAGGGAGAAGGTGGGCAGCCCCCGTGCGCATCAATTCGGGGACTATCGGCTGTATACGGCGGCGACCTGCGATAAGGACGCCGTTTATAGAGCAAGGTGCACCTATTCCGGCTGTGGAACGTCAGATATAATTACCAGACCAAGCACCGCCCTGGGGCACAGCTTCCCGGAGGAGAATTATATCTCCGACGGCAACGCCACCTGCGAGCAGGATGGAACAAAAACCGCCCGGTGCGTCCGCTACGGCTCCGGCGGCTGCCAGGAAACCCACACCAAAACCGACGAAGGCTCCGCTCTGGAGCATGACTTCCTGGAGGCGGATTACGTCCCCAACGGCGACGCCACCTGCGAGCAGGACGGAACAAAAACCGCCCGGTGCGTCCGCTACGGCTCCGGCGGCTGCCGGGAAACCCACACCAAAACCGACGAAGGCTCCGTTCTGGGGCACAGGTTCCTGGAGGCGGATTACGTCCCCAATGGTGACGCCACCTGCGAGCAGGACGGAACGAAAACCGCCAAATGCATCCGCTTCGGCTCCGGCGGCTGTCAGGAAACCCACACCAAAACCGACGAAGACTCCGCTCTGGGGCACAGGTTCCTGGAGGCGGATTACGTCCCCAATGGTGACGCCACCTGCGAGCAGGACGGAACGAAAACCG
>CAKTIM010000027.1 GCA_934565795.1 uncultured Oscillospiraceae bacterium
GCGTTTGTCCACCTTGCTTCCATTTGGATTTTGTTGAAATAATACAAGAATACTTCATTTTCAGATACGCTCTAATTATGTATTTGGTGTTTTTATCGGCAAGGGCCTCGTCCGCTTATCGTGTCCATCCGTTATCTCATCTAAACTATCTCATATCGGTTGCCCACCATAAGAGAAATTGTTTATTTCGCGAAGCAAGCCGTATATCGTCACTGAATCAACTTTAGCAAATGCTCATGACAGCGAGTAATATATCATAATCTCACAAGAAAACTCAAGACCATCGGTTTGATCTTTCCAAATTGCCAGTTCGTTCATCTTCTCACATCCTAACACTTTCTGCTGATTTTGTTATCCTTGCGTATATTATACGTTGCAATATGACGGAATACAAGACAATCCTAATGGTCAAATACCAGCTATTTCCCGAAGTGAACCAGTGCTAGTCCCGTTATATCACAGCAAATTCATAATCATAAGGGGCTGTCTCAAAATAGAATTTTCTAAAAATTAGCCCAACAATAAGGCCTTGAAAATCCAATTGAAACTGGATTTTCAAGGCCTTTATCTAACTTTTGAAGGGGACCATTTTCTTGCAATTCGCATTTTAAGACAGCCCCGGTATTTTTTGCGGACAGTTTAATCGTAGATTTTTCTGCCCTGTTCGTCGTCGATGTCGCTGATGCGGTGGAAGTAGGTGTTGATGATGTCACACCAGTCGCGGGCGTGCTCTTTTTGGTGGGTCAGGCGCTGGTGCATGCGCTCGTAGGCGTCGGCGGGGAGCAGGGGCTGGATACGCTCCAGGGCTGTCAGGAAGTCGGCGGCCATTTGGGCGCCCTCGAAATGGGTGTCGTAGATGTGCTGGATGATGGTCTTGCCGGTGCTCAGGCGGTAGGTATAGGGCATGTGGTGGAAGAACAGCAGCAGCTCCTCCGGGCAGGTGGCCGGGTTTTCGTAGAGGCTGGCCAGAGGCTCATTGTACTGGCGGCAGTAATCGGTGCCGTCCCTGCCCCGCTCCACGCCCAGGCCGCGATGGTTGGCCCGGTGATAGGTGCCCCAGCGGTCGTATTCGTAGCCGTCCACGCTGGGCCCGTAGTGGTTGTTGGGGGACACCATCCAGCCGATGCCCAGGGGGGAGGTGTACTTTTCGTAGGCGGGCCAGGAGTTCATCAGGATATCCGTCAGGGTGTCCGTCACCTGCCGGTTCAGGCCGAAGGTCAGCTGCACCCATTCCCGGGCCAGCTGCTCCGGCTCCAGGGACATATCATAGGCCAGGCTGCCGAAGCCATACAGGTTGGCGGCGGCCAGGTCGTGTCCCGTCCAGTTTTCGTCGTCGCCGGTATTGGTCACGGCGGTCATGCCGCAGTTGACGTTGCCGTAGCTGCGTCCGCTGACCAGGTCGCGCACCCGGCTGGGCACATCCGGGACGTACATATCCTGCTCCAGCACCTGCCGGAACCAGGGCATCAGGTAGCACACGTGGCGCTGCTGGCCGGTGTACTCCTGGGCGATCTGGAATTCGATCATCATATTGGTGTGCTTCAGGCCGCCGAACAGGGGGGCCACCGGCTCGCGCACCTGGAAATCCATGGGGCCGTTCTTGATCTGCAAAATCACATTATCCCGGAACTGGCCGTCCAGGGGCATGAAGTTCTCATAGGCGGCCTTGGGCCGGTCGGTTTTGGCGTCCCGCCAGTCCTGGCGGCAATTGTACACAAAGCAGCGCCAGATGATCTTTCCGCCGTAGGGAGCCACCGCGTCGGCCAGCATATTGGCCCCGTCGGCATGGGTGCGGCCATAGGTGAAGGGGCCGGGGCGGCCCTCGGAATCGGCCTTGACCAGGAAGCCGCCGAAGCCGGGCAGCTCCTGCCAGATCTCCCGGGCCTTGTTCATCCACCAGACCTTCACGCCGGGGTCGCAGGGGTCGCTGAGGGTCAGCCCGCCCAGCTCCATGGGGGCGGCAAAGTTGACGGACAGGTACAGGTCGATGCCGTAGGCGGCAAAAACGCGCTGAAGCTGCCGCAGCTTTTCATAATAGCGGTGGGAGATCAGCCAGGAGGCCGCGCCGCCCACGTTCACATTGTTGATCACCAGGGCGTTGATGCCCACCGAGGCCACCAGCCGGGCGTAGTCGTGGATGCGCTGGTTCACGATGATCTCATTGTCCCGGAAGAAGAAGGAGCGGCCGGAGTAGCCCCGCTCGATGCTGCCGTCCATATTGTCCCAGTGGTTCAGCATCCGCAGGGGGTTGGCAGGCGCGGCGCTCTGCTGCACATGCAGCGCGTCAAAGGGCTTGCCGGACAGCCGCAGCTGCCGCAGCAGCGCGAACACGCCGTAGAGCATTCCCCGCTCTCCCCCGGCTTCCAGAGTGCAGGCACCGTTTCCGGCGTCCAGCCGGTAGCCCTCCGGGTGCAGGGCGGCATTGCGGCGGATCACCAGCCGGGGGGCCGCGGCATCCAGGCGCACCGTCTGCCCGTACATGCCCCCAAGGCCCAGGGTCAGCTCCTCAAAAGCGCTGTCTGCCAGGGGGCCGGTGAATTCACTGTTCACCGTAAACACCTGCGCCTCCGGCGCAATCAACGGATATTCCAGCCAGCATTTTGTGTAATTCATGTTTTTTCTCCTTTTGTAGAGATTTTGTCGGCCCCACCCGCAGTCGGGCACAGTAAAAAGCTTTTGCCCCCATGGGGGCGGCAATTTGTCGACCCGGAACGTTGCGGTTTAGGAAGCAGTAAAGATGAACGTATAACGTAAAAGGATACATCTCTGAGCTTCCCTGAGGGGGAAGCTGTCGCCTCAGCGACTGAAGAGGGCACTCAGGTGATGGTTTTGATAGAGATTTGGTTAAAAAGGTACAATGTCAAACACTTTGAGCCCGTAGGGGCGGATACCAGCCGCCCGCCGAGTACCGGGATTGAGCGGTTCGTCTATACAGCTCACGTTCGTTACCTTTCGGGCGGCTGGTATCCGCCCCTACGGATGGGTGCGTACCATTCAACTTACCCTTAATAAAGAACCACGTGCGGTAGGCCCTCTTCAGTCAGCCCTGCGGGCTGCCAGCTTCCCCCAAGGGAAGCTTTTGGAGGAAACCGTCAGCTGCTACCATTCAACGAACTGCTATCAAAGTGGTTACGCTGCGGGGCGACAAATTGCCGCCCCCTACGGACTCAGAAAATTTTGTGCATTCCACTCACCGCACTGCTATCGAAGCAGCATGTTCCGGGCGACGGGTAGCCGCCTGGAAGTGGGGGGTTATTCTACATACCCGAAGCCCAGGATGGTGAATACGTTGTCCTTGTCCTCGGGGGCCATTTGGATTTCTATGCGATGGGGGGCGGATTCCTGACGGTTGAAGAGGATGGTGGTGTGGCAGTGCGTCCAGCCGGCTTCGGTGGGGTCGAGGATGCGGTGCTTTTCGCCGTCGATGGTGACGATCACCTTGCCGAAGTCCGGGCTGCCGGAATCCTTGAATTCCAGCACCAGCTTGCGGCAGGTCAGCTCCAGCACAAAGGGTTCGTCCCCCGCCTCCTTCATCCAGTTATGGGGGAACATGGGGGTGTTGTAGTCGTCATTGTCCAGGGGGACGGCCTGCAAGTCCGTGTCCGTCCCCGCAAAGCTGCCGGGGGTGACTGTCGCGCCGGGGCAGGACTGCACCCGGTCAAGCAGCTTCAGGTTTTCGTAATCCGCGCCGTAGAAGGGCGGGACGTAGCCCTGGGGCTCCTGCTCCGGCTGCTGGGCACCCAGGCGGTCGATGAGGTACAGCAGGCAGTCCGCCATGATGCGGTGGCCCAGGTTGCTGGGATGGTACACATCGTAAAAATACTGCCGCTTGGTGATCACCCGTCCCTCAGGCCGGGCGAACTGGGGGCTGACTGCCTCCAGCACGTCCACCATGGGCACCTGATGGCGGTAGCCGATGGGGGCCAGGCGGCGCTTCAGGTTCCAGTCGTTGGCAAACACCGCAAAGAGCATAATCACCGCCGGGTGGTTGGGCTGGGCCAGAATGTGTCGGATCAGGCTTTCATAGAAAACACCCTCCGTCTCGTCTCCGGCGTCGTTGACGGCAAATTCCACCACCACCAGGTCGGGCAGCGCGGCTCCGTCCCGGTTGATGTCCCGGTCATAACGCATCAGCCCGGTCTCCGAGGGGGTGCCGCCCACGCCCGCCTTGACGTAGCGGATGTGCTGGCCGAAGCGGGCGCGCAGCCCCTGCGCCGTCACTTGTGCGTAGCAATTCTCTTGCAGGGGCACCGCCCCCGCGCCCTGGGTGATGGAGCCGCCGATGAAGGCCACAGTCACATCCTCCCCCGCCCGTGCCCGGGACAGGAAGCGCTGCATCCGAGCGTTGTTGCCCGCGCTGAGGAAGGAGCGGGCGATCATCTCCCGATAGGCGGGGGCGTCAAAATCCACCGCCGGATCGGGGTTCTGCTCCGGCACCTGGAAGCCGGGATTGACGTAAAAAATAATGGTGGCCGTGGCGGTGTCCGCCGCATGGGGGAACTCAAAGAGGAATTCCGCCGGGGCCTGGTCATATTCGCTCCAGTGCAGCTTCGTCAGGTCGATCACCCGCTCCGCCCCGTCGGCGGGCAGGGTGAAGCGGTGGCTGCTGCCGGGGCCGCCCTGTCCCCGGAAATTCAGGGAAAAATCCACATCCATGGGCACCGGCGCAACCAGGGACACCCCCACGCTGTGCACCAGGCGGCGGAAGCCCTCCGCCGTGGTCAGCAGGCGCAGGATCTCCTCATCCTGAATCCCGCCGTTCACCCTTGCAAAGGTGGGCAGCCGGTCGCTGCTGATGTAAACCGGGTGCCGTCCCCGCCCGTCGTCCTGGGGGATTCCACCCACGCATTTATCCAGCAGCACATAAAAGCCCGCCCGCTTCTCGGTCGGGTCTCTGGGCGCTACAGGGCCTGAAATCATAACATAACCTCCCTCCGGGAGCCTGCACCAAGGGAGGCCCCCCTACTTATCACAGCATCATTCTATAGTTTTTCCGCGCCCGGTACCAACCACATCTTGCGCAACAAATCTCCATCTGTTGCTTTTTTACGAGGCTTAAGAAGCCTCTGATTACTGATGGCCGACGTTTCACGAAAGAGCACAGATCATTTCCGCGAACAGCTTCGGCCTGAGCAGCGCCAGACCCGCATGCCCCAGCGCGGGCAGAACCTCAAATTCTGTCTGCGGAAATTTTCGCTTCATATAATTGATATCCTGTTTTCTCTCCTTTTCCTCGCCCTTTGCATACCAGTAATGGATTTGCGTGTCCAGCTTAGGCGCAGGCTCAGGAACTTTGTAATTATTACACGACTCAAAGGTGCGCCATATTGTTTTCCTGCTGCAATGCCGCAGAACATCCGCCACATACTGTAAATCCTCTTTGGAATACTGATCTGTAGCAAACGCTTTTTCCAGCAGCGCCACGCCGCCTGCCCTTCCAAGCATCATCATAAGGTAATCCTTCAAGGCAATCACACGTGTCGCAAGCCATGGCAGCTGATAGGGCGTGATTCCGCCATCCATGACACAGTGCTTTATTTTAACCGTTTGCCCCAGCGCCACCATCAGCGCAATGGAGCCTCCCATTGAGCAGCCATATACCGCATATAGTTCCGTATAGCCCTCCGCTTTAAGCCAGGCGTTCAATTCCGAAGCAATCTGCTCCACGCCGGTAAAATCGCTGTCGTTCTCAAAATCATATCCGGGAAGCGCCGGAACCAGAAGGTGGTAATTTTCTTGCAGCAGCGGAATTACATTTTCAAAATAATCCCACTTTACAACAGATGGATGAATCAGCAGGATTGTTTTCTGATTCTCTTTTCCGAATTCATGGATATTCACTGTCATGCGCCTTCCTTTTTGCTGTTTGCCCCATAGTATCACAAACTGGCAGTAAAAACAAGAACAGTCACAGCAGCCGGGGCTGCTGTGACTGTTTACGGTTATGCAGAGAAAGCGCTTACATCAGCGGATCCAGGCCCAGAACGGGGTGGCCCTTTTCGGTCAGCCAGTTCAGCAGCTCCTCGCCGTCGGTGGTGATGGTCTCGTCGGCGATCATGTCGGAGAAGTTGTCAATACCGTACAGCTCCTTGGCGGTCTTGTTCAGCCGCTCGGCCACGTCGTCCTTCAGCTCCTTGGGCATCCAGACAATGCGCTCCAGGCCGCCCTCGGCGGAGATGAACTTCTTGGAGGAGATGAAGTGGCGGCCATGGCCCATGTAGCCGGGGGTCTGAACGCCGCCGCCGGTGCAGGAGGCCAGCTCGCCGAAGGTCATGCCCACAGGGGTCATGCCCTTGAATTCCCGGTTGACCACGATGACGCCCATGGACATGGGCTCGATGCCGCAGATGCACTCGAAGCAGCCGCAGGAGGTCATGGGATCCTCCAGCAGGGAGTACAGCGTCACATTCTCTACCGCGCCGTGGGTTGCCTCGGCGATGGCGGCGTTGACGGAATCATAGCGGCCCAGGCGCTCGTCGGTGCAGCCCTCCTTGAAGATGGGCTGGCAGGGGCCGTTGGGGTTCAGCTCGTTGGTGGCCTTGGCGTCCAGCCAGGACACTGCGCCGCACAGGCCCAGACGCTCGGGGGTGACCACGCAGCAGTGGGCGGGGGCGAAGGACTGGCACAGGATGCAGGTGTAGTAGCGATCCACAGCCTCGTCGGTCATAGAGGCCAGACGGTCGTCGCGGGCGTCGTAGCGGGGCATTGCCACCTCGTCGCGGAACTTGGCAGCCTCCGCCGCGTCGGTGATGATGGTGACCTGGCACTTATCCACCACGGCGTCAAACTCGTTCATGATCATCACGTACAGCACTTCGGCAAAGTCCTTGATGCGCAGGCCCGCCTCAAAGGCGGCGTTGCTCACGCGCACCCGCACCTGGTTGCGCTGGCCGGTGTGCATGACGCCCTCCATATAGTTGAACCAGGAGTGGAATTTACGCTCAATGACGGACTCGAAGTCGGTCTGCATCTTCTTACCGGCGACCTCCACAAAGGTGGCCAGGGCCAGATCCTTTTCCTGATCGAAGTCGGGGCCGATCACGGTGATCTTGTGATCCTCCACCTCGTTCATCTGGCGCATCAGCACCAGCTCAGCGGTGGGGTTCTTGGCAGACCAGCACTCGTTGTGCATATCGGCCTTGCGGATGATCTCGCCCTCGAAGGCGGCGGCGAAGGCCACGGGGATGGGCAGCTCGGTGGTCTTGATCTTGATGCCCCGCAGCTCCAGGGACTTCTTCACGGTCTCGGCGTGGTCGCACACGGATTCCAGCGCGCCGGGCACCTGGTTCTCAGCCAGGTCGATATCCACCACCACGAGGAAGCCCAGGGCGATGGCGCCCGCACCGGCGGAGACCACCACGGCATCGATGGCACCGAAGGTATTCACAAAGGCGGGGACGCGGTTCTTGGTGTAGTCCAGCAGACCGGCCAGGTCGCCGGGCTGGATGTTGCCGAAGATCAGCGCGGCGCGGATGGCCACGGTGACCACATGGATCACGGCGGTGACGTCATGGCCCAGGGGGATGACACGCAGCTCCAGGCCCATCTTCACGCCACCCTCGGCGCACTGCTCGATGCACTCGCCCACCAGGAAGGTCAGCAGGCCCTTGGACTGGTAGTCCTTGACCACCTTCACCACATCGGCGGCATTGTCCGCCTTGCCCAGCACCACGGCCACGCCGGGGATATCGCCGGTGACCAGGGGCACGCCCAGGGAGCGGATAACGGGATCGGGCACGAAGCCGATACCGGCCTCGTTCTCATAGGGGTTACCGCCCTCCACATATTTCAGGCCCTCAATGATCTCCGCGCCCACGGCGGTGGCAAGACCGGCGTTCAGCGCCTGGCCCAGATCCTCCTGATTGGTGATCAGGCTCTTCAGCACGCCCACGCAGGCGGGCAGGTCGCCCAGGGTCTTGACCTTCACGCCGGTGGCGGCGTAGATGGTGGGGAAGAAGTAAGCGGTATCGGGGAATGCGATTTCCTTGTCTGCGCCGTATTTGGCGATGGCATTGTTCACGGCGCCCTCGGTCAGCCCCGCAACAGCATTGGAGCCGCCATAGATCAAATCGGTTAATACACTCATGGATGATTCCTCCTAAAAATGAATGTGATATACGCTTCAAGCCACTTCGGCGCAGGTCTTGAAGAAGTGGATTGTGAAAAGAAAACGGGATAAACGCCCTTTGGCCCCCCGTAGGGGTCGGCAACCTGCCGACCCTCACCCTGACGGTTTGGGTAGCAGTAGGGATGAACGTATACCCTCAAGTATACATCCCAAGCTTCCCTGTGGGGTGTTGCAGAGCGCAGCGAATCTTTCATTACAATCATTGCCGGTGGCAATGATACCATAATTAAATAGCTGTCGCCTCAGCGACTGAAGAGGGCACTCAGCGTATGGTTTCGAGAGAGATTCCACTAAAAAGGTACAATGTACAACATTTTGAGTTCGTAGGGGCGGATATTAGCCGCCCGAAAGGTAACGAACGTGAGCTGTATAGACGAACCGCTCAATCCCGGTACCCGGCGGGGCGACAAATTGCCGCCCCCTACAAACTCAGAAGATTTTTCCGGCTTCCATTCAATCAGCAGCTCAGGCCCGTAACGTTGCGGGCGGCTGGTATCCGCCCCTACGGATGGGGTGCTTGCCATTCACCGCACCCTTAATAAAGAACGTACTGCGGTAGCCCTCTTCAGTCAGCCCTACGGGCTGCCAGCTTCCCCCAAGGGAAGCTTTTGGTGGTGGCCTTTGGCTGCTTCCATTCAACACACCGCTCTGTTCCGCCAGGTTGCGGGGCGACAGGTTGCCGCCCCCTACGAACTCAGAAGATTTTTCCGGCTTCCGTTCAACCAGCAGCTCAGGCCCGTAACGTTGCGGGCGGCTGGTATCCGCCCCTACTAGCCCATATCTGTTAAAGTTTTATCTTTAGCAGAGAGGGTTTTGAGTTAAACATGCATCAATCTTCACTATATGGAGTAAAACTTTAATGGATATGGGCTACTACGGATGGGGTGCTTCCCATTCAACGTGCCCTTAGTAAATGTTTTCCTTTCACAATCCGCTTCTGGATGCATAATGGCTGGGAGGGAGGATCCCTCCCAGCCTTGGTTGCAGGGAATTTTGTATCTTACAGCAGGTCGGGACGGTCGCCCAGGTAGCTGTCGGAGTACAGGGTATGATTCTTGAAGATGTCGCAGGACTTGATGGTTTCCATCAGGCGCAGGTCGCAGGGGTTGACGATGGCGGAGGTCAGGCCCTGCATCATGGCCATGGCGACCAGAGCGGAGTCCATGATGGGACGAACCTTCTTGGGTGCGCCGTTGGAGTTGTTGGACAGGCCGCCGGTGGACTTCAGGCCCTCGTCGGCGAACAGCTTGATGGCGTTCAGCACGTCCATCTGCTTGTCCTGCATGCCCTTGACCACCAGGAACAGGGGGTCGAACCACAGGTCGGTGGCCTCCATGCCGTGGGACAGGCCGCGCTCCAGCATGTTCCGGCAGTGCATCATGCGCTCTTCGTTGTCCTTGGCAATGCCGTCGGCAGAGCACAGGGCGATACAGATGGCGTCGTTGGCAGCGGCCAGATCGATGTTGGAAATACGGGAGCCTGCGTCGGCGGAGTTGACGATGGGCTTGCCGTTGGTGCGGTTATAGACCTTGATACCGGCTTCGATGGCCTTCTTGTTGGCGGTATCCAGAGCCAGAGGCACATTGTTGAAATTCTCCTGCAGCAGCTTGACCGCCCACATCATACGCTCGGGTCCGTCCTTCTCGGCAGGGCCGATGTTCACGTCCAGGTAGGTTGCGCCTGCGGCGATCTGCTCGGCAGCGCGCTTCAGGATGGGCGCGGGGTCGCGCTCGTCCATGGCCTTGCGGATGGCGGGGGAGATGCAGTGGATCCGCTCGCCGATGGTGACGAAGGTGGAGGACTCGGGGTTGTATCCGCCGTAGTGCACGCCCATGTCCACGACCTCGATCTTGGGCACCTTGGTGGCCAGCAGCTCCTCGAAGGACAGCTCCTTGACCTCCTCCTTGGGTGCGGCAGCGGCCTTGGCAGCAGCCTCGGCAGCGGCGGCCTTGGCGGCAGCCTCGTATTCCTTATCCTTCATGTACTTGGGCAGCTGGACAGCCTCGGTGGGGCCGACGACCACGTTCCAGCCGGGCAGCTTCTCCTGAATCTCACCCTTCATGACGGCAACCTTGCCGGGGATGATCAGGGTACGGTTCTTGATCTTGTTCTCGATGTCCAGGGTCTCAAAGGTCTTCTTGATGGAGGTGGAGGAGAACTTACCGGCAGCCCAGGCAGTCAGAACGGACATGCCGGAGGCGTCGGAGATGATCAGGTTGATGGGCTCATTGGAGCGCTCCAGCTCGCCGGAGACCAGGAAGTAGGTCAGGGCGAAGTCAACGGTCAGAGCGCAGGGGCTGTTCTCGTCCGCGCCGTTCAGGGGGTAGATCTTGGACTCCACCTTCATGGGCTTCTGAGGATCGGTGAAAATGTTCTGACGCAGACCGTACAGAGGCAGGGCTGCGGTGTAGTCCATCTGCTCCATGACAACGATGGAGGCGTAGCGCTCGGTGAACATGGCGGCGTAGGCAATTTGCAGCTGCTTGTTGCCCTTGGCCAGCTTGGCCACGTTGACGATGGAGGGATAGCCGAAGCTGCGGTCGCCGTCCACCAGGGCGGTGCGGCGCACCAGCACGGCGTTGGCCAGGGTCTCCTTGGCGGTGTCGGCGGTGACATCCAGCACCAGGTTCTTGTTGCCTGCGGCCTCCAGCTTCTTCACCAGGTCATACAGGTCGGAAATGCTGGGAGCGGACACGCCCAGGGTCACGCCAGCGGTGGTGGCAACGGCGTTCATAGCCTCCCAGTTGTCGGGGGTAGCGCCGTTCAGGATGGGCTTGCCGGCCTTGCAGACCTCTACAGCGGCCTTGGCCACGTCCACATCCTTGATGTCCAGAACCAGCGCCCGGTCGGTGGCCATTGCCTTCTTGACCAGCTCGACGGTGGCATCGGCGTCGCCGCCGTGGCTCTTGACATAGACGAACTCTACATACATCCGCTCACCGATACGCTCGTAGTCCACCTTGGCCATGTCGGCCAGCTTGGCGTCCACCTCGGCAGCGGTCATCTTGGTGCAGACGGGAACCGCATACAGGTTCTTGCTGACCAGGGTCTTTTCATGCCGGAACAGAACGGTTTCGCCGCCCAGCTTCAGATCATTGCCCACGGTAATGGTCTTCATGGGGGGAGCGGTCTGCTCGTTGAGCATTGCCTTTGCATCATCAGAGAAATACGGGCACTTGTCGATGGACACCGCGCCCTGGGCCACCTTCATGCAGAATGCCATACAGGTGGGGCTGCCGCACTCCTTACAGTTCTTCTTCGGAGACAGCTTAAAAATATCGAGACCTTTCAAAGCCATGGTATGTATCCTCCTTCCAATCAGACCAGCTCGGTGATGAACTGCTTAATGGCCGCAACGGCCGCGGGATGGCGCATGATCACAGCGTCAGCGCCGCCGGTCAGGTTGGCGGCAGCGGTGGCAACTTCCATGCCAACGCCGCGGTCTTCCTGGCTGCCCCAGGCGGGTTCATCCTCTTCGGAGGCGGTGGATTCCTTCACGCTCCAGGTGTCGGGGGACACGGGGGCCATGATGGGCATCTGCAGGTCGGCATCGGACTGAGCCAGCGCGGCCAGGCGGACGCGATCCAGGGTGGAGGCCACGTACTCGTAGCCATAGCCGACGGCGGCGGTGCCCACGTTCATCACGATGGAGGCGGCGGGCACGGTCAGGCCCTTGAGCATGATGTTCAGCTGCTTGGCCAGGTTGATGTCGTCAGCGGTCTCGGCGCCCACCTTCTGGCCATAGGCCAGGGCGACGGAAGCGCCGACGGTCTTGTAGTCCTCGTTGCGGGCGGACAGCACCAGGATATTCTTGCCCTGGAGCGCCTCGGCGATCTTGCTGAACAGCTCGCCGTCCTTTTCGATGTTCTTGCAGCCCATCACCACAATCGGCATGGAAACGGCGTCGGCCACGGCCTTGGCATCGGCCACGCAGTCGGCGACGGAGCGGTTCTTGCCGTTGGGGTCGGCGGACTCGAAGTGCAGGCACAGGAAGTCGGCACCGGGCATGGTCTCAGCGCGCTTGGCGTAGTCGGCCATGGTGGTGCAGCCGGCGTAGAATTCCTTCAGGCCGGGGACGTTCCACTCGCTTGCACAGTCAGAGATCTCGATGCCGATCTTGGGTGCATTCTCGATTGCAGCGTCGAAGGTGTAGAAAGGCAGTACATTCTGACCACCGAGGACGATTGCCTTGTCGCCGGTGCCCAGGGTGACGGCGTTGATCGCGCCGCGGTATGCCACCTTCTTGGGTGTAAAAGCCATTGTAATGTTTCCCCCTTGTTTTTTCTAGGAATAGAATTTATTCACGGGAATCGCTCCGCAAAAGCACTGTTGCCTCAGCGCCCTTGCAGGGACGATTTCCCAGCCCCCCAACCCCCTGGGACGCTGGGAAATCGCACCTCCGGGCACCAAAGCACCCTGCGGAGATTTCCCCAAAGAATATAAGATCATGTACCCCCCGTAGGGGCGGATATCAGCCGCCCGAAGCCTATCGGTTTGGGTAGCAGTAAAAATCTTCTGAGCCCCGTAGGGGTCGGCAACCTGCCGACCCTAAACCTTACGGTTTAGGAAGCAGTAAAGAACAACGTATAACCTGACGTATGCATCCCCCCAAGCTTCCCTGTGGGGGAAGCTGTCGCCGCAGCGACTGAAGAGGGCACTCAGATAATGGTTTTGAGAGAGATTTCACTAAAAAGGTAGAATGTTCAATACTTTGAGTTCGTAGGGGCGGATAGTAGCCGCCCGAAAGGCAATGAAACTGAGCTGTACAGACGAACCGCTCAATCCCGGTACACGGCGGGGCGACAAATTGCCGCCCCCTACGAACTCAGAAACTTTTGGTGATGTCCATTCAACATACCGCTCAATCCCGGCACCTGGCGGGCGGCTAATATCCGCCCCTACGGATTGGCGTGTACCATTCAACTTGCCCTTGATAAAGAACCAAGTGCGGTAGGCCCTCTTCAGTCAGGCCTACGGCCTGCCAGCTAATGAATCAAGGTATGATTGCCACCGGCAATCATGGATATTTTGATTCGCTGCGCGGAGCACCACCCCAAGGGAAGCTTTGGTGGAGGACGGAAGCTGCTCCCATTCAACGCACTGCTATCGAAGCGGCAACGTTGCGGGGCGACAGGTTGCCGCCCCCTACGGGACTCAGAGGATTTTTCCGGCTACCATTCAACGGGCCACTCAGGCCCGTGAGGCTTCGGGCGGCTGGTATCCGCCCCTACGGGTGGGGTGCTTTCCATTCAGCGTGCCGCTCGATTTCGTTTCCTTTTGAGCCTTACAGTCCGATGCTTTTCAGTACGTCCCGGAGGGCGGCTTTCATTCCGTCATTTTCCGGCAGCTTGGCGGATGGCTCGCCGTTGCAGTCGCAGCGGTATACCGCGTCGTCCTGGGGCAGTACGCCGAAGAGCTTCAGGCCATGGCGCTCGATCTCGGCCTTGACGCCGTCGTCCAGCACGCCGCCGGGTGCGCGGTTGATAATCAGGCCCATCTGGCCGGGATTCAAATCCATTTCGTCGATCATCTCGGCGATCCGGGCCACCGCCTGGACGCCCCGGCGGGAGCAGTCGGAGATCAGCAGCATGGTATCCACATGGGGCAGCGTCCCGCGGGCCACATGCTCCAGCCCCGCCTCGTTGTCCATGACGATATAGGAATAGTTCTTGGCGTACTTGTCCACCTGGGTTTTCAGCACGCCGTTGACGTAGCAGTAGCAGCCCTTGCCCTGGGTGCGGCCCATGACCAGCATGTCAAAATCGTCGTCCTCGATCAGGGCGTCGTTGAACTTCATCTCGGCGTAGTCCGCCTTGGTCATGCCCTTGGGGATGGTACCCTTCAGCTCTGCCTGGGCCATCTCCTCCCGAATCTGACCCAGGGTGATGTCCGCCTCCACCCCCAAAACCTCGTTCAGGTTGGAGTTGGCGTCCGCGTCCACCACCAGCACAGGCCCCCGGTGCTGCTTGCACAGATAATCTATAATCATACCGCAGGTGGTGGTTTTTCCCACGCCGCCCTTACCGGCCACTGCAATGGTATGAGGTGTAGCCATAAGAAAAATGCTCCTTTGCGCGTGTTTGGCGTATCACAAAATGGGTGCAGTAAGTCCCATACCGATACGACGATATCGTAACACAATTTGGCCGATAATTCAACCTTTTTTTATTTGAAATATATGTGAAGCCCGGTCAGATGCGGCGCAAGCGGAATTTATTGATTTATCGGCGGAGCTGTGGTACCATAGTGGGGCAGCAACGCACAGAAAGGATGTAGCAATATGACCGAATTCCGATATGATACCCAGCTCCTGATCGAGGGGCACGACCTGGACGAGGACGCCATCAACGACTATTTTGTGGAGCACTTCCGGGGCGACTGCCTGCTGGCCGTGGGCGACGAGGATCTGATCAAAATCCACTACCACACCAACGAGCCATGGAAGGTTCTGGAATACTGCGCCAGCCTGGGCGAAATCTACGACATTGTGGTAGAGGACATGGATCGCCAGTCCAGAGGCCTGAAGGGCTAAGCGTCACGAAAAAAGCAGGGCGAATTCGTACAGCTCCCGGTGGGGGCCGCGCGAATTCGCCTTGTTTTTATTGTAATTGTATTACAGCAGCGCCTCCAGCTGGGCAAGGGACTGAATCTCCCAGTCGGGGCGGATGGCGGGATCCGGGGGACGCCGGGCGGGATTGAGCCAGCAGGTGCGGAGCCCCGCCCGGATGCCGCCCAGAATGTCCGAGGTCAGGCTGTCGCCCACCATGACGGCGCGCTCCCTGTCAAAGCCCGGAATGCGGGCAAAGCAGGCATCAAAGAATTCCCCGGAGGGCTTGTTGAAGCCGATCTCCTCAGAGATGAACACCTGCTCAAAATAGGGCCGCAGCCCCGCGCGCTCCAGGCGGGCGTGCTGCGCCGATGTCGCGCCGTTGCTGGCAAGGAACAATCGGTGATGCCGGTGCAGCTGCTCCACCGCCTGCCTGGCCTGGGGGAGAAAATACTGGTCGCCGCACAGATGCGCCCGAAAACGGTGGTTGACCTCCGCCGCGTCCAGCGCCACCCCCAGCTCGTCCAGCAGCACGCGGAAGCGCCCCTGCTGCACCTGGGTGTGGGTCAGCTCGCCCCGCTCCAGCCGCTGCCAGTGCTGGCGGTCGATCTGGCGGTAGCGGGCGATCACCGCCTCCGTCGGCTCGATGCCGCATTCACGCAGAGTCTTTGTCAGCGCGTCCTGCTCCGTTCGGTGAAAATCCAGAATGGTGTCGTCCAGATCCAGAAATACAAATTCCGTCATTGCGCTGCCCCCCGGCGGTGGATTTCATTGGCGATTCTGGCAAACTCCGGGATGCCCAGGGTCTCGCCCCGGACGTTTTCCGGGAAGCCGCAGGCGGCGATCACCGCCTCCGCCCCCGCCTTGCCCAGCGTGGGAAAGCCGGAGGCCAGGCCGTTGCTCAGCTTTTTGCGGCGCATGGCGAAGCTGGCCCGCACCACCCGGAAGAAGAGCTGCTGATCCGCAATGCCCCAGGGGCGCGCCGTCCGCACCCGCAGGGTGACCACGGCGGAGGTGACCTTGGGCTGGGGAACAAAGCAGTGGGCGGGCACGTCAAACAGCAGCTCCGGCTCCGCGTAATACTGGCAGAATACGCTGAACGCGCCATATTCCGCCGTGCCCGGCTGGGCGGCGATGCGCTGAGCCACCTCCTTCTGCACCATGACGGTGACGGCCTCAAAGCACTCCGCCTCCAGCAGCGCCGTGAGGATGGGGCTGGTGATGTAATAGGGCAGGTTGGCGCAGGCCATGGGGCGCAGGCCGGGAAGCTTCTGGCCCACCAGAGCGGGAATATCCAGCTTCAGCACGTCGCCCCACACGATCTCCACATTTTCGCACCCCTGTAGAGTGATGTCCAGCAGGGGCTTCAGCCGCTCGTCCACCTCCACGGCGCACACCTGCCCGGCCCGCAGCGACAGCTGCTGGGTCAGCGGGCCGATGCCGGGGCCGATTTCCAGCACGCCCACGTCCGCCTGCACACCGGCCAGCCGGGCGATGGACTCCGGCACCCAGGGGGCAATCAGAAAATTCTGCCCCTTGGCCTTGGAAAAATGGAACCCCTGAGCGGCAAGCAGGGGCTTCATCACCTGAATATCACATACATTCACCATTGCAAACACCACGCCTCCGAACGCCTGAAGATGGCTCTATCATACCAGAGGAAGCGCCGCTTTTCAACCGAGAAAATACACGATGCACTGCTTTCTGCCGAATTGCGCCGATTCCGCAGGGCTCAGATACAGGTCGATCCGGCCGCTCGCCATGCTGCTTCCCGCCACGGCCTGCGCGATGCCGTAGGTATAGGAGCCGTCGGCGGCGGTGATGAACAGCCGGGCGCCATCCGGGATCAGGCTGCCATCCACAATGACCGTGCCCTGCCGGGCGTCCTTGCGGCAGCCGGGGTCGGTGGCCGTAAAGGCGGTTGCCTCCACGGTCACCGCGCCGGTGTAGGTCAGCAGCTGGCCGCCAGGGAGCCACAGGCAGCCGCCCTCCGCTATCGGAGCGTCCGTCTCCCGGGTGCCCATGGCCACGATCCGGGGCTGGGCCACGCGGATCAGCTCCCGGCTGACAATCTCCCGGCTGCTCTCTACGCCGTTTATGTACTCCACCTGCGCCACGCATTTCATCTCCCCCGCCGCGCCGGGGGTCAGCTCCGCCTCCTGCCCCCAGGGCAGGGTGTCATCCAGACGGTACTCCGTCCCGGCGGGCAGCGCCTGGGTGTATTCCTCCCGGCGGGTCTGACGGCGGGTGACGGTGACCACCGCGCCGTCGGAAAGCACGGTGTCGGCAGCGGGGGTAACGGTATCCTCCGCCGTCAGCGCCAAACCCAGCTCCCGCAGCAGCCGGGACACCGTCACGCCCGCGCCGCTTACCTGCCGCGCCTGCCCGCAATAAACCAGCCGGACGCCCAGCGCCGCCCTCCCGCTGCCCTGCCGCAGCGCGCCCAGCACCAGCAGCACACTCAGCGCCGCCGCCCAAACGCCCGCCAGACAGAACCACCGCCGCAGGCGGCGCTTTTTCCGCCCGGCTCCCCTTGCTGCATGATTCATTCCGTTGCCTCCTTTTGCGGCAAGTCTACACCTTTTTCTGGAAAAATTCCATCGAAGCAGGGAATGAATCGAAGAAAGGCCGGGGTTTTCATGAAATCGGCGGCGACTGAAAATTTTTCCGCCGCCGCAAAAAGTAGTTGAATTTTCCTTTTTTATCTGCTATAATACATTCACCTGAGCACGCAGGATTAGTTCATTGGTAGAACGGTCGCTTCCCAAGCCACAGAGGCGGGTTCGATTCCCGTATCCTGCTCCAAAAACCCCACGGTTCAAAACCGTGGGGTTCCGTTTTTATGGGCAAATGGGACAATGGAGGGCGCTGCCCGCAAATCAGATGGCAACCCAGACAGCGGGACGGACGGTGCCGCGGTCGCTTTCTACATGGCCGCCGTTGTAGTCGATGGTGCCGTCGCTGTTGACGCTCATGGCAAACATGCCGCCGTCATTGCCGGTGGTGCGCAGCAGCCACCAGGAGCCGCCGGTGGACGGATTGACATACACATTCTGGTTGGAGCCGTACTCCGTCGCATAGCAGATGCGATCCTTGGCGCGGGGCAGATACAGCTCCACCTCTTCATCGCTCAGCAGGAAAACGTAATCGGCATACTTGGAGGTGTCGCTGCTGAGGATCCAGGAGCGCTCCAGCTGGGTGAAGGCGTCATAGAGGAAGGTATCGTTCAGCCAGCCGCGGACGGAGCAGGTGTCCCAGTTCACACTTTCCTTGCGGTAGTGATAGCGCTCGCTGTCCAGCGCGTAGCGGCTGAGCAAAAGCATCCGATCCGCCCGGACATCCAGAACAAGCCACTCGATCGCCTCCGCGCCGTCGGCCTTGATGTTGTTCTGCTCATAGCTGCCAAAAAGCACCACATCGCCCACATGATAATCAGTATGAGCAGAAGCCGTGCACATGGAGCCCACCCCAGCCAGCAGCACCACCGCCATCACCGCGCAAACAACACGCCGCACAAGCTTACTCTGACGAAGATTGAATAAACACATAATCCACTCTCTCCTTTATGTTAATGTATTGCGAGGGTAGAAATATCATAGCATAATACGCGAAAATGGAAAGAGGAAATACAACAATTTGGTTATTTGAACAAATTGACAGCGCTTTGATTAGCACTTTTGCCGTATTGATTGTGAGATTAAGCAAAAGAAAGCCCACCCTCAAACGCAAATCAAGCCCGCCAGGGTCGGCAATTTGCCGCCCCGCTGGGTACCGGGATTGAGCGGTTCGTCTATACCGCTCACGTTCATTACCTTTCGGGCGGCTGGTATCCGATGAATCAATTGTATGATTGCCACCGGCAATCATGGATATTTTGATTCGCTGCGCGGAGCACCACCCCTACGGACTCAGAATGTTTAAACGTCTACCTTTTTAACCAAATCTCTCTCAAAACCGCTACCTGAGTGCCCTCTTCAGTCGCTGCGGCGACAGCTTCCCCCTCAGGGAAGCTTGGGGATGTATCCTTGAGGGTATACGTTTTTCTTTACCACTCAGAAACCATCAGGTTGAGGGTCGGCAGGTTGCCGACCCCTACGGAGGGGGCGGAATTATTTATTTAGGATGTCCATGAATTCTTCGCCGGTGATGGTTTCTTTTTCGTACAGGTATTTGGCCAGGTCGTCCAGCTTTTGGCGGTTTTCTTCCAGGATGTTTACGGCCTTTTCATGCTGCTGTTTCACCAGGGAGATCACCCGCTCGTCGATTTTGGCCTGCATTTCGGCGGAGCAGGCCAGGGAGGCGTCGCCGCCCAGGTATTGATTGGTCACAGTCTCCAGGGCCACCATGCCAAATTCGTCGCTCATGCCGTACTGGGTGATCATGGCCCGGGCCAGCTTGGTGGCCTGCTCAATATCGTTGGACGCGCCGGTGGTGATGGACTGGAACACAACCTCCTCGGCGGCACGGCCGCCGGTCAGGGTGGCGATCTTGTTTTCCATCTCCTCCTTGGTCATCAGGTAGTGGTTGCCCTCCTCCACCTGCATGGTGTAGCCCAGCGCGCCGGAGGTGCGGGGGACGATGGTGATCTTCTGCACCGGGGCGGAGTGGGTTTGCAGGGCGGCCACCAGGGCGTGACCGATCTCGTGGTAGGAGACCACCAGCTTTTCGTGGTCGGTCAGGATGGCGTTCTTCTTCTGATAGCCTGCAATGACCACCTCAATGCTCTCCTCCAGGTCGGACTGGGAGACGCAGGGGCGTCCGTCCCGCACGGCGCGCAGGGCGGCCTCGTTGACGATGTTGGCCAGCTCCGCGCCGGAGGCACCGGCGGCCATACGGGCGATCTGGCTGAAGTCCACATTGTCGGCCAGCTTCACCTTCTTGCCGTGCACCTTCAGGATGGCCTCCCGGCCCTTCAGGTCGGGCAGCTCCACGGGCACCCGGCGGTCAAAGCGGCCGGGGCGGGTCAGGGCGGGATCCAGGGATTCCGGGCGGTTGGTGGCAGCCAGGATAATGACGCCGCTGTTGCCCTCGAAGCCGTCCATTTCGGTAAGCAGCTGATTCAGGGTCTGCTCCCGCTCGTCGTTGCCGCCGTACTGCCCGGCGTTGCGCTTCTGGCCGATGGCGTCGATCTCATCAATGAACACGATGCAGGGCGCTTTCTCCTTGGCCTGGCGGAACAGGTCGCGCACCTTGGACGCGCCCATGCCCACGAACATCTCCACGAATTCCGAGCCGGACATGGAGAAGAAGGGCACATTGGCCTCACCGGCCACGGCCTTGGCCAGCATGGTCTTGCCGGTGCCCGGAGGGCCGACCAGCAGAATACCCTTGGGCATGGAGGCGCCGATCTGCCGGTACTTATCGGGGTTATGGAGATATTCCACGATCTCCGTCAGGTTCTCCTTGGCCTCGTCCTCGCCCGCCACGTCGGCAAACTTGATGCCCTCGGAGGACTTGACGTACACCTTGGCGTTGGACTTGCCCATGTTGAACATCATGGAGTTGCCGCCGCCCATTTTTTCCACCATTTTCCGGGACATAAACTGGCCGATGGCGATGAATACCACCAGGGGGAGCACCCAGCTGAGGATATCCATCAGCAGGGAGCTTTGCTCGATCTCCACGCCGGTGACGGACACCCCCGCATCCAGCAGGCGCTGGGTCAGGTCGCTGTCCGGCACCATGGCGGTCTTGTAGATGGTGCGCCCCTCCTTGTCGGTAAAGAGGATGCGGTTGTACTGCTCCTGGATCTCTGCCTGGCCGACCTTCCCCTCCTGCACCATGGAGACGAAGGTGTTGTAATCCTTATCCTGGATCCTGTGCTCTGCCAGCCAGGGCATTGCCAGCATGTTAAACAGCATCAGCGCCACCAGGACGATGATGTAGTAGTATAACAGCGGCTTTTTCGGGTTTTTGACCTCGTTCATAGAGACTCCCTCCTATCTTTGTTACAGGATAATTTTACCACACCGCCGATGAAAAGCAACAAGGCCAAGCCGGGTTTTTGAAAAATTTAACAATTCCCGGCAAAAGCAACTGGGGCCTGCCGCACACGCGGCAGGCCCCAGGGGGAATTACTTATTCAGGTAAGCGTCGATGGCGGCTGCGCCCTTTTTTCCTGCGCCCATGGCCAGGATGACGGTAGCTGCGCCGGTGACGGCGTCGCCGCCGGCGAACACGCCCTCGCGGGTGGTCATCTCGTTCTCATTGACGATCAGGCAGCCCTTGCGGTTGGTGTCCAGGCCGGGGGTGGTGGAGCGGATCAGGGGGTTGGGGCTGGTGCCCAGGGCCATGATTACGGTGTCCACGTCCAGCACGAATTCGCTGCCGGGAATCTCCACGGGGCGGCGGCGGCCGGAGGCGTCAGGCTCGCCCAGCTCCATGCGGATGCACTTCATGCCGCAGACCCGGCCATTCTCGTCGCCGATGATCTCCACGGGGTTGCACAGGGTCTTGAACTCGATGCCCTCTTCCTTGGCGTGGTGCTGCTCTTCCTTCCGGGCGGGCATCTCAGCCTCGCCACGGCGGTAGACGATGTACACCTTGTCCGCGCCCAAACGCATGGCGCAGCGCGCGCCGTCCATGGCCACGTTGCCGCCGCCCACCACGGCCACAGCCTTGGATTTGATCACGGGGGTATCGTAGCTCTCGTCGTATGCCCGCATCAGGTTGGTACGGGTCAGGTATTCGTTGGCGGACATCACGCCCTTCAGGCTCTCGCCGGGGATGTTCATGAACATGGGCAGGCCCGCGCCGGAGCCGACGAACACGGCCTGGAAGCCCTGCTCAAACAGCTCGTCGATGGTCAGCACCCGACCAATGACCATATTGGTCATCACCTTGACGCCCTGGGCCTCCAGCTTCTTGACCTCGTTGGCCACAATGTCCTTGGGCAGACGGAACTCAGGGATGCCGTATACCAGCACGCCGCCGGCGGTATGCAGGGCCTCGAACAGGGAGACCTCATAGCCCTTCTTGGCCAGGTCGCTGGCGCAGGTCAGGCCGGCAGGGCCGGAGCCGACCACGGCGACTCTCTTGCCGTTGGAGGCAGCCTTCTCAGGCATGGCGTTGACGTTCTCCCGGTACCAGTCGGCAACGAACCGCTCCAGGCGGCCAATGGCCACCGGCTCACCCTTGATGCCCCGGACGCAGTGGGATTCGCACTGGGTCTCCTGGGGGCAGACGCGGCCGGACAGGGCAGGCAGCGCGTTGGTGGAGGTGATGATCTCATAGGCGGCCTTGAAGTCGCCCTCGGCGACCTTGGCAATGAACTCAGGGATGCGCACATTGACAGGGCAGCCCTCCACGCACTTGGGGTGCTTGCAGTTCAGGCAGCGGCCAGCCTCCTCCTGGGCCATCTCGGCGGTGTAGCCCAGAGCAACTTCCTTAAAATTCCGTGCACGAACCTGGGGATCCTGCTCGGGCATGGGGGTTTTGGTCAGAGTCATATTCGGCATAATCCAGATCCTCCTTATTTAATCAGTGCCTTGCCCATGGTTTCCATGCGGCAGACATGATCCTTGGCGACCTCGGCTTCCCGGTCGCGGTAGGTGACGTTGCGGCTCATCAGCTCGGCGAAGTCCACCTTGTGGCCGTCGAACTCAGGGCCGTCCACGCAGGCAAACTTGGTCTCGCCGCCCACGGTAACGCGGCAGCCGCCGCACATGCCGGTGCCGTCCACCATGATGGGGTTCAGGGACACCATGGTGCGCACGCCGAAGGGCTCGGTGGTCTTGCAGACGAACTTCATCATGGGCACCGGCCCGATGGCCAGCACCTCGTCGTACTGGATGCCGCTCTCCAGCAGCTGCTGCAGCTTGACGGTGCCGAAGCCCTTCTCGCCGTAGGAGCCGTCGTCGGTCATCAGGTACAGATTGGTGGAGGCCTGCTTGAATTCGTCCTCCAGAATCACGATGTCCTTATTGCGGAAGCCGATGATCACATCCACAATGGCCCCCGCCTCCAGGAACGCCTTGGCAGCAGGCAGCGCAATGGCGCAGCCCACGCCGCCGCCGACCACGCACACCCGCTTCTTGTTCTCCACCTCGGTGGGGCGGCCCAGGGGGCCGACAAAGTCGTGGATGTAGTCGCCCTCGTTCAGCGCGCCCAGGGCGTTGGTGGAGAAGCCCACCTTCTGGAAGATGATGGTGACGGTGCCCTTCTCCCGGTCGAAGCCGGCAATGGTCAGAGGCACACGCTCGCCCTTCTCGTCAACACGGAAGATAATGAACTGGCCGGCCTTGGCTTTCTTGGCGACATAAGGCGCCTCGATCTCCATCAGGGTGACGGCGGAGTTCAGTTCCTTTTTGCGAACGATTTTATACATATTGATATCCGTCCTTTTTGTCAAGTATTCGTTGGAAAATGGGAAATGACGTCACGCTATATTATAACTGCATGGTCTTTATTTGTCAAAGGGATTCTGCAATTGCGCTGATTTTTGATTATTACAGAGGAAGCCCCCCGGCAGCTTGAGGTTCCAAGCTGCCGGGGGGATACTGCGTATGGCCTTTATTTCCCGACGATATCGATGATCACGAATTCGGAGATACAGCCGGTTTTGAATTTAATGGCCCAGTCGGAGATGCCGGAGGTGACGATGAAGTCGGTGTGCTCCCGGCGCTCCAGGCCGTAGATGCTGTCGTTGCTGCCTGTGTGGAACCAGCGCATGAACTGCATCAGCGGGATCAGCTGGCCGCCGTGGGTGTGGCCGGAGAGCACCAGGTCGACGCCTGCCTCTGCCTGGGCGGCGTAGTCCCTGGGCTGGTGATCCAGGACGATGGAGAACCGCTCCTCTCCGGCCTCCTGGGCCAGGGTGCGGATATCCGCCCGGCTGCCGCCGAAGTCCAGGGCCTCGGAGGCGTCCTGGCGGCCAATCAGGCAGAAGCGCCCGTCGATGTCCGCTACCTGATCCTGGAGCACGGTGACGCCGTTTTCCTCCAGCGCGGCAATCAGGTCGTCGCCGGTGTAGCCCCGGCTGCCGCCGGAATACAGTCCCTTGTCATGGTTGCCGAACACGAAATACACGCCGTAGGGCGTATCCAGCGTCCCCAGGGCGCGGCAGGCGGCCAGCATATTTTCCTTGGTGGTGTCCTCGTCCACGAAGTCACCGGCCACCACCACAATATCTGGCTCCTGGGCCTGGATGCGCTGCACGTGGGCATTCAGGCCCTCGCCGTCGAAGGTGGTGCCTACATGGGAATCCGCCAGCAGCGCCACGCGCAGGGAGCCGACGCTCTTTTCCGTGGTGATGGTGTAGTCCGTCTGCCAGACGTGGTAGGTCTGGTAGGCGCCCACCCCCAGGTACACGGCGGTGAACAGCACCGCCAGCCCACCGGCGTAGTAACGGCGCAGCGGCCCGCCCCGGCGGCGCTCCGCCAGACGCTGAAGCAGCGCCGCAAGCATCCAGAAGAGACTCAGGTGCAGCAGGATGATGACGGTGTTCATAAAGCCCCACAGGTACCAGGCAGCGGCGGTGGGCAGCAGGACGGCGGCGCAGCTGATGCACCAGCCCGCTCCCCGTCTCCCCCGGGAGAGCTTCGCAACGAACCAGAAGCGCCGGACGCTGCGGATCAGAAAGAGCAGGCAGCCGCCCGAGGCCAGAAACAGAAAGATCAGAAGAAAAACCCAAAGAAGCATTATCGATGATTCACCTGCTCCACAAATTTCAGGAACGCTGCCCGGCCCTGGGGGGTGCACTTATACACCCCGGCATCCTCCAGCACGGCGGTAAACACCCGGCCGGTTTCGGCCCGCAGAATCTCCATGGCATTGTCCTGTGTAAATGTATATTGCGCTCGCAGCGCTGCGCACCAGTCGGCGTGCTTGCTCAGCACCGGGTCATTGGAGACATCCCGGCCCTGGATCAGCGCCTGGGCCAGCTCCTGCAGCTCCTGCTTCAGGCGGCTGGGGAGGATGGCCAGGCCCAGCACCTCGATCAGGCCGATGTTCTCTTTTTTAATGTGGTGCTTGTCCGCGTGGGGGTGGAACACGCCCAGGGGGTGCTCCGCCGTGGTGATGTTGCACCGCAGCACCAGATCCAGCTCATACCGGCCCTCCCGGCGGCGGGCGATGGGGGTAATGGTGTTGTGCTTTTCCCCGTCGGTTTCCGCCAGGATGCCTGCGGCCTCGTCGGAATAGCCCCGCCAGCACTGCAAGATGCGCTCCGCCAGGTCGGCGATCCGCGCCGGATCGTCCCCGTTCAGGCGGATGACGCTCATGGGCCATTTCACGATGCCCGCTTGCACATCCTCAAATCCCCGGAAGGAGATTTCCCGCTCCACCGGAGCCTTCTCCATGGCGAAGCAATAGTGGCCGCCCTGGAAATGCTCATGGCTCAGGATGGAGCCGCCCACAATGGGCAGATCGGCGTTGGAGCCGACGAAATAATGGGGGAATACGGTGACGAATTCCAGCAGCTTACCAAAGGCCGCCCGGTTGATGGCCATGGGGGTGTGCCGGGCGTTGAACACGATGCAGTGCTCGTTGTAGTAGACATAGGGGGAATATTGCAGGAACCATTTTTCGCCGCCGATGGTAAGGGGAATGATGCGGTGATTTTCCCGGGCGGGGTGGTTCAGCCGACCGGCGTAGCCCTCGTTCTCCGGGCACAGCTGGCACTTGGGATAGCCGGACTGGGGGGCGTTCTTGGCCGCCGCAATGGCCCGGGGATCCTTCTCCGGCTTGGAAAGGTTGATGGTGATATCTATGTCGCCGTATTCGCTGGGATAGATCCAGCGGATGTCCCTGGCCACCCGGTAGCGGCGGATGTAATCCGTGTCGCCGCTGAAGCGGTAGTACCAGTCCGTGGCCTCCCGGGGGGAGACGGCGTAGCGGCGGTCAAATTCGGCGATCACCTCATGGGGCAGGGGCGTCAGCGCGCCCATCAGCCGGGTGTCGTACAGATCCCGGGCGGTCACATTGTCCTCGCACAGCCCCTGCCTACAGGCAAAGTCCAGAATTCCGGCCAGGATCGGCTCCAGCTCCTCGATCAGCGGCTCCTGGCTGGGGGTGTAGTCGTCCAGGCGGAGAATATCCAGCAGCCGGTTGGTCAGCACCCGCCGGTCGGCCTCCTGGGCAAGCCCGGTGCGCAGGGCGTATTCCACCAGAGAATCCAAATAACGCTCAATCATTGCTTACTCCTTATAAAACGCTTCCACGCCGCCCTGGGGACGGATGGACAGCACATGGCAAGACCCCTGCCCCAGCGCGGCATCAATGCCCGCCCGGAAGGAATCCAGCAGCTCAAAGGGCACAAAGGCCTGCACCGTCCCGGCAAAGCCGCCGCCGTGCACCCGGTAGGCGCCCTTGCCCTGCAAATAGTGCTGGCACAGGGCCAGACTCAGGGCCATATCCTGATGCTCCTTGTAGCCCGCGGGGATCACATTCTGCAAATACATCCAGGAGGACCGGCCGCTCTGCGTCACCAGCTCTAGGAAGCGGCCGAAGTTGCCCTGCTCCAGGGCCGCTACCTGCCGGGGCACCCGGGCATCGTCCTGGTAGAAGTGGATGCACCGCAGCACCGCCCGGTCGCCGCACTCCGCCCGCAGCGCGGGGATGGCCGCGTAGAATTCCGATTCGGGAATTTCACTGAGCACTTCCTTGCCAAAGTGACGGCAGACCCTGCCGATCTCCATGGGGATGGCCGCGTATTCGTCGGTCAGGTCGGCGTGGCTGGCGTGGCTGTCGATGATGCACAGGGCGTGGCCGCAGGCGGAGAAATCAAAGTCCACCGGGCGGATCACCGGGGCATCTTTTTTAAGGAAATCGATGGTCACCAGATTGCCCACGGCGGAGGCCATCTGATCCATCAGGCCGCAGGGCTTGCCGAAGAATACATTCTCCGCGTACTGGCCGATCTGGGCGATCTCCGGCTGGCTGACCCGGGCGTCAAAGAACAGATGGTTGATGATGGTGCCGATCAGCACCTCGAAGGCCGCCGAGGAGCTGAGCCCGGAGCCGGGCAGCACCGTGGAGGTGCAGTAGGCGTCGAAGCCCTCCACCCGGCAGCCCAGCTGGGCAAACCGGGCCGCCACGCCCCGGATCAGCGCCGGGGTGCTGTTGACCTCCTCCGCCACCGGCTCCAGCCGGTCGAGGTCCACCACGCACAGGGGATACCCCTGGGAAAGCACGCGGATCCGCCCCGTCCCATTGCGGCGCACCGCTGCCAGGGTATCCAGATTCACCGCCGCCGCCAGCACATGCCCGCGCTGATGATCGGTGTGGTTGCCGCCGATCTCCGTCCGCCCCGGCGCGGAGAAATACCGCTCCGGCTTCCCCCCAAACGCACCGCAGAACCCGCTGTCCAGCGCCTCTTTCTGCGCCGCCGTCAAATACAAAACCGCTGCCGCCATCATAACGACCTCCAATAAATTTTATCTGATAAAAATATACATGAAATTCACAAAAATGCAAGGCCTTTTTCCGCCCCACCCCCCGGAAAACCCGGAAAAAGTTTTTAAGATTTTTCCCTTGACATTTCAAGAATCTATGCTATAATACAAAAGCTGGTTCCAAACCGCACCAATTTCACACGGGGGTGTAGCTCAGCTGGGAGCCCAAACGGTACAGCAACGCACCCCACAGCAACAAGTTCATATAGGCTTATGCGTCAATCTACAACACCTGGGGGTATAGCTCAGCTGGGAGAGCGCTTGAATGGCATTCAAGAGGTCAGCGGTTCGATCCCGCTTATCTCCACCA
>CAKTIM010000028.1 GCA_934565795.1 uncultured Oscillospiraceae bacterium
AGCAAAGGCGCCGACCTGCACGGAAGCCGGTTGGGACGAATACGATACCTGCAAGCGGTGCGAGTATACCACCTATGAAGAGCAGCCCATCGACTCAAGCAACCATGATCTGGAGCATCATGCAGCAAAGGCGCCGACCTGCACGGCAATCGGCTGGGACGAATACGATGCCTGCAAGCGGTGCGAGTATACCACCTATGTGGGATTACCCATCGACTCAAGCAACCATGATCTGGAGCATCATGCAGCAAAGGCGCCGACCTGCACGGAAGCCGGTTGGGACGAATACGATACCTGCAAGCGGTGCGAGTATACCACCTATGTGGAGCAGCCCATCGACTCAGGCAACCATGACCTGGTGCATCACGATGCAAAGACACCGACTTGCACGGCAATCGGCTGGGACGAATACGATACCTGCAAGCGGTGCGAGTATACCACCTATGTGGAGCAGCCCATCGACTCAGGCAACCATGACCTGGTGCATCACGATGCAAAGGCACCGACTTGCACGGCAATCGGCTGGGATGCATACGATACCTGCAAGCGGTGCGAGTATACCACCTATGTGGAGCAGCCCATCGACTCAGGCAACCATGATCTGGAGCATCATGCAGCAAAGGCGCCGACCTGCACGGAAGCCGGTTGGGACGAATACGATACCTGCAAGCGGTGCGAGTATACCACCTATGTGGAGCAGCCCATCGACTCAGGCAACCATGACCTGGTGCATCACGATGCAAAGGCACCGACTTGCACGGCAATCGGCTGGGATGCATACGATACCTGCAAGCGGTGCGAGTATACCACCTATGTGGAGCAGCCCATCGACTCAGGCAACCATGATCTGGAGCATCATGCAGCAAAGGCGCCGACCTGCACGGAAGCCGGTTGGGACGAATACGATACCTGCAAGCGGTGCGAGTATACCACCTATGTGGAGCAGCCCATCGACTCAGGCAACCATGACCTGGTGCATCACGATGCAAAGGCACCGACCTGCACGGAAATCGGCTGGGATGAGTACGATACCTGCACTCGCTGCGATTACACCACGTATGCGGAGTTTGCCGCGCTGGAACACGATTATCAGCAGACTGTCGTGAAGCCTGCTTGTGAAAAGGACGGGTATACGCGCTACACCTGCTCTCGCTGCAAGGATACCTACACCGAGGATGCGGTGGAGAAGCTGTACCACTGGTACGGCGAATGGTCGCCGAACGGCGATGAAACGCACAGCGCCGGTTGTCGGCGCGAGGGCTGCAAGCATACGGGCACGACCGATTGCCAGAAGTTCAAATTCCAAGTGGAAGAAAATGAAAGCTTGATCTTCTGCCCGGTATGTGGCGAGGTGAGAAACGGCGAACGTCTGGAGCTGATTGCTGGATCGTTGGCGACGGTCATAACCGGCGGGATTCCTGCGGGGGAAGTGGTCACGCGGATGCACAATGAATATCTGAGCATAGCATTCGAGTATGCAGGGAAATTGATTGCACCCACGGGCCAGGTGAAGATTACGCTGCCCGCTGAACTGCTGGAAGGTAAAATACTTACTTTGATTGCGCCGGATGGCACGGAAACGGAAATACACTTTGAAATCGATGGTGAGAAGGCTTTCTTCACGTTGGATTTTACTGAGGCGGAAATTCCCGTGATGCTGATTCGAACGAATCCTGAAGCGTGATCCTCCCGAAAACGGATTTCCTATTGACTCGGTGAAAACGCCGTTTCAGTCAGCAAAAAGGTCACCCAAGGTGGCCTTTTTTGCTGATCATCGGCGATGACTCCACGAAAAGAGGATTGACATGACGTCAGAAACGTGATAGAACGTCACTATAAAATCTGACACCGTGTCAGAAATTAGGGCAAAGGCAGATGCCGTCATGGCCTTTTTGCATCAGGCTCCACGCGGACGAGAGTATTCAGCTTCTTCAAAGGAATGGCCCAGAGCTGGCCGCTTTTGCTTCGGAAGATTGGTTTCCCGGCTTGCCCGGCGGCAAGGCTGGGAGCAAGTCTATATTTATACTTAGGAGGAATTCCCATGACACCCAAGGTTTATTTTACGTCCTTCTGTACCTCCGGCGGGGAGACCATTCCGCAGAAGCTGGCGCGGCTGCTGCTGTCGGCGGGGATGGACAAAATCGATTTTAAGGACAAGTATGTGGCCATTAAGATCCACTTTGGCGAGCTGGGCAACATGGCCTATCTGCGCCCCGGCTATGCCCGGGTGGTGGTGGATCTGGTCAAGGATCTGGGCGGCAAGCCCTTTCTGACGGATGCCAACACCATGTATGTCGGCTCCCGCAAGAATGCCCTGGATCATCTGGAGACAGCCTATATCAATGGCTTCACCCCCTATTCCACCGGCTGCCATGTGATCATTGCCGATGGCCTGAAGGGCACTGACGAGGTGGCCGTGCCGGTGCGCGGCGGCGAATACGTACAGAATGCCATGATCGGCCGGGCCATCATGGACGCGGATATCGTCATCTCCCTGAACCATTTCAAGGGCCACGAGGAGGCGGGCTTCGGCGGAGCCATCAAGAACCTGGGCATGGGCTGCGGCTCCAATCAGGGCAAGCGGGACATGCACAGCGACGGCCGCCCCACGGTAGACCCGGAAAAGTGCGTGGCCTGCGGCGCCTGCGCCAACATCTGCGCCCACGACGGCCCGCAGATCGATGAGAAAACGGGGAAAATGCACATCAACTGGGTCAACTGCATGGGCTGCGGCCGGTGCGTGGATGTGTGCCCCATGGAGGCAATTTACCACAGCCATGGCGACGCCGTGCGGATGCTGAACTACAAGATGGTGGAATATGCCAAGGCCGTGGTGGACGGGCGGCCCAATTTCCACATCAGCCTGGTGCGGGATGTCAGCCCCTACTGCGACTGCCACGCGGAGAACGACCTGCCCATCGTGCCTGATGTGGGTATGTTTGCCTCCTTTGACCCGGTGGCCCTGGATCTGGCCTGCGCCGACGCGGTGAACCGCCAGCCGGTGAACCCAGGCAGCCGCCTGGAGAAAATGACAAAGCCCGGCCTGGATCACTTTACCGCCGATTTCCCCATCTCTGATTGGAGATCGCAGATCGAGCACGGCAAGAAGATCGGCCTGGGCGAGGACAGCTATGAGCTGGTGACGGTGTGATGGAGACGAATCACGGCAAGAAAGCGGCGGAGCTGTTTTTGCAGGGCTACAACTGCTCTCAGTCGGTGGTGGTGGCGTTCTGCGATGTCACCGGCCTGACGGCGCGCAACGCGGCGCGGCTGGCCAGCTCCTTCGGCGGCGGCATGGGCCGCATGCGGGAGGTCTGCGGCGCGGTCAGCGGTATGCTGCTGGTGGCGGGACTGCTGTACGGCTACGAAACGCCGGGGGACGACGAGAGCAAGCGCCGCCACTATCAGCTGGTGCAGACCCTGGCCGGAAAGTTCCGGGAGAAGGAGCACAGCATCATCTGCCGGGAGATTCTGAAAAATCCCCCCTCCGACCCCAATCCCACCCCCCGCACGGCGGAGTTTTACAGAAGCCGCCCCTGCGCCCGCCTGGTCGCCCAGGCAGCGGACATCCTGGACGAGTACATCCGCACGCATCCGATCAAGGAAAAACCAATTTAACCAGAGATTCCATAGCGCAAAAAATCGAGCCTGCAATAGGCTCGATTTTTTACTGGCGCTTTTGGGTGGGGCCGGACTGGATGATGGGGGGCTTGGGGTCGACCATCTCCCAGCTCGGCTTTTTCTTTTCGTCCTCTTTCATCTGTCTCACCTCACGGATAGTGTATCCGCCGGTGGATCGAAATATGTATTTGGATAGCGGGACTTTCGCCATCGGCTCTTGCCGATTTAACCAGAGGTTCCTCAGGCGGCCACGTCCGGCATTTCCAGTATTTCGCAGAAGGTGCTGCGCACGGAATCCATATAGCCGTCCGTAAAGGGGCTTTCCAGACCGGCGCTTTCCAGGAAGGCCAGGAAATACCCTTCCGAATTATCCAGATTGTCCAGGTAGCAGCGAAGGCCCGCGCCGTCCTTTTCCAGCTCCAGCTGGTAGATCTGCATGGCGGCGTCGTTGGAGACGATATAGCTGAACACGTACATGGGGCTGGTATAGAAGTGGGGGACGGTGACAAAGTCGATGGACTCGAAGTATTCGTTGGTGGAAAGACCGTAATCCGTGGCGATCCGTTCGTACAGCTGGCACAGCGCCTCTACGGACAGTTCCTGCGCCGGGATCCGATACATCTCCTGCTCGAATTTGGCGTAGCAGGCCTGCTCCACGTAGGTGCACAGACTGTCCACCATTTTCAGCCGGGGCAGGTCATCGTAGTCCGTGATGTAAATCAGGGACAGGTATTCCATGGCCTGAGAGAACACCTCGGCCACGTCGATATCGGTGTTTTCGTAGCCTAGGGCATAGTCGTTGCAGAAGTGGCCGAATTCATGGGCAAAGGTCAGCTGGTCGAAGGCGTCGCCGCCGGGGTTCATAAAAATAAAGGGTACGTCGTAGCTGGTCAGGTAGGCTTCAAAGGAGGAATTGAATTTGTTATCGCTCTGGGTGATGTCGTATAGCCCGGCTTCATCCATCAGGTTGAAGGCGTCCAGCACGATACCGCCGATGGCGTTTGCAAGCGCGCGGACGTACTCAAAGGTATCCTCCTCGCTGCACTGCCGGTCGTCAACGCCGTAGTAGGCATCGATGTACAGCGGGGCAAGCGTCTGCTGAATCTCATCCAGGTACTGCGACATCTGCTCCGGGGTGTAGTCCCGGGCGTAATAATAGGCGTTGGCATAGTCCTCATAGCTGTCGAAGCCCAGATAGGAGGCCAGCTCATTGCGCACCAGAATCAAATCCACCATGGTCTGCGCCATGGCCTTGTAGGGCGGGAAAAGAGAGCCAAGCAGCGAGTTTGACTTGGAAACCTGGGTGTAATACTGGCTGATCAGCTCGCTTTCCCGGTTCAGCAGCTCCAGCAGCTGGGCATCCGGCTCCCAGTCCTCATCCGTGTCATAGTCGTCGAAGAAGCCCGCGCCAAAAAAGATTTTCTCCAGCTTGCTCCGGCAGGGGGAGGCGGCCAGGGCGTTGTTCAGCGTGGTGAGCATCTGATCCACCTCGTTGAACGCGGCGGTGCAGAAATTGTCCTCCTCCTCCCAATAGCTGTCGGTCAGGTCGGCGTTGTAGTGAATGCTTGCCAGGGTGGCGTTGGTATCGAACCAGTCGTAGGCGTCGTAGAAGTCATAGACGCCATCCAGAATGGAGGCGGCATTCTTTCCCTTGGCCCGCTCACAGACCGTGTCCAGCAGGGAATGCATTTCGTCCAGGTCGGGGCGGGTGTACACCATTTCGGAGAAATGGGTAATGTCGGAGGAGGAGGCAGAGGGAGCGGCGGCCTGCTCCGTTTCCTCGTCGTCGGAGAAGAGCCATTCCAAGAAGCTGAGGGCACTGGCGCGGGTGGGGACGCAGCCCAAAAGCAGCGCTGCGGCAAGCAGAACGGACAGAAGGCGAAGATGCAGCTTTTTCATTGTGTTACACGCTCCTTAACGCAAAGAGTGGCTTGATTTTCTTCAGATACAGCCGCCGGTAGAGCACCAGGGTGACCAGGGCGCTGACCACCTCGGCGATGGGGAAGCTCCACCACACATTGTCCACATTGCCGGTGAGGCTCAATAGATACGCCACCGGCAGCAGCACCAGCAGCTGACGGCACAGGGAGACGATGGTGGAATAGATGCCGTTGCCCAGCGCCTGAAAGCTGGCCCCAAGCATAATGCCCACGGCGGCAATGGGGAAGTGGATGCTGACGATGCGCAGCGCCTTCACGCCCATGCGCAGGAATTCCTCCGAGGGGTTAAACAGCCCCAGCAGCGTCTGCGGCATCAGCTGGAACACGGCCAGACCGAAGAGCATGAAGCACAGGCCGGTGACCAGGGCAAGGCGCAACGTTTTCGTCATGCGCTCCGGCTTGCGGGCACCGTAGTTGTAGGCGATGATGGAAATGGTGGCATTGTTGGTGCCGAACAGGGGCATAAAGAAAAAGCTTTGCAGCTTATAGTAAATGCCGAATACGCCGGTGGCGGTCTCCTGGAAGCCCTGGAAGATCTGGTTCATGCCGAAATTCATCACCGAGCCGATGCTGTTCATCACCAGCGTGGGGATGCCCACTGCCAGGATCGGCTTCAGCGTCTGCGTCCTGGGGCGGATGTATTTCAGGCCCAGCTGTACGTCCGGGTTGAAGCGCAGGTTGAAGAACAGGCACATTCCGGCGGCAATCCACTGGCCGATCACCGTGGCGATGGCCGCACCGGCCACGCCCATGGCGGGAAGCCCCAGCCAGCCGTGGATGAAAATGGGATCGAGAATGATGTTGATCACCGCGCCGGTGGACTGGCTGATCATGGTGTATACCGTCCGGCCGGAGGATTGCAGCAGCCGCTCCCCCAGCATCTGCGCGAAGCAGCCCAGGGTAAAGATGCAGCAGATGCTGGTGTAGGCGATGCCGCCCTCCACCGTCTCAGCCACGGTGGACTGCATTTCAAAATAGGGCCGCGCCCCGAAAATGCCGAACAGCATAAACAGCGCCACGGCGATAATCATCAGAAAGATGCCGTTGCCGGCGGCAAAGTTTGCGGCCTCCTGATTCTTTTCACCCAGGCTTTTGGAAAGCAGGGAGTTGACGCCCACGGCGATTCCAAGGCCAAAGCCAATCTGCATATTCTGCACCGGGAACGCCAGCGACAGGGCGGTAACGGCGCTCTCCGACACCTGGGACACATAAATGCTGTCCACCACATTGTACAGCGCCTGCACGATCATAGAGATGATCATGGGCAGCGCCATGTTGAACAGCAGCTTGCCCACGGGCATGACGCCCATCTTGTTTTCCTGAAGCTCCTGGGGGATGGTTGCGGTTTTGGTTTCCATGTCTGTTTTTATCTCTCCTCAAAAATGACAATATCCAATTCTATAGTATACGGGTAATCCGGTCATATTGCAATAGGGAAATCTCCCGAATGGCAGCGCTGCCCCCGATCCGACCAGGCGCGCGCGGACGGGGACGGTCAAAAAAGCACCGCTGCGGATTTGGCAGCGGCGCTTTTGACAGGTAAGTTACAGATACTGCTTGATGGCCTCGGAAATATTGGCGGGATCCTCAGACAATGTAACGGTGATCTCCATGTTGTTGTCGGCGGCGAACTTGGCGGCCCAGGCGATGAATTCCTCGGCGGCGGACAGGTCGTGGCCAATGGTTTTGTACAGGTTGTCGATAAACACGTGGGTAATATCAAAGTTACCTGCGTGCATACCGCTCAGGAAGCCCTTGAGCATTTCGGCGGACTGAATGCCGTACTCCTGGGAATCCACCAGGCGAACCTTGTAGGTAACGTCATAGGTAAGCTTCTTGCCGTATTCGATGCACACCACATCGCCGCTGGCCTGCGCCACGGCTGCGTTGATGCTGTCGATCAGCTTTTTGGTCTTGCCGGAGCCTTTCAGGCCCAGAATAACATGAATCATCGGAATATCCTCCTTTGCTATGCCAGAGTAGTTGGCTTAGTATCATTCTAACAGGAATCGAAGAAATTTGCAACTATATTTTTGTTGGATTTTGATCCGTTTTTAATATGTTTACAGATTCTCAAAGCCGGGCTTTCCGAGAAGCTGGAACATATTGTGCTTGTATTCCTCTACGCCGGGCTGATTAAAGGGGTTTACCCCTAATATATATGCGGAAATGGCGCAGGACAGCTCCATGAAATAGAAAAGCTCGCCCACCTTTTCCTCGTTCAGCGCGCCGCAGTCCATGGTGATGACGGGGGTGCCGCCGCCTGCGTGGGCGGCCACCGTGCCCAGGTAGGCATTCTCGTCCACCTCGTCCAGGTTTTTCCCGGCCAGGTAGTTCAGCTGATCCAGATTTTTGACATCGGTGCCGATGGTGCAGCGCTGCTCCGGCGGGTCGAAGCGGAGCATGGTTTCAAAGAGATTGCGCTTGCCCTGCTGGATCAGCTGCCCCAGGGAGTGCAGGTCGGTGGTGAACAGAGCGGCGGTGGGGAAAAGCCCCTTACCCTGCTTGCCCTCGGATTCGGCAAACAGATGCTGCCACCAGGAACCGAACAGCCGGAAGTCCGGCTCGAAGCTGCTGAGGATTTCAATGGCCTTTCCGTGGCGGCACATGAGGTTGCGGATGGCGGCATAGAGCCACACGGGGTTTTCATAGGAGCGCAGGTCATAGCTCTCCTTTGCCTCCATGGCACCGCAGAGCACCTTTTGAATGTCGATTCCGGCGGCAGCCATGGGCAGCAGCCCCGCCGGGCTGAGCACCGAGTACCGCCCGCCCACGCTGGGGGGGATGGAGAAGGCCTCCCAGCCCTCCTCCTGGGCCATCTGCCGCAGCGCTCCCTTGATGGGGTCGGTGATGGCGACAATGCGCTCCCTGGCTCCGTCGGTGCCGTATTTGCGCTCCAGCATCCACCGCAGCGCCCGGGTGGCAATGGCCGGCTCGGTGGTGACGCCGGACTTGGAGATGATGACCACGGCATAATCCCGGCCGTCCAGGAGCCGCATCAGCTCATTCCACTGCCGGGTGCTCAGGCTGTTGCCTGCGTAAAAGATCTGCGGGTCGCCCTTCCGGCCCCGGCCCAGGTTGCGGTGCTCCCCCTGCAGCAGTTCCACGGCGGCGCGGGCACCAAGGTAGGAGCCGCTCACGCCCACCACTACAAGGACATCGCAGCTGCTGCGCAGCCTCTGCGCTGCGGCCTGGATACGGGTGATTTCCGGCGTGACCTCCCGGGTGGGAAGCTTCATCCAGCCCAGGTGCTCGCTTTTTTCTCCACTGTCGGCATCCAGGCAGGCGTGGGCGGCGGAAACGTCCTTTTCAATCCCCATCAGATCTCCGAATTCCACGCTTCCCCACACATTTGAGATGTCAACCTTTATCATACAGGAAATACGTCCTTTCTGTTGCGAATCATACCAGTGGTATTTTACAGCAAAACGCGCCCCAGCGCAAGAGGCTTTCGGAAAACGAATTATTTTTTATGGACATGCCGGTGCTTCGGTGGTATAATGGGACGAAAATAGGTATTCTATGGCCTGAAAGATAAAGGAGAAAACGTCTATGTCTGCATTTTCTGGCGCAACGCTGCTGATTACCGGCGGAACCGGGTCGTTCGGCAATACGGTGCTGAAGCATTTTCTGGATACGGATATCGGCCAGATCCGAATTTTCTCGCGGGATGAAAAGAAGCAGGATGACATGCGCCATCAGCTTCAGGCGACCCATCCCGACAGCGCGAAAAAGGTCAAGTTTTACGTCGGTGACGTCCGCGATCCTCAGTCCATCCGGGATGCGGTGCCGGGGGTGGATTACATTTTTCACGCGGCGGCATTGAAGCAGGTACCCTCCTGCGAGTTTTTCCCCATGCAGGCGGTGAAAACCAATGTGGAGGGGACGGACAATCTGCTCCGCGCCGCTGTGGAGGGGAAGGTCAAGCGGGTGGTGTGCCTGTCCACCGACAAGGCGGCCTATCCCATCAACGCCATGGGCATCTCCAAGGCCATGATGGAGCACGTGATCTATGCCAACGCTCGGGTGGCGGCGGAGCGGGGGGATACCACCATCTGCTGCACCCGCTACGGCAATGTGATGTGCAGCCGGGGCAGCGTCATTCCGCTGTTCATCGATCAGATTCATGCCGGGAACCCCATCACCATCACCGACCCCAACATGACCCGCTTCCTGATGAACCTGGACGAGGCGGTGGACTTGGTGAAATTCGCCTTTGAGCATGCCAACCCCGGCGACCTGTTCATCCAGAAGGCGGATGCCTCCACCATCGGCGACCTGGCAAAGGCGGTGCAGCAGCTCTTTGGCGACACCGGCACCAACATCATCGGCACCCGCCACGGCGAAAAGCTCTATGAGACCCTGATGACCCGGGAGGAGCGGCTGCGCAGCGAGGATATGGGCAACTATTTCCGGGTGGCGGCGGACAGCCGGGATCTGAACTACGACAAGTTCTTCGTCCAGGGCCAGGTGCTTACCCAGGCGGAGGAATCCTACACCAGCCACAACACCGTCCGGCTGGATGTGGAAGGCACCGTCAAGAAGATTTTGACCACCGACTATGTGCGCGAGGAGCTGGCCGGAATCCGGCACAATTGAGGAGACGGCGATGAATATTTTGGTAACCGGCGCCAGGGGCATGGTGGGAACCGCCCTGGTGAACAATCTGAAAAACCTGCGTGACGGCAAAAACCGCACCCGCCCGGATCTGCACATTGAGGCAGTTTACGAGTACGATCTCCATTCTACCCCCCAGGAGCTGGATGAATACTGCCGCAAAGCGGACTTCGTGTTCAACCTGGCGGGGGTGAACCGGCCGGAAAACCCGGAGGATTTTATGAAGGGGAACTTCGGCTTCGCCTCCGACCTGCTGTGCTGCCTGAAAAAGCACGGAAATAAGGCCCCTATTATGCTGTCCTCCTCCATTCAGGCCACACTTTCCGGCCGCTTCGGCGACAGCGAGTACGGCCGCAGCAAAAAGGCGGGGGAGGAGCTGTTCTTCCGCTATGCGGAGGAAACCGGCACAAAGGTGGCGGTATACCGCTTTTCCAACCTGATGGGTCACAGCCGCCCCAAGTACAACAGCGCCGTGAGCACCTTCTGCTGGGCGGTGGCCAACGATCAGCCCTTTACGGTGAACGACCGCAGCACGGAGCTGGAGCTGTTGTACATCGACGACCTGGTGGAGGGCATGTTTGACCTGCTGGAGGGCAAGGAGCAGCACTGTGAGTTTGGCGGCGTGGAAACAGTCCTGAAAGAGGATGGCCGCTACTGCTGCGTGCCCGTGACCCATAAGGTCACCCTGGGCGAGATCGTGGATCTGCTTCAGCAATTCAAGGCCCAGCCTGCCACGCTGCTGATGCCCAAAATGCCGGATGGCTCCTTTGCCAAGAAGCTCTATTCCCTGTATCTGACCTATCTGCCCACGGATCGGTTCAAATACGCGCTGAAAATGAACGCCGACAGCCGCGGCTCCTTCACAGAGCTGCTGCACACGGCGGACTGCGGCCAGGTATCCGTGAACATCAGCCGCCCCGGCGTCACCAAGGGGCAGCACTGGCACAACAGCAAGTGGGAGCAGTTCATTGTGGTGTCCGGCCACGCTCTGATCCAGGAGCGCAACATCAACACCGGCGAGACGGTGGAGTTTGAGGTTTCCGGGGATAAAATCGAATCGGTCTACATGATCCCCGGCTGGACGCACAACATCATCAACCTCTCCCAGACGGAGAATCTGGTCACGGTGATGACCTGCAACGAAATATTTGACCCCACCCACCCGGATACCTTCCAGGAGTGTGTCTGATATGGACAGAGATAAGTTGATTGCGCTGCTGAAAAAGCATCACACCGCCTTTTCGGCTATGCTGAACATATATAATCACCTCCCATTCAACAATTCCATCAAGGGAAAGGTGAAGCTTTCCACCGGGGTTACCATGCTGAAAAAGTGCCGGATCGTCAGCGGCGGGACGGACAATGAAATTATCATCGGCGACCTGTCCACACTGGAGCGCTGCGAGATCTATATCTACGGCAGCCATAACACCATCTGCCTGGGCGACCGGGTCTCCTGCACCCAGGCCTGCTTCTGCATCGAGGGCGATCATAACCGTATTGAAATCGGCTTCCACACCACTTTGTTTGGAGAGATTCAGCTGGCCGCCATTGAGGGAACGAAGATCACCATCGGCGAGGAGTGCATTTTCTCCAGTAAGATCGAGCTGCGCACGGGAGATTCCCACACTGTTTTGCGCAAGGGTACCATGGAGCGGATCAACCCTTCCCGGTCCATCGGAATCGGCGACCACGTCTGGGTGGGCACCAAGGTCACCATGCTCAAGGGGACTCAGGTGCCCCGGGACTGCGTGGTGGGCGCAGGCTCGCTGCTGTGCAAATCATATGAGCATCCAAACTGCGTAATTGCCGGCGTACCAGCCAAGGAAGTCAAGCAGAATATTGACTGGCTGCGGGAGCGGATATAAGGAGGAGCTATGGGAGACTACAGCAAGGTTTCATTTCAGAACAACGGTAAATTGAAGCTGCTGATCATTGTGGGCACCCGGCCGGAGATCATCCGGCTGGCGGCGGTGATCAACAAGACCCGGAGGTACTTTGATGTGATCCTGGCCCATACGGGGCAGAATTATGATTACAACCTGAACGGTGTATTTTTCCACGATCTGGCGCTGAAAGACCCGGAGGTATACATGGACGCCGTGGGTGCTGACCTGGGCGAGACCATGGGCAATATCATCGCGGAATCCTATAAGCTGATGGTGTCCATCCGGCCGGATGCCGTGCTGGTGCTGGGGGATACCAACAGCTGCCTTTCCGTTATTGGCGCCAAGCGGCTGCACATTCCCATCTTCCACATGGAGGCGGGCAACCGCTGCAAGGACGAGTGCCTGCCCGAGGAGACCAACCGGCGGATCGTGGACATCATCTCCGATGTGAACATGGCCTATTCCGAGCATGCCCGGCGCTATCTGGCCGATACGGGGCTGCCCAGGGAGCGCACCTATGTGACCGGGTCGCCCATGGCGGAGGTGCTGCATCAGAATCTTGAAAAGATCGAGGCCTCCGATATCCATGCCCGCCTGGGCCTGGAAAAGGGCAGGTATATCCTGCTGTCCGCCCACCGGGAGGAGAACATCGATACCGAGAAGAATTTTACGTCTTTGTTTACGGCAATCAACACGATGGCGGAGAAATACGATATGCCCATCCTGTATTCGTGCCATCCGCGTAGCCGTAAGCGGCTGGAGCAGAGCGGCTTCCGGCTGGACAGGCGGGTCATTCAGCATGAGCCGCTGGGCTTCCACGATTACAACTGCCTGCAAATGAACGCCTTCTGCGTGGTGTCCGATTCCGGCACCCTGCCGGAGGAGAGCAGCTTCTTCACCAGCGTCGGCCACCCGTTCCCGGCGGTGTGCATCCGCACCAGCACCGAGCGCCCGGAGGCGCTGGACAAGGGTGATTTCATCCTGGCCGGTATCGAGAGCCACAGCCTGCTGCAGGCCGTGGACGTGGCGGTGGAGATGAACAAGAACCACGACCTGGGCATTCCCGTGCCGGACTACACCGACGAGAACGTGTCCGACAAGGTGGTCAAGATCATTCAGAGCTACACCGGCGTGGTGAACAAGATGGTGTGGCGGAAGCAATAAGGCGGCCCTTTATCCGGCAAAAAAAGAAAAAATGTGTTGACCTGCCGCCCTTTTTCGGTTATAATACTCTGGCATGACTGTGAATGTCAGTGATTGTGCGTTGCTGCGGCCCTGTGGGCTGTTGAGCATATGAAGCAAAACAAGGAGGTGTATCTTTTATGAAGCGTACCTATCAGCCCAGCAGACGTCACCGTTCCAAGGTGCATGGTTTCCGTCAGAGAATGGCTTCTTCCAACGGTCGTAAGGTTCTTGCCCGCCGCCGTGCGAAGGGCCGCAAGGTTCTGTCCGCTTGATGAGCATTGGGCACCCCGGTGTGGGAATGTTGCTCTGAGCGAAATGGGAGCAAAAGCGGGGTGAAGAGGATTCGCCCCGCTCCCTTTTTATGTGGCGTTGCTGTGCGGGCCATAGAGACGGCAGCCGGATTTTGGAGTTAGCGCTATGAAGTATTCCACCAGTTTGAAGCTCAATCATATTTTCCGGCGGCTGTACCATACCTCCGGCGTGGCCGATTCGTACCTGGTGCTCTATGCCAGGAAAAACCGCCAGGGGATCAACCGGGTGGGCATCACCGTCGGTAAGAAGCTGGGTCATGCGGTGTACCGCAACCGTACCCGCCGCCGCCTGCGGGAAATCTACCGGCTGAATGAGCAGCGGTTCCAGCCCGGCTGGGACATTGTGGTGGTGGCCCGTACCCGCGCGGTGGAGGCCCCGTTCCAGCGCCTGACGGCAAGCTATCTGAATCTGGCCGCCAGGGCCGGTATCCTGCGGGAAGATGGTGACCAGCCGTGAAAAGGGTATTGTTGTGCCTGATCCGATTTTATCAGAAGAACATTTCTCCCATGTTTCCGCCTCGGTGCCGGTTCCGCCCCACCTGCTCGGCCTATGCCTACGAGGCGATCTGCCGCTACGGGGCAATCCGCGGTGGATGGCTGGCAATCAAGCGGATTGCCAAATGCCACCCGTTTTATCACGGGGATACCTATGACCCCGTCCCATGAAGCAATGACTTCAAAGAATAAGGAGGAAAGTCCATGTTCCTGTTCTCCCTTGCTGATATCATCCAGGTTCCCTTCGGCTACCTGATGGGCTGGCTGTATCAGTTTACTAACAACTATGGTATCGCGCTGATCCTGTTCTCCATCATCGTGCAGCTGGTGATGCTGCCCATGACGGCCAAGTCCAAGAAGAGCATGATGAAGATGTCCCGCCTCCAGCCCCGGATGCAGGAGATCCAGCGCCGCTATGCCGACGACCCCCAGCGCCAGAACGCGGCCATCCAGGCCATGTATAAGGAAGAGGGCGTGTCCATGGGCGGCGGCTGCCTGTGGAGCCTGGTGCCCATGCTGATCATCATCCCGCTGTATACCGTGGTGCGTCAGCCCCTGGTGTACATGCTCCATGAGAGCGTGGAGACCGCCAATCAGATCGTGGAGGTGCTGAAAAACGCCGCCCCCGAGGCATTCAGCTCCAACGCCTATTACAATCAGATCACCGCTGCCCAGCTGATTCCCCAGTATGTCGACGTGCTGAAGGAGGCCATCCCCGGCATCAGCGACACCGTGCTGAACGGCATCAACTTCGGCTTCCTGGGCTGCAACCTGGGCTTGATCCCGCCCTTTAACGTGTTTGCCTCCACCTTCTGGACTTGGCCGAACGTGGGCCTGTTCCTGCTGGCCCTGCTGTCCGCGGGCAACCAGGTGGTCACCATGTGGATCAACCAGAAGATGAACGACTCCGTGGTTACCAATAAGGACGGCATCCAGGATAAGGAGACCGCCCAGAATTCCCAGGCCGCCCAGACCAGCAAGGTTATGATGTATACCATGCCGCTGATGATGCTGTGGATCGGCTTTACTGTGCCTGCCTCCCTGTCGCTGTACTGGCTGACCGGCGGCGTGGTGCGCACCATCGAGGATGTGCTGCTGACCAAGAAGTACCGCACCCAGTATGACGCCGAGGATGCCGAGCGGCTCAAGCGCCGCCTGGAGCAGGATCGGCTGGAGGCCGAGAAAGAGCAGCAGCGGGCCGAGCGCCGGGCTGCCAACCCCGACGGCATCACCGAAAATACCAGCAAGAAAAAGATGCAGAAGAAGCAGCGCGAGCAGGAGGAAGCCGAGCGCGCCGCCGCTGCCAAGGAATACGCTGCCAGGAAGGGCCTGACGGTGGATGAGGAAGAGACCAAGAGCGAGACTATGTCCGGCATCGCCGACCGTCCCTATTGCAAGGGGCGCAATTACGACCCCGACCGCTACGCTTCCAATCAAACGGAGGAATGATCCATGGAAAAGAAAAGCATTATCACCGGCAAGACCATTGACGAGGCAAAGGCAAACGCTTCCGCCCAGCTGGGCCTGGATGCCGACAGCTTCTCCTATCAGGTGGTTCAGATGCCCAAGTCGGGCTTTCTGGGCATCGGCGCCCAGCCTGCCAAGATCGAGGTGACCTACCAGGTGCCCGACCCTGTGCCCGAGGCACCCAAGGTGGCCCTGTCCGCCGCCTCCCGCTCCAAGCCCAAGCCCCCCAAGAAGCCGGAGCCGAAGCCAGAGCCGCCCAAGCCCGCTGCCCCCGCGCCCCAGCCCAAGGCGGAGCCGGAGGCGGAAAGCGCGCCCGTTGAGCCCCAGAGCAAGCCCGAGCGCCGGGAGCGTCCCCCCCGCGAGCCGAGAGAGCCCCGGGAGAGAAAGCCCCAGGCCCCCAAGGCTCCCAAGGAGCCGAAGGTGTACGCCCCTGCCGAGCCGGGCAGCGTGGAGGAGAAGATCGAAACCTTTATCGCGGGCCTGCTTGAGCGCATGGATTCCAAGGCCGTACCCCACTGCTGGAAGGAAGACGGCAATACATACCAGGTGGAGCTGGTGGGTGAGGATCTGGGTTACCTGATCGGCCGCCGGGGTGACACCCTGGACGCCATTCAGCACCTGGCCAATTATTCCATCAACCGGGGCGTTGAGGGCCGTGTCCGCATCAATGTGGACGCCGAAAGCTACCGGGAGAAGCGGGAGGAGAGCCTGCGCCGCTATGCGGTGAAGAAGGCTCAGCAGGTGCTGAAAATGCGCCGCCGCACCACCCTGGAGCCGATGAACGCCTATGAGCGCCACGTGATCCACGCCGCCCTGCAGGACATGGACAACATCACCACCCATTCCACCGGCGTCGAACCAAACCGCTGCGTCGTCATCGAGTACGTCCGTTAAACAAGCACCCCCCATGGGCCACGGCCCGTGGGGGGTGCTTTCATATCTGCGGAAAACGCTCACACCAGGTGGAAGGCGGCGGCGCTGTGGGCGGGGAGGGTGAGCTCCAGGGAATCGTGGAGGGGGAAGGTTTCTCCTGTCCACAGGGATTCGGCCTGGGTGGCGCGGTCGGCTTCCAGGTCGATGAGGGGGACGGAAACGGTGCCGGGGTTGTCGCCTGCGTTGAAGACGGCGGCATACTGCCCGCCGTCAGCGCACACGGATGTCCAGAGAATGAATTCGGTGCCGCCGATGCGCCTGCGCCACACCTGATGGGCATGACGGGAGGAACGGTGCATGGAAAGAATTCGCTGATTGGTGACCAGCTCCATGGTGAATGCATCAAAGCCGGTCATGTCGCCGCCGATGATGAGGGGAGAACGGAAAATGCTCCAAAGGGTGAGCATGGTGCGCTGCTCGTCGTGGGTGAATTTGGTGCGGTTGCCCTGCCCCTCGGTCTGGCGGATGGGGCCGATGGGCAGCATATCCGCGTCCGGCCAGTGGCCGGGGGCCGCATGGGTGCACCACTTTTCCGCCCGCTCAAACATGGCGTACAGCAGCGCCCAATCATCCCAGAAGTCGTCGGTAATGCGCCACATGTTGGCGGTCTGCTTATAAAGCTCTGCCTTTTCCAGCAGCGCTGGGCCGGGGGAGAGGCTGAGCACCATATCCCGGCCGCAATGCTTCAGGCAGTCGCTCAGCAGCATCAGCTCTGCCTCCTCGTGGGGCAGCTCCCGGCAGATGTCGTCGCACTTGATAAAGTCCACGCCCCAGGAGGCGTACAGCTCAAAGAGGCTGGCATAGTATTCCCGCGCTCCCTCCTGGGTTGCATCTACGCCGTACATATCCGTATTCCATTGGCAGATGCTGCTGCGCTGCGCGACCTGGCGGGCGGTTCTGGCGCTTCCCTTGATTTTTGTATTCTGGTGGACGGCCTGCCGTGGGATGCCCCGCATGATGTGAATGCCGAATTTCAGCCCCAGGGAATGCACATATTCCGCCAGTGGGGCAAAGCCCTTTCCTCCGGCAGCGGAGGGGAAGCGGTTTTTGGCGGGGAGAAGCCGGGAATATTCATCCATGCACAGCTCGGCAAAGGGGTTATAGTGGTGGCTGACGGCGGTCGGCTCGTACCACTGAATATCCACAACGATGTATTCCCAGCCGAAGCGTTTCAGGTGCGAGGCCATGAATTCCGCATTCCGGCGGACAATCTGCTCCGTGACTGCCGGGCCATAGCAGTCCCAGCTGTTCCAGCCCATGGGGGGCGTCCTTGCAATCATACCTGTTCTCTCCTTTGTTTTAAATCAGTCCAAAATGGGCCAGCGCTTTTTCAATGCCGTCCTCCAGCACCGGGGCGGTGACGAATTCGGCGGCCTGCCTGGCTGGCTCGGAGCCGCCGCCCAGGCAGGCGCTGTGGGCAGCAAAGCGGAACATGGGAATGTCATTGGTGCTGTCGCCGATGGCGCAGGTGTCCTGCGGGGCAGCGCCCAGATGCTCCAGGATACGCTGCATGCCGGCAGCCTTGGTAAAGCCCTTCAGCACCAGCTCATACATGCCGTTCACGGTCTTGCTGGTTCGCAGTCCGCTGGCATCATAGGCGAAGCTCAGACTGTTAGTTCCATCGGAGGCAGTGGCCAGAGTTCGACCGTTGACCCAGGTAAAGTTCCAGCGGGTGCCATTGTAGTAGCTGGTGGGATTGCCAATGGCATCGTAGGTAATCGCCTGCCCGTCAAAACCGGTGAGCAGATCCTTCCAGTCGGTATCACCGTAGGTGTAGCTGTGGGTGGTAGTGCCATCGGAGGCGGTCAGAATATTGCCCGCACCATCGTAGGTAAGGTGTAGGTCGTATCTCCCGCCGCACTGAGCAGCTGTCCCTGGTTGTCATAGGCGTAGCTGACTTTTGCACCGTTTCCGTAGGTCTGCTGAACCAGTTGGTCAACGCCGTTGTTATAGACGTTTGTGGTCAGAGTCCTGCTGCCCACCTTGGCTGTAAGCATATTGCCAAAGCAGTCGTAGGTGAAGCCATAGGCCTGACTTTTCCCATTGTTGGTTCGCTGGACAGAGGGCAGGTTTCCCTTGTCATAAGTATACTGCACGGAAGCGGTATTTGCAATGACTACAACCAGAAAAAGTGCCCTGGAAGTTGATTGCTCCAGGGCACCAGGGCAAGTGACATTAGTACTGCGAAGACAAGGCTTATACTTCTCCAACTGTTAGCACCGTCAGCGCAGCAGTTGGAGAAGTATTGAATCCAACTTTACATGCTTGTTTCGTCTATATCCGGCCCACCCAGCAGGTAGCCATCGAAGCCAATTGATCCGCCAATTTCTGCGACAAACTGAATAAATTCCGCATTGAACCACAGAACGGGAAATTCGTCATAAACCTTCACATAGTACAAGATATTCCATCTCGCGTTACAGTCCTGAGCAATTTTCCTAAGAAGCTGTGTCGGACAGTTTATTATCTCCTAGAGCGAATTGGATACAGGTGGAAGGTCATCTGTTTCAATCAATTCCGTTTCAACCCCCCACTCGCAGTGCCCAAACAACTGCCCATTCCCCAGAACTTCCGTCTTTTCTCTGACATAGGTTGGCAATCGACCAATCAGCTTTGATACAAGCGCGGTGTCAAAATCGTCACCAATGAGGGTGAGATACCCCTGTATTTCTGCCATATTACGTTGACCTCCTGAAAGAAAGCGCATATCTTAAGTCCGTGGAGCTTTTTCCCGTGAAAAAAACTTCTGCAGGTTCAGAAATGTACAATGAAACGTGATGAACCGTCCCATACAGACAAACATCGCTGTAAAAACAAATATAGCACCCCACACAGCAATCCCGGCCATGTCAACATTCCCTGTCAACGAATAACAAGCCAGAATCACCCCAAAAATAACCAGCAATGTGAAGAACGCGGCAATGACGATTCTGACGGGATGGGGTAAAGAAAGCGAAATTCCAATTTGCCTGTCCGTATTCGGATCCACGAAAATGTTTATTTCCGGGCGAAAAGAATTGCGATCCCAGGAAAAAAGGTTGTTGGGTTCCAAGCAAAAGTGCAGATCTTCATAATTGCACATGCAATCATAGGAATGCGCTGCTGCAAATTCTTTTATTTTCCTTTCCGCGAATTGGAATGCCGTATCTGTATTGGGATACGTTATAAATAGTCTTATGCATTTATTTTTATGGAACCAGTGCATTCTTTTTCATCTCCCTTGAAAATCCATATATGGTACCCGCAGAAACATCAGTCTACTTACGTTATTGTTGGCAGTCCAATCATTACGCTAAAAAGAAATTAGCTCAAAAGCGCTTGCATAACAATACGTTCAACCTTTGCTCGAGCATATTTTCTCCTACGTTCTAATGAGGAAAGAGTGCCTGAGGATATTCTCTTATTAGCATCTGACAATAAAGAAGATGTGTAACTTTGTGAAGCATGCATATCGACACCAGCTCCAATGCCTATAACAATCTGAAACCCATCAATCTTTGATTCAGAACTACTCATAGAAGAATTTGAAACCAAATCGACTCCCAAATATGGGACTGCACCAATCGACACCCCCTGCGCATAGGAATTCCCGAGTAAGTCATCAACTTTTTTCGCATTTGTAACTTGGATGGTTGCGCCTACACCTACGCCTATAATACCTAGTGTTGTTGTATTATTCACCCCAGGACATGAGTAGTTCCACTGAATATCAAATCCACCGGTGTCATCCCAAGCCAAAGAAATATTTATCGAGATACCCAAGAAGAAAACCGCATTCAAGCCTAAAGAGATACTAAACGTCCTATTTCCAAACAAATCGATATTAATGACTGGATTGTTCTTGCAATATGCAAACATGTTATGACCGATAATGCCCTGCCCGGTAGTTGCATAGCTATCCGCATTAATGAACCTGCCGATGGTGGGATCATAGTATCTGCTCTGGAGGTAATAGAAGCCAGTTTCCTGGTCGTAAACATACCCACGGTAGCGCAGGGGGTTGATATTTGCTAAGGTGCCCGTTGCGGAAATGACCTTGCCATAGGGGTCATAGTCGTAGCTTGTGACAGTGTTCTGGCTGCCATCCACAATCCGCATCACGTCCCCCTGCAGGTTGGTGATGTAATAATACGCCGTGCCGTTGTACTTCATGGCGTAGGGTGTACCATTGGCATCATAGAAGAAGTCAATGGTATTGGTTCCCCAGGTCATGCGCATCAGCCTGCCGCTGGCATAATAATAGCGATAAGAGACACCATTTACCGTCTTGCTGGTTCGCAGGCCGCCGGCATCATAGGCGAAGCTCAGACTGTTGGTTCCGTCGGAGGCCGTCGCCAGACTTCGACCGTTGACCCAGGTAAAGTTCCAGCGAGTGCCATTGAAGTAGCTGGTGGGGTTGCCAATGGCATCATAGGTGATTGCCTGGCCGTCAAAGGCAGTAAGCAGATCCTTCCAGTTGGTATCACCGTAGGTGTAACTGTGAGTGGCAGTGCCATCGGACGCAGTCAGGATATTGCCCGCACCATCGTAGGTATAGGTGTAGGTAGTATCTCCCGCCGCTTTCAACAGCTGACCCTGGTTGTCGTAGGTGTAGGTAACGGTGCCTTTTCCTGGGGCGGAATAGGTTGCGATATTACCCATGCTGTCATAGGTATAACCATACCGCTGCCCGCCGCTGGTCACGGATGCCACCTGCAGGGTGGTCTTGGTGCTGTCAATATCCCGGTAGGTATACTGCCTGGTGACGGGGCCGCCGGAAACGGAAGTCAGTCGCCGCAGACCATCGTAGCCCATGGTCATGGTACTGCCCACACCGGTGGTCATGGTATTCAGACTGCCGTCGGCAGAATTGTATGTATACCCCTCGGAATAGGCGGCGCTGCTTGTTTCCGGTTCGGGCCGATGAGCTAGCTAAGGACAGGCTTTAGTAACATGAGCGCTTGCCACAGGCACACATCGACACAAACCACATCCCCACCCAACATAGAAGACATTTTCCCTGTCGATTTCAGCAAAATCTTTTGTGCTTACACAGACGAGTTTACTGCAAGAGAGCACAAAACGTGAACTATTCTAACGACCTCCGACACCAAAATGAATGCAAAATCAACGAAAAGGATTAGGATACCGTCAGCGTTACCCGATGCTCTGTCAGGGAACAGGTTTACATGGAAGCTAATAACTACTGCAAGGATGCAGGCATACGATAGAAGAAATGTCAAAAGGCTCAGAAAGTAGTAAAGCATCTTCTTTTTGTTGTTTGCACATTTTGTCAGGCTATGGTGTGTAGCCCATGATAGAGCGACTAAACCAGCAACACAAAACAGAGCCGTCCTAACAAGAATCATCTGTACATCCTCGCCGGAAAGAGGTGAGAGGATGAACTCATCTACCATCCAAAGAACAATTCCTCGGCCAATCCCGTCTGTAATACCCCGGTGCACCATATCCTTACTGTTCATCATTTTTACCCCCATAAATCGCAGCCAATTTGAATTGCCCACTGGTCTCGTGGATCATCAAATGGCAGATGCTGCTTCGCTGCGCGATCTGGCGGGCGGTTTTGGTGCTTCCCTTGATTTTTGTATTCTGGTGGACGGCCTGCCGCGGGATGCCCCGCATGATGTGAATGCCGAATTTCAGCCCCAGGGAATGTACATATTCCGCCAGCGGGGCAAAGCCCTTTCCTCCGGCAGCGGAGGGAAAGCGGTTTTCGGCGGGGAGGAGCCGGGAGTATTCATCCATGCACAGCTCGGCAAAGGGATTATAGTGATGGCTGACGGCGGTCGGCTCGTACCACTGAATATCCACAACGATGTATTCCCAGTCGAAGCGTTTCAGGTGCGAGGCCATGAATTCCGCATTCCGGCGGACAATCTGCTCCGTGACTGCCGGGCCATAGCAGTCCCAGCTGTTCCAGCCCATGGGGGGCGTCCTTGCAATCATACCTGTTCTCTCCTTTGTTTTAAATCAGTCCAAAATGGGCCAGCGCTTTTTCAATGCCGTCCTCCAGCACCGGGGCGGTGACGAATTCGGCGGCCTGCCTGGCTGGCTCGGAGCCGCCGCCCAGGCAGGCGCTGTGGGCAGCAAAGCGGAACATGGGAATGTCATTGGTGCTGTCGCCGATGGCGCAGGTGTCCTGCGGGGCAGCGCCCAGATGCTCTAGGATACGCTGCATGCCGGCAGCCTTGGTAAAGCCCTTCAGCACCAGCTCATACATGCCGTTCTCCCGGTCGATGATGATGTAATCCCGGCCTAATTCTTCCTTGAAAGCGGCCACATCTCCGTGCTCCCCGGCAAAGGTGACGAACTTTACAAAGTCCGGCTCCTGTTCCTGGGCAAGCTCATGGATGGGATAGCCCGCCCGGCGCAGCCGCTCCACCTCACGGGACATGATGGAATGGACTGAGTTTTCACCGTCCAGCAGAATGCCGCCGTCCGCTGTTTCATAAAAGGAGTGCATACGGTATTTCCGGGAGCATTCCACGCTTCGCCACCGCAGCGCCAGGCTGGGCTTGGTGCGGATCAGAAATTCCCCGTCCAGCAGCACCTCCATGCCGCAGGCGCAGGCAAAGCCGCGAAAGGCCATATTCTTGACCCGGCGGTCGATCTGCAAATAGGGCCGCCCGGTGTTGACAATGGCAACATGGCCGTTTTGCCTCAGCTTTTCAACCGCCCGGATGGCGGAATCGGGGATGATCTGCGTGCGGTCGTCGATGATGGTTCCGTCAATATCAAAAAAGATAACCATGGTTTCTCCTTTGTAAAATTAAATCTTAGGAAGCTCTGATTAAGTCGGCAAGAGCTGACAGCGAGAGATTTTTCACCAGATGAAAGTATCAAAAGTGGAGGAATACTTTGTGTATTTCCCACTTTTGATACTGCGCAGCTGGGGAAAAAGATCCGCTGCTCAGCCGCAGACGATTTATTCAGAGGTTCCTTTATACGCCGCCGGGGAGGCCCAGAGCGGCAGTGACCAGGATACCCAGATTGTCCCGGTAGATGGTGTCAAACTGACTGATGGGCAGCGGATTTTCCCCACTTCCCGCCTCAATGGTGAAGCCTGGGCGGCGGAAATCCTGAATAAACCAGTCCTTGAACCCGGCAAAGCTGGATTCATAGGGCGTATCCTCCATCTGGTAGCCGCTGACCCTGGCAAATTCCTCAGCCAGCTCCCGCGCACCGGGCACCTGATAATCCCGGAACTGCCAATAGATGACCTTGCCCTGGGTGTGATAGGCCAGCACAAGCCGGGGATCGATTTCACGGGTGTATTCGGCCAGCGCCCGGCTCTCCCGCTGGGTCAGGGGCGCGCGGCCCACATAGTCCCTGGGGCCGGGACGGGTATAGCCCGCGGCAAATTTGATCTCTCTGGCGTTCAGCCATCCGGCAGGGTATTGCAGGTTTAAGTCAACACCCAACAGGTTCGCCTTCCAGCCATCCGGGAACGGAATGCCCGGATAGGCGGCAGCCAGACTTTCCGCTGCGGCAAATTGCAGCGTCCCCGGCTCGATGGCCCCGGTTACCAGGTCGACTCCGTCCGGGTCTACCATGGGCACGGTATGGATCGTCACCAGCCGCCCGATGGTGCGGGCGTCCACGCCCCAGAGCTTTCCGCCGCTGCGCATTCCGGCGGCCAGCTCCTCCACAAATTTCAGCAGCACCGGCGCGGTGATCCATTCGTTTGCGTGGTGTGCGGCGGTAAACAGAACCTGCCGCGCCCCGTCGCCAATGACCAGGGTTTTCACCGGGTGGCCGAAGGCGGTCTCGGTGAGTACCTCGCTGCGGCAAAAGGGATACGCGCGCACCAGTGCGTCGATGGTTTCGCTGCACAGAGCGGCGGTCATAGGTACATCGGTTTTCACAATTGCCAAAATGCATCGCCTCGGAAAAGGATATGCAGCAGGCGCGAAAAAGGTGCGCCGCCTGGGGTGTTATCGCTGCTCCAGATAAATCAGCAGCACCGCGATATCCGCCGGGCTGACCCCGGAAATGCGTCCCGCCTGCCCGATGGACAGGGGACGGATCTGACTGAGCTTCTGCCGGGCCTCCAGGCGAAGCCCGTGGATGGCATCGTAGTCCAGCTCCGGGGGCAGCAGCCGGGCCTCTTCTTTTTTGAATTCCTCCACCTGCCGCTCCTGGCGCAGCAGATATCCGGCGTATTTGATCTGAATCTCTACCTCTTCCGTCACCGCCTGGGGCAGGCCCGGGCTGGCGGCGTCAAAGGGAATGATGTCATTGTAGCTGACCTCCGGCCGCCGCAGCAGGTCGGCCAGTCGGGCGGAGCTGGCGACGGGGGCGCTGCCCTTGCTTTCCAGCATGGCATTCAGCGCGTCGCTGGCGGGGACGCCGCTGGATTCCAGACGGTTGCGCTCCTTGCGGACGGCCTCGTATTTTTCGGCCACCTGCTCCGCCCGCGCCTGGGGCACCAGGCCGATGGCCGCGCCGATGGCGGTCAGCCGCTGATCGGCGTTGTCCTGCCGGTGGAGCAGCCGGTATTCGCTGCGGCTGGTCATAATGCGGTACGGCTCCTGAGTCCCCTTGGTCACCAGGTCGTCGATCAGGGTGCCGATGTAGCTGGTGTCCCGGGTGAGGATCAGCGGCTCCCGGCCCAGAAGCTTCAGCGCCGCATTCACCCCAGCCACTAGCCCCTGCACGGCGGCCTCCTCATAGCCGGAGGTGCCGTTGAATTGCCCGGCTCCATACAGGCCGGGGATTTTTTTGCACTCCAGGGTGGGCAGCAGCACGGTGGGATCGACGCACTCGTATTCGATGGCGTAGGCAGGGCGCATCATCTCCGCGTGCTCCAGGCCCGCGACGGTGTGCAGCATCTGTAGCTGCACATCCTCCGGCAGACTGGAGGAGAAGCCCTGGATATACATTTCCTCGGTGTCCAGCCCGCAAGGCTCAATGAACAATTGATGCCGGGGCTTTTCCACAAAGCGGACGATTTTTGTTTCAATGCTGGGGCAGTACCGGGGGCCAACGCCGGAGATCGTCCCATCGTACATGGGGCTGCGGTGCAGATTTTCCCGAATGACGCGGTGGGTTTCCTCGTTGGTGTAGGTCAGGTAGCACACGGCGGAGTTGTTCAGCCTGTGCTCTGTGCGGAAGGAGAACGGCTCCGCGTTTTCATCCCCCGGCTGCAATTCCATTTTGGAAAAGTCAATGCTCCTGCGGTTCACTCTGGGCGGTGTCCCGGTCTTGAACCGGCGCAGGGGCAGGCCCAGCTGACGCAGGCAGTCCGCCAGGCCAATGCTGGGGTGCATTCCGTCCGGCCCGGAGGAGATCACGCTCTCGCCGGTAATGACGGTGCTGTCCAGATACGTACCGGTGGCGATCACCACCGCCCTGGCGTCATACTGCGTTCCCAGCTGAGTGAGCACACCACAGACCCGGCCGTCCTCCAAAAAAATTTTGGTGATCTGGGCCTGCTTCAGCTCCAAATTTTCCTGCTTTTCCAGGGTGTGCTTCATGTACATGCGGTACCGCTGCCGATCCGCCTGGGCGCGCAGAGAGTGGACGGCGGGGCCTTTGCCCCGGTTCAGCATCCGATATTGAATGCAGCTGGCGTCCGCAGCCACGCCCATTTCGCCGCCCAGGGCGTCCAGCTCCCGGACAAGGTGCCCCTTGCCTGTGCCGCCGATGGCAGGATTGCAGGGCATATTGCCCACGGCGTCCAGGTTGATGGTAAACAGAATCGTGTGCAGCCCCAGCCTTGCGGCGGCCAGCGCCGCCTCGATTCCGGCGTGGCCCGCGCCAATCACGGCGACATCGCAGCTGCCTGCAACAAAGCTCATTGCGCGTCCTCCTCGCCTGCTGCCTGCTTTTTCTTTTCCTCCGGCGGCAGTTGGAAGGGCTTGCAGATGATTTCGCACCGATTGATGGGGGTGCCCAGGGCGTGGAATTTCTCCTCATACCCGGTCATAATCCCCACAATTCCGTTTTCATGCAGATTCCGGGTCACATTTTTGGTTTCCAGGCCGCAGGCGGCAAATTCCTCCAGGCTGTACTCAAACAGGGGGGCGTTGTCCGTCTTGAAGTGGATTTCCCCGCCGGGGCGAACCACCCGGCAGTATTTGTCCAGGAAGCTGCGATGGGTCAGCCGCCGCTTGGCGTTCTTTTTCCGGGGCCAGGGATCAGGGAAATTGATAAACAGCCGGTCAATCTCGCCAGGGGCGAAGAAATCCTCCATCATGGCTACATCCATGTCAATGTAAAATACGTTTTTCAGCCCCATGTCCCGGGCCTTTTCCATGGCCACCACCACGGCCTCTTTACAGCGCTCCACGGCAATCAGCAGCACCGTGGGGTTGGCCTGAGCGGTCTCGGCAGTGAACTTGCCCTTGCCACAGCCGACCTCCACCCAGAGCGCGCTGCATTCCGGCATCAGCGAACGCCAGTTACCGCGCTTGGCGGCAGGCTCTGCAATGCGGTAGGCGCTGCACCGCTCCATCCGGGGCTCCAGGTTGCGCATCTTTCTCATTCTCATAGAAAATCCTCCAATTTGGGATAAACAAATCGCCGATTCATTATAATAAAGAAAGACAGAAAAGTCAAAGAAAATCCACATCCGAGCCCTGAAAGCAGGGCCGCCATGCATAAAACGGTTGCCTGCTGGAAGCTAACATAAAAAAATATCTCCCAATGGCCTCAAAAGTCGAAAAAAGGGTTGACAAAGGGGTTAGGGCGTGGTAATATGCGTAGGCTTTCCGATGAACGCCTCTTGCAGGGGCGGGAGGTTGGTGAAAATCACGAGAAATTCCATGAAAAAGAGAAA
>CAKTIM010000029.1 GCA_934565795.1 uncultured Oscillospiraceae bacterium
CCGCAGAAGGCTTCCGGCAGAAATCCCCAGAAGGCTTCCGCAAGAGGCTAAGGAAAGGAGATCTTAAATCATGCTTACGAAAGTTTACAATATGGCTGGCAAGCAGGTTGGCGAGATCGAACTGCCCGAAGCTGTGTTCGGCATTGAGCCTAACGCTGCCGTCGTTCACGACGCAGTCAAGAATCATCTGGCCAACAAGCGTCAGGGCACTCAGAGCGCTCTGACCCGCGCTGAGGTTTCCGGCGGTGGCCGCAAGCCCTGGCGTCAGAAGGGCACCGGCCGCGCCCGTCAGGGCAGCACCCGCGCGCCTCAGTGGACCCATGGCGGTATCGTGTTCGCTCCCAAGCCCCGCGATTACAGCTACACCATGAACAAGAAGGCCAAGCGCCTGGCGCTCAAGAGCGTCCTGAGCGCCAAGGCCTCCGAGCAGTCCGTGGTCGTCATCGACGCCATCAAGATGGCTGCTCCCAAGACCAAGGAATTCGCCGCGTTCCTGAACGCCGTCGGCTGCTCCACCAAGACTCTGGTGGTCACCGCTGAGGTCGATCAGAACGTTGTGAAGTCCGGCCGCAACATCGCCGGCTGCCAGGTCACCTTTGCCAACCTGCTGAATGTGTACGACGTGCTGCACGCCGACAAGCTGGTTGTCGACCAGGCTTCCCTGGCCAAGATCGTGGAGGTATTCGCCTAATGAAGAACGTTTACGATATCATCAGAAGACCCGTTATCACCGAGCAGTCCATGGAGGCTGTGGGCGATAAGAAGTACGTCTTCATGGTCGACGTGGAATCCAACAAGACCGAAATCAAGGCCGCTGTGGAGCAGATCTTCGGCGTCAAGGTCGCCAAGGTCAACACCGTCCGCATGCAGGGCAAGGTCAAGCGCACCGGCGCTTATCCTGCCGGCAAGCGCGCCGAGTACAAGAAGGCAATCGTCACTCTGACTGCTGACTCCAAGACCATCGAGTTCTTCGAGGGTATGGTCTAAACCAAATCTCAAAAAGGAGAGAAACGCAAATGGCTATTAAATCTTTCAAGCCTTACACTCCGGCTCGTAGAAACATGACTGTTTCTGCCTTTGACGGCGTGGACAAGAAGGCAAAACCTGAGCGTAGCCTGGTTGAGACCCTCAAGAAGAATGCAGGTCGCAACTCCTACGGTCACATCACCGTCCGCCATAAGGGCGGCGGCAACAAGCGCAAGTACCGCATCATCGATTTCAAGCGCCAGAAGCTGGATATGCCCGCAACTGTGCAGCGCATCGAGTATGACCCCAACCGCTCCGCGTTCATCGCCCTGATCAAGTATGAGGACGAGACCCTGAGCTACATCCTGGCTCCCTACGGCCTGAAGGCTGGCGACCAGGTGATCTCCTCCGCCGCTGCCGACATCAAGCCCGGCAACTGCCTGCCCATCGCCAACATCCCTGTGGGTACTGTGATCCACAATGTTGAGCTGCAGCCCGGCCACGGCGCACAGCTGGTGCGTGCCGCCGGCGGCGCTGCCCAGCTGATGGCCAAGGAAGGCGAGCTGGCGCAGGTTCGTCTGCCCTCCGGCGAGGTTCGCTACGTCCGCATGAACTGCACCGCCTGCATCGGTCAGGTGGGCAACCTGGATCATGAGAACATCCACATCGGCAAGGCCGGCCGGAAGCGCCACATGGGCATCCGCCCCACCGTCCGTGGCTCTGTTATGAACCCCAATGACCATCCCCACGGCGGCGGCGAGGGCCGCGCCCCTGTTGGCCGTCCCGGCCCTGTGACTCCTTGGGGCAAGCCTGCGATGGGCTATAAGACTCGCAAGACAAAGAACCGCACCAATAAGTTCATTGTCAAGCGCAGAAACAGCAAGTAAGGAGGAAATGAAATGAGCAGAAGTATCAAAAAGGGCCCTTTCGTAGCTCCCGAGCTGTATAAGCGCGTTGAGGAGCTGAACAAGGCCGGTGAAAAGAAGGTTCTCAAGACCTGGTCCAGAGCCTCCACCATTTTCCCCTCCTTTGTCGGTCACACCATCGCTGTCCATGACGGCCGTAAGCACGTTCCCGTCTATATCACCGAGGATATGGTCGGCCATAAGCTGGGCGAGTTCGTTCCTACCAGAACCTTCCGGGGTCACTCTGGCAGCAAGACCGCAAATTCCAAGTAAGGAGGTACGAAGATGGAAGCATTTGCACATGTTAAGTACGTCCGCATGTCCCCCCGTAAGGTCAAGCTGGTTTGCGATATGATCCGGGGCCAGGACGTGAAGACCGCTGCCGCGTACCTGAGCAACACCTCCAAGGCCGCTTGTGAGCCGATGGCCAAGCTGCTGAAGAGCGCCGTTGCAAACGCCGAGCATAATCACGAAATGAACGCTGAGAACCTGTACGTCTCCACTGTTGTTGCAAACCCCGGCCCCATCCTGAAGCGCGGCCGCATCGCATCCCGTCGTGGTTTCGTTCGGATCAATAAGAGAACCACTCACATCACCATCGGTGTGAGTGAGAAGGCTTAATCAGGAGGTAGCTATGGGACAGAAAGTTAATCCCCATGGACTGCGGGTTGGCGTTATCAAGGACTGGGATTCCCACTGGTACGCCCGCGAGGATAAGGTCGGTGACCTGATCGTCGAAGACTACAATATCCGTAAGTATTTGAAGAACAAGCTGTATGCCGCCGGTATCGCAAAGATCGAGATCGAGCGCTCCAACGGCAAGGTGAAGATCAACATCCACTGCTCCCGCCCCGGCGTGGTTATCGGTAAGGCTGGTGCCGAAATCGAGAACCTGCGCAAGGACGTGGAGGCAAAGCTGGGCAAGAGCGTCAACCTGAACATCGTTGAGGTTCGCTCCCCCGACCTGAATGCACAGCTGGTAGCCGAGAACATTGCACAGCAGCTGGAGAAGCGTATCTCCTTCCGCCGCGCCATGAAGAAGGCCATGCAGCAGGCCACCCGTCTGGGTGCCAAGGGCATCAAGGTCACCTGCGGCGGCCGTCTTGGCGGCGCTGAGATCGCCCGCACCGAGAGCTACCACGAGGGCACCATTCCCCTTCAGACCATCCGCGCCGACATCGAGTACGGCTTCGCTGAGGCTGCCACCACCTATGGCCGCATCGGCGTGAAGGTTTGGATCTACAAGGGCGAGGTGCTGAACACCACCCTGCGCGCAGCCGCTCCCGAACCCGCTCCCCGTGAGCGCCGTGAGCGTCGCGGCAATGGCGACCGCCGGGGCAACGGCGAGCGTCGTGAGCGCCGCAGCGGTGATCGTCCCAATAACCGCAGAGAAGGAGGTAACCGCTGATGCTGCTGCCTAAAAGAGTAAAGTACCGCAAGGTTCAGCGTGGCCGTATGACCGGCGCTGCCTCCCGCGGCAATAAGGTTTCCTACGGTGAGTACGGCATTCAGGCCCTGGAGCCCGGCTGGATCACCGGCAACCAGATCGAAGCAGCCCGTATCGCCATGACCCGTTACACCAAGCGTGGCGGTAAGGTCTGGATCAAGATCTTCCCCGACAAGCCTTACTCCAAGAAGGGCCTGGGCACACGTATGGGTTCCGGTAAAGGCGCTCCCGAAGGCTGGGTCGCAGTCGTTAAGAATCAGAAGGTGATGTTTGAGATCGGCGGCGTTACTGAGGATGTCGCCCGCGAGGCTCTGCGTCTGGCCCAGCACAAGCTGCCCATCAAGACTCGCATCATCACCAAGGAAGTCGAAACTGAGATTGGTGGTGAATAATGATGAAGGCAAAGGAACTCAAGAATCTGTCCGCCGAAGAGCTTGGCAAGAAGCTGGACGAGCTGAAGAAGGATCTGTTCATGCTGAGAATGCAGCATGCGACCAACCAGCTGGACAACCCCATGCGTCTGAACGCCGTTAAGAAGGACATTGCCCGCATCAAGACCATTATTCGTGAGAAAGAGACCAACGTCTGAGGAGGTAAGCGATTATGACTGAAAATACCAGAGCTTTCCGCAAAACCAGAATTGGTCAGGTTGTCTCCGATAAGATGGACAAGACCATTGTGGTTGCGATCGAGGATAGCGTTCAGCATCCTCTGTACAAAAAGACCATGAAGCGGACTTACAAGCTGAAGGCCCACGACGAGAAGAACGAGTGCGGCATCGGCGACACCGTGGAGGTCATGGAGACCCGTCCCCTGTCCAAGGACAAGAGATGGAGACTCATCAGAATTATTGAAAAGGCGAAGTAAGGAGGTCGGCGTAAATGATTCAGCAGGAAAGCTATCTGAAGGTTGCCGACAATACCGGCGCCAAGGAAATCCACTGCATCCGCGTCCTGGGCGGCTCCAAGCGGAAGTTCGGCAACATCGGTGATGTGATCGTGGCTTCCGTCCGTAAGGCTGCTCCCGGCGGCACGGTGAAGAAGGGCGAAGTCGTCAAGGCCGTCATCGTCCGTACCAAGCGGGGCGTCCGTCGTGAGGACGGCAGCTATGTCCGCTTTGATGAGAACGCTGCTGTGATCATCAAGGAGGACAAGAACCCCAAGGGTACCCGTATCTTTGGACCGGTGGCACGTGAGCTGCGCGAGAAGGACTTCATGAAGATCCTGTCTCTGGCTCCCGAAGTCATTTAAGGGGGAACCGAAGGAATGAACATTAAGAAGAATGATACCGTTATCGTCCTGTCCGGCAAGGACAAGGGCGTGAAGGGCAAGGTGCTGGTTGCCATGCCCGCTGAGAACAAGGTGATCGTGGAGCAGGTCAACGTGGCCACCTGCCACACCAAGCCCCGCCGTCAGGGCGAGCAGGGTGGCATCGTCAAGCGCGAGACCCCCATCCGCTCCTGCAAGGTCGCTCTGTTCTGCCCCAAGTGCAACAAGGGCGTTCGCGTCGGCTTCAAGGTTGACGGCGACAAGAAGACCCGCATCTGCCGCAAGTGCGGCGCCGAAATCTGAGAGAGGAGAGACTGATTATGGCTAGCAGACTGAAAGAAAGATATGTTGCTGAAATCGCTCCCGCTCTGAACAAGAAGTTCGGCTACAAGAGCGTTATGCAGGTCCCCAAGCTGGACAAGGTGATTGTGAACGTCGGCTGCGGCGAGAGCAAGAACAATGCCAAGGAGATCGAGGCCATCTGCAAGGACATCGCCGCTATCACCGGCCAGAAGCCTGTGACCTGCAAGGCCCGCAAGTCCGTTGCAAACTTCAAGGTGCGTGAGGGCGAGACCGTCGGCGTGAAGGTCACCCTGCGCGGCGAGAAGATGTACGAGTTCCTGGATCGTCTGTTCAGCGTGGCTCTGCCCCGCGTTCGTGACTTCCGTGGCATCAGCCCCAACTCCTTCGACGGCCGCGGCAACTACGCCTTCGGCCTGAAGGAACAGCTGATTTTCCCCGAAATCGAGTACGATAAGGTGGATAAGATCCGTGGTATGGATATCTGCATCTGCACCACCGCCACCAATGACGAGGAAGCCAAAGAGCTGCTCAGCCAGCTGGGCGCTCCCTTCAACGCTTGATTAGGAGGATTACAACATGGCCAAGAAGTCTATGATCCTGAAGCAGCAGGCTGAGCCCAAGTTCTCCAGCCGCCGCTACAACCGCTGCAAGATCTGCGGCAGACCTCATGCTTACCTGCGTGATTACGGCGTGTGCCGTATCTGCTTCCGCGAGCTGGCCTACAAGGGCCAGATCCCCGGTGTCCGTAAGGCCAGCTGGTAAGGTCGAATTTCTAATGTGAAAAAGATTCGGGAAGTCCTGGGAAGATGGAGGAGCGGCTGCACCTCGCATTCCCCGGATACCCCCGTATCTTCACGGGTTAAGCCCGTAACTTCTATAAGGAGGATATTAACATGCAAATCACCGATCCCGTAGCAGATATGCTGACCCGTATTCGGAACGCTAACTCTGCAAAGCACGAAACCGTGGATGTCCCTGCATCCAACCTGAAGAAGTCCATCGCTCAGATTCTGCTGGACGAGGGCTATATCAAGGCCTATACCGTTGTTGACAACGGCAACCAGGGCGTCATTCACATCACGCTCAAGTATCTGGCCAAGAAGCAGGCAGTCATTTCCGGCCTGCGCCGCGTTTCCAAGCCCGGTCTGAGAATTTACGCCGGCGCCGAGGAGCTGCCCAAGGTGCTCAAGGGCCTGGGTATCGCCATCGTCTCCACTTCCAAGGGCGTTATGACCGACAAGAAGGCTCGTGAGCTGCATATCGGCGGCGAAGTCCTGGCCTTTGTCTGGTAAGGAGGATTCGGAAATGTCTAGAATTGGTAAGAAGCCGGTTATCATCCCGGCAAACTGCACGGTGGATATTGCCGAGGGCAATGTGGTTACCGTGAAGGGCCCCAAGGGCACCCTGACCTACACCTTCCATCCCGATATGATCCTGAAGGTTGAGGGCAACGTCCTGACCGTCGACCGCCCCGATGAAGAGCATCTGCACAAGTCCCTGCATGGCCTGACTCGCACCCTGCTGCACAACATGGTAGAGGGCGTTGAGAAGGGCTATACCAAGGAGCTGGATGTCAACGGCGTGGGCTACCGTGCCGAGAAGAAGGGCACGCAGCTGGTTATGCGTCTGGGCTACTCCCACGAGGTGTTCGTGGACGAGATCCCCGGCATCACCATCGAGGTTCCCAGCCCCAACAAGATCATCATCCACGGCATTGACAAGCAGGCTGTCGGCCAGTTTGCCGCCGAAGTCCGTGGCAAGCGTCCCCCCGAACCCTACAAGGGCAAGGGCATCAAGTATACCACTGAGGTCATCCGCCGCAAGGTTGGTAAGACCGGTGGTAAGAAGTAATGGAGGTGTGCCGAAATGGTCAGCAGAATCGATAAGAAAGCAATGCGCCTGAAGCGGCATGTCCGCGTTCGTGGCAAGGTCTCCGGCACTCCCGAGCGTCCCCGTCTGAACGTGTTCCGCAGCAATGCGAACATCTACGCCCAGATCATCGACGACGTCAACGGCGTAACGCTTGTTTCCGCCAACACGCTGGAGAAAGAATTTGAAGGCTCCACCGGCAACTGCGAGGCTGCCAAGAAGGTGGGCACCGTCCTGGCCGAGCGCGCCAAGGCAAAGGGCATCGAAGAGGTCGTCTTCGATCGCGGCGGCTATGTGTATCATGGCCGTGTGGCTGCCCTGGCCGATGGCGCCCGCGAAGGCGGACTTCAGTTCTAAGGTGAGGAGGAAAAGAAATGGCTTACAATAAGACTCCTAACAATGAAGCTTCCGAGCTGATTGAAAAGGTCGTTTACCTGAACCGCGTCAGCAAGACCGTCAAGGGCGGCCGCGTCATGAAGTTCTCCGCACTGGTGGTCGTCGGTGACGGCAAGGGTACCGTTGGCTATGGCCTGGGCAAGGCCGCCGAGGTTTCCGAGGCCATTCTGAAGGGCATCGCTGATGCCAAGAAGAACATGACCAAGGTCTCCCTGGCCGGTAATACCATTCCCCACGATGTCATCGGCATCTTCGGTGCCGGCACCGTCATGCTCAAGCCCGCCCCCGAAGGCACCGGCGTTATCGCCGGCGGCGCTGTCCGCGCGGTGATGGAAGCGGTCGGTATCAAGAACATCTGCGCAAAGTGCCTGCGTTCCAACAACCCTCAGAACGTGGTCAAGGCCACCATGGCCGGTCTGACCAGCCTTCGTTCTCCTGAGCAGGTTGCTGCTATCCGCGGTAAGAGCGTGGAAGAAATTGTGTAAGGAGGCAATTAACATGGCAAACCTGAAAATTACGCTTGTTAAGAGCCTGAACGGTCGTCTGGAAAAGCACATCGCCACCGCGAATTCCCTGGGCCTTCGCAAGATCGGCCAGGTCAGCATCCAGCCCGACAATACCCAGACCCGGGGCAAGATCGCCAAGATCGGCTATCTGCTGAAGGTTGAAGAAGTTTAATAAGGAGGAGGAATAAGAATGAAGCTCCATGAACTCTCTCCTGTTGCTGGCTCCACCCAGGTGGGCAAGCGCAAGGGTCGCGGCACCGGCTCCGGCAACGGCAAGACCGGCGGTCGTGGTCACAAGGGTCAGAAGGCCCGCTCCGGCGGCAAGGTGCGCGTCGGTTTTGAAGGCGGCCAGATGCCTCTGGCTCGCCGTATCCCCAAGCGCGGCTTCAATAACATTTTCGCAAAGCCCCTGACCGCTGTCAACGTGGCTCTGCTGAATTGCTTTGAGGACGGCGCCACCGTGGATGCCGCTGCGATTGTCGAGGCCGGTATCGTCTCCACCTGCCCCAATGGCCTGAAGGTTTTGGGCAGCGGCGAGCTGACCAAGAAGCTTACTGTCAAGGCTGCGGCTTTCTCTGAGTCTGCCAAGGAAAAGATTGAGCAGGCGGGCGGAAAGGCCGAGGTGATCTAAGTGTTACAGACACTTCGGAATGCATGGAAAATTCCTGAACTCCGTAAAAAGATCATCTTCACACTGTTCATCCTCCTGATTTACCGTGTGGGCAATGTGATCCCCGTTCCCGGCATCGACGTGGATAATCTGGCTACCTACTTCAACCAGACCCTGTCCAACACCATCCTGGGCCTGTACAATGCAATGTCCGGCTCCGCGTTCTCCCGCGCTACCGTCTTTGCACTGGGCATTCAGCCCTACATCAACGCCTCCATCATCATCCAGCTGCTGACCATCGCAATTCCCGCGCTGGAGCGGCTGGCCAAGGATGAGGGCGAGGATGGCAAGAAGAAGATCGCCACCATCACCCGTTACTCCACCGTGGGCCTGGGCCTGCTGATGGGCTGGGCATATTACATGATGCTCAAGAACTACAGCTCCTCCGGCTTCGCCATCATTCAGGACACCAGCTTCCTGCCGTCGCTGTCCATCATCCTGGCCTTCACCGCCGGCTCCGCCCTGGTGATGTGGCTGGGTGAGCAGATCACCGAGTTCGGCATCGGCAACGGTATCTCCATGATCCTGTTTGCCAATATCGTCTCCGGCCTGCCCAGCATGCTGTACAACCTGATCAAGATGGCTTGGTGGAAGATTGCCATCGTCCTGGTGGGCATGGTCGCCCTGATCCTGTTCATTGTGTTCATCAATGACGCGGAGCGCCGCATCCCCATCCAGTACGCCAAGCGCGTTGTGGGCCGTAAGGTCTATGGCGGCCAGAACACCAACCTGCCCATCAAGGTGAGCATGTCCGGCGTTATGCCCGTCATCTTCGCTCAGTCCATTTGCTCCCTGCCCGCCACCATCTGCGCCTTCACCGGCACCAACAGCGGCTGGGCCTACAAGAACCTGTGGAGCAATACCAGCGCGTTCTATGCCATCTGCTACTTCCTGATGATTTTCTTCTTCAGCTGGTTCTACTCCACCATCCAGTATGATCCCATGGAGATCTCCAACAACCTGATGAAGAACGGCGGCTTTATCCCCGGCTTCCGCCCCGGTAAGCCCACCGCTCAGTTCATCCAGAAGGTCATCAACAAGATCGTTGTCTTTGGTGCTGTTTACCTGGGCATCGTCGCCATGCTTCCCATCATCGCGGGCGACCTGATGAGCGGCTTCAGCAGCCTGGCAATCGGCGGTACCTCCGTCATCATCGTCGTGGGCGTTGCCCTGGAGACGGTGCAGGCGCTGGAGGCACAGATGCTGATGCGTCACTACAAGGGCTTCCTGGATTGATCGGGGAGGATTTGGCAGGATGAATCTCATTCTACTGGGCGCTCCCGGCGCCGGAAAGGGGACTCAAGCTGAGCTGCTTGTTCACAAGCTCTCTATCCCCGCCATTTCTACCGGGAATATGCTCCGCGAGGCCATTGCCGAAGGCACCGAGCTGGGCATGAAAGCAAAATCCTACATGGACGGCGGCAACCTGGTTCCCGACGAGCTGATTCTCGGCATCGTCGCCGACCGGGTGGCCCAGCCCGACTGCGCTGGCGGCTTCATTCTGGACGGCGTGCCCCGCACGCTGGCCCAGGCGGAGGCCCTGGAGGCAAAGGGCGTCAAGATCGACTATGTAGTGGACATCGAGGTGCCCGACAGCGAGATCGAGGGCCGCATGACCGGCCGCAGAGTTTGCGGCCACTGCGGCGCCAGCTATCACGTTGTCGCCCATCCTCCCAAGATCGACGGCATCTGCGACGAGTGCGGCGGCGAGCTGGTCATCCGCAAGGACGACGCGCCCGAGACCGTGCGCAACCGCCTGAAGGTCTACCACAGCACGACAGAGGTTCTGAAGGACTTCTATGGCAAGCTGGGCCGGCTGGTCAAGGTGGATGGATGCCAGTCCATCGAAAAGGCGAACGAGGATATCCTCGTTGCGATAGGGGCAAAGGTATGATCTCAATCAAAAATGAACGAGAGCTTTCCTGTATGCGCCAGGCTTGTAAAATTACCGCGGCAGCCCGTGCCTTGGCAGGGGAATTGGTAAAACCCGGCGTTTCCACGAAAGCAATAGATCGGGCCGTGCACGATTATATCGTCAGTCAGGGCGCAAAACCGTCGTTCCTGAACTACAACGGCTTCCCTGCAAGTGCCTGCATCAGCGTCAACAATGTGATTATCCACGGAATTCCGGGTGGCTACATCCTGAAGGAAGGGGATATCGTATCCGTGGACGTGGGTGCGTTCTATAAGGGATTTCATGGCGATTGTGCCGCTACCTATGCCTGTGGTGCCATCAGCACCGAAGCCCAGAGGCTTATTGATGTAACGAAGCAGTCCTTCTTTGAGGGAATCAAATTCGCTACAAAGGGCAATCGGGTGCAAGATATCTCCCATGCAGTCCAGACGTATGTGGAGTCTAACGGTTTTGCAGTTGTGCGGGACTTCGTGGGTCACGGCGTAGGCCGGCAGCTGCATGAGGAGCCGGAGGTGCCCAACTATGGCGCACCCGGCCGTGGCCCCAGGCTTTTGCCTGGCATGACCATCGCGGTAGAGCCAATGGTGAACGTCGGAACCTATCAGGTGAAGGTGCTCTCCGATGGCTGGACAACGGTGACCGCCGACGGCAAGCTGGCTGCTCACTATGAAAATACTGTACTCATCACCGACGGCGAGCCGGAAATACTCACCGTCACCGAAGGACTTTGATCTATGGATCCAGAGAACTCGGGATTTCAAATCTCGGATGTGGTGGTTTCCCTGCGGGGCCGCGACCAGGGCGAGTGGTTCTACGTCATTGGTCAGCAGGAGGATTTCCTCCTGCTTGCCAACGGCAAGAACCGAACGCTGGAGGCTCCGAAGCGGAAGAAGCAAAAGCACGTAGAGAAAGTACTTCGATCTGAGACCAGAGTTGCCGCGAAATTGCTTTCCGGCGACAAAGTGCTCAACGGCGAATTACGAAGAGACCTGGCCTTTTTAAGCCGGGGGATGCAAGCACACAACCTAGGAGGTTAATGACTTGGCTGCGAAAGACGACGTAATCGAACTTGAGGGCATCGTAACTGATGCACTGCCCAATGCAATGTTCAAGGTTGACATCGGCAATGGACACAGCATTCTGGCACACATTTCCGGCAGGCTCCGAATGAATTTCATTAAGATCTTGCCCGGTGACAAGGTAACCGTTCAAATGTCTCCGTATGATCTGACCCAGGGCCGGATCACCTGGAGAAGCAAGTAATACAAGAGAATCAATTTCTCATATGGAGGTTAAACAGTATGAAGGTAAGACCGTCCGTTAAACCCATGTGCGAAAAATGCAAGATCATCAAGCGCAAGGGTCGCGTAATGGTAATTTGCGAAAACCCCAAGCATAAGCAGAGACAAGGCTAATAGGAGGTGCTGAGAAGTTATGGCACGTATTTCTGGTATTGATCTTCCCCGCGACAAGCGGATCGAAGTGGCTCTGACCTATATCTACGGCATTGGCCCCGCCCGTGCGGCTCAGGTTCTCAAGACCACTGGTATCGACCCCGATACCCGCGTCAAGGATCTGACCGACGATCAGGAGGCCCAGCTGCGTGAGGCCATTGAGCATCACTATCTCATCGAGGGCGACCTGCGCCGTGAGACCGCGATGAACATCAAGCGGCTGTCCGAAATCGGCTGCTACCGCGGCCTGCGTCATCGCCGTGGCCTGCCTGTCCACGGTCAGCGCACCAAGACCAACGCCCGTACCCGCAAGGGCCCCAAGAAGACCATTGCGAACAAGAAGAAGTAAGGAGGGATATGTACAATGGCTGCTAAAACTGCTAAGAAAGTCGTCAAGCGCCGTCGCGAGCGCAAAGTAGTAGAGAAGGGTGCGGCACATATCCGCTCCTCCTTTAACAACACCATGGTGACCATCACCGACTTGGATGGCAACGCCCTTTCCTGGGCCTCCTCTGGCGGACTGGGCTTCCGTGGCTCCCGTAAGTCCACCCCCTATGCCGCTCAGACTGCTGCTGAGACCGCTGCAAAGGCTGCGATGGAATACGGCCTGAAGACTGTTGAGGTTTATGTGAAAGGCCCCGGCCAGGGACGTGAAGCCGCGATCCGCGCTTTGCAGACTGCCGGCCTGGAAGTCGTTATGATTAAGGACGTCACCCCCATTGCTCACAATGGCTGCCGTCCCCCCAAGAGACGTCGTGTCTGATTACGCTATAGGAGGAATTTTGCGTTATGGCTAAAAATATGCAGCCCGTGCTGAAGCGTTGCAGAACGCTGGGCGTTTCTCCTGCCGCAATGGGTTATTCCAAGACTTCCAACAAGAACCCCGGCGGCCAGAGAAGAGCTAAGAAGTCTGAGTATGCAACTCAGCTGACCGAGAAGCAGAAGGTCAAGTTTGTTTATGGCATCCAGGAGAAGCAGTTCCGTAACTACTACGAGAAGGCTTCCCGCATGGAAGGCAACACCGGCGAAGAGTTGCTGACCTTCGTGGAGCGCCGCCTGGACAACGTTGTGTACCGTCTGGGCTTTGCTAACTCCCGCCGTCAGGCCCGTCAGCTGGTCAACCATGGTCATTTCACCGTCAATGGCAACCGCGTCAACATCCCCAGCTACCTGATCAAGGTGGGCGATGTGGTGGCTGTCAGCGAGAAGAGCGTTTCCAACAACTTCTTCAAGAAGCTGAAGGAAGACGATGCATTTGTTGCTGCTCCCAAGTGGCTGGATCGTGATAAAAACACCCTCCAGGGCAAGGTTATTGCTATGCCCACCAAGGCCGATATCGACTTTGATATCGCTGTGCACCTCATCGTCGAGTTGTACTCCAAGTAATAATCTCCCCCCTGTCTGTCCGCATATCTGCTTGGTGGGGAGTTATCTCCCCACACCATTAAGGAGGGTTTTGATTCATGGTAGAAATTGAAAAGCCTCGCATCAGCTGCTTTGATTCCACTGAGAACATCTCCTACGGCAAGTACGTCGTGGAGCCTCTGGAGCGCGGCTACGGCATGACCCTGGGCAACTCTCTGCGCAGGATCCTGCTGTCCAGCCTGCCCGGCTATGCAGCCACCTCGGTGAAAATCCAGGGCGTGCAGCATGAGTTCTCCACCATCCCCGGCGTGACCGAGGATGTGACCGAGATCGTGCTGAATGTCAAGCGGATCACTCCCAAGCTGCACTGCACTGGTGTCAAAACGGTTCACATTGATGCTGTCGGCCCCTGCGAAGTTACAGCCGGCGACATCAAGGCGGATGCCGAGGTTGAGATCCTCAATCCAGAGCTGCATATCTGCACCCTGGGCGAGGATGCCACTTTCAATATGGAGATCACCATGTCCCAGGGCAGAGGCTATGTTTCCTCCGATCGGAACAAAACGCCTCAGACCGTGATTGGTGTGATTCCCATCGACTCCATCTATTCCCCTGTTACCAAGGTGAACTACACGGTGGAGCCGACCCGTGTCGGCGATAAGACCGACTACGATAAGCTGACGCTCGAGGTTTGGACTGATTCCACCATCTCCGCCAAGGACGCCGTGTCCCTGGGCGCGAAGATTCTCAGCGATCATCTGACGGTGTTTACCAACCTGTCCGATGCCGTGGCCACCAGCTCCACCGTGGTGGAGAAGGCCCCCGATCGCCCGGATGCGAAGCTGTCCATGACCATCGATGAACTGGATTTGTCCGTCCGCAGCTTCAACTGCCTGAAGCGCGCCAACATCAACACCGTGGCCGATTTGATCAACAAGACCGGCGAGGACATGATGCGCGTGCGCAACATGGGCAAGAAATCCCTGGACGAGGTTCAGAAGAAGCTGGAAATGATGGGCCTGTCCCTGGCCAGCGAAGAAAATACTGGCAGCAACAACTAACCTTTTAAGAAGGAGGAAACGTTCATGTTCGGCACTCGTAAGCTGGGTAAGACCAGCGCTCAGAGAAAGGCGCTGCTGCGTCAGCAGGTCACCGACCTGCTCGACAACGGCAAGATGGAAACCACTTTCTATCGCGCTAAGGAAGTGCAGCCTGTTGTTGAGAAGATGATCACCCTGGGTAAGAAGGGCAATCTGGCCGCTTACCGCAAGGCTCTGTCATTCATCACCAAAGAGGATGTGGCTCATAAGCTGTTCAAGGAGATCGCTCCCAAGTACGCTGACCGCAACGGCGGCTACACCAGAGTGACCCGCACCGGCGAACGCCGCGGCGATGCTGCTGAGATGGCAGTCATCGAGCTGGTGTAAGCCCGGCTTCCTGATAAAACTTTTCCCCCCTGCTTTCCAAAAGCAGGGGGGATTATCGTTCCGCGCGGAACGACTTGCCGTGGACGGCAGCGCACCGTATTTGAAATATTAAGAATCTTATAAAAAGCTTGAAAATCAGATGCATCGGTGGTAAAATATAGCATAGGGAAAGGATCCCTGATGCCCGCCGCGCAGCGGCGGGGCGGCCCCCGGTGGCCCTCCCTGCGTGAGCACTGAAAGACCCGAAAGGGGACAACATAAAAGGAGGATGCAAAATGAAAAACATGATGAAGCGCCTGCTTTCTGCAATGCTGGCGGCTCTGCTGGTCGTCACACTCTGCGGGGCAGCAATGGCGACGGAGTTTGATCCTGACAAGGAGGTCGACCCCGACGAAAATCCCAGCCCCTGCGCGGAATGCAATGAAAAGGGCCTGGAATACAAGAGCATGAGCGCTACAAACAAGTGGTTCCCGCTAGATGCGGCAAGGTGCGCACGCATCTATCTCTGCAACAATGGTCACGCCATCCTGCGGGATGCGGCGCCCCATGCCTTTGAGGCCAAGGTAGTGGACGCCACTTGCAGCGCAGAGGGCTACACCCTGCACACCTGCAAGCTGTGCAAGTACGAGTACAAGGACAATATTGTCAAGCAGCTGTCCCACTGGTATGATGTCTGGAATCCTGTGGGCGGCGAGAAGATGAGTGCTCCCTGCAAGCGCCCCGGCTGTGAGTATGTCAAGACCACCGACTGTGTCAAGTGGGACTTTGAGTTGAACGGCGAGAGCTATTATGTCTGCCCTGTGTGCGGCGAAACCAACGACGGTACACAGCTGGAGCTGGTGGAAAAGACCACCACCAAGCCCATCACCGGCTGGACGCCGGAGGGCGACCTGGTGCTGCGGGTAGGCGAGCTGAGCAACGGCGAGAAGATCATGAGCGTTGGCTTTGAGTTCGACGCCCGCCTGGTGCTGGATACCGGCAAGACCGACTTCACCGTCCCCGCCGACGTACTGGACGGCTACAAGCTGATGCTGCTGGATGCCGATGGAAATGAGACCGAGCTGGAGGTCGACAGCAAGGCCAGCGGTGCCACCTTCACCCTGGACTTCACCGCCCCCAAGTGGGAGGATCGTCCCCTCGTCTTCATCCTGCACCTGGTTCCCGTTGCAGCGTAAGCAAAATAACAGGCTCCGCCGTCTCTATTACGCAGACAGCTGAGAGATCAAAAAACAAATAAGGGTAGGAGGGCAGCAACCATGCTGTCCTCTCCTTTTTTGTTGCAAATTGCCGGAAAATAAGGTGTATTGCCCACGAAAATCTGTGGGATACTTTTACAAAAAATATTGCTTTTCTTGCAGCATTGTGCTATATTTTATTGTTGAAAGTAAAGAAATCCGATAAAAAAGGGGAGCAGCTTATGCCATCTCAGGATAAAATCAGAAATATTGCAATCATTGCCCACGTTGACCACGGCAAGACCACGCTGGTGGACGAAATGCTGAAGCAGGGCGGTATCTACCGGGAGAATCAGGCCACGGTGGAGCGGGTGATGGACTCCGGCGACCTGGAGCGGGAGCGGGGCATCACCATTCTGGCGAAGAATACCTCCGTCCATTACAAGGACTATAAAATCAATATTGTGGATACCCCAGGCCACGCCGATTTTGGTGGCGAGGTGGAGCGCATCCTGAAAATGGTCAACGGCGTTATCCTGCTGGTGGACGCCGCCGAAGGCCCCATGCCCCAGACCCGCTTTGTGCTGCAAAAGGCGCTGGAGCTGGGCCACAAGGTGATCGTAGCGGTGAACAAGGTGGATAAGCCCGACGCCCGCGTCCATGAGGTGATGGACGAGGTGCTGGAGCTGCTGCTGGATCTGGACGCCACCGACGAGCAGTTCAACAGCCCCACCATTTTCTGCTCCGGCCGCCAGGGCACCGCTTCCTACAGCCCCGACGAGATGGGCAAGGATCTGACCCCGCTGTTTGAAACCATCATCCAGTATATTGACGCCCCCCAGGGCGACGCCAGCGCACCGCTGCAAATGCTGGTGTCCTCCATTGATTATAACGATTACGTGGGCCGTATCGCCATCGGCCGGGTGGAGCGGGGCACCATCCGGGTCAACCAGGAGATAACCATCTGCGATTTCCACGACCCTGACGTCAAGGCGCGGGGCAAGGTGGTGGCGCTGTACGAGTTCGACGGCCTGGCCAAGACCCCGGTGCAGGAGGCGGGCGCAGGCGAGATCGTCGCCCTGTCCGGCATGGCGGATATCACCATTGGCCGGACGCTGTGCGCGCCGGAGGCGGTGGAGCCGCTGCCCTTTGTGAAAATCAGCGATCCCACCATTGAAATGACCTTTGCCGTGAACGATTCTCCCTTTGCCGGGAAGGAGGGCAAGTACGTCACCTCCCGCAACCTGCGTGACCGGCTGGAAAAGGAGCTGCTGAAGGATGTATCCCTCCACGTCACCGAGCAGGGCACCGATGCCTTCAACGTGGCCGGACGGGGCGAGATGCACCTGTCCATCCTGATGGAGACCATGCGCCGGGAGGGCTATGAGTTCTCCGTGTCCACCCCCCGTGTGCTGACCAAGGAGATCGACGGTAAGCTCTGCGAGCCAATCGAGCGGATGATCGCCGACGTACCTGAGGAGTGCATGGGCTCCGTGATTGAGAAGATGGGCCGCCGCAAGGGTGACCTGGTGAGCATGAACCCCATGGGCAGCCGCTACCGCCTGGAATTCCTGGTTCCCTCCCGCGGCCTGTTCGGCTACCGCAATGAATTCCTGACCGATACCCGGGGCGAGGGCATCATGTCCTCCGTCCTGGACTCCTACGCCCCCATGAAGGGCGAGATCGAGCGCCGCCTCACCGGCTCTCTGGTGGCCTTTGAAACCGGCGAGGCCGTGGCCTACGGCCTGGCAGCCGCCCAGGAGCGGGGTATCCTGTTCATTACGCCGGGCACTCAGGTGTATGCCGGTATGGTGATCGGCATTTGCAGCCGGAACGAGGACATGACCGTGAACGTGTGCAAGCGCAAGCAGCTGACCAACATGCGCGCCGCCGGCTCCGACGAAGCCACCCGCCTCACCCCGCCCAAGATCATGTCCCTGGAGCAGTGCCTGGAATTCCTGGCGGACGACGAGCTGCTGGAATGCACCCCCAAGAGCCTGCGCATCCGCAAACGGGAGCTAGATCACGCCACCCGCATGCGTGAGCTGATGAAGAGAAGAAACCAGTAACGATTACAGCCGGACTTCCTGCCTGGAAGTCCGGCTGTAAAAGGCCGAACCCTGTCAGTGGGTTCGGCCTTTTGTTGTTGGATGGGGGAGTGCTCAGCCCACCTGATTTTCGTAGGTGAAAACGTCACTGGCGGCTTCCATTTCAAAGTAGGCTTCCAGGATGTCCTGGGCCACAGGAGCCAGCCAGCTGCCGTGGGCGGCCTTTTCGCCGTAGATGGCCACGGCAATTTCCGGGTTCTCCATGGGGGCGAAGCAGATGAACGCGGCGTGGTCAGAGCCGCCGGAGGAGTGCTGGGCGGTTCCCGTCTTGGCGCATACCGCCACGGGGAAGGTTTTCAGGTCATCGTGGCCGCCAAAATACTTGTTGGCAGTACCGCCGATCTCGGTAATGACCTTGCGCATGCCGGTGATATACACCTCGTAGGTGTCATAGGAGATGTCCATCTTGCTGACCACCTCCGGCTCGTTCTGCTTGATCAGTGTCCGATAGTCCGAGGAGGCCACCCGGTTCAGGAAGGTGGCGCGGTAGCGGGTGCCCCGGTTGGCCAGGGTGCAGGCGTACACGCACAGCTGCAGGGGGGAGTAACGGTTCTCAGACTGGCCGATGGCGGTGAGGACACGGTCGCCTGCGTTCCACACGGCGTCAGGGCCACGGTAGGAAGCCGCCTTACTGTCCGGGTTGGAGCGCCAGCCGATCTTCTCGGTCAGCTCGATGCCGGTGGGCTCACCCAGGCCGAAGCCCTTGGCGGTGGCGTCCATCATCTGCCAGGTGAGCCGGTAGCCCAGCTCATAGAAGAAGTAGTTGCACGAGACTTTCAGCGCGTCGGTGGCGTCGATGGTGCCGTGGGTGGCCAGAACGGAGGAATACAGCAAGCACTTGGGATTAAAGCCATCGCCCAGCTCGGTGAACACACCCTTATCCTGAATGGTTTCCATATAATCCAGGATCCGCTTACCTTTGGAGTTGGTGTTCTCCATGGCGGCCACCAGGGTGCACATCTTAAAGGTGGAGCCGGGGGCGTAGTTCGCGCCGAAGGCCCGGTTGAAGAAGGGCTTCAGCTCGTCGTTCATGATATCGTCCCAGTCCTCGTTCATGGTCTCCAGGTTGAAGGTGGGATAGCTGGCGCAGGCCAGAATTTCGCCGGTCTTGACCTTCATGACCACCACCGCCGCGCCCTGGGCATCCAGGCCGGTGCTTTCGCCGGTGGAGGTGTTGATCTCCGGGTTGATCAGGTCCTGCATGACCTGGGCCAGAGAGTCCTCCGCCACCTTTTGCAGGGTGATGTCGATGGTGGTCTCCACGTTGTTGCCGGCCACCGGCTCTTTGCCCTCCAGATAGTACTGCTGGACGATGGCGCCCTCCTTGGAAACCACGTCCAGGCGGCTTCCGTCGATGCCGTGGAGGTATTCCTCAAAGGCCTCCTCAAAGCCGGACTGGCCGATGTAGGCGTCCATGGCGTAGCCCTGATCCTTGTATTTGGCCCAGTCATCGTCGTCCATGCCGCCCATGTAGCCAAGGATGTGGGCGGCGTAGGTGGTGTGGTATTCACGGACGGTGGAGGATTCCACCATCAGGCCGGGGGTGTTCAGCTCCAGAATGGCGGAAAGATTCTCACTGGAAACGTCCTCGATGAAAACGTAGTTGGGCAGATTGGTCACGCCGCGCAGGTCGAATTCGTAGCGCAGGCCGATGACGCCCCGGGCCTCCTCGTCCGTCCATTCCTCCGGCAGCTGATAGCGCTCACGCATGCGCTCGATCAGCAGGGGGGCGGTAACGTCGGGATCCAGGCCCCAGCCCACCATGAAGCTCTGATAATACCGCTGCCAGGAGGTGTTGTAGTCGTCCAGGGTGTATTCAAAGGGACGGGTGGCGGAGACAGGGAAGTGGTCGTTGTGGCTGACGCCCAGCTCCTCGCAGCGCTTCAGCAGGTTGTACAGGTACTGATTGCGGTCGTCTGCGGATTTGATAACGTAGTGGTTGAACACCAGGTCATAGCTGGCGCGGTTGCCCACCAGCACATTGCCGTTGCGATCCAGGATATCGCCCCGGGCGGCACGGACGGTGGTGATGGTGGAGTAGGTGGTTGCGTTGTCGGTATTGCCCTTGGTTTCGATGATCTGTAGGGAAAAGAGCCTTGTTGCGTAAAGAAACATGACAAAGCCAAAAATGCCCAGCAGCACATATGATCGAAAACGGGTCATTCTTTCCATGTGTAGCCTCCAATTTGACCAATGTGGAAGATAATTGCGTAGAGCGGGTACATCACCGCAACAGTGAGCACACCCGCTACAAAGAAACGGGGGAAGCGGTACCAGCTGGTCAGGCCCATAAACAGGCCGACCACGTATAGTCCAACTTCATAGGCCATTGCCGCCAGCCCGGCGCACAGCAGAATGGAGCTGCGGCTGCGGCGCCATACAGCCTGACGCGCCAGAGTGGCGCAGACGCCCAGCACCGTAAGCATGCCCACGCTGTAGGGGCCGGGTGCGGAGCCGGAGAAATAAAAGATGGTGGATGCGACGAGAATGAATACGCTGCCCACGTCGCAGCCCTCAAGCACGGTGATCAGCAGCATGGCGGCCACGGCCAGGTCGGTGGTGGCACCAAAGATGGACACCCGGCTCATAATGGAATCCTGAATGACCAGACACAGGACGCACACGCCTGTGTAGGCCGCCCACCGCAGCAGCTGGAGCCATTGCAGATGGGTAAAATGCAGGGGCTTGAACAGGCTGACCCGGCGGCCATCCGGCTTGAATTCGGGATACAGGGTGCGGTGTACCCGCTTCTGTTTCTGCTTTGGCCGCAGCCGGGCGGGGGGGCGCTTGGCCGGACGCCGGGCAGACGACCGGCGGGGGCGGGAGTTGCTTTCGTTTGCCATCAGTCCAGCCTCATTCCGTTTGGAAGTTTGTCACGATAAAAATCTGCTCCAAAGAGCTGATGTCCGCCGCAGGCTGCAGCACAGCGTATTTGGCCACGCCGGTCTCTCTGAAGCCCGCGTCCACCACATGCCCCAGGATCAGGCCCCGGGGATACACGGTGGAGCCGGAGGTAACCACCTGATCCTTGTTCCGAATGATGGAGGAGGAGGGCAGGTAGTCCATTTGCAGGAACTTCTCATTCCCCTCGATATAGCCGCCGCTGACCATGCCGTTGTAGCCGGAGGTGGTGATGGTGGCGGAAATTTCCAGGGTGGAGTCCAGCACCGTTTTTACCACGGCGAAGTTTGGCCCCACCTGGGTGACCAGGCCAACCACCTCGCCCACGTCGGTGATGGCGACCATGTTCTCCTCAATGCCCGCGTTGCTGCCCCGGTTGATGGTCACGGTATTTGACCAGTCGGTGGAGCTCCAGCCGATGATGTAGGCATCCACCTCGTCATAGGTCTCGTGGGTTTCCCGGAAGCTGAGCTGGTTGCGCAGACGGGCATTTTCACGCTCGGTGGCGTCGGCCTTTCGGGCGGCGTCCTCCATGTTGGCAATCTGCTCCTTCAGCGATTCGTTCTCCGCCTCCAGCGCCTCGTAGCGGAACATATAGCTGTAGTACCGCTCGGCGGTCTTGGTCAGGGAGGTGGCGGCGGCCCGGAAGGGGGCAAGCACGCCCTGCACCAGCAGCTCCGGCACGCTTTGGTTGGTCAGACCGGCCATCACGGCCAGCACGGCGGTGAGCAGCACCGCCAGGATGATGATGATTTTCAGCTTGGTATTGAACAGATGCCTCATGCGTTATCCTCCCAGACGCCGAAAGCGTGCAGCACCGTCCCCAGGTGGCACACGGGCAGGCCCATCACGTTGTAGTAGTCCCCCGTGATGCCGGGGCAGAACAGCGCCGCGCCGCCCTGGATGCCGTAGGCACCCGCCTTGTCCATGGGCTCGCCGGTGTCCACATAGCGCTCAATTTCCCGGTCGCTCAGGGGCCGGAAGGTCAGGGTGGTGACCTCAGTGAAGGTTTCCCGGGCATCATCGGTCAGCACGGTGCAGCCGGTCATGACCTGATGCTCCCGGCCGGAGAGCAGCCGGAGCATGTCAATGGCCTCCTGGCGGCTGTGGGGCTTGCCCAGTACCTTCCCGCCGCATACCACGATGGTATCGGCGGCGATCACCACATCCCCCGGCTGCCGGGCAATGGCCAGCGCCTTGCAGCTGCTGACCCGCGCTACCTCGTCGTAGGGGGATTTGGCCGGATCCATGGTCTCGTCAATGTCCGCCGCGTGGACGGAAAAGGGAATGCCGAACAGGCTCAGAAGCCCCCTGCGCCGGGGGGAGCCGGAGGCTAAAATCAAATGCTTCATATCAAATCCTCATGCAATTATTCCACGCCCCGCAGATACAGCCCGCGGGTGCAGAAGCCCGGCTCAAAGGGGACGGGCGTTACGTACTCGTTCAGAATGCGGTTGACCTCCCGGCTGTTTTCGGTGGTGAAGTACAGCCGGATCGCCCACAGGCCCAATCGGGACAGGTCGTTCTGCCGATCCAGCCAGCTGAGCTTCTTGCCGTTGAGCAGCACACTGCGGCAGCTGGCCCCGTCCTTGATGATGGGGAACTCCGCGCCGGTGCGGTCGGTGAGCTTGGTGGGGGCGGAGTTGCAGCTGCATTCGCCGGTGCGGCCCAGCATCAGGCAGTGCTCCGTGACCATCAGCGGCAGCCGCCCATAGGCGAAAATTTCCGTGGGAATGGCCTTGCTGACGTCCCGAATCTGGGGCAGCGTCATTTCAAAGCTGAGGCAGACGGAGGCAATGTCCATCTTTTGCAGATAGTTGACGGCGGCGGAATTGAAGGCGTTCAGCCCAAAGTCGCCGTGCATCCGCATGCCCGCCTCTCTGGCGGGGATCACCAGGCCGTAATTCCCGATGAGCACATCCCGGATGCCAAGATTGCGCACCTGCTCCATGGCGGCGCGGAGCTGGGGCAGCTCCCCGTCGTGGACGATGCGGGGCAGCACAGTGGCCACCCGGCCCCGCTTGCCCAGCGTCTGACACAGGGCGGCGTCCTCGGTGAGCAGGTGGATGGGCACATAGAGCATGGCCGTCTCTGTGTTCACCAGCGCGGGGGTCAGCTGCTCCCGGGTGGTGACCTGGATGGTCAGACCGGGAAGCTTGGTGTTGCCCCGGTAGTTGGGTACCGGCTTCGGTGTGCGCAGGGTGCGCTCCTTGGTTCTGGCCCGGATGGCGGTGAGCTGGTTCAGCAGCTCCCGGCGCATGGCGTTGATGGCGGAGGCGGGCACGGTCAGGCCGGGGTCAATGTGGGTGCGGATCTCGGTGCAGCGGTAGGGGGTGCCGCCGGTTTTGGAAAGCCATTGGCTCAGCACCTGGCCGGAGAGCGCCACCGAGCGGGCCAGCTCCGGCTTCGGCCCGGCCACGCTGCAGGTGCGCCCCTCCGGGTCGGTGACGGTGAGAGCGCAGCCGTCCACCGTGACGGCACACCGAAACTGAATGTCCACCAGGGAGGTCTCCCCGGATTCATAGCTCTGCCGCGCCCTTTGCAGCCAGGCGGGGTCGTCCCGCGTATCCTCCCGGGTGCCGAACATTTTGCTGTCCACCCGGTTGGTGTAGTAGCCGTTGGTAAAGCCCTGGCGGTTGAAAGCGGTGTAGAGTTCATCCATCATCTCTTGGGTCACCTGACCGTCGTCAATGGCCTTGCGGTAGACGCCGGTGACGGTGGCCACATATTCGGGCCGCTTCATCCGGCCTTCCAGCTTCAGGGAGGCCACCCCCATCTCCTCCAGCTCCTTGACATAGTGCACCAGGCAGTTGTCCTTCAGGCTCAGGGGATACCGGCTTTCCCACCGGCCATAGCCGTAGCTCTGGCGGCAGGGCTGGGCGCACCGGCCCCGGTTGCCGGAGCGGCCGCCGATCATGGCGGACAGATAGCACTGGCCGGAATAGCACATGCACAGCGCTCCGTGGCCGAATACCTCGATTTCAATGGGAGAATTCTGGCAGATGTAGCGAATCTCCTCCCGGCTCAGCTCCCGGCTGAGCACCACCCGCTTCATGCCCATGGCGGCGCACAGCTGCACGCCGGGCAGGGAGTGGACGGTCATCTGCGTGGAGCCGTGCACCGGCACCTCCGGCGCAATCTGGCGGCACAGCTGCGCCACCCCCAGATCCTGCACAATGAATGCGTCCACACCCGCCTCGGCGGTTTTGCGGATCAGCTCGGATACGGACTTGAATTCCCGGTCGGTGACCAGGGTGTTCAGCGTCAGGTGCACGTCCACGCCCCGCACGTGGCAGTATTTCAGCGCCTCGCCCAGGGTTTCCAATGTGAAATTTTTCGCGCTCTGGCGGGCGTTAAACGCGCCGATGCCCAGATAAACGGCATTCGCGCCATTCTGCACGGCAGCGCGCAGCGCCTCCATTGACCCGGCGGGGGACAGTAATTCCAGCATAGCTTCTCTCTCCGTATGGTATACTTAAACACATTATAGCACAGCTTTCCCGGCATTTCCACCCTTTTGACCGCATTTCATGAAAAATTAAATAATGCAGCACCGCATTCGCACGGTGCTGCATGAAGAAAGAGTGCTCAGTCGCCGCCCATGCCGTAGTAGGGATAGCAGAAGATCAGGCTGCCGTTGGGATCATAGCAGCGGAAGGCCCAGTCGTCGGTGACGAGGATGTAACCATCCTGGAAGTTCAGGTTACCGTTCGTGCGCAGCAGCTCCGTCTGGTAATCGTCCTTTACCAGGATCCTCTGTTCGGAGAAGCCATGGGCGTTGTAGCAGATCAGATAGTCCTGGCCGGTAAAATAGTCCGCTTCGGTGTAGGCGCTTTCAAAGATGCCGCCCAGGGTATTGAAGTCCAGATCCACCGTCTGGGTCTGTTCGTCGCCCACCACGCAGATCAGCTTGCCCACCCGGTAGCCATAGGAAGCGCCGGGGAAGCTGCGGCTGCGGCCGTCCGGCATATGGTACAGGGTGACGCCGTCTCCATGGCTGGATTGGATGAAGATACCCTCCCCCTCGTAATCCCAGTCTGTCGGGATATTGTCAAAGAGCAGCGTGCCCCGGTCGGAGTAAATTTTGGAGGTATCCCCCCGAATCACCCGGAAGCTGTTATCGGCGCAGTATTTCACGTCGTCGTAGCCCCATTCAAATTCATTGCCGAAGCGATCCACGATGAAATCCCGGCCGCTGTCAACGGCCTCAATGCGGTACAGGCCGCCGGGGAGGCACAGGATGCCGTAGTGCCCCAGGGAGGGATCGACCAGGGGCGTCAGATCATGCCGATACAGCGTGGCGTTGTAGCTGATGTCGCACTGGAAGATCACGTTTTCGTCCAGCCCCAGGTAGTTGTCCGATTCCAGCAGAATCTGGCCGTCCTTTAAGATGGCGTACCGGGTGAGGCCGGTTTGAAAATAGTCGTCGGAAAGCTCCATGCAGGCGGCCAGCTCTCCGTAGATGCCGGAGGGCAGATAAACCTTGCCGTCCACGGTGAAATCGGCCTGGGTCATCAGCAGGTTCAGCTGAATGTCGAATACGTCAAACTCCGTCATGTCCTCATTACGGATGCCCAGGAACAGGTCGCCAATGGAATAGAACTGGAGATAGCACAGGCCGGAGGCACGGCTGCCGTCCTTGGCCACATAGCCGGTCTTGCCGTCCTGGTCGGTCACCACCCAAAAATAGTCGCCGCCGGGGGCGTAATCGACGGTGGTGCGCAGGATGGAGGTGAAGATGGGATCGGTGATCAGCTCGCCCTTGTGGGTGTAGAAGCCCTGAAGGCTGCCCAGGGGATACTCGTAAAGGGTGTCTTCATATTCTGTATTGGCAAAATATTCAGTGCCCTTGTAGGGATAGATATTGCCATAGTCACTGCGCGGCTCGAAAACGTCGTGGCGGCAGTCAAATTCGGTGAACTGTGCCGGCTGGCCGTTGTTGGGAACGTAATTCGAGTAGTCCGCGATCACGTTTGCGCCGCTCTCCGGGGCCTCTCCGGCGGCGTAGACGGGCACATAGCCCTCCAGCTCCAGCAGCCGCTGGCCTGCCTCGCTCACCAGCCAGTCAAAGAGAATCCGCTGGGGGGAGCCTTCCGGCGCGTCGGCGGAAATGCAGGTATAGTAGCCGTTGATAAAGGGATAGCTTTCATCCTGAAGAGAAGCCGGACTGGGCGTCACGCCGTCCACCTGCAAAATTTTCAGCCCTGAGGCCATCTGCATGTCGGCGGCATAGTAATATACGGTGTAGCCGATGGCGCTGGCGGAATTGTCGTAATTCCGCACTGCCTCGATCAGCTCGGCCATTCCGCCGGGCATCATGGCAGTGGGTACCTCCGCCATGGGGATGCCGTCCATCACCAGCTTTTCCATCATCACCTGGCTGCCTGCCGTGGTGTTGCGCTGGAAGGCCTCGATGGGGCAGTCCTCGCCGCCCACCTCCGCCCAGTTGGTGATCTGGCCGGAATAGATGCCCTGAAGCTGCTGGATGGTCAGCGAATCCACCGGGTTATCCTCGTTCACCACGAACACCAGCGCCTCCTTGGCGATCTGCTGCATCTCGCAGCGGAAGCCGTTTTCCAGCATTTCGTCGAATACCTGGCTCTTCGGCTCGGCGGCAATGACGATGTCGCAGTATCCTTCCATCAGATTGAGAAAGGACTGGGTGGTGCGGTTGAACGAGACCAGAGAGGCAGCGTCCTCCCGGCTCAGCCCCAGCAGAGCGCTGGCAATTCCCGCCCCCAGCGGCGTCAGAGAGGTGGAGCCGTCCATCCTGGGGAAGTTTTCCTGGGTAAAGCGGAAGGCACCCTCCGCCCCGGCCCCCAGCGGCAGCACCCCCGCCAGCAGAACCAGTACCAGAGCCAGACAGGCCAATCGTTTCATAAAGCAGTCCTCCTTCGGTGTGATGCCCCCATTATATCATACCGGGATGCTAAATTACCAGAGGATTTCGCAGATTTATAAATTCTTAAGAGTTGCAAAAACCTCCCCAAAAGGGGGAGGCCGGCGCAAAATATTAGGGTGTATCTGAAAACCCAAACATCATATATAAATTGCACAAAATCCAAAAATGCAGTAGAATAAAAGAAAAAAG
>CAKTIM010000030.1 GCA_934565795.1 uncultured Oscillospiraceae bacterium
GGCGGATTATGTCCCCAACGGTGACGCCGCCTGTGAACGCGACGGAACAAAAACCGCCAAATGCGTCCGCTATGGCTTCGGCAGCTGCCGGGAAACCCACACCGTGACCATTGAAAACTCCGCGCTGGGGCATGACTTCCTGGAGGCGGATTATGTCCCCAACGGTGACGCCGCCTGTGAACGCGACGGAACAAAAACCGCCAAATGCGTCCGCTATGGCTCTGGCGGCTGCCGGGAAACCCACACCAAAACCGATACGGGCTCCGCCCTGACACATCTGCCTGTGAACGATCAGGGATATCCGCCCACCTGTACCAACGCCGGACTGACGGACGGCAGCCATTGCGGACGGGAAGGCTGCGACAAAATCTTCACGCCCCAGGCCTCCATTGACCCCACCGGCCATTCCTATACCTCCGTCGTCACGCCCCCCACCTGCACCGAGGATGGCTACACCACCCACACCTGCGCAGTGTGCCGTCACCGCTATACCAGCGACATAACCGCCCGGCTGTCCCACTACTACGGCGAATGGACGCCCCAGGAGAGCGGTACCCACCTCGCCCCCTGCCGCCGCAGCTGCGGCCACCGGGGGACGGCAGCCTGCGCCGCCCTGCCTTATACCCTGCGTACCGCAGACACAGAGGACGCCTACGAATTCACCCTCTGCCCCGTATGCGGCCAGGTCAGCGACGGCGCGCGCCTGATACTGATCGACCAAACCACCGCCCAGCCCCTAACCCGCTGGCTCCCCGCCGGAGAGCAGGTTCTGCGCCTGGGCACCCTAAAAAACGGCAAACTCCTCCTCACCGCCGCCTTCGAAATCAGCGGCCAGCTGACGCAGCCCACCGGCCAGGTTCAGTTCACCCTCCCCGCCAAACACCTGGAGGGCTTCACCCTGACCATCCTCAACGCTGACGGCACCGAGGAGCCGCTGAATTATACCGCAGCAGGCAAAACCGCCACCTTCACCCTGGACTTCACCGACCAGAAGGCCCCCGCCATGACCCTCCACCTGACCCCGGAGGCCTAAATACATCAACCCGTAGGGGGCGGCAACCTGCCGCCCCTTAACCTTATGGTTTCGGAAGCAAAAAAGAACAACGTATACCCTCAAGTTTACATCCCCCAAGCTTCCCTGAGGGGGAAGCTGTCGCCGCAGCGACTGAAGAGGGCACTCAGGTGATGGTTTTGAAAGAGGCCCAACTAAAAAGGTAGCAACTAAAACACTTTGAGTGCGTAGGGGCGGATACCAGCAGCCCGAAACGTTACGGGTCTGAGCTGCCGGTTGAACGGAAGCCGGAAAAATCTTCTGATTTCGTAGGGGGCGACAATTTGTCGCCCCGCGGCGTTGCCACTTCGATAGCAGTGCGTTGAATGGTAGGTACCCCATCCGTAGGGGTGGATATTAGCCGCCCGAAAGGTAACGAAAGTGAACTGTATAGTCGAAACACTCAATCCCGGTACTCGGCGGGCGGCTGGTATCCGCCCCTACAGACTCAGAATTTTTTAGACTCTACCCTTTTAACCAAATCTCTCCCGAAACCATGAGCTGAGTGCCCTCTTCAGTCGCTGCGGCGACAGCTAATTGATTATTGTATCATTGCCACCGGCAATGATTGTTATTAAAGATTCGCTGCGCTCTGCAACACCCCTCAGGGAAGCTTAGAGATTTACCCGTAAGGTTATACGCTCGTCTTTACTGCTATCGAAACCGTTAGGTTGAGGGTCGGCAGGTTGCCGACCCCTACGGGGGGTGCTGTTAAATGAAATGCCCTTGGCTCCCGGTGGAAAGAAGGGGGGAGCCAAGGGCTTGGTGTTTGCGGGGGGGGTTATTTCAGGATTTCGCCATTGGATTCGATGACGGATTTATACCAGCGGGCGGAGTCCTTGGGGGTGCGGTGGCCGGTGGCGTAGTCGACGTAGATGATGCCGAAGCGTTCGCTGTAGCCGTTGCTCCACTCGAAATTATCCAGGAAGCTCCATTGCAGGTAGCCCCGCAGGTCGACGCCATCCTCCAGGCACTTGGAAAGCTCCCGCAGGTAGCGGGTGAGGAAGTCGATGCGGTCGGCATCGTGGACGGCGCCGTCCAGGTAAATTCGGTCATTGCAGGAAAGGCCGTTTTCCGTGATGTAGATGGGGCAGGCGTAGCGCTTGTACACATTCAGGATGCCGAAGTGCATTACCTCCGGGGTGACCTTCCACTTGGTCGCGGTGAGGGGGAAGCCTGCGGGAATGGGGGACTTGGTTCCGTCCTCCTCCACCGGGTCGCCCTGGTAGACATTGACGCCCACGAAGTCCGGCTTCTCCAGCTTGTCCCAATCCGCCTGGGGAATCTTCGCGGCGAAGTCCTCCACCACCTGGGGGGAGCCCTTCGCATAGCTGCGGAAGAACAGCGGATCCATAAACAGGTTCATGCTGAACATCCAGTCGGTCGGGTCAAAGGTGGCATCGTAGGCGGCCTGCCGGGCGGCGGGGGTATCCACCCTGGGGTAGCACAGGCGGCCGCAGGTGGCGATGCCGATGAACGCGCCAGGCACGGCCCTGCGAATCTGCCGGGTGGCCTCACTGTGGGCCAGACAGAGGTTAAAGTAGCATTTCAGCGCCTCCGTCTCCCCCAGCTTCCAGCCGGGGGCGTGCAGGCCGGTGACGTAGCCCAGGGCGGTGACGCACTGCGGCTCGTTCAGGGTCATGTAGGTATCCACCCGTCCGGCGAAGTGCTCCGCCACCACGGCGGCATACCGGCCGAAGGCGGCCACGATGTCCCGGTTCAGCCAGCCGCCCTTGTCCTGGAGGGCGCTGGGCAGATCCCAGTGGTACAGCGTAATCATGGGCTTGATGCCGTTTTCCAGCAGGGCATTCACCAGATTGTCGTAAAACGCAAAGCCCTGCTGATTCACCGCGCCGTCGCCATCGGGGATGATGCGGGGCCAGCTGATGGAAAAGCGATAGGCCTGGATGCCGTGCTGCTTCATCAGGGCTACATCCTCCGCCCAGCGGTGGTAGCTGTCGCAGGCAACGTCGCCGGTGTCGCCGTTATAGATGTTGCCGGGGGTGTGGGAGAAATCGTCCCAGATGCTCGGCCCCTTGCCGTCCTCGTTCCAGCCGCCCTCGCACTGATAGGAGGCGCAAGCCACGCCCCAGAGGAAATCCTTTGGGAACATCATACGCTCACCTCAACCTGATACTCGCCCTTGCCGGTATCGGGGATCACCTTGCCGGAGATGCTCTGGCCGTCCACGGTCAGGCTGTAGCTGCCGGTCTGACGCACATGGATGTGGTAGGTCGCACCCCGGAAGCGGCGGGTGACGGTGTAGTCGCCGAAGCCTGCGGGCAGGCAGGGATCCACGCTCAGGCCCGTCAGGGTGGGCTTGATGCCCAGGATGTACTGGCTGATGTTGACAAACGTCCAGGAGGCGGTGCCAGTGAGCCAGCTGTTGCGGGCAGCGCCCTCCTCAAAGGAGGCGCGGGCGGCGACGGTCTGGGCGTACACATAAGGCTCCACCCGGCGGATGTCGCTGTTTTCCTCCTGATAGACAGGCGCGGTGCGCTTGTAGATATCAAAGGCGTTATCGCCCCGGCCCACCACGGTCTCCGCAATGGAGATCCAGGGGTTATTGTGGCAGAAGATGGAGCCATTTTCCTTGTATCCGGGAGGATAGGAGGAAATTTCACCCAGCTCCTTGTGGTAGACGGTGTAGCAGGGCGCCAGCAACTCCACGCCGTACTTGCCCAGCAGGTGCTTGCGGACGGAATCCAGAGCCTGCACGGCCTTGCCGTTGTCCTTGCCCACACCGGCCATGACGCACATGCCCTGGGGCTCGATGTAGATCTTGCCCTCGTCGCACTTGTGGGAGCCAACGGGGTTGGAGAAGGCGTCATAGGCGCGGACGAACCACTCGCCGTCCCATCCGGCGGTCTGGATGGCCTTGTCCATCTCCGCCACGGCGGACAGGACGGTCTGGGCCTCCTCGGTCAGGCCGCGGGCCTGGCAGATTTCGGCATAGGCCCGGCCATAGAGCACGAACATGCCGCCGATGAATACGGACTCGGCCACGGGGCCTTCGGAGGGGCCGGAGGTCTGGAAGCTCTCGCCCGGCTCCTCAGAGAAGCAGTTCAGGTTCAGGCAGTCGTTCCAGTCGGCGCGGCCGATCAGGGGCAGGTCATGGGGGCCTTTGTGGGTCATGGTGTAGCCCACACTGCGGCGCAGGTGCTCCATCAGGGGCTGCTCGGAGCCGGGAACATTGTCAAAGGGAGTGGGATGATCCAAGATGCTCCAGTCGCCGGTCTCGGCAATGTAGGCATGGGTGGCGGCCACCAGCCACAGGGGGTCGTCATTGAAGCCGGAGCCGATATCGTTGTTGCCCCGCTTGGTCAGGGGCTGGTACTGGTGATAGGTGGAGCCGTCCGCCCACTGGACGGAGGCAATGTCGATGATCCGCTCCCGCGCCCGGTCGGGGGCGATGTGGACGAAGCCCAGCAGATCCTGGCAGCTGTCCCGGAAGCCCATGCCGCGGCCGGTGCCGGACTCGAAATAGCTGGCGGAGCGGCTCATATTATAGGTGACCATGCACTGATACTGGTGCCAGATGTTCACGGCGCGGTTCAGCTTCTCGTCCTTGCTGCTCAGGGTATAGGTGCCCAGCAGGCCATCCCAATAGGCGGCCAGATCGGCCATGGCCTGATCCACCGCCGCGTCGGTGCTGAACTCCTTCAGCACCCGGTAAGCGCCATCCTTGCGGATAACACCGGGGGCGATGAACTTCTGATCTCTGGCATTTCTGGCGTAGCCCAGGACGAACACAAAGGACTTGCTTTCGCCGGGCAGCAGCTCCACATCCAGGTGCAGCGCCGCCATGGGCGCGCCGCCGTGAGCGACAAAGTCACCGGCGGTGCCGTTCACGATGGCCTGGGGTGCGGCAAAATTGCCAAAGGTACCCAGGAAATGATCCCGGTCGGTATCAAAGCCGGACAGGGGGGCGTTCACGCCGTAGTAGGCATAGTGATCCCGGCGCTCGCGGTACTCGGTCTTGTGGTAGATCACGCTGCCCTCCACCTCCAGCTCGCCGATGTTCAGGTTGCGCTGGAAGTTGGTGGAATCGTCCACCGCGTTCCACAGGCACCACTCCACGGCGGCGGTAAAGCGGAAGCTCCGCTTTTCGGCGGACTTGTTGGTCAGGCGAACCTGCTGAAGCTCGCAGTTTTCATCCCCCGGCACCAGGAAGGTCATTTCGGCGGCAATGCCGTCCTTCTCGGACTGGAAGATGGTGTAGCCCATGCCGTGACGGCAGCAGTAGGAATCCAGGGCGGTATCGCAGGGATGGAACGCCGGACTCCAGGGAGCCTTCCCGGCTTCCTTAATATAGAAGAAGCGGGCGCCGATGTCGGCGGGGACATTGTTGTAGCGGTAGCGCAGCAGCCGCTGGAGCTTGGCATCCCGATAGAAGCAATAGCCACCGGCGGTATTGCTGATGAGGGAGAAGAAATCCTTGCTACCCAGATAGTTGATCCAGGGCATCGGGGTCGCGGGGGTCTGAATTACGTACTCTTTTTTTGCGTCGTCAAAATAACCGTAGCGCATATCGACTCTCCTTTGAAATATTTTTTACTTTTTTTGATAAACCTGCCCTGCAGCAGGTGGAGGTGCTTGATCCCGGCTGAGTTAAACATTATAAGCCCGTAGGGGTCGGCTACCAGCCGACCCTCAACCTAACGGTTTGGAAAGCAGTACCGAACAACGTATAACCTGACGTATGCATCCCCCAAGCTTCCCTGCGGGGGAAGCTGTCGCCGCAGCGACTGAAGAGGGCACTCAGCGTATGGTTTCGTGGGAGACTTTAGTTAAAGAGGTAGAAAGTTAAACACTTTGAGTGCGTAGTAGCCTATATCCATTAAAGTTTTACTCTATATGGTGAAGATTAATGCATGTTTAACTTAAAGCCTCCTCTATCAAAGATAAAACTTTAACAGATATGGACTAGTAGGGGCGGATATCAGCCGCCCGAAAGGTAATGGAACTGAGCTGTACAGACGAACCGCTCAATCCCGGTACACGGCGGGGCGACAAATTGCCGCCCCCTACGAACTCAGAAACTTTGGGTAGTGTTCACTCAACTGACAGCTCAATTCCGCGACGTTGCGGGCGGCTGTATCCGCCCCTACGGAGGGGGGACGGTTGCTTAAACGTTTACGTTACCAGTTTACCACATTGCATTGTAAAATGCAAGGAATATTATTTTGATTTGTGTGGGTTTTTTAAAGTTTTTCGGAGAGGGGGCTTTTGAAAAAGCCCCCGGCGAGGGTTCGCCGGGGGTGGGGTGCAATGTAATGCGCGGCAGGCTGCCATTCAACCGAGGGGAAAGCCTTATGCCGCTCCCCGATTGGGGGAACGGGGAAAGGCTTACTCCTGCTTCAGGTCGACGGTGGACAAGTCCCACTCCTCGTGGATCTTGGGCACGTCGGAGATCAGGCGCTTGGTGTAAGCGGCCTGGGGGTTGAGGATGACCTCGTCTGCCTTGCCGTACTCCACGAACTTGCCGTGCTCCATGATGTAGACGGTGTCGGAGATGTAGTAGGCCAGGCCGATGTCGTGGGTGATGAAGATGATGGTCATGCCGATCTCATCACGCAGCTGGAGCAGCATGTCCAGGATGGTGGCCCGGGAACAGGCGTCCACCATGGAGGTCGGCTCGTCGGCCAGCAGAATCTTGGGCTTGAGCAGGAAGATGCGGGCGATCATCAGCCGCTGCATCTGACCGCCGGACAGCTCGAAGGGATACTTATTGGTCAGCTCCGCGAATTTCAGGTTAACGAAAGAGCAGGCCTCGGTCATCATCTCGATCTTCTTTTCCATGGGCAGATGCTTGCCGCCGCGCATGTTGATGCAGTCCAGCAGCACGGCATCGATCTTATGGAAGGAGTTGTAGGAGGAGAAGGGATCCTGGAAGATGGCCTGGATGCCCTTCCAGTAATTGTTCCGCTTCTTGGCGCTGGAAATATCACGGGGCTTGCCCTGGAAGAGGATCTCGCCCTCGGTATGGTTCAACAGGCCCAGTAGGATCTTAGAAAGGGTCGTCTTGCCGGAGCCGGACTCGCCGACGATGGAGACGAACTCGCCCTCGTGGAAGTCAAAGCTCACGTCGTTGACGGCGATGGTTTTCTTCTCGCCGAAGCCGAACACCTTGGTCACATGGCGGCCGCTGAGGCACAGGGGGGCATTGGTGAAGTCCTTGGCAGAGGCGATTCTATCTTCACTCATGGCTGTATACCTCCTTCAGTTCGTCCACGCCCATCAGGCAGCGGTACATGCGGTTGTCGCCGAATTCCCGCTCGGCGGGGCTGTTGAATTTGCACTCCGGCTTGGCATACTTGCAGCGCTCGGCAAAGCGGCAGCCTGCGGGGGGATGCTTCAGGTTGGGGGGCGTGCCGGGGATGGCGGTGAGCTTATGGCCGCGGGTGCCCTCCTCGGGAACCAGGATGGAGCCCATCAGGCCGTGGGAATAGGGATGGGTGGGGTCGAACACCATTTCCTTGGCGGTGCCCCGCTCCACGATCTGACCGGCGTACATGACCATGATATCGTCGGTGACGTTATACAGCAGGGGCAGCTCGTGGGTGATGAACACCATGGCCTTGATGTAGCCCTTTTTCATCAGCTCGCGCATCATTTTAATGACCATCTTCTGGCTGGTCACGTCCAGTGCGGAGGACGGCTCGTCCGCAATCAGAACCTTGGGGTTCAGAATGGTGGACACGGCAATAACAGTACGCTGCTTCATGCCGCCGGACAGCTCCACGGCGTGCTGATCCAGCACCTTGGCGGGCAGGCCCAGCTCGGCGAAGCGCTGCTCTGCCTTGGCGCGGATGTCCTTCTTATCCGCCTTGGGGTCATGGGCGTGAACCACATCCTCGATGAAGCGAATGATCTTCTGGGTGGGGTTCAGGGCGTTCATGGCCGCCTGGGGGATGTAGGCGATCTCAGTACCCAGGATGGTCTTGCGGACGGCATCGGGATCCATGCCGGAGATGTTCTTGCCATCGATGATGATATCGCCGCTGATGTAGTGCAGGGGAGCGAAGTAGTAGCCCATCAGGCTCAAGGCCAGGGTGGACTTGCCGCAGCCGGACTCACCGGCGATGCCCATGGACTTGCCCTCCTCGATCTTGAAGGACACGCCGTCCACGGCGTAGACGCTCTCGCCGAAGCGGGTGACGTACTTGGTTTTCAGGTTGCGAACCTCCAGCATCACACGGCCGGAAGATTTTTTCTCCATATTCTCGTTCGCCATAACTGCCTCCTTAGTCTCTCAGGGTGGGGTTGAACACCTGATCCAGGCCGGTATTCATCAGGTTCAGGGAGAACGAGATGAGGGTGATGGTCAGGATCACAGGCAGGTAAGCCCACCAGGTACCGTTGATATGCGCGGAGTAGCTCATTGCCCAGTTCATCATCAGGCCCAGGGTGGGGGTGACGGTGGTCTTGGGGCCAAGGCCCAGCAGGGACAGCTGCGCCTCGCTCAGGATGCCAGAGGATACCTGGAGAATGAAGGCCATCACAACATAGGATGCAATATAGGGCAGAATATCAGTGACCACGATGCGAATCAGGCTGTGGCCGGAGAGCTTGGACAGATTCACATGATCCCGGTTGCGCAGGGAAATGACCTGGGAGCGAACGGAACGGGCCGTCCAAGTCCAGCTGGTGAAGCCGATGACCACCGCCACGGTGGTGGGGCCGCGCAGATCGGGGCTGATGGAATAGGAGATCAGGATCAGCAGGATGAAGCCGGGAATGACGGTGAACAGGTTGGTGACGAACATGATGATATCATCCACCACGCCGCCGATATAGCCGGAGAGCAGGCCCAGGGTCAGGCCGATCAGGGTAGCCACCACACCGGCCACCAGGCCCACCACCAGGGAGGTCTTGGTCGCGCCCACCAGCTCCTTCAGCACGTCGCGGCCGAAGTTATCGGTGCCCAGGGGCAGGGTCTTGACGTTGGTGACGGTGCCGACGTTCACATAGTCGTTCTTCTTGATGGTGCTCAGCTCCTCGCCCTCGGAGGAGACGGTGAGGTTTTCGGCGGTCTGTAAATCCAGCAGCGCGTCGTTCAGCCGCTTGTATTTCTTCTGAGCGGCGGAGGTCATGCCCTTGGGCTTGAAGGTGGAATCGTAATTCTCATGCCACAGCTCCAGCAGAGCCTCGGTGTCCTGGTAGTCCACACCCTCCAGGTCAACGCCCTTCAGGCCCAGCCATTCCACCATCAGCACCCGGTCGGAGTCGCTGAGGGCCTTGGCAAGGCGCTTGTCGTCGGCGTCGGTCAGGCGCAGGGTCTCCCGCTCCCGGTCGGGATTGGTCTTGGCGGCATCGTACAATGAGACATATGTACCGGGCTTGGCAAAGGTGCCCACGCCGATCTGCTCCAGGGGGCTGCCGGGATTGATGAGGGGATAGACAATGATGGTGACCAGCAGGAACATAAAGATAATGAAGCCTGCCACAAACTTAGAGGAATGGAAAACATTACGCAGCGTATTTTTCATGGTAAGTGCCCCCTCTCTCAGTCAACCTGCGCGGCCTTGACCCGGGGATCAATGAGACCGTACACAATGTCCAGCAGGAAATTGGCCAGCAGAACCATGATGGTGATGATCAGGGTACAGGCGGAGATCAGGGGATAGTCCGCCGCCACCACGGCCTTATACATGGTGTTGCCCAGGCCGGGGTAGGAGAAGATCTTCTCCGCCACCAGCGCGCCGCCCATCATGGTGCCCAGGCTCATGGCCAGGCCCGTGATCTGGGGCAGCATGGCGTTGCGGAACACGTAGCCGACGATCTTGCTGTCCTTGATGCCCAGGAAGCGGCTGTACTTGACGTAGTCGGCGTTCAGCTCATAGATGGACATGGAGCGCATGCCGATGGCCTGGCCGCCGATGCTGATGATGACGATCGACCAGAAGGGCAGCTGGTAATGGGAGATGACCGTCTTGATAAACGGCCAGGAGAGGTTGGGGATCATATCACTTGCATAGCCGCCTGCCAGGGGCGCGATCTTCAGATTGACGCCAAAGACGACCAGCAAAACAACTGCCATAGCAAAGGCAGGAACATTTCCGAAGAAGATGGATACCGGGAGCAGGACCTTATCAAAGCCCTTGCGCAGATATGCAGCCATTGCGCCGAGGACGTTGCCCAGGATCCAGCCGACCAGAATGGCGGGCAGCTGCAAGGCCACCGTCCAGCCGACGGAGGAGGCGAGGATGTCGCTCACCTCGCGGGGGTACTGACTGAAGGATTTACCGAAATTGCCGTGGAGCATATTCTTGACGAACATGCCGAACTGGACAATCATGGGCTTGTTGGTGCCGAACTCCTCCTGATAGTGCTCGTAGATTTCGCGGACGGCGGCGGAGTCGGACATACCGGCGGCCAGCTTGCCGGTGATGGAGGAAACGGGGTCGGACGGCATCAGCCGGGGCAGGACGAAATTAAGAATGACGGCAAAGACCAGCGTGATGAGGAACCACAATAGCTTCTTGCCGAAGTATTTTCTGTAACCTTTCATTTGCTCACCCTCCAGTGGTTTCTGTTTTAAAGAGGCCATGCCCCGGTTGCCCAGGGCATGGCCAGTGCTTCGTCAGATATTAGCCGACCAGTTCCAGCTCGTACAGAGCAGCGATGCCGTAGCCATCGGTGCAGTCCATGGGAGGAATGTTGCGGCCGTCGTCGCCGGAGGGATAGTTGGTCCAAACGCTTTCATTGACAGCGTGGAACACGGAAGGACGATACATCAGGGAGAAGCTGGGCACGTCGGTCAGGTAGATCTTGACCAGCTCGGTGTACAGCTCAACCAGCTTGTCGTGGTCGGTGGTCAGGGGGATTTCAGCCAGGATCTTGTCAGCCTCTTCGTTGACGTACTGACCCCAGTTGCCGCTCCAGTTGTTCTGCAGGCCAACGAACTGGCTGGACAGGAACTGGTTGCAGCGGCCCCAAGGCATGGAGGGAGAAGCAGCGTCGGGAGACCACATGAAGATGGCGTAGTCGGTCTGGGTGGGGTCGGTGAAGCGGGTCTGCATGATGTCCCACTCAGGATACTCGGGCTCGATGGAGATGCCGATCTTGTCGCCAGCGGCGGCAACGATCTGCATGGCAGCCTGCCAGTCGGACCAGCCGTTGGGGCAGACAGCGTTCAGGGAGATCTTCTCGCCGTTGTACTCACGCCAGCCGTCGCCGTCGGTATCCAGCAGGCCAGCCTCGTCCAGCAGGGCGTTGGCGCCGTCGATGTCGTTGCCGGCCCACTGCAGGTCCTTAACGGCCTCGTGGTCGTACAGAGCCTGCTCACCGTCGGTGGGGTTCATCAGGGAGCGGGGAACATCGGCGAAGGTGGGGGACTGGTTGGTCATGGCGTTGGCGATGATGGCCTCGTAGTCGGTGGCCATGGCGATGGCCTTACGCAGAGCGGGGTTCTCAGCGATCACGGGGATGTTCATGTTGTACCATGCGGTGGGCATGGTCAGGCAGACGCCGTAGGGGGCTTCATCATAGTAGGTGGAGATGGGCAGATCGTCTTCCAGCCACAGGTTCTGGATGTTGCCGATGAACTGCTGGCAGACATCGACCTCGCCGGCCTTCAGGGCCAGCTCGCCGGCAGCGTTGTCAGCGTAGATAACGTGGGCCAGGTACTTGGGAGCGGGCAGCTTGCCCCACATAGACTCATCCTGGCCCCAGTAGTTGTCGTCACGGATCAGGACGACCTTCTGGTCATCGGCATAATACTTGTGGTAGGGGCCGCTCCAGACGACGTCTTCACCGGCATCGTTCAGGATCTTGGTAGGATCGTTGTCGCAGCGCTCGCACAGGGTCTTGATCCAGGCAGCCTGGGCAATGGGGGTGCCGCAGATGAAGTCTTCGATCTTCAGGGGGTTGACGGGCTGGCCATCTTCGGTCAGGACGGCCTTGATCACGAAGGTCTTGTCGCCGGTGGCTTCGATGCCCGCAACGTAAGCCTTGTTGCCGGCGCCGGTGCCGTTGTTGGTCAGCACACCCACGTCCCAGGTGGCTACCACGTCAGCAGCGGTGACGGGGGTGCCGTCGGACCAGTGAGCGGCGTCCTTCAGGGAGACGGTCATCTCGGTCAGATCCTCGTTCCACTCGTAGGAGTCAGCCAGCAGGCCGATCTTCTCGCCGGACAGAGGGTTGTACATAAACAGAGTCTCGAACATGGTGGTGCGGTAGCCGCCAGCGTTGCCGGCGATGGCCATAGCATTGTTCTGGTTGGTGCCAACAATATTCCAGCTGTTGACAGCGCCCCACTGCTGGCCTGCGAAGTACAGGGTCTCTTCACGGGGGAGAACGACGTCGCTGTCGGACATACCGACAACGCCGGATGCAGAGGTGCCGCAGACTGCGAACAAACCGCAGACCATAGCAGCGACAATCAGCATCGCAAAGAGCTTGGTGATTTTCTTCATGATGAATCCTCCTTGTATTTTTGTTAAAACCCCGAAGGGCAATAACTACGTTCATTTCCGCCGGAAACAGAAGATCATCATTTCATCCGTCATGATGAAATGAAAAAAGGAGTACTCCTTTTTTCCGTTTTTAAATTTTCGGCGGGGGGCTTGCTGTCAGCTCCCCATCAGGGAGCCAAGAGCGCCGGGGTGATATCTAAATTACAAAAGAAAGAAATGTCTAAATCTTACGAACCGTGGTGCCCTGGATCAGGGAGCAGGGGACGGAGATCAGCCGGGGCAGGAAGCCTCTGCCCTCCTCCACCGCGCGGGTCAGCTCGTCGGCAATGGCGATGCCGATGGCGGCGGTGTCCTGCTGGACGGTGGTAAGGGAAATGACCTTGCCAACGGAGATGCCGTCGTATCCGGCGGCGCTCACGTCATCGGGGATGGACAGGCCCATGCTCTCCAGCTCCCGCTTGCCGCCGAAGAAGGAAAAATCGTCGGGATACAGGATGCAGGTGGGCGGCTCCGGCAGGAGCATCAGCTGCCGGGTGGCAATGGCGGAAAGCTCGCCCTCGTGATAGCGGCAGCAGCGGATGTATTCATCGGGAATCTCCAGCCCCAGCCGCTTGCAGGTATTGAAGAAGCTGGACATGCGCACCCGGGTGACCGGGTTGTCGTCGCCAAAGATGGCCGCGATGCGGCGGTGGCCCTGGCCGTAGACATATTCCAGGAGGCTGCGCATGCCGCTGATGTTATCGGACTCGATGCAGCTGCAATTATCATAGTGATAATCCACGGAGACCACCGGCACGCCGGTGCGGACAAACTCCGCGATGGTGGAGGCGGCGTTCTCCGCCACCAGCACCGCCACGCCGTCGCAGCTGCGGAAGCGAACGTGGCTGACATAATCCGCGCCCCAGGGGCCCGGCTGAACGCTGATGAGGGTGATATCATAGCCCAGGGCCTCTGCCCGGCGCTTGAAGCTATCCAGGATGTAAGCGAAGTGCTCGTGGGTCAGGCCGCTGCTGGTGCCGTCGTCGAAAATCACGCCCAGATTGTGAGAGCGGCTTGTCTTGAGAGCGCGGGCGGCGGAGTTGGGTGTGTAGCCCATGGCCACGGCTGCCCTTTGAATGCGGGAGGCGGTTTCGGCGCTGATGTCGGGCGCGCCGTTCAGCGCCTTGCTGACCGTTGCCACGGAGACACCGCATTCCTTCGCCAGCATCTTGAGTGTTACCATGAGTTTGTTGTCCTACCTATGTCCGAAAATTCTCGAAAACGTTTATCTTCATTTCGATTATAGTTTCACAGCGTCCATCTGTCAATAGTTATTACGAAAAAACAAACAGAATGTGAATTATTTGTTTATACTGTGCAAAAATTGCGGTCTCCGTTCGTGCAAATAGCCTATAAAGGCATTTTGTCTCTGCTTTGTCTGTTGACAATTCACAAGAAACATCGTATAGTAGGGGTACTCCCTTGTTTACTCTTGCGAAAACGTATTCGGAGGTATTACAATGAAAACACTCACCCTCAACGGTGCCTGGGTGCTGGATATCCCCGGCAGCCGATTCCCCCGCGTCAGCGCCACCGTCCCCGGCTCGGTTTATCACGACCTGCTCGCCGCCGGTCAGATCGAGGATCCGTTCTACCGGGACAATGAAAACGAAGCGCTGAAGATCATGGACAATGACTTCATCTACAGCCGGGATTTCACCGTTCCGGCAGACCTGCTGGAGAGCGACGCGGTGCTGCTGCGCTGCGACGGGCTGGACACCCTGGCCACCGTCACCGTCAACGGCACGGTGGTTGGAACGGCCAAAAATATGCACAGAACCTATGAATTTGACGTAAAATCCGTGCTGAAGGTCGGAGAAAATCACATTTCCGTCAAATTTGATTCCCCCACCCGCTTTATTAAAAAGTCCTATGCCGAGTCCAGAGCGGACGGCTCCTCCGACGCCATGGTGGGCTTCCCCAACCTGCGCAAGGCCCACTGCATGTTCGGCTGGGACTGGGGCCCCCGTCTGCCGGACGCGGGCATCTGGAGAAGCATTCAGCTCATCGGTATCACCACCGCCCGCATCCGGGACGTGCTGGTGCTCCAGGAGCATAAGGACGGCAAGGTCACCCTGCGGATCAATACCCATGTGACCGAGCTGACAGGCTCCGCACCGGTGGCCGTTACCGTCACCGCGCCCGACGGAACCGTGTTCACTGCCCAGGGCGAGAGCAGCGAAATCGTTTTCGAAAATCCTCAGCTGTGGTGGCCCAACGGTCTGGGCGAGCAGCCGCTGTACACCGTGGAGGTGACTCTGGGCGACGGGCTGGACAGCTGGAAGCGCCGCATCGGCCTGCGCACCCTGACGGTGACCCGGAAAAAGGATCAGTGGGGCGAATGCTTCTGCCACTGCGTCAACGGCGTGGACGTGTTCGCCATGGGCGCGGACTACATCCCCGAGGATAATCTGCTGCCCCGGGTGAATCCCGACCGCACCCGCCGCCTGCTGGAGGATGCCAAGCTGGCCAACATGAACTGCATCCGGGTATGGGGCGGCGGCTACTACCCCGACGACTATTTCTATGACATCTGCGATGAGCTGGGCCTGCTGGTGTGGCAGGACTTCATGTTCGCCTGCGCCGTGTACAACCTGACGGACGACTTCGAAGAGAACATCCGGGCGGAGTTCCTGGGCAATGTGCGCCGTCTGCGCCACCATCCCTCCCTTGCCCTGCTGTGCGGCAACAACGAGATGGAGCAGTTCGTGGCCGAGGGCGAGTGGGTGGACTGCCCGCGCCAGAAGGCGGACTACATCAAGATGTACGAGTACATCATCCCCAAGATTCTGAAGGTGGAGTCTCCCCAGACCTTCTACTGGCCCGCCTCCCCCTCTAGCGGCGGCAGCTTCGACAAGCCCCAGGATCCCACCCGGGGCGACGTGCACTACTGGGATGTGTGGCACGGGCTGAAGCCCTTCACGGACTATCGGAATTATCTGTTCCGCTACGTGTCCGAGTTCGGCTTCCAGAGCTTCCCCTGCATGGAGACCATCCAGGCCTTCACCCTGCCCGAGGATCGGAACGTCTTCTCCTATGTGATGGAGAAGCATCAGCGCAACGCCTCCGCCAACGGCAAGATCGTATCCTATCTCTCCCAGATGTATCTGTATCCACGGAACATGGAGCTCCTGGTGTATGCCTCTCAGCTGCTCCAGGCCCAGGCCATGCAGTACGGCGTGGAGCACTGGCGGCGCAACCGGGACGACAAGCACTGCATGGGCGCGGTGGTATGGCAGCTGAACGACTGCTGGCCGGTGGCCAGCTGGGCCTCCATTGACTACTTCGGCCGCTGGAAGGCGCTGCACTACTACGAGAAGCGGTTCTTCGCCCCCGTGCTGATCTCCTGCCATGAGGAGGGCATCCTGAGCCAGAACACCAACGTCAACGCAGAGCCCTTTGCCCTGAAGAAGTCCGCCCGGCTGAACGTGAGCAACGAGACGCTGCACCCCTTCACCGGCAAGGCCCACTGGGCGCTGCGCCGCCCGGACGCCAGCATCATCGAGAGCGGCAGCTTTGACGTAAGCGTTGCCCCCATGAGCACCCAATGGCTGCCGGAGCAGGACTTCTCCGACCGGGATACCTATGACTGCTACTACTCCTACTCCCTCGAGGACGCGGCAGGCCGGCCTGTGGGAGAGGGTACCGTCCTCTTCTGCGCCCCCAAGCACTTCCACTTCGCCGACCCCCAGCTGGAGATCAAACAGGAGGGCGACGAAATCATCGTCACTGCCAAGGCCTACGCCCGCAGCGTAGAAATCATGGCCGGCCCGGACACCCTACTGGAGGACAACTACTTCGACCTGAACGCCGGCACCAAACGCATCAAAATCCTCCGCGGAACCCCCCAGACCCTCCACGCCAGAAGCGTGTACGACATCCGCTAATCAACCGTATTTTTTTCAGGGCGTGCTGCATCCGCAGCACGCCCCTTTTCCCTTTCAGCTGCCAAAAGCCTTTGCCCCCGTAGGGGTCGGCAATTTGTCGACCCTTAACCTGACGGTTTCGGAAGCAAAAAAGAACAACGTATACCCTCAAGTATACATCCCCTGAGCTTCCCTGAGGGGGAAGCTGTCGCCTCAGCGACTGAAGAGGGCACTCAGGTAAAAAGTTTCGAGAGATGCTTAACTAAAGAGGTACAATGTTCAATACTTTGAGTGCGTAGGGGCGGATACCAGCCGCCCAAAAGGTAATGAACGTGAGCTGTATAGACGAAACGCTCAATCCCGGTACACAGCGGGGCGACAAATTGCCGCCCCCTACGAACTCAGAAACTTTTGGTAATGTTCATTCAACCGGCAGCTCAATTCCGCGGCGCTGCGGGCGGCTGGTATCCGCCCCTACGGAGTGGCGTGTACCATTCACCGTACCCTTAATAGAGAACGTACTGCTGTAGGCCCTCTTCAGTCAGGCCTACGGCCTGCCAGCCTCCCCCAAGGGAAGCTTTGGTGAGCGCGGAAGCTGCTCCCATTCAACGCACCGCTCCGTTCCGTTACGTTGTGGGGCGACAAATTGCCGCCCCCTACGGACTCAGAAACTTTGGGTACTGTTCATTTAGCTGACAGCTCAATTCCGCGACGCTTCGGGCGGCTGGTGGGTGTTTTTGGGGGGATTGTGCAGCAAAATGCCCCCCGGCTTTTTGGGCCGGGGGGCTTGGTTATATGGAGATGGGATCAGTTACGGGAGCATGTCGGCGTCGCCGAAGTACTCTTCCCACTTCTCGGCGCGCTCTTCCATGATGTCGCGGCCGCCGGCAGCCATGTAGTCCTCATAGAACTCGTCCCAAACCTTGTCGAAATCGGCAACAGGGGCGACGACGGCCTGGTCGTAAACCTGGTCGCGCTTGGAGGACAGGGTGTCGCCGATGCCGGCTTCGGCATCGATGCCGCCCACGTTGACGTTCTTCGCGGGACGGGCGTCGGTCTGGGCGTAGACGTCAGCCTGCTCGACCAGCTCGGGATCGATCTCGGCATAGCCGTAGGCCTTGGAAATACGGGTCAGCTCTTCGTCGCCCAGGTTCAGGCCGTTGCAGGTGATGGTGTAGTCGATGTTCATGCCGGAGTTCATGATGGCGTCGCCGGTGGCGGGGATGATCTTGATGGCGCCGGACTCCAGAACCTCATGAGTCACGCCCTCATCGCCCATCTGCAGGTAAGCGATCACATCGGGCTGGGAGATGAAGTCCAGATACAGCAGGGAGGCCAGAGGCTCGTCGTTGGTCAGGGGGAAGAAGATCTTGCGGTCACCAGCGGTGCTGGAGACGAACTTGGTGTGGGTGCCGTTGCTGTCGGTGAAGGGATCGATGGCCACGAACTTGGCGTCCTCGCCCACGTTGCGGGCCAGGTTGGCGTTGATGCTGTCGGTGCCGCTACGGAAAGGATAGTCCCAGTTGTGGGTGAAAGCGCCCACATAGCCGGCCTTCATGTTGTCGTCCTCAGTGGTGTCGCCGCTGCCGTACAGGGCGAAGTTGTTCCACAGCAGGCCGTCGTTGTACCACTTGTTCAGCAGGCGGACGGCTTCCTTGGTGCCGTTCTGGGTCAGCTTTCTGTCGTCGAAGCCGTTGACGAAGAACTCACGGTCGGAGATCTCGGGGTCGATGAAGGACTCGATCAGGGTGGCAGCACGCCAGCCCACGTCGTAGCTCACGGAGTAGGGAACGACCTTGCTGGCATCGTCAACGGGCAGCTCGGAGGCTCTGTCCTTGAAGGCGTACAGCATGGCTTCGAACTCTTCGGTGGTGGTGGGAGCTTCCAGGCCCAGCGCATCCAGCCAGTCCTGACGGACGAAAGTCAAAATGCGGTTGGAGGTGGCCAGCTTGCCCTCGATGGCCCACAGATGGCCGTCAACGGGATCGCGGTCCCACCAGATGTTGGTCTCGCCCAGCCAGTTCCACAGGTTGGGGGTCAGATCCACGTTCTCCTCCAGCAGGTCGGTCAGGTTCATCACACCGCCCATGTCGGCATAGGTCTGAATGGTGGGGAAGCTGTAGGTCACGCAGATGTCGGGTGCCTTCTGAGCAGCCAGCAGGTTGTTGATCTCGTCAACCTCGGTCCAGCGGGGGACCTTGACGAATTCCACTTCCACGTTGTGCTTTTCCAGCATGCCCTTCTTGATGTACTCGGTGTACATGTTGTTGGTGGGGTCGGAGCCGCCGTCATTGCCGCGGTCATAGACCTCGACGGTGATGTGACGGGTGGTGGTGAACTTACCGTCCACGATTTCTGCCTCTTCTGCGTGGGCGACCAGTGCGAAGGACATGACCATCGCCACGGCCAGCAGCAGAGCTACCAGTTTCTTTGCCATTGTGTTTCCTCCTTCAAAATAATGACGTTACCTATGGCAACACCGCGCAATTGTGTCTGCGAGCCACAGCCGTCTTTTGGCCCCACTTCCTCGGTTTGAAAAACGAGAAATATTGCGCAGCCGTTGCCAGCATAAGCTGGTTTACGGATGCGGCATACCCCTTGCGGGTACACAGAGTATTCCTTCGTTTCCCAAACCTTGAATTGAGGCTAAAATCCCGGCTGGGGCTTCTTGCCAAATTGTGTGGTGCTGCCTTATGAATGATCGGGGAATATTCTTCGCCCGGTTATTCCTTGACAGCGCCCATGGTCACGCCATGGATGAAGTACTTTTGCAGCCAGGGGTAGATGCACAGGATGGGGATGGTGGAGAACATGACGATGGCCGCCTTCAGGGAAGCGGACAGGCCGGGAGTGGAGAAGCCCTCCTGGGTGGCGATCTCCACAGAGTTGATGTTGTTGATGACGTTGTACAGCAGCAGCTGCAGGGGATAAAACTCCGGGATCTTCATGTACATCAGCGCGTCGGAGTAGCCGTTCCACCGGCCCACGGCGTAGAACAGGGCCAGGGTGGCCAGCACGGGGGTGGACAGGGGCACGTAGATCTTCACCAGGATCTGGACGATGGACGCGCCGTCGATCTCCGCCGACTCGCGCAGGCTGTCCGGGATGCCGTAGAAGAAGCTGCGCATGATGATCATGTTGTACACCGACAGGCAGCTGGGGATGATCAGCACCAGGGGGCTGTCCAGCAGATTCAGGCTCTGCATCAGCAGGTAGTTGGGGATGGTGCCGGCGTTGAAGAACATGGTGATGGTGATGAACACGTTGATGACGCCCCGGCCACGCAGCTGACGGAAGATCAGCGGGTAGGCGCACAGGGTTGTCATGGTCAGGCTGAGCAGGGTGCACACCACGGTGAGGAACGCCGTCCAGAAGAAAGCCCGGACATACTTGGGATCCTTCAGCACGGTGAGGTAGGCATCAAAGTTGAAGCCCTTGGGGAAGATGCTGACCTCGTGGCGCACCAGGTAATCGGTGCCGCTGAGGGATTTGGCCAGCAGGTGAATCATGGGCAGCAGGCACACGGCGCTGACCAGCACGCACAGCAGCACGAAGCACCAGTCGCCAACCTTGGAGGAAGTTGAACGAACGTTTCGCATTACCAGATACCCCTTTCACCAAGTTTTCTGGACAGCCAGTTGGCCATCAGCAGGAAGAACACGCCAACCACGGACTGGAACAGGCCGACGGCGGTGGTCAGGGAGAACTGCAGGCCCTTGATGCCGGTCTTGTATACGTAGGTGGCGATGACCTCGGACACCCGCAGCACCAGGTTGTTGGACAGGGCGAAGGGACGGTCGAAGCCGCTGCCCAGGATATTGCCCAGGCTCATGATGAGCAGCACCACGATGGTGGGGCGGATGGAGGGCAGGGTGATGTTCCACATCTTGCGGAAGCGGCCCGCGCCGTCCACATCGGCGGCCTCGTACAGCTCCTGATTGATGCCGGCAATGGCGGCCAGGTAGACGATGGAGTTCCAGCCGAAGCTCTGCCACACGCCGATGCCCACATAGGTACCGACCCAGTGGCTCTCGTCGTTCAGGAAGGGAACGGACTGACCGCCCAGCTTCTCGATGACCATGTTCACCAGGCCGTCGCTGGGGGCGAACAGCTGCAGCGCCAGGCTGGAGATGATGACCCAGGACAGGAAGTGAGGCATGTAGGCAATGGTCTGCACCGTCTTCTTGAACCGGGGGAAGGGCAGCTCATTGAGGATCAGCGCGAAGATGATGGGCGCGGGGAAGCCAATGATCAGGTCCAGCAGGTTCAGGCGGATGGTGTTGCGCAGGGCCAGTCGGAAGTCCTTGCTGGAGAAGGCCTTGATGAAGTACTCCATGCCGTTTTTCTTGGCCCAGGGCATTTCCCAGACGCTCATGTTCAGCTTGTACTTCTTGAAGGCGATCTGAATGTACACCATGGGGACGTACTTAAAAATCAGCAGATACAGCAGCGGCAGCGCCAGCAGCGCGTACAGCTGCCAATACCGCTTGATGTAGAGGCCAAAATCGCCGCGCTTCTTGCGCCGGGCCAGCTCAGACGCGGGGCCGGGCTTCACGTTTGTCAATTTTGCCATTTCCAACCTCCTAAATGCGTTTTTTCTTGTGTATTATTATATCAGCATCCTTCCGTCAGTTCCTATCAGATATTGCGGTCTTTCCATTCACAAATTGCTTGATTTTACAAAAATTTAATTTTAATTGGAAAAGATTCGATGAATATTGCAAGGCCGGACAGGATGTGCTATAGTATATATGGTTATTTTTTCAGCAATTCAGAGAAAAACTTCTCGCTTTTTGTGATATGTGCCAAATGGAAACGTTTTCTTGCATGGCAATAAGTGAGGAATTTGTCAAATTGTTCCCCGGAGGTGCTTTTCCATGGCACAGAGCTATCCCAATCCCGTCCCCTACACCATCAGCCAGGAGATCATCGAGCAATTTCTGAGCCGCCAGAGCAAGGTCAATTACGTCCGCTCCCTGTCCAACGACCGGGAGTCCGGCATGTTCCAGCCCAACACCAGCCTGCGGCTGTGGTACAACGACGGCCTGATCTCCTACGCGCCCCACTGGCACAGCGCCTGCGAGATGATCGCGCCCATGGAGGGAAATTATCTGGTGACCGTATCCGGCCAGACCTACGAGCTGACGCCGGGGGATATCTTCCTCATCCCCAGCGGCGAGCCCCATTCCCTCACCGCGCCGTCCCGGGGCGCGCGGTTCATCTTCCTGTTTGAATTCGATCAGATCCTGGCCATCAAGGGCACGTCCTTCCTGGCGTCGGTCATGTCCAAGCCCCTGCTCATCAACCGCAGCACCTGCCCGTCCATCTACACGGAGGAAACGGCGCTGTTCTGCCAGATCTGCGCGGAGTACCTGCACGACGACAGCCTGCGGGACATCACCATTTATTCCCGGCTGCTCAGCCTGTTCATCAACTATTGCCGGGTGCGGCTCGGCGCGGACAGCGGCAGCGCCGTGACCCAGCTGCCCCATTCCAGCGCCCGGAACTATGCCGAGCGGTTCAACGCGGTATTCGACTATCTGGACCGGCACTTTGCCGAGGATCTGACGCTGGAGGATGTGGCGGCGGTGGCGGGCTTCTCCAAGTTCCATTTCTCCCGCACCTTCAAGCAGCTGTCCGGCTGCAATTTCTATGAGTACCTGTGCCACCGGCGGATCAAATCCTCGGAAAGCCTGCTGATGCAGCCGGGGCTGTCCGTCTCCCAGATCGCGCTGCAATCCGGCTTTTCCAGCGTTTCCACCTTCAACCGTACCTTTAAAAAGATGAAGGGCTGCACCCCCACCCAGTACCGGGGCATGTTCCAGGTACACTCGGATCGTCATGAACAGGAGGGATCCATATGAGAAAAAGAGACAAAGCCCCACAGCTGCTCACCGACCAGGAGCCGCCCAAGAAGCGGGGGCTGCTGCGGGTGATCGAGCTGATCGACCGGGACAGCGGTAAATTCTTCAAGGCCGGACTGCTGGCGCTGCCGGGGCTGGCCCTGTTCTTCATGGCGGTGCAGCTGGCGCTGGCCAACGCCTCGCCGGTGCTTCTGCTGCTGTGCGTGCCCATTGGGATGCTCAGCGCCCCCCAGCTGGCGGGCGCGGCGGATACCGTCATGCGCAGCAAGCGCGACGAGGTAGGCTGGTGGTGGTGGGATACCTACAAGGCCGTGTGGAAGCGCAGCTTCACCGCCTCCCTGCTGCCCGGCGCGCTGGGCGCTCTGCTGCTGGGCACGCAGGTCTACTGCCTGTATTACCTGAGCACCCTCACCGACGCCGCCGGGGAATTCTGGATGCTCTTCATCGCGGTGGTGATGACCGCGGGGCTGACCCAGTTCTATTTTCCCATGATGGCGAGCATGGAGCTGCCCTTCGGGGCGCTGGTGCGCAACTGCTTTGTGCTCTTCCTGAGCCATCCCCTGCGCAGCCTGGCGGCGGGGTTGGTGCAGGTGATCTACTATGGCATTATGATCGTCTGGTTCCCTCTGACCCTGGTGATCCTGGCCATGACCAGCGTGTGGCTGCCCATGCTGCTGTCCTACAGCATCCTCTATCCCGCGCTGGACAAGCATCTGAACCTGACCGAGAGCTATGAGCAGCAGGTCAAAGAGCAGTGGGGCGGAAAGGAATGAATATGGAGCTACGGCTGAATGGCAGCGAATACATCTATGTTGACCCGGCGGATTTCCCCGGCGTGCGGCGCATTGCCGATACGCTGGCAAGGGACATCGAGGCCGTCACCGGCCACGCCCCCGCTATGCGCGGGACGCTGTGCGGCGCCCCGGTGATCCTCTGCGGCACCCTGGAGCGCTGCGGCCTGATGCGGGAGCTGACCGCCCGGGGCGTGCTCCGGGGCAATATCGCGGGAAAGCGGGAGGTCTATGAGATCGCGCTGACCTGCCTGGACGGGCAAAGCGCCCTGGTCATCTGCGGCAGCGACAAGCGGGGGGCGATCTACGGCATGTTCGCCCTGTCGGAATACCTGGGGGTCAGCCCCCTTTGCTTCTTTGGCGACGCCGCCCCGCTGCGGCGGGAAAACGCAGTGGTGGGTGCGGATATTGAAGCCGTATCCAGGGAGCCCAGCGTCAGATACCGTGGCTTCTTCATCAACGACGAATGGCCCTGCTTCGGCGCCTGGGCCACCCGGCACTACGGCGGCGTCAACGCCCGGTGCTACGACCGCATTTTTGAATTTTTGCTGCGCATGAAGGGCAATTACCTCTGGCCCGCCATGTGGGCCTCCTCCTTCCCCCTGGATGGCCCCGGCAGTGAAAATGAAGAGCTGGCAGACCTGTACGGCGTGGTGATGGGCTACTCCCACCATGAGCCGTGCCTGCGCGCCAGCGAGGAATGGGACAAGGTGCGCGGCCCCGGCTCCCGCTACGGCAACGACTGGAGCTTTGAAAAAAATCCCCAGGGGCTGCTGAACTACTGGGCCGACGCCCTGGAGCGCAGCGGCGGCTATGAAAACATCATTACCATCGGCATGCGGGGCGAGCGGGACAGCACCATGCTGGCCGAAGGCTCCGCGCTGGAAAAGAACATCTCCCTGCTCAAGCAGATCATCACCGCCCAGCAGCGGCTGATCGCGGAGCATGTCCCCCGCCGGGCAACGCAGCTGCTGGCGCTCTACAAAGAGGTGGAGGAATACTTCTACGGCGACGCCCGCACCCCCGGCCTGAAGGATTGGGAGGCGCTGAAGGACGTGCTGTTTCTGCTCTGCGGGGACAATTTCGGCCACCTGCGCACCGTGCCCCCCAGGGAGCTGGTGAACCATCCCGGCGGCTGGGGCATGTACTACCATCTGGACTATCACGGTGGCCCCATCTCCTATGAATGGGTGGACTCCACCCCCCTGAGCGCCGTCTGGGAGGCCATGACCCAGGCCTGGGACTTTGGCATCCGGGAGCTGTGGGTGGTGAACGTGGGGGATTTAAAGCTCCACGAGGTTCCGCTGACCTATTTCATGGAGCTGGCCTACGACTTTGATACCTGGGGCACCGGCTGCCCGGACAGCCCGGCCCGGTTCCTGGAACGCTTCACGGCCCAGAATTTCCCCCAGGCAGACCCGGCGCTGCGCCGGGAGATCGTGCAGGTGCTGCGGGACTATACCGCCCTGAACAGCCTGCGCCGCCCGGAGGCCATGAACGCGGGCATCTATCACCCCTGCCACTACGGCGAGAGCGACCGCATGCTCTCCCTGGCAGGCAGCATCGAGGCGCGCTCGGCCCGGATCCTTGCCGCGCTGAGCAGCCGGGAGCGCCCGGCCTACTACAGCATGATCCACTTTCCCGCCGCTGCCTCGGCGAACCTGTGTAAGCTCCACCTGTACGCCGGGAAAAATCACCACTACGCCGCCCAGGGAAAGCCTGTCGCCAATCGCTATGGAGACCTGGCCAGAGAATGCATGGCCAGGGATATCGCCCTGGCGGAGGAATTCGCCGCCTTTGAAAACGGAAAGTGGGCGGGCATGGAGCTTGCGCCCCACATGGGCTTTACCAAATGGAACGAGGACGACAGCCGCTACCCCGTGCTGTGCCAGGTGACCCCCACGCGCAAGCCCCGCATGAAGGTCTCCCGGGCCGACCGGGAGCCGGTGGCCACCAAGAATTACGGGACACCCACGGAAATTCAGGTGGAATTGGAGCTGCCCGGCGCGGCGGAGTGCGGCATTGAGATTGCCAACGGCGGCGTGGGAGAATTCCGCTTCACCCTGGCCCCCGCCCCCGGCGAGGAAATCCCTGTCTGGCTGGAAGCAAGCGCCTGGGGCGGAACAGTGCGGGAGCAAGAGACGATCACCCTGCGCTGCACCGACGCCCTGCCGGAGGGCCAGGAGGCCCGGTGCCGCCTGCTGCTGTCGGACGGGGACGCTGCCGTCGCCCTTCTGGTCACCGCCCGGCGGGATGATCTGTCCGCCCTGCCGCCGCACACCTTTGTATCCAGAGGCGGCGTGATCGCCATGCTGGCGGAGCATTATTGCGCAAAGCAGGATGCCCCCGGCGGCGCATTCTATAAAATCGACCATTACGGCAAATTCGGCAGCGGCATGAAGGTCAGCCCCTCCACCGCCGCCTTCACCGGCAGCCAGACTCCCGGCCTGACCTACCGCTTCCGCATTGACCGGGCAGGCGTTTATCATGTGGAGCTGCTCACCGCCCCCAACAATCCCATTCAGCTGGCCTCCGCCGTCCACCTGGGAATCGAGGCCGGAGGAGAATTCCGCTTGGTGGAGCTGCTTCCCGCCTCCTTCCGGGCCGGTGAAAACAGTGACAGTGCCTGGTGCACCGGCGTCCTGAACCAGGTGCACACCGCCACGGTGGATATTCCCTTTGAGGCCGGAGTACAGGAGCTGACCGTCTACGCCCAGGAGCCAGGCACCGTCCTGGAAAAGCTCCTGATCTACCAGCTTCCCCCCCTCCCCTCCTACCTCACCCCTCCCGAAAGCCCCATGTCATAAATCATGCCCCCTCCCCTCGTAGGGGTCGGCAACCTGCCGACCCTCAACCCAACGGTTTCGATAGCAGTAAAGATGAACGTATAACCTGACGTATACATCCCCAAGCTTCCCTGTGGGGTGTTGCAGAGCGCAGCGAATCTTTAATTACAATCATTGCCGGTGGCAATGATACAATAATTAATTAGCTGTCGCCGCAGCGACTGAAGAGGGCACTCAGCCCATGGTTTCGAGAGAGAGTTGGTTAAAACGGTAGACGGTTAAACATTCTGAGTGCGTAGGGGCGGATACCAGCCGCCCGAAAGGTAACGAAACTGAGCTGTACAGCCGAACCGCTCAATCCCGGCACCCAGCGGGGCGACAAATTGCCGCCCCCTACGAACTCAGAAACGTTTGGTAATGTCCATTCAACCGACAACTCAATTCCGCGACGCTGCGGGCGGCTGGTATCCGCCACTACGAAATTTGTTTTTAGAGCGTATCTGAAAATGAAGTATTCTTGTATTATTTCAACAAAATCCAAATGGAAGCAAGGTGGACAAACGC
>CAKTIM010000031.1 GCA_934565795.1 uncultured Oscillospiraceae bacterium
ACTCTTTATCTCACATTTTGCACTATTTGTCACCTTTTTTTGCCCATTTTTCGGGAGGTCTACCCTTGATTTGCATCTTGGGGGAAGCTGGCAGTCTTGGCGGCTCTTCGGAACCGACAAGACTGACTGAAGAGGGCCTGACGCAGTACATTCTTCATTAAAGGTAAGTTGAATGGTGCATGCCAATCCGTAGGGGCGGATATCAGCCGCCCGAAAGGTAACGAAACTGAGTTGTACAGACGAACCGCTCAATCCCGGTACTCGGCGGGTCGACAAATTGCCGACCCCTACGGGTTCAGATGGTTTCAGCTGGCCCCATTCAATGGGGTGCTATCGAAGTGGCAACGTTGCGGGCGGCTAATATCCGCCCCTACGGACTCAGAATGTTTTAAATTTTACCTTTTTAGCTTAATCTCTCTCAAAACCATGAGCTGAGTGCCCTCTTCAGTCGCTGCGGCGACAGCTAATTGATTATTGTATCATTGCCACCGGCAATGATTGTAATTAAAGATTCGCTGCGCTCTGCAACACCCCTCAGGGAAGCTTGGGGGATGTATACGTCAGGTTATACGCTCATCTTCACTGCTATCGAAACCGGCAGGTTTAGGGTCGGCAGGTTGCCGACCCCTACGGACTCAGAGGATTTTACATATTACCATTCAGCCTGCCGGGGGGTGGGCGGCGGGTATTTGCCCCCTGTATAGGGGGTAATGCAAACAGGAGAAACGATATGACGAAAATATTGATTGTAGAGGACGAGCGGCCCATTGCAAATTTGGTTGACTGGAACCTCAGTGCCAGCGGCTATCAGTGCACCAGGGCCTATGACGGCAACGCGGCGGCGGATCTGATTATGGAGCACAGCTACGACCTGGTGCTGCTGGATATCATGCTGCCCGGTATCAACGGCTATGAGCTGCTGCGGCAGATCAAGCCCACCGGCACCCCGGTGATCTTCATCACCGCCAAGGGCAGTGTGCAGGATCGGGTGCAGGGGCTGCGGGCCGGGGCGGACGACTATCTGGTAAAGCCCTTTGAGATCGTGGAGCTGATCGCACGGGTGGAGTCGGTGCTCCGCCGGGCGGGCAAGAGCAGCCCCATCTATACCCTGGGGGATGTGACGGTGGATACCGAGTCCATGCTGGTCACCAAGGGCGGGGTGCCCGTCACCCTGACCCGCAAGGAATATGACCTGCTGGTGCTGTTCCTTCAGAATCAGAATGTGGCCCTGTTCCGGGAGACCATCTATGAGCGGGTGTGGGAATCGGACTACATGGGCGACACCCGCACGGTGGACTTGCATGTCCAGCGCCTGCGCCGGAAGCTTGATTGGCAGCAGCGGCTGTGCGCCATCCACAAGGTGGGCTACCGGCTGGAGGGGGACGGATGAAGCTTTCCGCAAAGATCACCCTGTCCGTGGTGCTCATTGTCTCGCTGGCCGTGGCCATTGGCGGCTACGCCATCGTCTCGTCGGTGTTCAACGCCCAGCTGAGCCATCAGATCACCGCCGCAGCGGAGGAGACACAGCTGATGTGCTCCGTGCTGGGCACCATGGCCGTGGAGCGGCGCACCAGCGTATCCGCCAAGGTGACGGAGCAGGCGCTGGAGGAAACGCTGCAAATTGCCCCGTTCCGGGATTACCGCCTGCGGCTTGTACACCCGCTGGACACGGGGCGGAACCTGAGCTATGAGATCATCAACGCCCCGGAGGGGGCGAAGGATGTATACGAGGTGGTGGTCACCTGCCGTTTTTCCGTGGATCAGGCCACCTATTATCTGGAAAGCCGCCACGACGTATCCGACCTGTACCGGCTGCGGGGGCAGTATCTGACCACCTTCCGCCTGGTGTACCTGGCGGCGGTGGCTTTCAGCCTGGTGGCGGGCATTGCCCTGGGGGCCGTGCTTACCGCGCCCATCCGCAACCTGTCCCGCTCCGCCCGGCAGATCGCCGGGGGCAACTACAGCGTCCGGGCCAATGTGCACACCGCCGACGAGATCGGCATCCTGGCCGCCCAGTTCAACCACATGACCCAGGAGCTGGAAAGCCACATTCAATCCCTGGAGCTGGCCACCCAGCAGCAGAAGGACTTCACCGCCGCCTTTGCCCACGAGCTGAAAACGCCCCTGACCTCCATCATCGGCTATGCCGATACCCTGCGCAGCCGCAAGCTGCCGGAGGAGCAGCAGTTTGAGGCGGCCAGCTTCATCTTCTCCGAGGGACGGCGGCTGGAGACCATGTCCCATAGTCTGCTGCGCTTGTTCTCCCTGGAAAATGAAGCGCCCAGGATGCAGCGCTTTTCCGCCCTGGCCTTGGCCAAAAGCGTGGAGGAGAGCATCTCCTATCCCCTGAAGCAGCGCAAGCTGGTGCTGGAGCTGCGGGTGGAGGATGCCATTATTGCGGGAGAAAAAAGTCTTCTGGAAATCCTGCTATATAACCTGGTGGACAACGCCCGCAAGGCCTCCAATCCCGGCAGCAAGATCACCATTCTCGGCACCCGCGTCCCGGCGGGCTACTGCTTTGCCGTGAAGGACCGGGGCCGGGGCATCCCCCCGGAGGCCATCAGCCGGATCACCGAGCCATTCTACATGGTGGATAAATCCCGCGCCCGGGCCGAGGGCGGCGCGGGGCTGGGACTGGCGCTGTGCAAGCGGATCGCCGAGCTGCACGGCGCGCATCTGCACTATGAGAGCGTGGTTGGCCGGGGCACGGTGGTGTCCTTTGTGCTGCGGGAGGTGGCGAAATGAAGAACTGGCTGATTATTCTCCTGGTGGCCGCGGTGGTGGCCGCCGGTGCCTTCCTGCCGGAGCTGCTGCTGAAATGGAGCAGCCCCCCGGAGCTGAACGTGGACGGCCAGCAGGTAGCCATCACCTCCCAAAGCTCCTCGGACTACACCTGGCGCATGGGCACCCTGGCTGAGAGCTATTTCGGCGAGGGGGAGCAGCTGCTGACCACCTATATCTCCCAGGCCAGCCCGGAGGACAGCGCCGGGGAGGAATATGCCCAGTTCCTGGCTGAATTCGACCGGCTGACCCAGATCGGCGTCATGCCCCAGGCCGCCCGGGAGCTTCTCCAGCCCGATACGGACTACCGCATCCGCTATTATTACCTGTTTGACAGCCAGGCCGTCAGCGGCTTCCGCTACGCGGAATTCACGGCGGCGGCTACCAACTGGCGCATTCACGCCTGTATGGATGTGGAAAGCGGCCGCCTGGTGCGGCTGGACTACGGCGGAAGCAAGCTCTTCCCCGGCGGGGAGATCACCCCCCAGACCAGCTGGTACGACGTGCTGCGGGGCTTCGGGCAATATCTGGGCCTGTCCGACACGCCCAGCGCCGACAGCACCCAGGAGGCCCAGGGGGCCAGAAAATACTACGATTCCGTCACCGCCGACCGCCGCACCGCCACCGTCGCCTCCGGCGGCAGCGCCTGGCTGGAGCTGCGCGTCCTGCGGGATAACTACATCGCCACCGTCACCGTATACCAGGACGGAAAATGATGCAAATTGGATACAAAACCGCGCCTTTTCGGATGCATTTCCCTTTTACTGTATCAGTAAGAAGGAAATGCCGAACAGGCGCGGCTTCTTTATAGGCGCATCCCTTGGCTCCCCTGAAAGGTTTAGCAGGTGTAGCCGACCGCAGGGCGGCGTACAGCTGCTTAATGCAAAGCTGAGCTGGCAGCCCGTAGGGCTGACTGAGGGGTTTGCGGTAGGCACCTGAGGTTCCTTCAGGTCGTAGGCGAATTCGCAGAATGTCCGTTGCGGATTGTACGAATTCGCCTGGGATTTCTGGAATGGTATTCTGCGTCCCGCGGCTGACCCCTCCGGCGCGATGCGCCGCCTCCCCTTTCAGGGGAGGTTTAAGGGGGCGCTTGGGGAAGCAGATGAGAAAAGCAGGAAAAAGGAGCATTTTTATGAAAACCAAGCCTTTAAACTATTTCCGCTGCCTGGTGATTTGCCTGGTATCGCTGCTGCTGTGTGCCTGTCAGGCCAGGGCGGCAGTCCCAAATGAGGAAACGCAGACGCCGCCGGAAAGCGGCTCCGGCGCTTCCTATCAAAGCGCCTTCACCAGCACCGACGGCAGTGTAAGCTTTGTGATGGACATTGACCAGGCTGTTGACCTGCCCGCCGGCCCCGTTGTGCAGGTTCAGCCTCATTTCCTGACGGGCGAGGACGCGAAAAGAGTGGCCCAGGCCCTCTTCCCCGATGCGGCATTTTTTGAAGCGGAGCCGGAGCAGGCGGAGAATCTTTCCAAGGGTGAGATTCAGGCAAAGCTGGACAGATGGTCGCAGTATGCGGATATGGCCGCGCTGGCAGGCCTGTGCGGCGATGCGGCGACGGCGGATTATGTGGAGCTGATCGGGGCCTTTCTTGCGGATTATCAGCGCCTGTATGACCAGGCACCCACAGAAAAATCCCATACGCCCTGCCGGTGGGAGATGCGCAATGAAGCGGTATATTCCCTCACGGCGCAGGAGCTTGCCGAAGCCTCTACGGCGGATTTCAATGACGAGGTGTCCGCCCAGTTTACCGCAAACGGAATTCCCTATCGCTTCACCGCCTCCACCCGGAACAAAAGCGATTATCAGGTAAACATGATCTCCTGCTACATATACGACGGCATCTGCCCCCGGAATCTGGACGACGAAATTTTCACCGCCAGACTGTGCCGGACGGGGGAACCCTCCCAGGCGCAGCTGGAGCTTATCAAATCCCAGGCGCAGCAGCTGCTGTCCGCCTTCGCCCTGGGGCAGTGGCAGGTGGACGAATGCGATGTCAAAAGGGAAGCAGGCGGCAGCGAGGCGGAATATCTGGTATACGTAAACGCCGTGCCGGTGCTGAGCGGCGTTGCCGCGCTGCGGCAGCCGCAGATTAGAGCTTTGCGAAGCCCCGACGGCAAGTCAGACTACTATCTGACAGACGCCAACTTCGTTTTTTCGGCCAACGGGGACCTTATTTCCTTCACTCTGTTTTCTCCGCTGGACATCCAGGAAACTGTAAGCGAGGGCGTGCAGCCCCTCGGCATTGAGGGCCTGCTGGCCCAGGTGCAGCAGCATCTGGCGCAGACCTGCGCGTATGGCTACGGCAACGGATTTGGCTCCCTCCTGCAAGGCCTCCAGACGGAGGTGCAGTGCACGGTGACGGTCTCCGAAATCGAATACGGTCTGGCCCGCACCGGGGGCGAGGGCAGCTTCCGCTATGTGCCCGCGCTGGCGCTGAAAGGAACTTCCGAGTATATTGGAAAGGCAGACGGCAAAACCTATTATACCGGCGAAGCCCCCGAACTTCTGCTTGTGATGAACGCGGCAGACGGAACAATCATCCGCGCCGCAAACGGATAGCATCCGAATAAATAAAAGGAGGATTCCACCATGAAAAAACTGTTTCTTGCACTGCTGGCGTTCTGCCTGACCCTCACCGGCTGCGGGAGGCAGCAGGCCCGCTCCGATTTCACCACTGTCACGCGGCAGGGGGTGGCCATCTCCCTGAATGCCCCCGCCGGCCCCGTGCTGGCCGCTCTGGGCGCACCCTTTGGCTACGGCGAAAGCAAAAGCGGCGTATACGCCGGGGTGGAAAAGACCTATCAATTCACCGGCCTGCGGCTGAAAACCTTCCAGAGTCAGGACGGTGAACGGATTCTGGGCGTAATGATCACCGACAGCGGCATGCAGACCCCCGACGGCCTCTCCATCGGCGACCCCGCCGCCCGCGTCCGCGAATGCTTCGGCAATGACGCCATCCAAAACAACTGCTGCATCATCAGCCGCCCCCAGGAGCAAATGATCGTCCTCCTGGAGCACGACGTGATCACCGCCATTCAGTATACGATGCTGTAAGTAAGGGGACCTGGCCCCTTTACGGCGTTTACGGGCCAGATTGTCGGGAAACACCCATGGTTGATTCAGCGCCTTTCCAGCACCACGATTCGGTTGGAGAGGTTGCGGATGGGGGGAATCTTGTCCAGCAGCTTGTAGATCGGGACGAAGGCGGCCATTCCCTCGGTGAGGGGGTGCTCCTCTATGAGGCGGAAGTCCGGCAGCAGGGCGGCCAAGGCCTTACCGTTGCGGATGCCCCAGGTGAATTTGGCCTGGCTGCCCTTGATGGATTTCTCCTGGAAGTGCTTGGCCATGGCGGGGTTCATGGTCTCTACAAAGACCGTCGCCCGTGGAAACCGTCCGGCGATCACGGTGAAGATGCGCTGCACCTGTGCCTCGGTCAGGTACATGGTCAGGCCCTCGATGATGACCAGCACCGGCGTGTTCGGCTCCCGGATCTCGCTGCCCCAGTCGTCCATGGCCGACATGGCGATCTGAGAGATGGCTCCCGTCTCCGGCAGCAGGCGGCGGCGTACATCAATGGTGTCCGGCAAGTCCAGATTGTACCAGTGGGCGTAGCCCTGCATGCGGTAGCACCGGGTATCCAGCCCGCAGGCAATGTTCACCACCACCGCACCGGGGTGCCCGGCCAGCCAGCACGCCACCAGCTGATCCAGCACGATGGTGCGGGCGATGACGCCGCTGTGCATGGCGCCGTCCCGGTCGGCGAGGGAGAAGTCGTAGTCCAGCCGCTCCACCAGGGCAACGGCGGTCTCATCCCGAATGGCGCCGCGGGTCTTTGTCTCCTTGGCGCGGGCGTAAACCGTTTGCAGCATGGTCTCCGGCACCCCGGAGAGCGTAATTTTTTCACCCATTTTTATGCTTCCTTTCCCAGAGATAATCCTCCAGCATCCACAGCATCACAGCGCCGTTGCCGGAGCACTGGCTCAGTACAAAATCGATGGTCTGCACCTGCGCCCCCAGCAGCAGCGGCAGCCGCCAGGTCTGGTAGCTTCCGTTCAGATAGGCCTCCCGCACAAACAGCCCGCTGTCCGTGCTGGCCGCCGGGATCAGGCTCAGGCACAAATCGCCCACCAGCATCAGCGCCGCGCCCAGGCAGCCCAATAGCAAATCTCTTCTTCGGTTCACGTTTCCTCTCTCCTTTTAAAGCTTCCGGCTGCGCACGGAAGGCCGCCTGAAGCGATATCCGTGTATTCCTGCCAGTTAGCCTATACTAACTGAAAGCCATTATACCGCCCCGGCCCCTGCCTGTCAAGCCAAAACCCTGTGGGCCAACGGTCACATATCGTTTATAAAAAACCGCTTGCGGCTGCCGGGGGAAAGGTGATAAAATGGGAAGAGAAAACCGAAGGAGAAAAAACAAAAGGAGGAATATTTTATGGCAGTTAAACAGACGGCGGGCAGAGACGCCCTGGGGGAATTCGCCCCGAAGTTTGCCCAGCTGAACGACGATGTGCTGTTCGGCGAGGTGTGGAGCCGGGAGGAGCAGCTGAGCCTGCGGGATCGGTCGGTGATCACGGTGGTGGCGCTGATGTCCCAGGGGCTGACGGATATTTCCTTCCAGCACCATCTGGAAAACGCCAAGAAAAACGGCATCACCAGGGCGGAAATCGCGGAGATTCTGACCCACGCGGCCTTCTATGCCGGTTGGCCGAAGGCCTGGGCGGCGTTCCACATGGCCAAGGAGATCTGGGCGGAGGAGCCGGACGGCAGCGCCCGCGCCGCCCACGAGAACGCCATGGTGTTCCCCATCGGCGCGCCCAACGATGGCTTTGCCCGGTATTTCATCGGCCAGAGCTATCTGGCTCCCCTGTCCACCGATCAGCTGGGCATCTTCAACGTGACCTTTGAGCCGGGCTGCCGGAACAACTGGCACATCCATCATGCCGCCAAGGGCGGCGGGCAGATCCTGGTCTGCGTGGCAGGCCGGGGCTACTATCAGGAGGCGGGCAGCCCCGCCCGGGAGCTGCACCCCGGCGACGTGGTGAACATCCCTGCCGGCGTCAAGCACTGGCACGGCGCCGCCCCGGACAGCTGGTTCTCTCACCTGGCCGTGGAGGTTCCCGGCGAGAACACCTCCACCGAATGGCTGGAGCCGGTGACCGGCGAGTATGAAAAGCTGAAATAATGTAAGGCCCCCGGACGGATTCAAATCTCCGTCCGGGGGCAATGCTATCAATAGAAGGTGCGATTATTCAAAGTTCAGCCACTTGCGCAATCCCTCTGCTGAGCCGGGGTTCAGGAGGAAGCGGAACAGGTAGGGTACCATGCTTCGGTCGATCTCGTTGTTCAGCGTTTCCACGCCCAGCCGCTCCGCCAGCGTGGGCTGGTCGGAGAACAGGTTGACGCCCAGCCCCAGCCGATCCCCCTGGATCTGGCAGCCCATGGCGGCCAGGGTAGTGGGGAACATATCAAAGGGGGTGATCTCCCGGTTGGCGGTATTGGCGGCGCTCACCGGGGAATTGATGATGCAGTTGTATACCCGCCGGTTGGTGTCCTCCAGCTGGTTCTGCCGGAAGTAATCCGCCGCCATGCTCAGATGGTCGCCGCAGATGATCACGGTGGTATTTTCATAGAACGGCTGCTCCTTCAGCCACGCCACAAAGCGGTATACCTGCCTGGACGCGCAGGCGTATGCGTTTTCATATTTGGTCGGAAATTCCGTGGGGCATTCCGCACAGCGCCAACCTCCGGGGGCGTGGGTGTCGATGGTCGAAACGCAGACCTGGAACGGCTCTTCGCCCTGGGCCATCTGGGTGATCACCTGGCGGGCGTAGGTGTAGAGCTTGGTGTCCTCCATGCCCCAAAAGACCCGGTAACCCGTGGGAATGATCCCGTCATCGGCCGCGGTATCATAGTCGTAAACCCGGTCGATTCCATGGGTTCGGAACAGCCGCTCCATCCCGGAGAATATGGCACTCGATCCCATCACAAACGCCTGAGAATAGCCCTCCTGGTTCAGAATGTCCCACAGCATCGTCGCCCCCTGGAGCGGTCGGGCGGCAACGCCGTCGTTATTCTGTCCCATGGGCAGCAGTAGCGGCAGCCCGGCGGTCTGCGCCACAATGCCGCTGGTCGTCCAGGTGGTGCAGCTGATCGGCCCCCAGCCGCCCAGCTTGTCCGAATCCGAAAAGCTGATGTTTTCCTCCGCCAGCTGATACAGCTCCGGGGTAACGCTCTGCTTCATGGCACCGCCCTGCGCTGTAGAGCAGAAGGTATTTTCCATGGACTCCATGAAAATGTAGACGAGGTTCCGCTTCTTTTCGGGGAAGCGCACCTGAACCTGGGCAGGGTCGATATATTCCTGCGTGAGCAGATCGGAATAATTCCGGGCGTCCTGAAACCACTCCCGCATCCCCACGGCCTCCTCGGCGGGGATCAGCAGCGCCAGAAAAACAAGGACGCACAGCCAGCAGTACACCCTGCGGGGGACGGGGGAGACGGTCACCCTGCGGCGGAAAAACCGTACCACCAGCCGGAACTGGCCGCGCTGGCACAGCAGGAACGCCAGAAACGCCGTGCAGCACAGCGACAGCAGCAGCGGCCCGCGGCAGAAGGATTCCAGCAGATCGTTGTCCGCTCCTGCAATGCCGGAAAACAGGGTGAACAGCAGGGCATTGAAGCTCTGTCCCGCGAACATGAATAAGTACCATTGCGAGGAAAAGAAGCACAGCAGGCCAAGAAACAGAAGCGCCGTGCAGAGAATCTCCGGCCACAATCCCCGCTTTTGAGTGGAATTATGCTTCTTCGTTTTTCTCATGGTGCTCCTCGCCCTCTTTCTTTTCCAGATGAACCGAGAACGCTTTTCCAATATACGCCTCCACGAAGCTCAGCGGCACGCCCGCCACGCAGGCAAATACCAGATGCTTCAATAGAACCGCGGCGGTATCCTTGCTGCCCACCGCCTGGGAGTATCCATCTGCGGTGAGGAAGAAGGCAAGGTAATCCCGCAGCAGCAGGGACGCCACATTCAGGGCGAAAATGTTGAAAATACACAGAAAGATAAAATAGTGCCGCGACACCTTCTTGTGCATCAGGTACTCCGCCGCGTAGGCGAAAATGATTCCGGGAAACATGATCGATACAATTTCCAGCATACAAATCGTTCCAACAGGACTGTTGGCTCCTTTCCGTTTGATTCCTCTTTTGATTGGGGGCTGAACAGCACCGCCCGGAGGTATTTGCCCCACCCGCGCGATGCTGCCAAAATATGACATCTATGGCACAGTATAGCATTATATAGCTCCCTTTGCAAGGAAAAATACGCAGTGCGTGGACAAGGCGAAAAGTCAGTATTCAGAGGTTGACTTTGGACTAATTTGCTTTTTCTGCCAGACCATTTTTAGATGCCGAAAAAGGGCAACTGGCAAAATGACTAACTCGGCGCTGCTCAAATGGTGCAATTTCACTGAATCGTAAAAGAATGGTGGGGAAACTATTGACTTTTTTGCGGGACAAAGTATAATAAAGACAAACGAAATCGTTTAAGAAACGAAACGATTATTGCATAGTGACGAAAAAGGGATATCCCTTTTTCCGTTTCATCCGGGGGATGAAACGATGGTCGCTGTACTGCAATGTGGTTACCGCTCACAAGGGCGTTAACAAAATAAATGAGGAGGAAACACAAAATGAAAAAGCTTCTTGCGCTCGTTCTGGCTGCTGTGATGGTGTTCGGCATGATGGCCGTTACCGCCGCCGCAGACGGAAAGACCACCATCAATCTGTGGGCCTTCACCGATGAAGTGCCCGGCATGATGACCAAGTTCCTGGAGGCCCATCCCGAGCTGGCCGACAAGTACGAGATCAACACCACCATCATCGCCACCACCGACGGCGCTTATCAGCCCGCTCTGGATGCCGCTCTGGCAAACGGCGAAGTCGACCTGTACGCTGCTGAGTCCGCTTTCGTTCTGAAGTACACTCAGGGCGACGCTTCCGAGTATGCTGCTTCCTACGCTGATCTGGGCATCGACGTGGACGCCGACCTGGCTGCTGCCGACATCGCGCAGTACACCGTCGACATCGGCACCCGTCCTGCTGACGGCGCTCTGGTCGGTCTGGGCTACCAGGCTACCGGCGGCGTGTTCATCTATCGCCGCTCCATCGCCAAGGACGTCTGGGGCTCCGACGATCCCGAAGTCGTTGCTGAGAAGATCGGCGCCGGCTCCGGCAACTGGGACGCTTTCTTCGCTGCCGCTCAGGAAGTGAAGGACGCTGGCTACGCCATCATCTCCGGCGACGGCGATATGTGGCACGCTGTTGAGAACTCCTCCGAGACCGGCTGGATCGTGGACGACACCCTGAACATCGACCCCGCCCGTGAGGCTTTCCTGGATCTGTCCAAGGAGCTGGTTGACAATGGCTATCATCACGACACCACCGACTGGCAGGAAGGCTGGTTCGCCGACATGAAGAAGGACGGCGGCGTCCTGGGCTTCTACGGCCCTGCTTGGCTGATCAACTACACCATCGCTCCCAACTCCGGCGAGGGCGACAACTCCTCCGCTGGTGACTGGGGTGTCTGCGCTCCCAACATCGGCTTCTTCTGGGGCGGCACCTGGCTGCTGGCTGGCAAGAGTGTTGTCGGCACCGAGAAGCAGGAGCTGGTTCGTGACTTCATCCGCTGGGTCACCCTGGACTGCACCGAGGACGGCCTGCAGTATAAGTGGGCCAACGGCACCCTGAACGGCGAAGGCGGCACCAAGGACTGCGTCGCTTCCGGCACCGTCATGGCTATGTCCAACGGCGAGCTGGACTTCCTGGCTGGCCAGAACATGTTCGATGCTTTCGTTCCTGCCAACGCTTACGCCAACGGCAAGAACCTGACCCAGTACGACGAGACCATCAACACCGCATGGCGTGATGCCGTCCGTCAGTACGCTCATGGCGAAGTCGACCGCGACACCGCTATCGAGAACTTCAAGACCACCGTTGCCGATACCCTGGGCATCGATGTCGAGTACTAATTCACTGCGGTACTTAAACTTCATCATTTGATTGCCGTGTGGGGATAGGCAGCTTCGGCGGCCTATCCCCCCATTGGCTTGTTTTTAAAGATAAGGGGGCGCATACGCATGAACAAGTCGAAAAGCTTCAGCTATGCCAAATACGGTTACCTGTTCAGCATTCCTTTCGTGGTGGCATATCTGATCTTCTCGTTTTATCCGACCATCAACACCATCATCCTTGGCTTTACGGATGCCAAGGGCATGGCCGGCCTGACCAACTGGAATTTCCTCCCTGCCGAGGATCTGTTCAAGAATTTTATTGCGGTCTTAAAGGCTCCGACCTTCCGCAAATCCCTGGGCAATACCATCATTCTGTGGATTGCCAACTTCATTCCCCAGATCAGCCTGGCATTGCTGCTCACCGCCTGGTTCACCTCCAAGCGCAATGAGCTGCGGGGACAGGGCTTCTTCAAAGTCGTGTTCTATATGCCCAATATCATCACCGCCGCTTCCATCGCAATTCTGTTCAAGGCGCTGTTTGCCTACCCGGTCGGCCCCGTGAACAGCCTGCTGGTCAAGCTGGGTCTTGCTTCGGAAGCTGTTAATTTCACAACAAAGGTCTGGCCCACCCGGGGCATCATTGCCTTCATCCAGTTCTGGATGTGGTACGGTAATACGATGATCGTCCTGATTTCCGGTGTGCTGGGCATTAACCCCGATTTGTACGAGGCAGCCGAGCTGGATGGCGCATCCTCCTCCCAGATGTTCTGGAAGATTACCATGCCCAACCTGAAAACCATCCTGCTGTATACCCTGATCACCAGCATGATCGGCGGCCTGAATATGTATGATATCCCCAAGCTGTTCAACGACGGCAACCCGGCCAACTCCACAATGACCGCCAATGTGTTCATCTACAAGCAGGCCTTCAGCGGCAGCTATATGTATGCCCGCGCCGCTGCCGCCTCGGTGATCATGTTCATTATCATTGCGGTTATCTCCATCTTCATGTTTATGATGTTCCAGGATTCCGACAAGAAGGCGGCCAGAGCCGCAAAGCGTGCCGCGAAGCGCGCGGCAAAGAAGGAGGTTGGCTGATATGGAACAGAGATCCATGCACATTCGCCGCACCCCTGGCCAGAAGGTCGTTCGGCTGATTGCCTACATCCTGTGCATCTTCCTGGCCTGCCTGAGCCTGTTCCCGTTCATCATCATGGTGGTGAACGCCACCCGCGACACCCCCAGCATCCAGTCCAGCCCGATCTCCTTTGTGTTCGGCAGCAATCTGAAGCGGAACTTTGAGATTCTGACCAGCAAGGATATGTTCAGCCCCTGGACGGGCCTGAAGAACTCCCTGATTATCTCCGTGGGCGCCACGGTGCTCACCGTCTACTTCTCCACCCTCACCGCCTATGCGCTGGTGGCCTATGAGTGGAAGCTGAAGGGGCCGTTCTTCGCCGCGATTCTGGCGGTGATGATGATCCCCGCCACCGTTACCTCCATCGGCTTCTATCAGTTCATGTACCGCATCAAGTGGACGAACAATCTGCTGCCGCTGATCCTGCCCGCCATTGCGGCCCCCGGAACGGTGTTCTTCATGCGGCAGTTCATGATCCCGGCACTGCCCATGGAGATCGTGCAGTCCGCCCGTGTGGACGGCGCTTCCGAGTTCCGTACCTTTAACCAGATCGTGCTTCCCATTATGAAGCCCGCCATGGCGACCCAGGCCATCTTCGCGTTCGTTGCCAGCTGGAATAACCTGTTCATTCCGCAGATTCTGCTGACCAAGAAAGAGGTTTATACCATGCCCATCATGGTGTCCCTGCTCAACGGCGACATCTACAAGGTGGAGTACGGCGCGATCTACCTGGGCATCCTGCTGACGGTGCTGCCCATCTTCGTCATCTATTTCTCCCTGTCCAAGTACATCATTGCCGGTGTTGCCCTGGGCGGTGTGAAGGAGTGATCCATGAATGCCCGCTGGCAGGATACGCCTGCCGCCGTGTTCCTGCGGCTCCTGGCTGACCTGATGATCGTCAACCTGCTGTCGCTGATCTGTTCCCTCGGCGTCGTTACCATCGGCGCGTCCCTGACGGCGATGTATACCGTCCTGTTCCATCGCCAGCGGGATGAGGGAATGGTGAATGCCACCAAGACATTCTTCCAGGCATTTGCCAAAAATTTCTGGAAGGCCACCGCCCTGGAGCTGGTGCTGGCTGCGCTGCTGCTGGTGGCCGGTGTGGACTTCTGGTATGCCGCGTCCATCCCCAAGCCGGGCAGCGTCGTGTTTACCGTGGTTGCAGTTGTGATCGCGTTCCTGGCCCTGGTGGTTTTCGTGATGGCCTTTCCCCAGCTGGCGGTTTACAGCAACAGTGTGAAGAACTATCTGAAGAATGGCTTTGTGCTGTTTATGTGCGCCCCCCATGCGCTGCTGCTTTCCGCCGCTGCCTGGGCTGCCCCCTGGGTGCTGGCCTATATCGAGCCGGAGGTGATCGTCCGCTTTGGCGTGATGTACCTCCTGTGGGGCTTCGCGTTCCCGGCCTATGCCACGGTCAGGCTGCTGGGCAAGGTGTTCCAGAAAACAAAACAGGACGGATAACTTCATCCCACTTTCTACCAGCGGGCGGCAGCAGGGAATGCTGCCGCCCGCTGTGTATAGGGAACCTCTGAATAAATCGTCTGCGGCTGAGCAGCGGATCTTTTTCCCCAGCCGCGCAGTATCAAAAGTGGGAAATATATACAGTATTCCTCCACTTTTGATACTTTCATCTGGCGAAAAATCTCTCGCTGTCAGCTCTTGCCGATTTAATCAGAGCTTCCATAGAATTGAATGGTTCGTCCATACAGTTCAATTTTGTAACCCAATCATATGGACAAATAGTCGCACAAAAGGAAGGAAGAGCATTATGAATCGTGCGGAAGCAAGGAAAAAGGCCGAGGCGCTGGTTGCGCAGATGGATGTGCTGGAGGCAGCCGCCCAGCTGCGCTATGATGCCCCCGCGCTGGATCGGCTGCATATTCCTGAATATAACTGGTGGAACGAGGCGCTTCACGGCGTGGCCCGGGCGGGCGTTGCCACCAGCTTCCCCCAGGCCATCGGCATGGCCGCCGCCTTCGACCCGGACATGGTGGAGCAGCTGGGCGATATCGCCGCCACCGAGGGGCGGGCGAAGTACAACGCCCTGTCCGGGAAGGACGACCGGGATATCTACAAGGGGCTGACCTTCTGGTCGCCCAACATCAATATTTTCCGCGACCCCCGCTGGGGGCGGGGCCATGAGACCTACGGCGAGGATCCCTACCTCACCACCCAGCTGGGCCTTGCCTACATCCGGGGGCTTCAGGGCAGCGGGGAATTTCTGAAATCCGCCGCCTGCGCCAAGCACTTTGCCGTCCACTCCGGCCCGGAGGCTGAGCGGCATCATTTTGACGTTCACCCCAGCAAAAAGGACATGGCGGAGACCTACCTCCCCGCCTTTGAGGCTGCGGTAAAGCAGGGCAATGTGGAGGCCGTCATGGGCGCGTACAACGCGGTCAACGGCTATCCCTGCTGCGGAAGCCCGGAGCTGCTGCGCCACTACCTGCGGGAGGAGTGGGGCTTCCAGGGCCATGTGGTCTCCGACTGCTGGGCAATCAATGATTTCCATGAGCATCACCATTTCACCGATACCCCCGCCGAGTCCAGCGCCGCCGCACTGAAGGCGGGCACCGACCTGAACTGCGGCTGCACCTATCGCTGCCTGATTACGGCCCTGGCCCAGAAGCTGATCAGCGAGGATGATATCCGCCGCGCCGCCGTCCGCCTGTTCACCACCCGCTACCTGCTGGGCATCATGGATGGTCAGCACACGGATTATGACCGCATCCCCTACAGCGTTGTGGAGTGCAGGGAGCACGTGAGCGCCGCCCTGGAGGCAGCGGAAAAGAGCATCGTCCTGCTGAAAAACGACGGGATCCTGCCCCTGAACAGGCAGCGCCTGAACGCCATTGCCGTGATCGGCCCCAATGCCAACAGCCGCGCCGCTCTGGTGGGCAACTACCACGGCACCTCCTCGCGCTATATCACCGTCCTGGAGGGCATCCAGGATGCGGTGGGCGAGGAAACCCGTGTTTACTATTCCGAGGGCTGCCACCTGTTCAAGGATCGGGTGGAAAACCTCGCCCGCCCCGGCGATCGGATCGCGGAGGCCCTGGTGGCGGCGGAGCAGTCCGACGTGGTGGTGCTGGTGCTGGGCCTGGACGAGACCCTGGAGGGTGAGGAGGGCGACACCGGCAACGCCGACGCCTCCGGCGACAAGCTCAGCCTGCTGCTGCCCCAGAGCCAGCGTGACCTGGCCCAGGCGGTGCTGGGCTACGGCAAGCCGGTGATCCTGGCGCTGATGTCCGGCTCCGCCATCGATATCAGCGACATTGCCCCCCGCTGCGCGGCGGTCGTCCAGCTGTGGTATCCCGGCGCGCGGGGCGGAAAGGCGGCGGCCGATATCCTGTTCGGCAAGCGTTCCCCCTCCGGCAAGCTACCTGTGACCTTCTACTACCAGCACGCGCTGGAGGAGATGCCGCCCTTTACGGATTACTCCATGCACAACCGCACCTACCGCTACTATACCGGCAAGCCGCTGTATCCCTTTGGCTACGGCCTGACCTACGGCGACACCCAGGTGCTCAGCGTTTCCGCCGATACGCACCGGGCCAGCGTAAGGGTAATCAACCGCGGCGCACCCACCGAGGACGTGGTGCAGCTGTATATCAAGGACGCCTCCTCCCCGGACGCCACCACCAACCCCAAGCTCTGCGGCTTCCGCCGCATCCACCTGGATCGGAATGAGGAAAAGGAAATCCAGATCGACCTGCCCGCCTCCGCCTTCCAGGATTGCAGCGACGAGGGCACATGGCACCCCGGCAGCGGCCAATGGAACCTCTACGCCTCCTTTGGCCAACCCGACCCCCGCACCCAGGAACTGACCGGCAAACCCGCCGCCCACTGCGTGATCGAATAAAAGCCCTTGGCTCCCCATCCTTGGGGAGCCAGGCCTACGAAAAATGCGGCCCCGGCCCCAAAAAACGCTTTACAATTCCTTTGAAGTTTGATATACTCGCCCTGATGAAAGGGAGTAAAGGGCAGCCTCCTGGCGTTGCGGGCCGGGGGACTGCTGCATGGCAGCGTCATCACGGCAGGAATGCCCGATGCCATGTGTTCGCTTGAGACTTTTGTCGCAGACAGAGTGCTGTGGCAAGAGTCTTTTTTCTTGCCTCGGCGGAAATATATCTTTGAGAGGAAGGAAAAACATGAATTTTTTAAACGCATTCGTTGGTTTGTTTTCCAATTTTGGGAACCTGACCTGGCAGATGGTGGTGATGTGGGGGATCGGGGCCTTGCTCATCTATCTTGCCATCGCCAAAAAGATGGAGCCGAGCCTGCTGCTGCCCATGGGCTTCGGGGCCATCCTGGTCAACCTGCCCCTCTCCGGCGCCATTACGCAGGGGGCGGTCATTGGCCCCGTCTCCGCGCTGTTTGAAGCGGGCATGTCCAATGAGCTGTTTCCGCTGCTGCTGTTCATCGGCATCGGGGCCATGATCGATTTTGGCCCGCTGCTGGAAAAGCCGTGGCTGATGCTCTTCGGCGCGGCGGCGCAGTTCGGCATCTTTTTCACCCTGTTTCTGGCGGGCTTCTTCTTCGACCTGCGGGACGCCGCCTCCATCGCCGTGATCGGCGCGGCGGACGGCCCCACCGCCATCTTTGTGGCAAACACCCTCCATTCCCGGTATCTGGGGGCCATTATGGTGGCGGCCTACAGCTACATGGCGCTGGTGCCCATCGTTCAGCCGCCGGTGATCCGGCTGCTGACCACCAAAAAGGAGCGCCTGATCCGAATGCCCTACCAAAAGTCCAGCGTCAGCCGCCTGACCAAGATCCTGTTCCCCATCGTGGTCACCGTGATCGCGGGCATGGTCGCCCCGTCCAGCGTGGCGCTGGTGGGCTTTCTGATGTTCGGCAATCTGCTGCGGGAGTGCGGCGTCCTGAACGCGCTGAGCGAGACGGCTCAGAACGTGCTGACCAACCTCATCACCATTGTGCTGGGCCTGACCGTGGCCGGGCAGATGACCGCCGACAAATTCGTCCGCCCGGATACCCTGTTGATCCTTGCGCTGGGGCTGGTGGCCTTTGTCTTTGATACGGCGGGCGGGGTGCTGTTTGCAAAGCTGCTCAATCTCTTCCTGCCGGAGGGCAAGAAGCTGAACCCCATGATCGGCGCGGCGGGCATTTCCGCCTTCCCCATGAGCGGCCGTGTGGTCAATAAGATGGGCTTGCAGGAGGATAATCAGAATTTTCTGCTGATGTATTCCATCAGCATCAACGTTTCGGGCCAGATCGCCTCCGTGATCGCAGGCGGCCTGATCCTGACCCTGATGGGATAGGAGGGAGGTAACGCAATGCTGCATCTTTCGTCGTGGAGGGTCACGCTGCCCATGATGGCTGCCGGGATGGCCGGAACCGTTCTTGTCATTGGCGTCATCGTGCTTGCCGTGATGCTGCTGAACAAGCTGACCCGCAAAAAGTAATTTTCCGACACAACAAAGCCCCATGCCCGTTCACCCTCGCGGTGCGGACATGGGGCTTGATGTTTAGGTGGTGCGCCGGAGGCGGTCATACCTCCCGGTTGAGAACCCTGTAGACAAAATCCATATTCAGCCCGCCCCGGACGGCGTCGGCAAGGCGGTCGTACTGCGCCTGCTTGTAGCGCTCCGGGTCGAAGTCGGTGAGCCTGCCGGGATCGATGCCCTTTTTGGCGGCCAGACCGCGCACCAGGGCCTGGGCGATGCCCACGCCGTCGAAGATGCCGTGGATATAGCTGCCGTAGACGCTGCCGTTGCACTGGATGGCGTCGCCCTGGCGCTGGCTGCGGCCCATATGAATTTCATAGCCGGTGTAGCTCAGGCCCGTCAGGCCATGAAGCGCGCCGGGGATTTCGCCGAAGGTACCGTGCACCTGCCGCTGCACCTTTTCCCCCGCAAACACCGTATCCATATCCAGCAGCCCCATGCCCTGAACCTCTGTCACCCCGGCGGCTTCCACCCCCTGCGGGTCGCGGATGGAGGTACCGAGCATCTGATAGCCGCCGCAGATGCCGAAGAGGATGCAGCCCCTGGCGACCTGCTGGCAGATGGCCGCCTCCAGGCCGGACTGGCGCAGCCAGAGCAGGTCGGCAATGGTGCTCTTGGTGCCGGGCAGGAGGATCATATCCGGCTGGTGCAGCTGTTCCGGCCGCTGGATATAGCGCACGGACACATTGTCAAACCGCTCCAGGGGGGATACGTCGGTGAAGTTGGAGATGCGGGGCAGCTTGATCACCGCAATATCGATGTCCTTGCGCACGTCCCCGGTCTGGAACCGGGTGGACAGGCTGTCCTCGTCGTCGATGTCCACGTGGACGTAGGGCACCACTCCCGCCACGGGCACGCCGCAGATTTTTTCCAGAATGTCAATGCCCGGCTGCAAAATGGCCCGGTCGCCCCGGAATTTGTTCACGATGGTGCCCTTGACCCGCTTTTGCTCCTGGGGCTCCAGCAGGGCAATGGTGCCGTACAGCTGGGCAAACACGCCGCCCCGGTCGATGTCCCCCACCAGCAGCACCGGGGCGTCCACCAGCTCTGCAAGGCCCATGTTTACAATGTCCGTGGCTTTCAGGTTGATCTCCGCCGGACTGCCCGCGCCCTCAATGACGATGATGTCGTATTCCTGTTCCAGGCTGCGGTAGGCCTCCATCACCGCCGGGATGAAGTCCCGCTTGCGCCGGTAGTATTCCATGGCCCGCATGTTGCCCTGTACCCGGCCGTTGATGATCACCTGGCTGCCCACATCCGTAGTGGGCTTGAGCAGGATGGGGTTCATCCGCACGTCCGGGGCGATGCCCGCCGCCTCCGCCTGCACCACCTGGGCCCGGCCCATTTCCGCGCCGCTTGAGGTGATGAAGGAATTGAGCGCCATGTTCTGACTTTTGAAGGGGGCCACCCGGTAGCCGTCCTGCCGGAAAATGCGGCACAGCCCCGCCGCCAGCAGGCTCTTGCCCGCGTTGGACATGGTGCCCTGGATCATAATGTTTTTAGCCATTGAGAATCTCCTTTATTGCGTCCAGCAGCCGTTTGTTTTGCTCCGGCAGCCGCACCGCCGTGCGATACCAGCCCGGCCCCAGGCCGGGATAATTGGCGCAGTCCCGGATTTGCAGCCCCCGCTCCAGCAGCGCCTCGCCCAGGGGCCGGGGGGAGAAGAACAGCAGAAAATTGGCGCGGGAGGGGATTACCGTCAGCCCCAGCGCCTCCAGCCCCGTCGCCAGCAGCGGCCGCTGGGTGTGGATGATCGCCCGCGCCCGGTCTAAAAATTCCCGCTGCCCCAGAGCGGCCACGCCTGCCGCCTGGGCGGGCAGGGATACATTCCAGGCCTGGGTGGCGCGGCCCATCTCGGTCAGCAGCGCCGGGCTTGCACACAGGCAGTAGCCCAGCCGCAGCCCCGCCATGCCGTAGCTCTTGGTAAAGGCCTTCAATAAAAGCGTCCGCTCGCCGGGCCGCAGGCTCCTTGCCAGGCTCAGCGCCCCGCCCCCCTGGGTCAGATCCAGGAAGCACTCGTCGATGAACAGGAAGATGCCTTTGCGGGCGCAGATGCCCCGGATATCCTCCAGCAGCGCCGGGTCGATCACCTGCCCGGTGGGATTGTTGGGGTTGCAGAGCATGAGCAGCTCGCCGTCAAAATTCTCCAGCACGGGCAGGAAGCGCTCCGTCAGGGCGAAACCCTCCGCCTGCGCCAGCGCGTAAATTTCCGTTTCGCATCCCACCGTCTCCAGCGCGGAGCGATACTCCGAAAAGGAGGGCACGGGCAGCAGCGCCCGCCTCGGCCGCAGCGCGGCGCACAGGGAAAAAATCAGTTCCGCCGCCCCGTTGCCGCAGAGCACCCGCTCTGCGGGCACCCCCTCAAATTCCGCAATCGCCCCCACCAGCGCCCGGCAATAGGGATCGGGGTACTGGCTCAGCATCGAAAGCGAAGCCTCCACCGCCTCCCGCACCGCCCCCGGCGTCCCCAATGGGTTAATGTTGGCAGAAAAATCAATCTCCACCGCCCTGGAATAAACCTCCCCCCCATGGGGATTTTGCGCATTGTATAGCATATACCCATCCTTTCTCTCTCACCCAAAACACAGAAATTCCAGCAGCACTCCATTGAATGGCAAGCCCCTCCCTCCGTAGGGGCAGATACCAGCCGCCCGCAACGTTACGGAATTGAGCTGTCAGTTGAATGAACGTCACCAAAAGCTTTTGAGTCCGTAGGGGGCGGCAATTTGCCGCCCCTCAACGTCGCGGTTTTGATAGCAGTGCGTTGAATGGAAGTAGCTGGCGGTGACCTCCAAAAGCTTCCCTTGGGGAAGCTGGCAGGCCGTAGGCCTGACTGAAGAGGGCTTACCGCAGTACGTTCTTTATTAGGGATAAGTTGAATGGTACACGCCAATCCGTAGGGGCGGATATCAGCCGCCCGAAGGGTAACGAAAGTGAGCTGTATAGACGAACCGCTCAATCCCGTCAGATTTCGGGTCGGCAAATTGCCGACCCCTACGGACTCAGAAGGATTTTACTGCTATCAAAACCGATAGGTTTCGGGCGGCTGGTATCCGCCCCTACGGACTCAGAATGTTTAACCGTGTAGCTTTTTAACCAACTCTCCCTCGAAACCGCTACCTGAGTGCCCTCTTCAGTCGCTGCGGCGACAGCTTCCCCCAGGGAAGCTTAGGGGATGTGCCCTTTAGGTTATACGTTTATCTTTACCACTCAAAAACCGGCAGGTTTAGGGTCGGCAGGTTGCCGACCCCTACGGGAGGATAATCAAAAGCACGCAGCGGGTCAGGGTGCACAAAAGGAGCATCAGTACGGTGGTGGCGTACATCAGGCGGCAGCTTTGGGGGATGTCCTGGGGGGTGATTTCCCGCAGGGGGTCGCCAATGAATTTTTTGTGGTGGAGCACCCCGTGGTAGCTGGCGTCGCCGGCCAGGCGCAGGCCCAGCAGGCCAGCGCATACGGACTCGGTCTGGGCGGAGTTGGGGCTGGCGTGGTTGTAGCGATCCCGCCGGAAGATTTTCCAGCCGTTCTTCACGTCCATACCCAGAAGCCCCCCGGCGGCCAGCATCAGCATCGCGCACAGCCGGGCGGGGAGGAAATTAAAAAGATCATCCATGCGGGCAGGAATGTACCCCACATTTTTATAGGGCGGCTCCACATAGCCCAGCATGGAATCCATGGTGTTGACTGCCTTATAAAGAAAGCCCAGCGGCGCGCCGCCCAGGGCGAGGAACAGCATGGGGGCGATCACCCCGTCGGAGGCATTCTCCGCCACCGTCTCCACCGCTGCGCGGGTCACGGCGGCGGCGTCCAGCTGCTCCGTGTCCCGGCCCACGATCATGGAGACCGCCCGGCGGGCATCCTGGAGGGTGCCGGTTTTCAGGGCGCGGTAGACCTTCATGCTCTCGTCGCGCAGTGCACGGGGGGCGATGATCTGCCAGCACATGATGCTCTGCACCCCAAGGGTCAGCCAGGGGGAGATCAGGCCGCACACCCGCAGAATTCCCCAGGGCACCAGACCGCTGAGCGCCGCGGTGACGAGCCAGATCAGCCCGCCCGCCGTTCGCTCCCCCGCTGCGGTTTTGGGCAGCAGACGGCGCAGCACCCGCTCCAGCCAGGCAATCAGCCTGCCAATGAGCACAACGGGGTGGGGCAGCCAGTGGGGGTCGCCCACAAGACAGTCGATGATAAATCCAATCAAAAGCGCCATGGCAATATCGTCCATTTGCAACGCCTCCAAAGCATAAAAAAGCGGGGGGAGTGGGCAAACTCCCCCCGGAAGAAACCACGCAGCTTGATTCTCAGAAGGGCAATCCGGGCATGGGCAAGGGGGACGCGCCAATGCCGGCAGCTGGGAAACAAAAAGCAGCGGCGGTAACAGTACCGCCGCAGCCGATTTTCTGCGCCAAAAGCAGCTGCGCTCCATACTTGCAGAGCCACAGCACACAACCCATCCTTAGCAGTTATCCTGACTTCGCGTATCCCTGGCCGCCGCACCGCCTTCTCAGGAATTGTTCCCAATGACCGGCTTTCGCCCTGTGCGGCCGCCTCCTCGCTTACAGTGGCGGTACCGTTCGGGATTTGCACCCGATTCCCTATTCTCCCCCAGAATCCGCGCGACTTTGGGGGCACTAAGATGGTTATTTACTTTCCCGTTAACGATAGCACAGTTTTATGGCGTTGTCAATTAAAAATCGGGAATAAAGCCCTGATCCGCCGATTCCGCCTCCTGGGTGAAGCCCTCCAGCTCGTTCAGATACATCCAGCTGAGCACCGCGTCGTATTCCTCGTCGGTGACCCGCCGGTTATAGGGCGCACCCAGACCGCCCATGGGGGTGTACTGCCGCATCAGGCTCACCAGCACCTGCCCGGGGCGGAAATGCTCCCCGATCCAGTCCAGCACCCGCAGGGAATTTTCCACCTGCCCTGGCAGAATCAGGTGGCGGATGATCACCCCACGGGTGACCCGCTCCCCCTGCCACTGGATGCTCCCCACCTGGCGCACCATCTCTCGGATCGCCTGGGTGGCCACCGGGAAGTAGTCCGGCGCGCCGGAGAGCGCCCCGGCCAGGGCGGCGTTGGCGTATTTCAGGTCGGGCAGATAGACGTCGATTTTCCCCTCCAGTGCCCGGAGCGTCTCCACCCGCTCGTAGCCGCCGCAGTTATACACCACCGGCACCGGCAGCGGCTGCTCCAGCGCGGGCAGAATGGTAGGCAGAAAATGGGTGGGGGTCACCAGGTCGATGTTCTCCGCCCCTTGGGCGATCAGCTCCTCCATGATCTGCCGCAGCTGGGCGCTGGTCACGGCCCTTCCCGCAGGCGCGCCGCTGATGGCGGCATTCTGGCAGTACCGGCAGCGCAGGGTGCACCCGCCGAAGAAGATGGCTCCGCTGCCGCCATCCCCGGCCAGCACCGGCTCCTCCCACCTGTGGAGCATGCGCTTTGCCACCAGCGCCTTCCCAGGGCAGCCGCAGAAGCCCAGCTCCCCCGCCGCCCGGTTCACCCCACACTCTCGCGGGCACAGGCGGCAGTCCGTATAGCTTATTTCCATGGTTACCCCCTCGTACACATTATGGGATGTCCCTTATCCCTGGGAAGCCGTGTCCACCAGAGTCAGATGCTGCCATTTGCCCTTGACGTAGCGGTGGATGCAGACCAGGCCGGTGACCGTCCAGGTCAGGCCCTGGGTGAGCCAGATGCCCCAGTAGCCCACGGCGGGAATGCGCGTCAGCAGGGAGGCAAAGAGAATGCGGCACACCACCTCTGAGGTGCCGTTGATCAGGCTGAAGCGGGTGTCGCCGCAGCCGTTGATCAGACCACGGGGAACGTAGATCATGCCCAGGGGGAAATAGAACAGGCAGTCAATTTGCAGCGCACGCGCACCGATGGCGATCACATCCGCGTCCTTTACGAAGCAGCCCGCCGTCCAGCTGCCCAGCAGGAAGAAAAAGGGGATCATGGCAATGCTGAATGCCAGCACCATCAGCCAGGAGACCTTGTAGCCCTGCTTCACCCGGTCGACCTTTCCTGCCCCCAGGTTCTGCCCGGCGAAGCTGGTGATGGCCGCGCCCAGGGCAGAAAAGGGCATCTGCACGATCTGCTCCACCTTGCACACCACGGTATAGGCGGCCATCACCGTCTGGCCGAAGCTGTTGACCACCCCCTGCAAAACCATGCTGGATACAGCGATCAGAGCGCTTTGCAGGGCCATGGGGATGCCCAGGTGCAGGCAGCGCAGAATGATCTGCCTGTGGGGCCGCCACTCCTGGCGGCTCAGCCGGAAATAGGAGACCCGCGTCACGGCATAGACGGCGCTGATCACAAAGGAAAACACCTGGGATATGACCGTCGCCAGGCCCACACCATATACGCCCATCTGGAATTTCAGCACAAAGAGCAGATCCAGCGCGATATTCAGAAAGCAGGATAGGATCAGAAAATACAGGGGGGATTGGGAATCACCCAGCGCCCGCAGCAGGGACGCCACGCCGTTGTACAGCGCCACCGCCACCACGCCCAGGCTGGTCACCCGGAGATAGGAAAGGGACATGGGGAAGATCTCCTCCGGCACCTTCAGCAGATGCAGCAGCCAGGGGGCGAGGAGGAAGCCCAGCAGGCTCACCGCCGTGCCGGTGACCACCAGTACATAGGTAGAGTTGGCTACCGTGGCGCGGATCATTTTGTCGTCCTTCGCGCCGAAATACTGGGCCGCCAGAATCCCGATGCCGATGGCCAGCCCCGAGCTGAGAGCGAAGAACAGAAAGCCCAGGCTCCCGCAGGTGCCCACCGCCGCCAGGGCGTCCGCGCCTACGTAGTTGCCCACCACCACGGAATCCACCAGATTGTATAGTAGCTGAAAAATATAGCCCACCATGAGCGGCAGCGTAAAGCTGACGATGTGCTTCAGGGGACTGCCCTGGGTCATATCGGTAATGCGCTTTGTCTGTGCCATTTTCGGATGCCCTCCACAGTGAAAAAAAGTAATTTTTCCCATTGGTTCGAGCATTATAGCACGGGGACGCCGGGATGTAAATCCCCAAACCGCATTTTGTCAACAGCTGCATCAGCTTTTGTCAAAATGAGCGGTTCTCTGCGTTTTCCACAGAATGGCCCCCGGCGAAATCGCAAACTAATCCATAGAATTTGTCAATATTGTCAATCGTAAACCTATCGACTTTTCGCCTTTTCGGAATTATAATAGAGTCAGCGATTCTGTGCCCCGCAGGAAGCGGAACAAAACGCAACAATATTTTACATCATGTATTAGAAGGAGCGTATTTTTATGAAGAACATCCCAGAAGTGAAGCTCGGCATTATTGCCGTGTCCCGCGACTGCTTCCCCATTGCGCTGTCCACC
>CAKTIM010000032.1 GCA_934565795.1 uncultured Oscillospiraceae bacterium
CTTCTTGACATGAACAATGCTCCCTTCGTGATTGACAGTGTTTTTATTTCACTGTCTCTCATAAAGGGAGCATATCATTTGTAAGGCGGGGTGAAAAAGCATTTATTTCATCAGGCGGCAGACCAGTTCGGAGTAGGCGAAGGGGTCGTCCAGGGGGAGCTGGGCCATGAGCTGGGCTTGGCAGCACAGGAGCTGGGCGTAGTCCTTGGCCAGGACGGGATCCTCGGTCATGACCCGCTGCAAATTTCTGACGGCCTCATGCTCCGGGTTCAGCTCCAGGACGCGGCCTACATTGTAGGCGAACTCCGGGTTCACCCGCTTCATGTATTTCTCCATCTCGAAGCTCATGCCGGCCTCCGGCACCATGGCGGCGGGGTAGCTGCCCAGGTTCTGGGACAGGCGAACCTCCTTGACCTGGTCGCCCAGGCTGTCCTTGACGAAGGTCAGGAAGCCCTTCAGCTCCTCGGCCTTTTCCTCGGCCTGCTTCTTCTCGTCCTCGCTTTGCAGGCCCAGATCCTCGGTGGTGACGTTGCAGAAGGACTTCTCCTCATAGGTGTTCAGGGTCTGGGGCACGAACTCGTCCACCTCCTCGGTGAAGAGCAGGGTGTCGTAGCCCTTCTTTTCCAGCAGCTCCACCTGAGGGAGCTTTGCCAGGTGATCCTTGTTCTCGCCGGGGGCGAAATAAATCTTCTCCTGGCCCTCGGGCATGGCGTCCACGTATTCCTTCAGGCTGATGAGCTTATTCTGCTTGTGGCTGTAGAACAGCAGCAGATCCTGGCAGCTTTCCTTGTGCGCGCCGTAGTCGGATACGGTGCCGTATTTCAGCTGGAGGCCGAAGGCGGCGTAGAATTCCTCGTACTTCTCCCGCTCGTTTTCCAGCATGGATTTCAGCTCGCCCTTGATCTTCTTTTCGATGCTGCGGGCGATCACCGTCAGCTGGCGGTTGTGCTGGAGCATTTCACGGCTGATGTTCAGGCTCAGATCCTGGCTGTCCACCACGCCCCGGACGAAGCGGAAGTGCTCCGGCAGCAGGTCTTCGCAGTTCTCCATGATCATCACGCCGGAGGAATACAGCTGCAAGCCCCGCTTGAAGTCCTTGGAATAGAAATCATAGGGCGCCTTGCCGGGGATGAACAGCAGGGCCTTGAAGGAGACGCTGCCCTCGGCGCTGGTGTGGATGACCCGCAGGGGCTTGGTGTAGTCGTAGAATTTCTCCCGGTAGAAGCTGTCGTATTCCTCCTCGGTCACGTCCTTCTTCGGCCGCTGCCAGATGGGCACCATGGAGTTCAGGGTCTCCATCTCGGTATAGGTCTCGTACTCGGGCTTGTCCTCGGGGGAGTCCTCCTTCTTGCGGGACTTCTCCACCTCCATGACGATGGGGTAGCGGATGTAGTCGGAGTACTTCTTCACCAGGCTGCGCAGCTCGTACTCGTCCAGGTAGGTGCTGTACTTCTCGTCGTCGGTGTCGGGCTTCAGGGTCATGATCACGTCGGTGCCGCTCATTTCCCGCTCGCAGGGCTCGATGGTATAGCCGTCCGCCCCGTCGGAGACCCACTTCCAGGCGGTGTCCTCGCCCCATTTCTTGGAGATGACCGTCACGGAGGAGGCCACCATGAAAGCGGAGTAGAAGCCCACGCCGAACTGGCCGATAATATCAATATCCTCGTTCTTCTCCATAGCCTGCTTGAAGCCCAGGGAGCCGGACTTGCAGATGGTGCCCAGGTTCTCTTCCAGCTCCTCTCTGTTCATGCCGATGCCGTTGTCGGACACGGTGAGGATGCCCGCATCCTTGGCACGGGTGATGGTGATCTTCAGGTCGCCGCGGTCCACGTTCATGCTGCCGTCGGTCACGGCCAGATAGGCCAGCTTGTCCATGGCGTCGCTGGCGTTGGAGATGATCTCCCGCAGGAAGATCTCCCGATGGGTGTAAATCGAATTGATCATCAGATCCAGCAACCGCTGGGACTCTGCCTTAAACTGCATTTTTTCCATAATCAAAAGCTTCCTTTCTGTGAGCACATTTAGCACTCTCAATCTCTGAGTGCTAATATTATACCGCACTTTCCCAAAAAAGCAACCCCCAGAAAAAAAGTTCTTTCTTTATTTACAATTTTATGGTAATATTAAACTGTATGGGTATGCGCCAACAGTAAGAGCGGATATCAGCCGCCCACGACGCTACAAGCCTGAGTGGCCGGGTGAATGGGAGCTGCCCCCAACCCCCGCTTTCGTAGGGGGCGGCAACCTGTCGCCCCGCAATGTTGCCACCTTGATAGCGGTACGTTGAGTAGGAGCAGCTTCCGCTACTACCAAAGCTTCCCTTGGGGGAAGCTGGCAGCCCGTAGGGCTGACTGAAGAGGGCCACCGCAGTGGGATTTTTTAAAAGGATGCGTTGAATGGGAGGCACCCATCCGTAGGGGCGGATATTAGCCGCCCGAAAGGTAACGAGCGTGAGCTGTATAGACGAAACGCTCAATCCCGCTACTCGGCGGGCGGCTGGTATCCGCCCCTACGGACTCAGAATGTTTAACCGTCTACCTTTTTGACCAAATCTCTATCAAAACCATCACCTGAGTGCCCTCTTCAGTCGCTGAGGCGACAGCTATTTGATTATGGTATCATTGCCACCGGCAATGATTGTAATTAAAGATTCGCTGCGCTCTGCATCACCCCTCAGGGAAGCTTGGGGGATGTATACTTAAGGGTATACGTTGGTCTTTACTGCTATTGAAACCGTGGGGTTGAGGGTCGGCAAATTGCCGACCCCTACGGACTCAGATGATTTTAGCTGTTTCCATTCAACGTGCTACTATCAATGCCGTCAGGTTTCGGGCGGCGGGTGGGGTTACGCTCTTTTCAATCACACGATCACCAATTTAATGTTTACCAATAAGGAGATTTTCAATGATCACAGTCAGCAATTTGGGGATGCAGTTTGGGGGACAGTGGCTGTTTCAGCATGTGGATTTACAGTTCCTGCCCGGCAACTGCTATGGCATCATCGGAGCCAACGGAGCGGGGAAATCCACGTTCCTGCGGATCCTCACCGGGGAGCTGGACTCCACCAACGGCTCCGTCACCGTCGACCCCACCAAGCGGGTGTCCGTGCTGAAGCAGAACCAGAACGCCTATGACGCCTACACCGTCATGGATACCGTTATCATGGGCAACCAGCACCTGTACGACGTGATGAAGGAGAAGGACGCCATCTACGAAAAGCCGGACTTTTCCGACGACGACGGCCTGCGGGCCGCCGATCTGGAGGCGGAGTTCGCCGAGCTGGGCGGCTGGGAGGCAGAGAGTGACGCGTCCCGCCTGCTCCAGGGTCTGGGCATCGGCACCGAGCTGCACTATGACCAGATGGCGAACGTGGACCCCCGGCTCAAGGTGAAGGTGCTGCTGGCCCAGGCGCTGTTTGGCAACCCGGACATCGTCATGCTGGACGAGCCCACCAACAACCTGGACATCGAGGCCATCAACTGGCTGGAGGATTTCCTGCTGGACTTCCCCGGCATGGTCATCGCCGTCAGCCACGACCGCCACTTCCTGAACACCGTGTGCACCCACACCGTGGATATCGACTACGGCAAGATCAAGATGTACGTGGGCAACTACGACTTCTGGTACGAGTCCAGCCAGATGGTGCAGGCCATGCTGCGCAATAAGAACAAGAAAAACCAGGAGAAGATCGAGGAATTGCAGCTGTTCATCCAGCGCTTCTCCGCCAACAAGTCCAAGGCCAAGCAGGCCACCGCCCGCCGGAAGCTGCTGGACAAGCTGACGGTGGAGGAAATGCCCTGCTCCACCCGCCGCTATCCCTTCGTGGGCTTCCAGCCGGAGCGGGAGCTGGGCAAGGACGTGCTCACGGTGAAGGATGTGTCCGTCACCGTGGACGGGGTGAAGCTGCTGGACAAGGTCTATTTCTCCGTGAACCGCACGGACAAGATCGCCTTCGTGGGCGAAAACGAGCTGGCCCAGACCGCCCTGTTCAAAATTCTCATGGGCGAATTGGAGCCGGACGAGGGCAGCGTCAAGTGGGGTGTGTCCACCATCCGCAGCTACCTGCCCAAGGACAACAGCGAATACTTTGATGGCAACGAAATGGAGCTGGTGGACTGGCTGCGCCAGTATTCCGCCAAGAAGGACGATGTGTACCTGCGGGGCTTCCTGGGCCGGATGCTGTTCTCCAACGAGGATGTGTTCAAGCCGGTGAACGTGCTCTCCGGCGGCGAAAAGGTGCGCTGCATGCTCAGCAAAATGATGCTCTCCGGGGCCAACGTGGTGCTGCTGGATCAGCCCACCAACCATCTGGACATGGAGTCCATCCAGGCGGTGAACAAGGGCCTGGAGGCCTTCCCCGGCGTGGTGCTGCTGGCCTCTCACGACCACGAGATGCTCACCTCCACCTGTAACCGGGTCATCGCCTTCCAGCCCGACGGCACCATCATCGACAAATACGGCACCTACGACGACTACCTCGCCTGGATGGCCGAGAGAAAAGCCGCCCAAAACGCATAATCGCCCCCCAACCTCCCCTGAAAGGGGAGGTGGCGCGCGATGTGCGCCGGAGGGATCAGGCGCGGTACGCAGAATACCAGTTAGGAAGTACCAAGGCGAATTCGTACAATCCAACCCCAAGCGCCCCTGAAAGGTTTAGCAGCTGTACGCCATTCTATGAATGGCTACACCTGCTAAACCTTTCAGGGGAGCTTTGGGATGGGAAACTACAAGGAGGAGAATATGGAAAAAATATTGGATTTAATTACCGCCAAGATGCAGCGGGCATTTGAGGCGGCGGGGTATGATGCATCCTTCGGGCGGGTGACGGTTTCCAACCGGCCTGACCTGTGCGAATACCAGTGCAACGGCGCTCTGGCTGCCGCCAAGCAGTATCACTGCGCCCCCATCCAGATCGCCCAGGCCGTGGCCGGGCAGCTGGATCGGGCGGATTACGACATGTGCGAGGCCGTCATGCCCGGCTTCATCAATCTGAAGCTCTCCGGCCGCTTCCTGGCCCAGTACCTGGAGCAGATGCGCACCGCCCCGGACTTCGGCGCGGAGAAGATCGGTGCGGGCAAGACCATCGTGGTGGACTACGGCGGAGCCAACGTGGCCAAGCCCCTGCACATCGGCCACCTGCGCCCGGCCATCATCGGCGAGGCGCTGAAGCGGCTGTATAAGTTCTTGGGTTACAATGCCATCGGCGACGTGCACCTGGGCGACTGGGGCCTGCAAATGGGCCTGATTATCGCGGAGCTTTCCCAACGCCAGCCGGAGCTTCCCTATTTTGACCCGGACTTCACTGGTGAATACCCCAAGGAGGCCCCCTTCACCGTCACCGACCTGGAGGAAATTTATCCCACCGCCTCCGCCAAGAAGGCCGACCCGGAATTTTCTCACAAGGCCCACCAGGCCACCCTGGAATTGCAGCAGGGCCGCCGGGGCTACCGGGCGCTGTGGCGGCACATCATGGACGTGTCCGTGGCGGATCTGAAAAAGAACTACGACAATCTGGATGTCCACTTTGAAAAGTGGCTGGGCGAGAGCGACGCCGACCCCTATATCCCCGCCATGGTGGAGGATATGAAGCGCCGGGGCATCGCCGTCCAGTCCGAGGGCGCGTGGGTCATCCCCGTGGCCGAGCCGGGGGACAAGAAGGAAATGCCCCCCTGCATCCTGGTCAAATCCGACGGCTCCTCCATCTACGCCACCACCGACCTGGCGACCCTGGTGCAGCGGATGCAGGACTGGAACCCGGACAAGGTGCTCTACGTCACCGACAAGCGTCAGAACCTGCACTTTGAGCAGGTGTTCCGCGCCGCCCGGAAAGCGGGCATCGTCAGGCCCGAAACGGAGCTGGAGCACGTGGGCTTCGGCACCATGAACGGCAGCGACGGCAAGCCCTTCAAGACCCGGGACGGCGGCGTGCTGCGCCTGGAGGCCCTGATCTCCGACATGACCGATTTCGTCCGGGCCAAGGTGGTGGAGAACCGAATCGTGGAGGACGACCAGGTGGAGCCCACCACGCAGAAAATCGCCATGGCCGCCCTGAAATACGGCGACCTGAGCAACCAGCCCACCAAGGACTATAACTTTGACATGGAGCGCTTCGCCGCCTTCGAGGGCAACACCGGCCCCTATATCCTCTATACCATCGTGCGGATCAAGAGCATCCTCTCCCGCTGCGGCGATTGGGAGCAGCTGCCCATTCAGCCCCCGGCCAATGAATTCGCCAAGGAGCTGATGCTCTCCGTCACCAAGCTGAATCCCACATTGGAGGCCGCCCTGCGCACCTCCTGCCCCAACCTGATCTGCGCCTATATCTACGAGCTGTCCGGCTGCGTCAATAAATTCTACCACGAGACCCGCATCCTCACCGAGGAGGATCCCACTCTGAAATCCGGCTACATCGCCCTCATCGGCTTGGCCAAGCGCATTCTGGAGCAGTGCATCGACCTGCTGGGCTTCTCCGCCCCTGAGAAGATGTAGGGCCGCAATACCCGTCCGCCGGTTGTGAAAAAAAGTGCTTGACAAATGGACGGCGGTGGTGTATAGTGTCCACAAGTTAGTTTTGAAACCGTTGAGGCGGAAGTAAAGTCGGAGGCGCATCCACAGAGAGTCCTGCATAGCTGAGAGCAGGGCGGTAAGCGAACCGGCAAATGGGCCGCCGAGGGCAGGGGGAAAGGCGTGAGCCGAGTATCTTCTGACGCAATGCCGGCGTTATTTGGCAGCGGATGTGTTGGCATCTGCATGAGGTGGTCGCTTCGGCGGCAAACAAGGTGGTACCGCAGAATATCAATTCTGTCCTTGTTCCCAGAATAACTGGGAGCAAGGACTTTTTTATTTCCCGTTTCCAAGGAGGAATGCAGCATGACAACGCCCGGCAGACGATGGCGACACCTACGAAATGTTCGCCCATCCACCCATTACAATGAACAAAAAGGAGATTTTGTTATGAAAAAGTTTATCAGCCTGATTCTTGCCGCCGCCATGGCGCTGTCCGTATTCGCCGTTTCCGCTCTGGCCGAGGAGGCCGAAAAGCCCAGCTTCAAGGTCGCCATCGTGCAGCAGCTGGATCACGCATCCCTGGATGAAATCCGCACCGCCGCCGAAGGAAAGCTCCTGGCCCTGGCCGAGGAGAACGGCGTGGAGCTGGAGGTCAAGGACTTCAACGGTCAGAACGACGCCACCGTCCTGAACCAGATCGGCGCAAAGGTCGTCTCCGACGGCTACGACGCCATCATCCCCATTGCCACCCTGGCCGCCACCTGCATGACCACCGCCACCGAGGACACCGACATCCCCGTGATCTACGCCGCCATCTCCGACCCGGAGAGCTCCGGCCTGACCGGCATCGAGAACGTCACCGGCACCTCCGACGCCCTGAACACCCCCTTCATCCTGGACATGATGCTGGCCGTCCAGCCCGACATCCAGACGGTGGGTCTGCTGTACTCCCGCTCCGAGATCAACTCCGAGGTTCCCATCGCCCAGGCCAAGGAATACCTGGATGAAAAGGGCATTGCCTATATTGAAAAGACTGGCAACACCGCCGACGAGGTGCTCTCCGCCGCCTCCGAGCTGGCCGAGCGCTGCGACGCCGTGTTCACCCCCACCGATAACACCGTCATGGCCGTGGAAAGCGCCGTGGCCGAGATTCTGAACGAGGCGGGCGTGCCCCACTACACCGGCGCGGATTCCTTCGTGGCCTGCGGCGCCTTCACCACCTGCGGCGTCAACTACACCGAGCTGGGCGAAAAGACCGCCGAGATGGCCTTTGATATCCTCATGGGCGGCGAAGTCCCCGAGTACCACGTCATGGACGGCGGCATCATCACCGTCAACACCGAAACCGCCGCTCAGCTGGGCATCGATTACGCCCCCTTCTTCGACATGGCCAACACCGTCAAAGAAGTGACCACCACCGAAGAGTAAGCTGCAACCAAAACCTCCCCTTTTTTAGGGGAGGTTGGTTCGTCTAAAAAATTACACAAGGAGAATTTCCATGTTTTCAACCACCGTTTTGATCAATGCCCTGGAGTTGGGGTGTATTTATTCCCTGGTGGCGCTGGCGCTGTTCCTCAGCTTCCGGGTGCTGAACATTGCGGATATGACCACCAACGGCGCGTTCACCCTGGGCTGCGCCGTGTCCGCGACCTTGGCGGTGGCGGGGCATCCGTACCTGGCCTTTCCGGCGGCCATGCTGGCCGGAGCGGCGGCGGGCTTCATCACCGCCGTGCTGCAAACCCGGTTCCGCATCCCCTCCATCCTGGCGGGCATCATTACGGATACAGGGCTGTACACCGTGAACCTGGCCGTCATGGGCTTCTCCTCCAATGTAAACCTGCTGAAAAAGACCACCCTGTTTACGGATGTCAAGCCCTTCCTGGGAGCCTATTACCGCCTGATCCCCTCCGCCGCCGTGGCGCTGCTGGTGGCGGTGCTGATGATCCTGTTCCTGAAAACCCGGCTGGGCCTGTCCATCCGCGCCACCGGCGATAACCCGGATATGGTTCGCGCCAGCTCCATCAATACCTCCTTTACCATTACCGTGGGCCTGTGCATCGCCAATGCCCTGACCGCTCTGTCCGGCGCGCTGCTGGCCCAGTACCAGAAGAGCGCGGATATCAACCTGGGCACCGGCATGGTCATCATCGGCCTGGCCTCCCTCATCATCGGCGAGGCGCTGCTGCCCAAGGGGAAGCTCTGGCTCAAGGTGCTGGGGGCCATCCTCGGCTCCGTGGTCTACCGCTTCATCATCGCCATTGCCCTGCGGATCGACCTGCCCACCGAATGCCTCAAGCTGATCTCCGCCGTGATCGTGGCCCTGGCCATCGGCCTGCCCGCCCTGAAAAGCGCCAAGGGAGGAAAAGTAAAATGCTGAAAATCGACCATATTTCAAAAACCTTTGCCCCCGGCACCGTCAATGAAAAGAAAGCCCTCAGCGACGTGAGCCTGCACCTGGCCCCCGGCGATTTCGTCACCATCCTCGGCTCCAACGGCGCGGGCAAGTCCACCCTGTTCAATGCCATTGCCGGCACCTTCCAGCCGGACACCGGCAAAATCCTGGTGGACGGCGCGGACGTGACCAGAATGCCGGACTACAAGCGCAGTAAATTCATCGGCCGCATGTTCCAGGATCCCCTGAAGGGCACCGCCCCCAATATGACCATCGAGGAAAATCTGGCCCTGTGCTACCTGCGGGCCTCCCAGCGGCGCTCCCCCTTTTCCATGGTCTCCGCCGCCGAGCGGCGGGAGTTTCGGACGCGGCTGGCAGAGCTGGGCTTAGGCCTGGAGGATCGCATGGACACCGTGGTGGGCCTGCTCTCCGGCGGCCAGCGCCAGGCACTGACGCTGCTGATGGCCACCCTGGTCACCCCCAAGCTCCTGCTGCTGGACGAGCACACCGCCGCCCTGGATCCCGCAACGGCGGAAAAGGTGCTGGCGCTGACCAAGAAAATCGTGGCTGAAAACGGCATCACCTGCCTGATGATCACCCACAACGTCCAATCCGCCCTGTCCCTGGGCAACCGCACCATTATGATGAAGGACGGCCACATCGTCCTGGAGCTTTCCGGCGACACAAGAAAAACCATCACCACCGAACAACTCCTGCAAGCCTTCCACCAACAAGGCCTGGACAACGACCGCATCCTGTTCAGCGCAGAATAAAAATTAAAAAAGCCAAGGCAGCCCCCGCCGCATGCACCATCATGCGCCGCGCAAACCTGCCTTGGCTTTTTATACAGCGAACACCGACCAGGTCACTTCAGCCCCTTGGTCAAGGGGATCAGCATGAGAAGAACCACGATGCCGATGATGCCTATCACAATTCCCAGAACCAGTTTGCCGAATACCATGCTCAGGCACATGCCTACGCCCAGGAGCATACCGGCTACGCCGCTGACGGTGCCCTGGGTTCGCATGCCCCATTCGGGCAGCAGCGCCATGCACATGTCCAGGGCGAAGAACACGCCGCTGACGGTTCCCAGAATCAATGCTACAAAATTACTCTTTTTCATCGTTTATTTCCTCCTTTTATTTGTGGGCGGCCTTCAGCCGCTGCTTTGCTTCCTCTACGGTTTCTCCGTCGCGGGTCAGATAGCGGTCTACGAAACCGGCCTCGATCTTCTGATAGCCGCTGACCACGGTGTGCTCGATGCCCTGATACCCGCCGACCACCGTCTGCTCAATTTTCCTGTAGCCGCTGACCACGGCTTCCTCGATCTTTTTGTTTGCCTGAACCAGCTTTGATCTTGTCATTTGATTTCTCACCTTTCCAAATTTGTTATACTTGTTAAGCGGAGATACGATTTCTGCGGTGCAGGGAGATTCCCAGCAGCACCGCACCGATGCCTGCCGCGCCCACGGACAGGGCGGCGATCCACCTTTTCATTGTGTCTGTCTCCTTTCCTTCGTTGATTGATGGCCTTATTCTACAGCCGCCATATTTGCGAATTGCTTAAATCGTGTTTGCAAAATATTAAGGAAGCTCTGATTCAACCGGCAGAGGCTGGCTGCCGGGGATTTCCCAGGCAGGGGGGACGCGGGCAAAAGGCCCGCCGTCCAGCCGCAGACGATTGATTCAGAGCTTCCGAGACCCGTACCACTGTTATCCGAGGAGTTGTTTCAGATCCTCCTCTGGCGTGGTAATGGGGGCAAGGGCAAAGTTTTCTACGAGGTAATTCAGCACATTGGGGGAAACAAATGCCGGCAGCGTGGGGCCGAGGCGGATGTTTTTGATGCCCAGGTGCAGCAGGGTCAGCAGGATGCATACCGCCTTCTGCTCATACCAGGAAAGCACCATGGACAGCAGCAGATCGTTCACGCCGCAGCCGAAGGCATCGGCAAGGGCGAGGGCGATCTGAATGGCGCTGTAGGCGTCGTTGCACTGCCCGATATCCATCAGGCGGGGCAGGCCGCCGACGGTGCCCAGGTCGAGGTCATTGAAGCGGTATTTGCCGCAGGCCAGGGTCAGCACCACGGTATCGGCAGGCGTCTGCTTTACAAACTCCGTGTAGTAATTGCGACCGGGACGTGCGCCGTCGCAGCCGGCGACCAGGAAGAAATGCCGGATCGCGCCGGATCTGACCGCCTCGACGACCTGATCCGCCACACCGAGCACGGTGCCCCTGGCAAAGCCGGTCATAACTGAGCTACCGCCGTTGATGCCGGTGAAGGGCTTGTCCTCGGGGTAACCGCCCAGCTCTATAGCTTTCTCGATCACCGGGGTGAAGTCCTTATCCTCACCAATGTGCGTTATTTCGGGGTAGGATACCATCGCCGTGGTGAACACGCGGTCGGCGTAGCCGGGCTTCGGCGGCATCAGGCAATTGGTGGTGAACAGCACCGGGGCGGGGAGCGACGCAAATTCCCTCTGCTGGTTCTGCCACGCCGTGCCGAAATTGCCCCTGAGGTGGGTATACTTTTTCAGTGCGGGATAGCTGTGGGCAGGGAGCATTTCGCCGTGGGTGTAGATGTTGACGCCCTTGCCCTCGGTCTGCTCCAGCAGTAGCCTCAGGTCGTGGAGATCGTGGCCGGAGATGACGATGAACGGCCCCTTCTCCACGGTCAGCGGGACGGTAACAGGCGCGGGCGTTCCGTAGCTTTCGGTGTTGGCCTTATCCAAAAGCGCCATGCACCTGAGATTTTTCTCGCCGACCTCCATCACGACGGGCAGCAGCTCCTCCATGCCCCAGTCCTCGCCGATGGCAAAGAGGGCCTTGGCAAAGAAGCGGTTCACCTCTCCATCGGTATAGCCCAGCACCATGGCATGATGCGCATAAGCCGCCATCCCGCGCACGCCGAACAGAATGAGGGATTTGAGACTGCGGATATCCTCCTGCGCGTGCCAGACCTTCTCCATATCATAATCATCCGTTCGTCCGCACGCAGAGGTGCAGCAGGAACAGTCGGGAGCAAGGCGGGCCTTTTCCCGGTGCACCCGGTCAATCAGCTCCCGAAGGGTCTTTTCGTTGAAGCTCACATTTGTAACGGTGGTAAACAGCCCCTCGATCATCAGACGCCACGTTCCCTCGTTCACATCCGGGGCATTGTCCGCTGCCCGGGACAGTCCCACCAGCGCGCCGGTCAGCTCGTCCTGAAGCTTTGCCACATCGGCGGTCTTGCCGCATACCCCTGCTTTTCCCATGCAGCCGGTGCAGCCCGCCGTCTGCTCACACTGAAAACAAAACATTTTTTGATTCATTCTGAAATCCTCACTAAAAAAATCTTAATCCAGTATTTCCCCGTCCGTGGAGATGGTCACGACCTGCCAGGGGATGAATTTGCCGCTGTTGTGCAGCGCTGTTTTTGCCGCGTGGGCCAGGCCACCGCAGCAGGGAACCTCCATGCGCACGATGGTCACGCTCTTGATGTCGTTGCTGCGGATGATCTCGGTGAGCTTTTCGGCGTAGTCCACGCCGTCCAGCTTGGGGCAGCCGATCAGGGTGATGTGGCCCCGGATGAAGCGCTCGTGGAAGGCGGCGTAGGCATAGGCCGTGCAGTCGGCGGCGATGAGCAGCTTTGCGCCATCGAAATAGGGCGCGTTCACGGGGACGAGCTTGATTTGTACCGGCCACTGGGAAAGCCGGCTCTGGGCTGCGGTGGGGGCGGCCGCGGCGGGGGCGTCATGGCGCAGGGCCTTCATCCGCGCACCGGGGCAGCCGCCATGCAGGTGCATCCCCTCCCGCTGCATCCTCTGCTGCTTGTTGGCCAGCACCGCCGCCTCATCATAGGCAGCCGCCTCGCGCTCCACAAAGGAGATCGCCCCGGTGGGGCAGGCGGGCAGGCAGTTGCCCAGGCCGTCGCAGTAGTCGTCGCGCATCAGCCGGGCCTTTCCATCCACCATGGCAATGGCCCCCTCATGGCAGGCAGCGGCACAGGCGCCGCAGCCATTGCATTTGTCCTGATCGATTTCAATAATTCTTCGCTTCATAGCAGTTCCTCCCCGGAAAGCGCTGCAAGTTTCAGAGCCTTCCTTGTTTTTTTGTCCCAATTATAATATAATAAAATCTACAAGTCGGTTGAATTTTCAACGAAGGAGGCTTTTATGAAAGTTTTTTCCCCGTTGCTCCGCTCCTCGCAGCTCTTTTCCGGCATTTCCCAGGAGGAGCTTACCGCCATGCTCTCCTGCCTCAGGGCAGAAAAAAAGGACTTCCCTAAGGAAGCCTTCGTGCTGCGCGCCGGTGATACGGCGCAATCCATTGGTCTGGTGCTGTCGGGGAGCGTCCTCGTGATTCAGGAGGATGTCTGGGGCAACCGCAATATTCTCTCCAAGGCGGGGCCGGGGCAGACCTTCGCCGCCGCCTTTGCCTGTGCCCCCGGCGCGCGGCTGAACGTAAGCGTCGTGGCGGAGACGCCCGTCACCGCAATGTTTCTGAATGTAAGGCGGGTTCTGGAGGTGTGCCCCTCCGCCTGCGCGCACCACAGCCGGATCATCCGCAACCTGCTGAGCGAGCTGGCCGAAAAGAACCTGCGTTTCAACGAAAAGCTCACCCACATGAGCCAGCGCAGCACCCGCGCAAAGCTGATGTCCTACCTCTCCACCGAGGCGCAGCGCCTGGGCAAATACGAATTCGACATCCCCTTTTCCCGTCAACAGCTGGCCGACTACCTGGCCGTAGACCGCAGCGGCCTCTCCCAAGCCCTCACCACCCTCCACACCAACGGCCTCCTGGACTTCCACAAAAACCATTTCGTCTTGAAGGTGTAGAGACGGTTTTGATCGCGGAGCGTTGAATGGTAATATGTAAAAACCTCTGCACCCGTAGGGGGCGGCAACCTGCCGCTCCGTAATGTGACGGTTTTGGCAGCAGCCCGTTGAATAGGAGCAGCTTCTGCGCCCTCCAAAAGCTTCCCTTGGGGTGGTGTTCCGCGCAGCGAATCAGAATATCAATGATTGCCGGTGGCAATCATACCTTGATTCATTAGCTGGCAGCCCGCAGGGCTGACTGAAGAGGGCTTACCGCAGTACGTTCTTTATTAAGGGTTCGTTGAATGGTACACGCCAATCCGTAGGGGCGGATACCAGCCGCCCGCCAGGTACCGGGATTGAGTGGTTCGTCTATACAGCTCACGTTCGTTATCTTTCGGGCGGCTAATATCCGCACCTACTAGTCCATATCCATTAAAGTTTTACTCTATATAGTGAAGATTGATGCATGTTTAACTCAAAGTCCTCTCCGCAAAAGATAAAATTTTAACAGATATGGACTACTATGGGACTCAGAATGTTTAACATTCTACCTTTTTAGTGAAATCTCTCTCAAAACCATCTCCTGAGTGCCTTCTTCAGTCGCTGCGGCGACAGCTAATTAATTATGGTATCATTGCCGCCGGCAATGATTGTTATTAAAGATTCGCTGCGCTCTGCAACACCCCACAGGGAAGCTTAGGGGATGTATCCTTTTACGGTATACGTTCATCTTTTTGCTATCGAAACCGTTAGGTTGAGGGTCGGCAGATTGCCGACCCCTACGGATTCAGGGGGATTTTTGTGTGCCACTCTATGGCTTGCTGTCAAAGCCGCAAGGTCACAGAAGCCCCCTTAGTTTTCCTTCCATCTTGTAAACAAATCCCGGTTGGATAGGAGGTAGTCGTAGGAGATGCGGATTGATTCTTCGGTGTCGGAGCGGTTTTCGGGGAAGATGGGGGTGGGGTTGCAGCCGCCGGAGAGGACGCCGACGTCGGCGCGGGCGAAGGAATTGCCGCAGTTCTGGCAGATCACGTGGTCACCCTGGGCCACGAAGTAGGCCTTGCGGGAGCCGTTACACACCTGGCAGGTATTGAAGGCGGTGCGCAGGGTGCCGTCGGCGTCCTTGGCGGCCAGAACCTCCATTTGCAGGCCGTCCACGGTGATGGGATAGATGCGGATGTCCTCGGACAGCTCCGCCTTGGGAATCTCCAGGAACTCCCCCTGGCTGAGGGCGGTCTGCTCCTGCTTGCTGCAGCCGGTGAGCAGCGCCAGAAGCGCCAGGGTCAGAACAAAAAGCTTGTGTTTCATAAATCCTCCTTTGGTGTGACGGTGATGGTGCCGTGGATCATGCCCATCCAGCAGCTGTAGGTGTAATTTCCGGGGCTTGCGGGGGTGAATTCAATGGTGTTGTCCCCTGGGGAGAAGCTGTGCTCCAGTTGCAGCTCCCGCTGGAAGAAGCGGTCATTGCAGCCGTTGATGTCCTCCTCGTCGGCGTGAATGATCCAGCGGACGGGGACGCCTGCCTGCACCTGAATACTGGGATACGCTCCGGCGCTCAGATCGCTTTCCACGATTTGGACGCCGTTTTCCATCCGCACCTGGGCGGCGCTCTGCCGGGCCGGGAGCAGGGGCAGCGCCGCCAGCAGCGTCAGCAGGGCCAGGCCCACGGGAAGGGCGGCGGTTTTCTGGCCCGCCAGATTGAACACCAGCAAGCCCATGCCCAGCAGGGCAGCGCCGGTGGCCAGCTGGGCGGGCGTGAACAGTCCCGCCAGGCTGCCTCCCTGGCTGACCATGGACAGGCCCAGCACCGCGATCACCACCGCACCCAGCAGGGTCACCGTCTGGGTAAATTTCTTCCCCAACAGTCCCACCACGGAGCCGAAGAGCAGCATCAGCGGCATGGTGCCCAGGGCGAACAGCAGCATGGACAGGCCGCCGCGCACCGGGCTTCCGCTGGCCAGGGCCAGCAGCTGCATGCTTTGCAGCGGGCCGCAGGGCATCAGTCCATTCAGCAACCCAATGGCAAAGGGGCCGACGGCCCGCCGGGGAAAGAGGCGGGGCAGATGCCGGTTGCGCCTTGGCAGCAGGCCCAGCATGTTCAGCCCCATGTGCACCATGGCCGCCCCTGCCAGCAGCTTCACCGCCCCCTGTATGCCGTAGGAGAGGGTGACGGACGCGGCCTCCAGCCCCATTCCTGCCGCGCCCAGCACCGCGCCAATGGCGGTATAGGACAGGAGCCGCCCCAGATTATACCGCAGCGTGGGCCGCCAGCTGGCCTTCGCCTGACCCACGCCGGAAAGGCTCTGGGACAACCCGATGCCGCCGCACATGGCCACGCAGTGCACCGAGGTCAGCAGGCCCACTACGAAGAGCATCCCATAGCCCATGGAGCCGTCCGCCAGCTGGGAGGGGGTCAGGTAGTTCAGAATTCCACACCTGTTTAGTAGGTAGAACAGGCAAAAAATAAACGCCACCGTCCCCGCCGTTTTCCAGGGCTGTTTCCCCAGCGGCTTGGTCGAGGCCTGGTAGCCCGCCGCCTGCACCGCCCGGCACAGCACCTCCGGCTTGACCCCGGCGTCGCAGCGCACCTGCGCCACCGCCTCCGCATAGGACACCTGCGCCGCCGCCACACCCGGCACCGCCTCCAGCGCCCGCTGCACCCGCGCCGCACAGCTGCTGCACTGCATGCCCCCAATATAAAGGCGCACCTCCATAAGCCGTCGCCTCCCTTTCCGAAATCGCCCGGATTATAGCAAAGGTTTTTTGCAAAGTCAAGAAAATAGTTTGTAAACACAGAACAGGGCGTTGAGTGGGGATAGCCTGTAGGGGGCGGCAATTTGTCGCCCTGTGGCGTTTCCGTTTTAATAGCAGCCCGTTGAATGGCATGCACCCATCCGTAGGGGTGGCGCTCCGCACAGCGAATCAGAATATCAATGATTGCCGGTGGCAATCATACAATTGATTCATCGGATATCAGCCGCCCGCAGCGTCGCGGAAGTGAGCTGTCAGTTGAATGAAAATTGCCAAAAGTTTTTGAGTTCGTAGGGGGCGGCAATTTGTCGCCCCGCTGGGTACCGGGATTGAGCGGTTCGTCTGTACAGCTCACGTTCGTTGGCTTTCGGGCGGCTGGTATCCGCCCCTACGGGCTCAGAATGTTTAACATGCTACCTTTTTAGTTGGGCCTCTCTCAAAACCATGCGCTGAGTGCCCTCTTCAGTCGCTGCGGCGACAGCTATTTAATTATGGTATCATTGCCACCGGCAATGATTGCTATTAAAGATTCGCTGCGCTCTGCAACACCCCACAGGGAAGCTCAGGAGATGTATCCTTTTTTGTTATACGTTCATCTTTACTGCTATCGAAACCGTGGGGTTGAGGGTCGGCAGGTTGCCGACCCCTACGGAGGGGGCAGTAAAAACCGCCCGCGGCCAGTTGGGCTGCGGGCGGGTGGGGTGAGGGGGGTGTCGCTTAGATCATCTTGCTGAAGACGCTCAGCAGGAAGCCGGCGGCGATGGCGGAGCCGATGACACCGGCCACGTTGGGGCCCATGGCGTGCATCAGCAGGAAGTTGGCGGGGTTGGCCTTCTGGCCTTCCTTGTTGGAGACGCGGGCGGCCATGGGCACGGCGGAGACACCGGCGGAGCCGATGAGGGGGTTGACCTTGCCCTTGGTCAGGATGCACATCACGTCGCCGCCCAGCAGGCCGCCGGCGGTGGAGATACCGAAGGCAATAACGCCCAGCAGGACGATCTTCAGGGTGCTGGCAGTCAGGAAGGTGGAGCCCACCATGGTGGCGCCCACGGCGGTGGACAGCAGAATGGTGACGATGTTCATCAGGGCATTCTGCGCGGTGTCGCTCAGGCGGTCGGTCAGGCCGGTCTCCTTGAAGAGGTTACCCAGCATCAGGCAGCCCACCAGGGACGCGGTATCAGGCAGCAGCAGAGCCACAAAGATGGTGACCAGGATGGGGAAGATGATCTTCTCGGTCTTGGTGACGTTGCGGGTCTGGACCATCTTGATCTTTCTCTGCTCGGGGGTGGTCAGCAGCTTCATAATGGGGGGCTGGATCAGGGGGATCAGCGCCATGTAGGAGTAAGCGGCCACGGCGATGGCGCCCAGCAGATGGGGAGCCAGACGGGTGGTCAGGAAGATGGCGGTGGGGCCGTCCGCGCCGCCGATGATGCCGATGGAGGCAGCCTCTCTGCCGGTGAAGCCCAGGGCAACGGCGCCGATGAAGGCGACGAACACGCCCAGCTGCGCGGCAGCGCCCAGCAGCAGGCTCTTGGGGTTGGAGAGCAGGGGGCCAAAGTCGGTCATGGCACCCACGCCCATGAAGATCAGGCAGGGATACAGGCTGGTTTTGACGCCGATGTAGAAGATATCCAGCAGGCCGCCCTCACGCATGATCTCGCCATAGCTGTGGTACATGGGGCTGCTGGGATCCATAAAGGCGTCCCACAGGCCCTGATGGTACAGGCCGGCGTTGGGCAGGTTGGTCAGGATGCAGCCGAAGGCGATGCCCACCAGCAGCAGCGGCTCAAACTGCTTGACGATGGCCAGGTACAGCAGCACGCAGCCGATGACCAGCATCACCAGGTACTGCCAGCCATTGTCGGACAGGAAGCTGGAGAAAATGGCATTAAAGCCGGAGCCTTCCCACAGATTCAGAAGGATCGCACCAATATCCATTGGAGCCCCTCCTTAACCGATCACCAGCAGAGGTGCGCCGGTATCCACGGTAGCGCCCTTGGACACCACGACCTGAGTCACGGTGCCGTCCTTGGGAGCCATGATCTCGTTTTCCATCTTCATGGCCTCCAGGATGCACAGCACGTCGCCGGATTTGACGGTCTGGCCCTGGGTGACGTTGACCTTCAGGATGGTGCCGGGCATGGGGGCGTTGACAGGCTCACCCGCGCCGGTGACCACGGGGGCGGCGGCAGGAGCGGGAGCGGCAGGCGCGGCAGCGGGGGCGGGAGCAGCGGCAGGTGCGGGAGCGGCGGGGGCAATGGCCTCGTACTCGTCCAGCAGCATGGCCTCGCCGGCCTCGACCTCGACCTCATATACCCGGTTGTTCAGGGTCACTTTATACTTCATAATTACTTGACCTCCTTGATAGATTTGAAGCGAAGCTCGTTCAGGGGCTTGCCCAGCTTGTCGGCCACGATGGCCATGATCATGGCGGCGGTCTTGGGCTCCACGTCGTGGAGCTTCAACTCACCGGCGGAGCCGGGGGCCACCGCCTTGGGGGCGGCGGGAGCGGCGGGGGCAGCGGCCACAGGAGCGGCGGCGGCCTGCTTCTCCTTGGCGGAGAAAGCTTTGCCCAGGGCCATGATGACCAGCATCAGCAGGACCAGGCCAAAGAACACCACGGCGTAGCCCAGCAGGCCATAAACGCCCGCCTCGCCCAAGGAGAGCTTGCTGGAGACGGCTTCCACGGTCTCGGCCACGGCCTCGGTAACATTTTCAGTCAGAAACATACTGGGTGACCTCCCTTATGCTTCGGTGATGGTGTAGGTGACCTTGTTTTCCTCGGCAGCCTTGCGGCCCTCCAGGTACTTTCTGGCCTGATCGGGGAAGCAGATGTAGCTCATCACGTCCTCCTCGCTGCGGGCCAGGTCGCCCAGGGCCTCCTTGGCGGCGGTGAAGTCAGCGCCGGTGCGCTTGGCATCCTCCATGCGGCAGTCGATGGCCTTGTCCGTACCGGCCTCGGCCAGCACGCGGGCCTGGAGCTTCTCGTCCACGGGGGCGGGAGCGATGCCGTACTCGCCCTTCAGGTAGCTCTTGATCTCCTTGGAGATGTTCTTGTAGCGCTCGCCCACCAGCACGTTGGTGACGGCCTGGTTGCCCACCATCTGGCTCAGGGGGGTGACCAGGGGAGGATAGCCCATGTCCTTGCGGACGGCGGGGATCTCGGCCAGGGCGGCGTCGAACTTATCCATGGCGTGCATATCGGTCAGGTTGGCGATCATGTTGGAGAGCATGCCGCCGGGGACCTTGTACACCAGGGCCTGGGCGTCGGTGCCCATGGACTTGGGGTTGATGGTCTTATTGTCGATGTACTTCTGCTTCACAGGCTTGAAGAAGGCGTTGACCTCGTTGATCACGTCCTCGTTCAGGCCGGTCTCGATGCCCATCTGGCTCAGGGCGTAGTAGATGGTCTCGGTGGCGGGCTGGCTGGTGCCGTTGGAGAAGCAGGAGGTGGCGGTGTCGATGATGTCCACGCCGGACTCGATGGCCTTCATGATGGTCATATAGGCCATGCCGGTGGTGCAGTGGGTGTGCAGCACCAGGGGAACGGTGACGCCCGCGTCCTTAATGCCCTTGAACAGGTCCTCGGCCTCCTTGGGGGACATGGTGCCGGCCATATCCTTCAGGCAGATGGTGTCGAAGCCCATGCTCTGCAGCTCCTTGCACATCTCGGCGTACTTGGCGGGGGTGTGCACGGGACTCTGGGTGTAGGAGATGCAGCCGGACGCCACGGTCTTGGCGGTGGCGTACTTCTTGGTGGCCTCCAGGGCGGTCTTGATGTTGCGGAAATCGTTCAGCGCGTCGAAGATACGCAGCACGTCGATGCCGTTCTTAATGGACAGCTCCACGAACTTCTCCACCACGTCGTCATGATAGTGCTTGTAGCCCAGCAGGTTCTGGCCACGCAGCAGCATTTGCAGGCGGGTGTTGGGCATGGCGGCGCGGATCTTGCGCAGCCGCTCCCAGGGATCCTCGTTCAGGTAGCGCAGGCAGCTGTCGAAGGTAGCGCCGCCCCAGCACTCCACCGAGTAATAGCCCGCCTTGTCCATGGTGGGCAGGATGTCGGCAAAGTCGGCGAAGGCCATACGGGTGGCCATCAGGGACTGGTTGGCATCACGAACGACAGTTTCAGTAAATTGGACTTTCTGAGCCATGTTGGATGAAACCTCCGTTAAAAAATTTGATAAATCCGAGTCACCCCGGAGCTATTTCCATACCAGGACACAACCAGCAGGGGCACATATCATATGTTTGCTCAAGCCTCCCCTTTCAGGGAAGCTCTTGAACCTCCCCTGAAAGGGGAGGAGGGCCGCGCGTAGCGTGGCGGTGGGGTTTTGCGGCACGCAGAACACCTTTTGGGAAAATCCCAGGCGAATTCGTACAATCCAGGACGAACGTTCTACGAATTCGCCTACGGCTTGAAGAAACCGCAGGTGCCTACTGCAAACCCCTCAGTCTCGGCTGCGCCGAGCCAGCTCAGCTTTGCATTAAGCAGCTGTACGCCGCCCTGCGGTCGGCTACACCTGCTAAACCTTTCAGGGGCGCTTTTGGAACGTGCAAACATATCATATCCGCCCCTTCAAATTGTGCCTATCGGCTCCCCCTTGCGGGGGAGCCAATGGGAAAGGGGGATGGAGAGAAATAAGCTTACTTGCTCTTGGGACCGGCGGCGACCAGGGCCTTGCCGGCCTCGTTGCCGGTGTACTTCACGAAGTTCTTGGTGAAGCGGGCGGCCAGATCGGCGGCCTTGGCTTCCCAGTCGGCAACGTTCGCGTAGGTGTCCCGAGGATCCAGGATGTGGGAATCCACACCGGGCAGCTCGGTGGGCACCTCGAAGTTGAAGGTGGGGATCACCTTGGTGGGAGCGGTGTTGATCGCGCCGGACAGGATGGCGTCGATGATGCCGCGGGTATCCTTGATGGAGATACGCTTGCCGGTGCCGTTCCAGCCGGT
>CAKTIM010000033.1 GCA_934565795.1 uncultured Oscillospiraceae bacterium
GGATGGGTGCCACAGCGCCGCAGCGCTGTGAACTTTTCGTTAATTATTTCGTTGTCTACTTGACGGGGCGCAGTTCAAAAAAAGGCGGGGTGATTTTTTGCCTATTTTCGCCCTCCATCCGTAGGCGCGGATACCAGCCGCCCGCGATGTTGCGGGCCTGAGCTGCCCGTTGAATGGAAGCAGAAAAATCTTCTGAGTCCGTAGGGGTCGGCAACCTGCCGACCCTCAACCTGACGGTTTCGGTGGCAGTCCATTGAATGGCACCAGCCGACGGCCCCCACCAAAAGCTTCCCTTGGGGGAGCTGGCAGCCCGTAGGGCTGACTGAAGAGGGCTTACCGCAGTTGGATTTTCTTAAAGGGTACGGTAAATGGGAAGCACCACTCCGAAGGGGCGGATACCAGCCGCCCGAAGAGTAACGGAAGTGAGCTGTATAGACGAACCGCTCAATCCCGGTACATGGCGGGCGGCTAATATCCGCCCCTACGCACTCAAAATGTTGTACATTGTACCTCTTTAGTCAAATCTCCCTCAAAACCATACGCTGAGTGCCCTCTTCAGTCGCTGCGGCGACAGCTTCTCCCACAGGGAAGCCGGGGATGTATCCTTTTTTGTTATGCGTTCATCTATACTGCTTCCTAAACCGCAAGATTGAGGGTCGACAAATTGCCGACCCCTACGAACTCAAAAGCTTTTGGCGCAATCCACTCAACGGACTGCTACCGAAACCGTTGGGTTGCGGGCGGCTGGTATCCGCCCCTACGGACTCAGAATGTTTTAGCATTCTACCTTTTTAACCAAATCTCTCTCGAAACCATACGCTGAGTGCCCTCTTCAGTCGCTGCGGCGACAGCTATTTGATTATGGTATCATTGCCACCGGCAATGATTGTAATTAAAGATTCGCTGCGCTCTGCAACACCCCTCAGGGAAGCTTAGGAGATGTATCCTTTTACGGTATACGTTCATCTATACTGCTTCCTAAACCGTCAGGTTAAGGGTCGGCAGGTTGCCGACCCCTACGGGGAGCTGCTACAGTTTATGGGCGAGGCCTTTCATGTAGGCGAGGGCGAGGGATTGTTCTTCGGGGGAGAGAATGCTGAAGGTGGACAGGCATTCTTTTTGGGCGGGGGTGAGGGCGGAGGTGTCGGTGGGGGTGAAGAATTGCTGTAGGGTGATCCCCAGGCCGCCGCAGAGCTTGCGCAGGGTGGACAGGGATGGCTGGGTGCCCTTGAGCAGGAGGGTGTTCAGGGTGGAATAGGGGATTCCGGCCCGGCGGGCCAGCTCGTAATAGGAAAGGCTCCGCTCCCGGCACAGGGCGTTCAGGCGCTCCAATACATCCATTTCTTCATTCACGGCGATCCCTCCTCCCGGCGCTTTCTTTATTATGTCTATTATACCCGATTTTCCCAATTGTGCATAGAACGGTAATCCGTCACTGATGTGACGGATTTTTGCATGCCGGAATCAGGTTGAACCGGGGCGAGAGACGGTGTGATAGGATAGGCTCACAGAAAGGAGTGGATGCAATGGACACTGCACAGATGCAGCGCCGCATCGACGGGGCGGACAGCGCGGCGGGCATGATTGCCGTGGCTCAGGGCTATCTGGACGGGGCGGTGCTGCGCGACACCGTGGCGGCGGAGGCCTGGCTGCTGCGGGCCATCAATCGGGAGGAGCCGCCGGACTCCGCCAGGGCCATGGCGCTGCTGGCACGGCGGATCCTAGGGGTGGCGGAGCCGCTGAGCGACGCGGATTATCTGGCCATCCGGCGGCGGCTGCCCTCGGCCGTGGGCCGGGAGCGGGAGGAGCTGGAGGAGCTGCTGCGGCTTGGCTCCCGGCGGCAGCAGGATTTGGCGGAAGATGACAATTTAACGTTGCAACGATAACGTAAATATGTTATATTGTTAACAATAAGCAGGAGAAAAATGCAAATGCTTTCCCTGCCGGCGGACGGGCCGGGGGATGCCCCGGAGAAGGAGTGTAATATGGAAAAGAAATTTGGAAAGCTGATGGCGATGATTCTGGTGCTGGTGCTGATGGTTCCCACGCTGGCGCAGCCCGCGCTGGCCAATCAGAACGCGGCAATTGCCGAGCAGACCTCCGTGGTCAAGGTGTATATATACGATTCCGACGGTACCCAGCGGGCGCTGATGAACGCCTTTCTGGTATCCGACCCGGCCAGCGAGCTGACGTTCCTGGTCGGCTCCAGCCGGATCGGGCAGATCGTGCAGCAGGACTATTCCATCCGCCTGGTGCGCAGCAACGGCAGCGAACTGAATTGGGAGCGGCTTGCCTACAACGATTGGTTTACATATCTGTATGCCCCCGACCTGAAGCGGGATTCCAAGATGGTGCTCAGCGCCGACCCCATTGCCCAGGCGGATACGCTCCGAGCGATCTACTGGACGAGCCGCAACGGCAGCGCGCAGGTCTATGAGGCCACCCTCAGCATGAACAAGGGCTGGGGCAAGGTGACCGGGTCTGCCGGCGACGGGAGCCGGTGGGTGTATTCCGACCACAAGGTGGAGGACGCCTGTATGCTCAGTGCCCCGGTGGTGCGCGAAAGCGACCGTACCGTGGTGGGCATTCTGGAGGAGATTGAGAACGAAATGGTCATTGTCCCCCTGGAGCAGGGCGTTATGCCCGCCAGCTGCTCCCTGGAAAAGTGGGGGCAGGAGACCAGTAAGGACGACGGAAGCACCGTCAGCCAGCAGCCCGCGCCTGCGGCTTCGGAGGAGCCTGAGACATCCGAGGCTCCCGAGACGGCGGCAGGCTCCCTGCTGAAGGACAATCTCACCTGGATCATCCTGGGCGCGGCGGTGCTGGTGGTGGTATTCCTGGTGATGAAGAGCAGGCGCAAGCCCGCACAAAAGGCAGACGAGGAGGTTCCCGCGCCCGCCCCGGTGGTGCCAGAGCCCATGCCCGCCCCCGTCGGCCCCATCACCAATGTGGCACCGATACAGAATGACGCGGCTCTGGGCAAGTGGCAGCTGCGCTTTGTCAGCGGTGCGCTGGAGGGACGGGTGTTCCCCCTGGGCAGCGTCACCTCCATTGGCCGGAGCAGCCAGAACACCGTTTCCTTCCCTGCCGATACGGCAGGCGTCAGCAGCCGCCACTGCGTCATCCTACAGCAGGACGGCCGGGTGCTCATTAAGGACTTGGCCTCCAGCTACGGCACCTATCTGAACGACAACCGCCTGGAGGCAAACCGGGAATACGACCTGCATCCGGGCGACATCGTTGCCCTGGCTCAGAACGGCCCGACCCTGCGCCTGGAGGCGGCGGGGCAGGAGGAGACCGGCAGCGGCCCCGCCCTGCGCGACGCCGACGGCAGAATCTACCGGGCAGGCTCCGACGGGCGGCTGACCCTGGGCCGGGACAAGAGCAACCTCCTGTGCGTGCCCGACCAGATCATCAGCAGCAGCCACTGCGTTCTGTACCGGCAGGGCGGCGCGGTGTATCTGATGGATGTCGGCTCCGTCAACGGCACGTTCCTGCGGGAGGACGAGCGGCTGAAGCCCAACACGCCCTACCCGGTGCACAAGGGCACGGCCTTCTTCCTGGGCAATCGGAGCCATACCTTCGTCATTACGGAAGAATGATCGCAGAGCGGAGGGACGGTCTATGGCAAACAATCGTACATTTTTCAAGAATATCAAGGCCGGGCGTATGTCCTTTCAGGAGATTTTCTCCGATGTGCTGAAAAAACACACGCCCGAGGAAAACGCGCGGGTGCTCATTGCGGGCACGCCCCTGACCACGCCCAGCGAGGCGGAAATGCTGGCCGGATGGCAGAAGCCCTTTATGTTCTCCCGTTTTTTCCTGGTGGCCGCAGTGCTGTGCGCCCTGGGCTACGGGATGTTCCAATACTTTGGCCATCCGGGGGGCGCGTTTCTGTTCCTGGCCGTGATGCCCATGCTGGTGAACGTGTCGCTGCTGATCCTCACCTGGGAGATGAACATCCCCCGGAATATCTCCCTGTATGAGATTCTGGTGGTCTGCGCCATCGGCGGCATGCTCTCCATCATTGCCACCCTGGTTTTCAGCCAGCTGGATACCCCCGCCGGGGCCCAGTGGGCGCCGCTGACGGAGGAGCCTGCCAAGGCGCTGATCGTCTATATCCTGCTGGCCCGGAAGGATCGCAAATATCTGCTCAACGGAATTCTTCTGGGTATGGCGGTGGGCACGGGCTTTGCCGTGATCGAGACGCTCTATTATAACTTCTACGTTACCATCGCCGTGGGCTGGGAGCTGGGCTTCCATACGGCGGCGATGCGGGCCGCGCTGGCCATCACCGGCCACGGCATCTGGGCGGCCATGGAGGGCGCGGGAATGATGCTGGCCAAGGGCGACGAAAAGCTCTCCCCGGCCCATCTGTTCCGCCCGCAGTTCCTCGTGTATTTCTTCGGGGCTTTTGCCCTGCATTTCGTCCACAATTATGATGTGGCCAGCCTTCCGGGGCTGGAGGATGCCAGCACCATCCGCTATATCACCATCTCCGCCATTGCCGCGCTGACGCTGCTGCACCTGCTGAAAAAGGGCGCCAATCAGGCGGTGGATATCTCCGCCACCTGCAACAGCGGGCGGGTGACCCTGGCCGTGAACCGGCAGGAGAGCATCTTCTCCGGCCAGGGCCAGGCCACGAACGCCGGAGCGTTCCTGGAGGGCGTTGCCGGTACGGCTGCCGGACGGCGCTATCCCATCCGGGAGGGCCAGGTGCTCACCATCGGGCGGCTGGAGGGCTGCGACCTGTGCCTGCCTGAGCAGCGCAACGTCAGCGGGCGGCACTGCCGCATCAGCATGCAGGCCGGGCAGTTGGCCATTGTGGATCTCGGCTCCACCAACGGTACCTACGTGGACGGCCAGCGCCTGACGGCCAACCAGGCCGCAGGCCTGCGCAGCGGCAGTGTGATCTACCTGGGCGGCCAGGACTGCGGCTTCCGGGTCAGGGTGCAGTAATGGCGCGGCGGGAGCTGCCCCCCGGCACGCTGGTGCACGGCCGCTACCGGGTGGAGCGGATGCTGGGCAGCGGCGGGTTCGGCATCACCTACCTGGCTGCCGACCTGCGGGAGCACCGGGCCGTTGCCATGAAGGAATATATGCCCCTGGACGCCGCCTACCGGGTCTTTGGCAGCCGGGAGGTGCGGCCCACCACCCAGGGGGCAAAGCAATACGAAAAATTCAGGCAGAAATTTCTGGACGAGGCCCAGATCATCTACAAATTCCGGGGCCACCCCAACATTGTGGAGGTGCGGCACCTGTTCTGCGAGAACGGCACCGCCTACTATGTGATGGAATACATAGAGGGAATGGATCTGGACAAATTCCTGGCCAGCCGGGGCGGACGCCTGAGCTGGGCGGCGCTTCGCCCCGTGGTCGCCCAGGTGGTCAGCGCCCTGCGGCTGATCCACGGGGAGAATATGGTGCACTGCGATATCAGCCCGGATAACATCTTCCTGGTGCGGGGCCAGCAGGTGAAGCTGCTGGACTTCGGGGCCGCCCGGACACAGCTGCGGGGCAGCAGCCACGCCTCGGTGATCCTGGCCAAATGTGGCTACACGCCCCCGGAGCAGCTGCGCGGGCAGAACCTGGGGCCGTGGACGGATATCTACGCCCTGGCCGTGACCATCTACCACTGCATCACCGGCGGCCTGCCCCCCAAGGCGGAGGATCGGCTGGTGCAGGATAAGACCCGGTGGCCCAGTCAGATGGGGCTGGCCGTCCCCTCGCCCCAGTGGGAGCAGGCCTTAAAGCGGGCAATGGCGGTGCGGGCCGAGGAGCGGTACCAGCGCATCACGGATTTCTGGGACGCGCTGAACGCCGGAACGCCCCCGACCCGCAGCGCGGCGGATACGCCCCCACCGGGCCGGGGCCTGCCGGTGCTGGAGGGCATTCGGGGCCGGTTCGCCGGGCAGCGGCTGGTGATTCGGCAGGAGACCTGCCTGGGCACGGACACGCGCTGCCCCATTGGCTATCCCCCCGGAAGTCCGGGCATCAGCCGGATGCATCTGCGGCTGTGGCAGGAAAACGGCACGCTTTTTGGCATGGATCTCGGCTCCGCCCAGGGAAGCCGCCTGGACGGCCGCCCCATGACCCCCGGCCTGGCCTACGCCATCCCCCCCGGCACCCTCATCAACCTGGGCGAGGGCCAACTCTTCCGCACCGCGGAATCAGGTTGAACCAGGTATGAATCCCACATGATACAATGTTGCCAGCAACAACCCGTAGGGGCGGATACCAGCCGCCCGCAGCGTCGCGGAATTGAGCGGCCAGTTGAATGGACATCACCAAAAGTTTCTGAGTTCGTAGGGGGCGGCAACCTGCCGCTCCGCAACGTAACGGAACAGAGCGGTATGTTGAATGGGGCAGGCTGCGGCCCCCACCAAAAGCTTCCCTTGGGGTGGTGCGCTGCGCAGCGAATCAGAATCTAAATGATTGCCAGTGGCAATCATACCTTGATTCATTAGCTGGCAGCCCGTAGGGCTGACTGAAGAGGGCTACCGCAGTACGTTCTTTGTTAAGGGTACGGTGAATGATACACGCCAATCCGTAGGGGCGGATACCAGCCGCCCGAAAGGTAACGAACGTGAGCTGTATGGACGAAATGCTCAATCCCGTCAAGTTCCGGGTCGGCAGGTTGCCGACCCCTACGGGAACTCAGATTTTTGAGCGCATTTCATTCAACGTTCTGCTATCAAAAACGATAGGCTTCGGGCGGCTGATATCCGCCCCTACGGTGAAACACAATATCAAAAAAGGAACATACAGGAGGTAAACAACTATGGCACTGAGAACTTGTAAGAACGGACACCGTTATGATGATTCCATTACCCCGGAGTGCCCGGAGTGTGCGGCGCTGGCGGGGCATACGGTGCCGCTGGGCGGCTTTGACGGCTTCCTGGGTGAGGACGACTACGGCAAGACCCAGCCTGTGCGCAGCGCTACCGCGCCTGCGCGGGGGGCTACCCTGCCCGTCAATCCCGTGCCGGAGCACTGGGCGGACGCCAGCGACTATCAGGAAGCAGGCTTTGCGCCCGACCAGTATGACCCCACCATGCCTGTGAACTACAGCGGCGGCCCCTCCGCCATCCAGCCCGTTACCGGGTGGCTGGTGTGCATCGAGGGAGCGGAGAAGGGCCGGGATTACCGGCTCCACGCCGAAATGAACTACATCGGCCGGGGCAGGGGAAACGACGTGGTGCTGGCCAGCGACGCCACCGTCTCCCGGGAGCGCCACGCGCTGATCGCCTATGACGACCGGGACAAGATGTTCTACTTCGCCCCTGCCAGCGGCTCCAGCCTGGTACGCCGCAACGGCAAGCCCGTGCTGAGCACCACCGAACTGAACACCGGGGATCGGCTGGAGATCGGCAGCGGCACCTACATCTTCGTCCCCCTGTGCGGGGAGGGCTTCCAGTGGTGAGCATGGAGCATGTCAGACTTCCTTTCGCCGCCCACGGGCGGGTGAGCGAAGCTGCCGCCAAGCCCCTGGCCGCCCTGTCGGCGGCGACGGGGATCAGCAGCACCTGGCTGCTGGTGGGCGCACTGGTGATCGTGCTGGCGCTGCTGGCGGGGGTGCTGGCGGTGCTGCTGCGCGGCAGGCGGTCGGCACAAGGCGCCACCAAGGCGGTGGCCGCCGACGGGCCGCAGGACGTATCCCTGCCCTCCACCAGCCAGATCACCCCCCCTGCCCCGGCGGGCAGCCTCCGCCTGGCCGTGCATCAGCACATCGGCAAGCGGGAGGATCAGCAGGATTCCTATGTCTGCACCGACCCGGCGGCCTATGGCAGCCAGGGCGTGCTGGCGGCGGTGGCGGACGGCATGGGCGGCTTGTCCAACGGGGCGGCGGTGAGCGAGGCGCTGGTGCGCACCCTTGAGGAGGGCTTCCGCCGGTCTGACCCCGGCTGCAACAGCGCTGACCTGCTGCTCCAGCTGGCCGTCCGGGCCAATGCCCAGGTCGACCAGCTGCTCCGGGACAAATCCCGCAGCGGCTCTACCCTGGTGGCCGCCGTCATCCGGGGCGGTGTGCTCCACTTTTTCAGCGTGGGCGATTCCCGCATCTACCTGTACCGGGGCGGCGGGCTGATCCAGCTGAACCGGGAGCACGTGTTCCAGGAGGAGCTGGCTCTGCGGGCGCTGAACCGGGAGCTGCCCCTGGGGCGGGTGCGCACCGACCGGCAGGCCCACTTCCTGACCAGCTATTTTGGCATTGACCGCATTCCCGCTCTTGACAGAAACGACGAGGGCATTAAACTAGTATCAGGCGATAAGCTCCTGCTTGCCTCCGACGGCGTGTTCGGCACCCTGACCGCCGCCCAGCTGGAGGAGGCCCTGCGCAAGGAGCCGGAGGAGGCCGCCAGCGCCATCGGTGCAATGATCGAGGCGGCGGGGTCGGCTTATCAGGACAATAACACGGCCGTCATTCTGGAATATCACAGCGATGCCGGGAGGGAAGCCCTATGAAAATCAGAACCGCCAGCCTGACAAATCAGGCCGGCAGAAGCAGCAACGACGATACCGTCCGCATCCTCGCGGGGGACGATAGCACCTGGGTCTATGTGGGCGACGGGCTGGGGGCCTACGCCGGAGGCAAGCTTGCCTCCCAGGCCGCCGGTCAGGCGCTGGAGCGGGCCGCCCGCAGCGGCAGCCTGCTTACCGACGATCAGCTGCTCTGCGCCGCCTCCCAGGCGAACCAGGCGGTGCTCCAGCTACAGCGCGAAACCCAGGGGAGCATGAAAACCACCCTGGTATTCCTGTACATCGAGGACGGGCGCGCCCGGTGGATGCACGTGGGCGACAGCCGCCTCTATCACTTCTGCGGCGGCTGGCTGCAAAGCCAGACCATGGATCACAGCGTATCCCAGGTAGCGGTGCTCATGGGGGAGATCACCCCCGACCAGATCCGCTTCCACGAGGATCGCAACCGGGTGCTGCGGGCGCTGGGGGCGGACAACGCCAAGCCGGAGCTTTCCCCCACCGTGATGCTCACCGGGGGGCGGGACGTATTCCTGCTGTGCACCGACGGCTTCTGGGAGAATGTGCTTGAATCGGAAATGGAGCAGACCCTGCGCGCCTCCGGCACGCCGGAGGAATGGCTGAGCCGCATGGAGGCGCTGCTGCGCCAGCGGCTCACGGACGACAGCGATAACTATTCTGCCGCAGCGGTTTTCTGCTGACGGCCTGGGAAAGATAAGGTGACTGATATGGAACAAAAACGGTGCCTGGGCTGCATGAGGCTGAAGGGGAACGAGCCGGTCTGCCCCCACTGCGGCTACGACGAGCGCACGAAAAACGATATCCACCAGCTGCCCACCGGCACGGTGCTGAAGGAGCAGTATCTGGTGGGACGGGTGCTGGGCCAGGGCGGCTTCGGCATCACTTATCTTGCCTGGGATCTGTATCTGGACACGCCGGTGGCCATCAAGGAATACTATCCCAAGGAGGTGGTGATGCGCGAGTGCTCCGTGAGCAACAGCGTATCCATCTGCACCACCGACGGCGAGACCCGCTTCCGCAACAGCCGGGAGCGCTTCCTGCGGGAGGCCAAGATGCTGGCCCGATTCTCCCAGACCCCGGAGATCGTGCAGGTGCGCAATTTCTTCCTGGCCAATAACACCGCCTACATCGTCATGGAATATGTGGAGGGCATCACCCTGAAGCAGTACGTGACTGACCAGGGCGGCAAGCTCAGCATGGAGGAGACCATGTCCATCCTCCGCCCCATCCTGCGGGCGCTGGCTATGGTGCACAAGGCGGGGCTGATCCACAGGGACATCAGCCCGGATAATATCATGCTGCTGCCCGGCGGCGGCGCGAAGCTGCTGGACTTCGGCGCGGTGCGGGATATGGTCAACAACAATTCCTCCATGACCGAGGCCATCCTCAAGCGGGGCTTTGCCCCCATCGAGCAGTATCAGCAGCGGGGCAATCTGGGGCCGTGGTCGGATGTGTACGCCATAAGCGCCACCATCTATTATTGCATCACCGGCGAGGTGCTGCTCGGCTCCCCCGACCGCCTGGTGGAATACGACCGGCTGGATCTGGAGCAGAAGGCTCCCCAGCTGCCGGACTATCAGCGCCGCGCCCTGGAGCACGGGCTGGAGCTGCTGGTGAACGATCGCACCCCCTCGGTGGAGGTGCTGTGCCGGGAGCTGTTCCCGGAGGACGTTCCTACCCCCGAGCCGCCCAAGCCCGCCCCCAAGGGGAAAAAGAAGCCTGGGAAGAAGCCCGTGAAAAAGGAAGCGCCCAAAAAGAAGCCTGAAAAGAAGACCCCCGCGCTGAAGATCGCCGGGTGGGAGGTTCCCGCCCAGCTGCGGCGCTGGCTGCTGCCGGGCGCGGCGACGGTGCTGGCGGTGGCGGCCATCGGCATTGCGGCGGCGCTGATCGCAGGGAAGGCGCAGCCCGCGCCGGGCCCGGAGCCGGAGCCGACCTCCTTCTGGCCCACCCTGGCCCCCACGGAGGAAGCCATCCCTGCTGGCGACGAGATCGTATCCGGCCAGTGCGGCGAGGGCATGACCTGGACGCTGAACCGCACCACCCAAACCCTGACCATCGAGGGGGAGGGAAAGATGCAGGAGTACGCCGCCTGGTGGAACGCACCCTATGCGGATTACGCCCCCTGGAACGACTACCGGGACGAGATCACCGCGGTGGTGATCGGCGAGGGCATCACGGAGATCGGGAATCGGGCCTTCGATACCTTTGAAAATCTGCAAAGCGTGCAGCTGCCCAGCAGCCTGCGAGGCATCGGTATGCAGGCGTTTTATCGCTGCAATCTGCAAAGCGTACAGCTGCCGGAGGGGCTGCGATACATTGCCCCCTTTGCTTTCGCTGGCAACGCCCTGACGGAGCTTACCCTGCCGGACAGCCTGCGCTATGTGTACCGGGGCGCGTTCCAGGGAATGGAGAGCCTCCAGTCCGTCACCATCGGCCCCGCTACCCGTCTGAATCTGTACAGCACCGAGCCGATTTTTACCGGCACAAATGTCACGATCCATGGCTACACCAACTCGGCAGCAGAGGACTACGCCCGCATCAGCGGCTATGAATTCCAGTCCGTCGGCACCCTGGAATGGACGTCGGAGGGCCAGTGCGGCGACGATGTCTATTATCAGCTGAACCGGGACACCGGCCTGCTTCGCGTCAACGGCACCGGGGCCATGTGGGATTTCAACGGCACCTGGATGGAGGGCGAGAACGCGGCGGATTGGGTCGAGGGCCGGGAACTGCCTCCCTGGAGCCAGGATCGGGAAAACATCTGCGTCGTGGCCATTGGCGACGGCGTGACCAGTGTGGGCGAAAACGCCTTTGAAAGCTGCCCCTGGCTGTGGGATGTCTCTTTCGGGAACACCGTGGAGCGCATCGGCTTCCAGGCGTTTCTGCATGCAGGTTTTGAGCTGCTGGCGCTGCCGGATAATATCACGGATATCAACGGCTGCACTTTCAACTGGTGCCCGAATCTGCGGGTAGTAGAGCTGCCGGCGCAGCTGCCGGCGCTGTATCGGGATGCCTTTGCCGACTGCGAAAACCTGCAGGAGCTGTGGATCGGGCGGGACACCGTCATCACCGGGCTGGATGAGGGAGAATTCCTGACCAACAGCGGCATGAGCTTCCCCGGCCTGACCATCGTCGGCCTGCGCGGCTCCGACGCCGAGCGCGTCGCCGGGGAGAAGGGCATTAGCTTTGCGGTCGGTACGCCGGGCTGCATATCAGAGCCTCTGGGCCGCTGGGCAGAGGACGAGGGCCAGTGCGGCCCGGACGTGTGGTGGTTCAAGGGCGGCGGCACCCTGACGCTCTATGGCACCGGCCAAACCTACGCCTATCGCATCGACGACGAAGCCCGGCGCACCTGGGCGTCAAACTGGCCGCAGGAATTGCTGCAATACGGCGACCCCGACTTCTATCAGTACCGGGATGAGATCGCACGCATTGTGATCATGCCCGGCGTGGAGCAGCTGGATATGTGGCTGTTCTGCGACATGAGCGCGCTGAATTACGTGGATTTCGGAACGGTGGTTGATCTGCATCAGCCCTTTGTGAATTGCAGTGCCCTGGAATCTGTACATCTGCCCCGGAGCCTGACGTTCATCGCCGGCCGTGCGTTCAACTACTGTGAAAGCCTGCGCAGCATTACCGTTGAAGGCGGCTCCGAAAACATCGAAGCGGGGGCCTTTGGCAACTGCCCCGCCCTGGAGGAAGTCATTTTCTGCGGCAATGAGCACATCGAAGCGGGCGCGGACGTGCTTGCCAGCGACAGCGACGAGAGCCGCAGCGACCACGTGACGTTCTATGTAAAGGAAGGCTCCGACGCCCTGCGCTGCGCCCAGGAGTACAATATCCCCTACGAAATTCTGGAATGAGGTGACAAGCAATGGAGCAAGTGACCAAGGCCCTCAGCCCCGGCGCAATGGTCGGCGGACGGTACCGGCTGGAGCGGGTACTGGGCATCGGCGGCTACGGCATTACCTACCGCGGGCTGGATACCCGGCTGGACGGCCCGGTGGCGGTGAAGGAATATTTCCCCAGCTTCTGCGCCCTGCGCATGACCCAGCGGGGGGCGGAGGTTCGCTGCATGGCAGGCATGGAGCAGGCCTATGCCGGGGGCATGGAGCGCTTCCTGTGGGAGGCGAAGGTGCTGCGGCAGCTGAACCATGTGGCATGTGTGGTGCGGGTGACCGATTTCTTTGAGGAAAACGGCACCGCCTACCTGGTCATGGAGTATCTGGACGGCAAGAATTTAAAGCAGATGGCCACCGGCTTCGGCGGGCGCATCCCGCCGGAGGTGCTGCTGCCCGCCATGGCCCCCATCATCCGCGCCCTGGGCCAGGTGCACGAGACGGGCCTGATCCACCGGGATATCAGCCCGGATAACATTATGATGCTCTCCGACGGCACCATGCGCCTGATCGATTTCGGCAACGCGCGGGACACCACCTCCGGCCGCCCCATGACCGAGGCAATGAAGGAGGGCTTCGCCCCCATCGAGCAGTACCGCACCCGGGGCCAGGGCACCTGGACGGACGTGTACAGCGTGTGCGCCACCATTTATTACTGCCTCACCGGCAAGCTGCCCCCCCAGGCCTTCGACCGGCTGACCGGCACCCCCCTGCCCACCCCGGCAGAGCTGGGGGTGCAGATGCCCGCCTGGCAGCAGCAGGCCATCCTGGATGGCCTGGAGATCCCCGTCCAGCAGCGGATTCAGACCATGGCGGAGCTGTGGCAGCGGCTGTACGTCGCCCCCGAGATCCCCGCCACCGAGCACCTCACCGAGCAGGCCGGCGAGTCCCACAGCGACATCAAAAAAGAGGTGGAGGCCCGCCTGCAAGCCGGAATGAAACGCATCCGCAGCATCTTCGCCGACATCTACCAGCGCATGAAGGAGCTGTAAGGGAACCCCACGGAAAATCCAACGATTCGGACGGATGAAACGATATGGAAGAGAATTTTGACCGCTGCATCTATTGCTTCGCCCCCCGGCAGGGGGACGCCTGCCCCGCCTGCGGGGAACCGGCCTCCGCCGCCTGGCAGCTGCGCCCCGGCTCCATCCTGAAGGGCCGCTACATGGCGGGCAGCCCCCTGTCGGAAACGGAGGAGTGCATCCATTACCGCGGCTGGGATCTGCTGCGGGACGCCCCGGTGGAGATCGGAGAATATTTCCCCCGCGCACTGGTCACCCGTGAGGACACCGGCGCCGTCACCTGCCTCCCCGGCAAAGAGCCCGAGCTGGAATCCGGCCGCCAGGCCTTCTTCGAGCGCGTAAAGCTATTCTACGACTGCGCCAGCACCAACGGCAAATCCAACATGGATTTCTTCACCCGCAACGGCACCTGCTACTACACCCGCAAACCCCGAAAAGCCCCCTGACCCCCCCAAAAAAACCGCCCCCTCCTAGTAGGGGTCGGCAACCTGCCGACCCTCAACCTTGCGGTTTAGGAAGCAGTAAAAAACAACGTATACCCTAACGTATACATCTCCTGAGCTTCCCTGAGGGGTGTTGCAGAGCGCAGCGAATCTTTAATAACAATCATTGCCAGTGGCAATGATACAATAATTGATTAGCTGTCGCCGCAGCGACTGAAGAGGGCACTCAGGTGATTGTTTTGATAGAGACCCAACTAAAGAGGTACAGGGTACACCGTTTTGAGTGCGTAGGGGCGGATATTAGCCGCCCGAAAGGTAATGAAACTGAGTTGTACAGCCGAACCGCTCAGCCCCGGTACCCGGCGGGGCGACAAATTGCCGCCCCCTATGAACTCAAAGACTTTTGGCGGCTTCCATTCAACCGGCAGCTCAGGCTCGGTACGTGGCGGGCGGCTGGTATCCGCCCCTACGGATTGGCGTGTACCATTCAACTTACCATCAATAAAGAACGTACTGCGGTAGGCCCTCTTCAGTCAGCCCTACGGGCTGCCAGCTAATGAATCAAGGTATGATTGCCACTGGCAATCATTGATATTTTGATTCGCTGCGCGGAGCACCACCCCAAGGGAAGCTTTTGGTGGTAGCCTTTGGCTGCCCCATTCAACACACTGCCATCAAAACCGGCACGTTGCGAGGCGGAAAATGGGGGTTGACAAGTGGGGGTAGGTGGTGTATAATGCGGGGAAGTTAGCGATAGCTAACTATGTGAGACAGGAATCTCCTATGGATGGGGATTTTTGTTTGAGCGGCGGTTAGCGTAGACTAATCTAAGGAACCTCTGAATAAATCACCTGCGGCTGGACAGCAGGTCTTTTGCCCCCATGCCGCAGGATGAAAAATGGGAAATATTGCGCAGCCGTTGCCAGCGTAAGCTGGCTTACGGATGCGGCATACCCCTTGCGGGTACATACAGTATTCCGCCATTTCCCATCCTTTGCCTGGGAACAAAATCCCTCGCTGCCAGCTCTTGTCGATTTAATCAGAGCTTCCCTAAAAATAAGGAGGGTTTATAATGCAAAAGAAAATTGTTGCGCTTGTTCTTTGTCTGGTCTGCCTGGTGTCGGTGGTGTGCGTCGCCGGGGCGGAAGAGGCGGATTATCTGGCTGGGATCAGCGGTACCTATGTGGAGCTGTTCCCGGAGATGGCCAAGGAGGAATACCGCCAGCTGTGGCTGGATGCCGCTGCGCCTCTGGTGGGCGAGGAGTACGCCGAGGATGCCACCGATCTGCTGCTGAGCATGTGCATGGGCGAAATCTATGGCGACGAGGCCACCCAGGCCTACGACGAGGATCCCGACAGTATGTGCTTTGACTGCTACTTCCTGGGCGGCGTCGCTCAGTTCGTCATGGACGGCGATGTGATCACCGGCCTGGACGCCGATGGCAACGAGGTGTTCTCTCACACCTATCACGCCATCGATGTGGACTGCGAGGAGGATTTCCTGTTCTACCAGACCGACGACGCTGACGCCGGACAGTTTACCTACTTCGCCTTCTCCCCGGACACCATGGAAACCACCTATCACCTGGAGTTCCGCTACGCCGAGAATGTGGAGGATCTGCTGAGCTGGTTTGAGGGCAGCTATGCCTACTGGAACGCTGCCGGTATCGCCGCCGACTACACCGACGAAACCATGGCCAACGTCATCAACCTCTTTGCCACGGAAAATCTCTCCGACGAGGAAGCGTAAGCCAATTATTTTTCCCCCTTAACCGGGCGTCCCATTTGCAGGGACGCCCGGTTTTTGCAGCTGCCCGCGCATTTTACAGGGACGAGCGCCCGGCGCGGCATTTTTTCAGCCAGTTCGCCGCCACGCTGGCGGCCAGGGCGGCGGCGCTGATGGGAAGCCAGGAGAAGCCCTGGGCATGCAGGGGCAGGACGCGGAGGAAATCCAGGCGCAGGCCCAGGCTGTGCAGAGTGGTGAGGATGCTTACCACCCCCGCCGCCCCCACAGTCAGGGGGTAGGCGTAGGGATTGTGCGCCCACAGGCGGTGGGTCAGGCCCAGCAGAATCAGCACAATGGCCATGGGATAGATGGCGCTGAGAATGGGAATGGACACGCTGAGGATCACGTTCAGTCCCTGGTTGCACACCAGGAAGGAGAACCCGGTGATGGCAATCACCCAGGCCCGGTAGCGGATGCGGGGGAACAGGGTGGAGAAGAACTGACTGATGGAATTGATCAGCCCCACGCAGGTGGTCAGGCAGGCCAGGGTGAAGATGGCCGCCAGCAGCACCGCGCCGGAGGAGCCGAAGAGCTGATACACAATGTGCCGCAGTGTCCACGCCCCGTTCTCCTGCACCGGGTACACCCCGGAGCTGCACATGCCCATGTACCCCAGCATGGCGTACACCAGCGCCAGGATGCTCCCCGCCGCCAGCCCCGCCTGCACCGTCCGGCGCAGCACATCCCGCTTTTCCCGCAGGCCGAAGGAGCCGAGGGTGGTGGCGATCACCAGGCCAAAATTCAGCGCGGCGATGGTGTCCATGGTCTGATAGCCCTCCACGAAGCCCTTGAGGGCCGGGGCGGAGGCATAGTCCCCCTGGGGTGGGGCCACCGCCGTCTGTCCCCGCAGCAGGAAGCTGACGAACAGGAACACCAGCAGCACCAGCAGCGTGGGAGTGAGGTAATTGCCGATGCGCTTGACCAGCTTCCCCGGCGTCAGGCACAGCCACAGCGCCACGGCGAAGAAGCACAGCGAGTACGCCGCCATCCACCCGGCGGTGCTGGCCCCCTGGGGCAGATAGGGCGCCACCGCCATTTCAAAGGGCACCGAGGCCGCCCGGGGAATGCCCAGCCCCGGCCCGATGGACAGGTAGATCAGCACGGTGAAGGGCAGGCAGAACCACCGCCCCACCTGGCCGGAGAGCCGATTCAGCCCGTCAAACCGGGCGACCACCACCACGCCCAGCACCGGCAGCACCACGGCGGTGACCAGGAAGCCCACCATGGCCGCCGGGGCGGCGGAGCCGGCATTCTGCCCCAGAAAGGGCGGAAAAATCAGATTCCCCGCCCCGAAAAACAGGGAAAACAGCATAAAGCTCACCAGTGTCATGTTTTTCTTGCTCATTTGTCTCTCTCCTAAACAAAAAGCAGGCCCCGCCTCAAATTCCTTGAGACGGGGCCTGCAAAAATACAAGCCTCGCGGTACCACTCAAATTGCGCACCAGTGCGCCCCTTCAGGCTCCAACAAGCCCTAGGCACTGACGTAGCCTGCACGGAAAGCCCTACTGACGGAAGCCGCGTTTGGGCGTTCAGCTCGGAAGGGATGGGATTCCTGCCGCCCCCCTGCCGGGCTTCCACCGCCCCCGGCTCTCTGTAAGGTGAATCATGCAGATCCGTCTTCGTCATCGCTTTTCTATTAAACTGTTGGGTCAATCATAGCATCGAATCGGGGGATTGTCAACGGCAATTTTACCCCTGCTGGGCGGCCTCCTCCTCGCGGAAGAATTTCAGGTGCAGATCCATGTAGAGCTTATAGGTGATGGAGAGCAGGGCGGTGCGCAGCAGCTCCTTTTCCTCGGTGTGGGTGGAGCCAATCTCGCTGGGGGCCGCGCTGACGCCGCAGACATAGCGCAGCAGATTCTCCAGCTCGGCGCAGAAATAGTCGTAGGCCGTCTCCAGGTCGTAGCTCTTGCGCTGCACCTGCATCATCAGCCGGATATCGTCCAGACTCATCACCGTCTTGATATACGACAGCACCAGCAGATAGGCGATGGACTCCTGGGAGTAGGACTTCTTGTCCGGCCCGGGGATCAGCCGCTGCTTGACATAGTTGCTCACCATGGAGCCGGTGATGGGCGCGGGAACATACCGGGAAGCATACCGGGTCACCTGCTCCAGCCGCAGCCCGATATCCGGCAGCTCCCGATATCGCGGCAGCCGAAAGCCGCGCACATACTCCGTCAGCTCCCGCCGATTCTCGTCGGTCATGGCATTTTTCCTCCTTTAGAATAACTTCCGTAGGGGTCGGCAACCTGCCGACCCTCAACCTTGCGGTTTAGGAAGCAGTAAAGATGAACGTATAATCTGACGTATACATCTCCTAAGCTTCCCTGTGGGGTGCTGCAGAGCGCAGCGAATCTTTAATTGCAATCATTGCCGGTGGCAATGATACCATAATTAATTAGCTGTCGCCGCAGCGACTGAAGAGGGCACTCAGGTAAAAAGTTTTGAGAGAGACCCAACTAAAAAGGTAGACGGTTAAACATTCTGAGTCCGTAGGGGCGGATACCAGCCGCCCGAAAGGTAACGAACGTGAGCAGTATAGACGAACCGCTCAATCCCGGTACCCGGCGGGGCGACAAATTGCCGCCCCCTACGAACTCAGAAACTTTTGGTAATATCCATTCAACTGACAGCTCAATTCCGCGACGTTGCGGGCGGCTGGTATCCGATGAATCAATTGTATGATTGCCACTGGCAATCATTTAGATTCTGATTCGCTGTGCGGAGCGCCACCCCTACGGTGAGGTGCTTCCCATTCAGTGCGTACCATCAAACATCCCCCTCGCCAAGCGGCATACGAACATGCTATGAACATTCTATAACGTTTTTGAAAACTTGTCAATCCGTTTTTGAGAAACCGATTGACAGGTATTACAAACCGTGTTACTATGGGATTCAAAAGAACTGTCACGGAGGGTGAATAAGATGATTCGATTGATTGCCGATTCCTCGTCCGACCGGCCGACGCTGGCGGGGATCCCCATTGAATACGTGCCCCTGGTGATCTCCACCGAGGCGCAGAGCTTTACCGATGACGACCAGCTGGATGTCGATGAGCTGCTTCAGTGCCTGGCTAGTTACAGAGGCCGCTCCTACACCGCCTGCCCCAGCGTGGACGCCTGGCTGCGTGCCTTCGAGGGCGGGGACGAAATCTACGCGGTGACCATCACCAGCGCCCTGTCCGGCTCCTACAATTCCGCCATGGCCGCCCGGGCGCTGTACCTACAGGAGCATCCGGGGGCGAAAATCGCGGTGTTCGATAGCCTGAGCACCGGCCCGGAGCTTCGCCTGATTCTGGAAAAGCTCCAGGACTGCGTGGAAAACGGCCTGGAATTCGAGCGGACGGTGCAGCAGGTGCAGGACTATCAGAAGCACACCGGCCTGTTGTTCTGCCTGCACAGCCTGCACAATATGGCCCAGAATGGCCGGGTGAGCAAGGTGGCCGCCGCGGCGGTGGGCGTGCTGGGCATCCGCATTGTGGGCATGGCCAGCCCCGAGGGCACCCTGGCCCAGCTGGCCAAATGCCGGGGCGACCGCAAGGCTCTGCCGGAGCTGATCGAGCAGCTGCGCCTGTCAGGCTACACCGGCGGCAAGGCCCGGATCACCCACGTCAATAACCCCACCCTGGCCGACACCCTCCGCAGCCAACTCCTGGCCGCCTGGCCCCAGGCCGACATCACCACCGCCCCCAGCACCGGCCTATGCAGCTACTACGCCGAAAGCGGCGCAATCATGGTAGCCTTCGAGCACGAATGAGCGCGGTTAAAACCATCCAAGCCTGTAGGGGTCGGCAACCTGCCGACCCTCAACTTGACGGTTTCGGAAGCAGTAAAGATGAGCGTATAACCTGACGTATACATCCCCCGAGCTTCCCTGAGGGGTGTTGCAGAGCGCAGCGAATCTTTAATTACAATCATTGCCGGTGGCAATGATACAATAATTAATCAGCTGTCGCCGCAGCGACTGAAGAGGGCACTCAGCTCATGGTTTCGAGAGAGATTAAACTAGGGCGTATCTGAAAACTCAAGTATCATATATAAATTGCACAAAATCCCAAAATGCAGTAGAATAAAAGAAAAAAGCATAGGTGTGATCTTATGGCCGCAAGGCGATATGAGCTGACCGATACCCA
>CAKTIM010000034.1 GCA_934565795.1 uncultured Oscillospiraceae bacterium
AGTAGTTTACTTTACGAAAAGCAAAAATTACAAATTCGAAATTGGTGGTGGACAATGATCAGAGGAAAGTGGGTAGTTAGCATTGGCGGCAATGCCACTTGTCCTTGGTGGCCTTGCAATTGCAGGTGCCGTGTCTGTGGGAGTCAAAGCAGGTGGTGCCGCTGTCAGATATGAACAAGAACAACGGCAGCGGAGAGAAGAAATCCGACGGAGTGGAGTCGCTCAAAGCATTGGCGATTTTCGCGGAACTATGCTTAACAGCATGAATGAACAGACTTCCTTGAATATTCAAGCCTCCGAGCGGATGATGCTGGAATTAGAAAGCCAGAGAACAGCAATGCGCAGGGCGGCTGAACAGCAGGATACGCAAGCATTCCAGTCATACGTCTCTAATCTGAAAGCCGCTCGAGCTCAAACGATGCAGGCTATTGCGAATACCCAAAACGAATTCAATGTCTCTTATCGGCAAAAAATCGCAGAAAGCATGGGACTCATTTCTCAAAAAATAAATGAGCAATACTCTATGTATATTGATGAACTCCAGCAACTCCAAGCAGACATGGCTGCAAAAGATGCGAGAGCTCAGGAAATTGCCAATGCCTATATTGAGGAAGCGAGGACACTTCTGGCTTCGCTATCTGATGATTTCGATGGGCAGAAGTTTTCTGGCAGGCAGTTGGCTACGCTTAATAACCAATTCAACCAAGCTGTTACTCAGTTCAATAATGGGCATTATGAGAGTGCCATTGCAAGTGCCAAAGATGTGGCAATAAATACCCTCGAAGAAATCTATGAAGCTGATGCCCAGAAACAGGAATGGGAAAACTATTTTAAGCTGGCTCTTGTGCTTTCTGAAGAAGTAAAAACCTACATTGAGTCTCAGTCAGTCATTACGGAAGATGCAAAAGCATATGCCGAAGAAGCTTCCGGGAAGAAACTTGAAGATGAGATCGTTGGAATAAAGGTCTCTGAATATACCGATAGAAACGCGAAAGGTCAAACACGCTTTGACTACCTGCTTTTTAAGGCAAATGAAGTGTATAGGGCGCTTCGTGAGCCGCAAGCACAACAGCTAACTACTGATCAGCTCAAGCAGTATGTCAGTTTCCTTAACAACGATCTTTATCCAGCAATAGCGATGTGCATTAACAAGGCTATTATCAATATGAATAATGCTTTTTCAAGACAAAATATAAGTGAGGAAATCATCGATTTCTTTGAGGAACACAATTTCACTTTTAGCGGTTACGCTTATGATGATAATTGTCACGACAAGGCGTTACATGTTGGCCTCGAAAACCCTGCCACCGGAGAGGAACTGATCATAACACTGGCTCCCGAACTTTTGCAGAGCGGGGATATTCAAACCCACGTGGATTTAAAGCAAATAAAGGGCGACGAGGCCAACGAAGAAAGAAAAGCTTATTACCGTGAATGTGTTGAAGAAGTTGTCAGGGGAAGCAATCCCTATGCAAAAGTCAACATTAAGTGTAAGAGCGAAACAAGAAATAGGCTTTCAACCGATACGGAAACAAAGAAAAAGCTAAAGAGATAAGGAGCTAAAGATGTCCAAAGGTCATAAAAGAATAGTGTTGATACTTATAGGGGTTCTTTTAACCGCTGGTTCCCTTATTTGGATGACTTATATTATGGTCCCGGAATTATTGCCATAGATGCCTGTACAGCGTTCAGTGGAAAGGTAAATTGTCTTGTGATGGAGGATTAACGGCGTGGCGTAGTACGGGATTGAACTTTGCATATCCGTTTATAACCACGCTTTAGACAGGCACAATATAAAGAGTGATTGTAAGCAGAGTATTGAAGTTTTTTCTGGATTCCTTACGGGACGACCTGAAACCCATTGAAATTCTGAGATTCTACTGTTATAATATTAACTACAATCTTTCGGAGGTGCGAAAGGTTGGAGTTGCACCACATACACCACTTGGAGCACCACTATGGTGTATGCTTTCAGCAGGGAAATGTACAGAGTTATCACACACGGGAAAATGTGACCTGTAAGCAAAGCACAGTATTAACAGGGATTCTACACAGCTATTCCATGTGAGGGATCTTATCCCCACAATGAAGCCGTTGGACTCTGATAAGAAGGTTTCCAAGGAAGTTTCGGCTCCTGCGGAGGCTGCTCAGGTAGCTCCTGAAATCCCCGAAAAAATTGATTTTTCCAATGTGGAGATCGAGCCGCTGTTCAAGGATTTCGTGGATTTTGACACCTTCGCCAAGTCCGATTATCGGGCTGTGAAGGTCAAGGAATGCGAAGCTGTTAAGAAGTCCAAAAAGCTCTTAAAGTTCGTTTTGGACGACGGAACTGGCGTAGATAGGGTCATTTTGAGTGGTATTCACGAATATTATGAGCCGGAAGAGCTGGTCGGTAAGACCTGCATTGCAATCACCAATCTGCCTCCGAGAGCGATGATGGGTATCGACTCCTGCGGTATGTTGATCTCCGCTGTGCATCACGAAAACGGCGAAGAAAAGTTGCATTTGCTGATGGTCGATCCTCACATTCCGGCAGGCGCAAAGCTCTATTGATTGCCCAAAGTGTTGGTGCTTACGCTGATTTGCTCCGACTTTATCCTAAAAATGTGACCCAGAATTATGCAATTACGGACAAACACCGATGCCCAATGGCGCATATGTTATTTTAGTATCTGCTTTATGTGTTAGAGACAAGGAGTTGTTAATTTACGTGGAAAACATTTATAAGGATGTTCAAGTCAGGCCAGTTTGTAAGGATGATGCAAAATTTCTGTGTTTGTTGATGAATTGTCCTCCCGTGTTACAGAGATTAAACGAAGTTCCAACAGAGCAGCAAGACTGGACAGACGCGATCAACTTATGGTCTCATGACGATGATGAGGAGGATTACATCGTCTTTGATGGAGATACCCCCATAGGCTGGCTTGGGGTAAATGGGCTTCTTGGCGAGGAGAAAGCAGCATACTTAAAAATGGCAGTACTTCTTCCGGATTATCAGGGACACGGATTTGGTTCTTTTGCAATTTGTGAGTTGATGTGCCGCTTGAGGCACAGAGGATTTGAAAAAATCGTCCTGTATACGGATAGCGACAATTATAAAGCACAAGGATGCTACCAAAAGTGTGGTTTCCAGATTGTAGAATCGTTAGTGGAAACAATGTCGAATGGAATGGCGGTTTCAAGATTCAAAATGGAAGCTTGTTTGTTGTAATTGTGTGCTGTACTGTTAAAGAAAGTGGTTTCAGTATAGTGCACGGTTCGTTTTCAAAAATGATGTCGTTCTTACGCCAATAGATTTTCCGCTATCTGAATTAGGCGTAACTGAGCTTACTCCAGCTTCAAACGAGTAGATGCCAGTCGGGACTTATAGACGCTAAGCGGAGCTTATCTAAGGCTGGTCACGAAAATCCCCACGATGAAACCTAATGATGCTCCCAAGGCAGAGAAAAAGCCCGAGGAAGTCGGCATCATCGGCGGTGCTGAGGGCGCAGTCGAGATCGAGATCAAGGAAGAGCCGATTGACTTCTCCAAAGTGCAGATCGAGCCGCTGTTCACGGAGTTTGTTGATTTTGACACCTTCTCCAAGAGCGATTTCCGTGCCGTAAAGGTCAAGGAATGCGAAGCTGTGAAGAAGTCCAAAAAACTGCTGAAGTTCGTTCTGGACGACGGCACCGGCACAGACCGGGTCATTTTGAGCGGCATCCATGCTTATTATGAGCCGGAAGAGCTGGTTGGCAAAACCCTGCTGGCAATTACCAACCTGCCGCCCAGGCCCATGATGGGCATTGAGTCCTGCGGCATGCTGATCTCCGCCGTGCATCACGAGGGCGAGGAAGAAAAGCTCCACCTGCTGATGCTGGATAACCACATTCCCGCTGGTGCGAAGATGTACTGATACAACACAGGCCCCAGCATCTACAGCTTAAAAAGAACGCAAAGCCCGGCTTCGTGAAGGAGCCGGGCTTTGGTGTGTTATTTATAATGCAGACAGCACACGCAGCGTACAAAAGGAGTCTGATCGACCTCAAAGAACCTGATCTTCGTCCGATGGGTAATACTGCATGATATTTTCAACGCGGCATTTCAGAATGCGGCACAGATCATTGATCGTTGTCGTATTAAGCGGTTTATTACTTCTCAATCTGTCTATCGTTGAGCTGGAAATATGGTGATTCTTAATAAGCGTATAGGTAGACTCCTTCGATTCACTGAGCGTTTTCCAGAACGCATCATAGCATATCATACATACCCTCCGTATTTTTTCTTATCTTAGGGTATGTTTTTCTTCTTGACTATAGTCGTTAAATAGACTATACTATTTCCAGAGTAAAAGGGAATCCACCCATTCGGGAAGCGTCTGTTTACCCATTTGGATCGCAGAGCAGGCGCTGCTGAAGAAGCGAAAAAGGCCAACACATGAGAGCAATCGCGCAATCTAAAAAATTAAATAAAGAGAGAGGTCAACTATGAAGAAGCTGAAAATGGCAATCCTAACCCTCTGCTGTGTGTTTCTGCTTTGCGGCTGCGGGAGCGTAAACAATCTGATGGAAAGCATCCAGGCCAACAATTCTGATGAAGCCAAACGCATATACAGCGAAGAAATCGCCAGTGACACCAACAAAATAAAGGAAATGGAGGCAGCCATTCAGAAATATCTCAATCAGCAGTACACATTGCTGAATGAGGGCAAGATTTTGCCGGATGATATCTGGGCTACTGTAAATACTGTGCATGCTCTCCCCTTTGCATACAATAGCGACACGGAGTATCTGCTCTCCCATGTGTTGTCCCTTGCCGACTCCAAGGAGCGCTACACTGAGGCATTGCAGGCACTCAATGACCAGGATTTCCACCGCGCGTATCAGCTTCTTGAAGCGGTAATTCCAGAGGACTCCAACTATGAAATTGCCGCGACCAGGCGGGCGGAAGTCCTGAACAGCAGTATGGAAGCTGTATCGCAGCTTGTAGAGCAGAACATATCTGAGAACAAATTCCAGGATGCCCTTGGCCTGGTCGATGATGAAATTTCCCAGTGGGGCAGCAACAGCTTCTTGGATAATCTTCGGAAAACACTGTTGGAGAAATGGGAAGTCAGCTGTATTGCAGAGGCATCAGAATTATGCCAGGAAGGTCAGTATAGCGAGGCAATTGGCAAGCTGCGGGACTACTATTGGGCATCTGGTAACGATAATCCCTCCAAAGCATATCTGAATACTGCGCAGGAAATTGTGAACAAGTGGGAAGCCAGCTATATTGCAGAAGCATCAGAATTATGCCAGGAAGGTCACTATAGTGAGGCAATTGATAAGCTGCAGGACTACTGCTTGGAATCCGGTAACGATGATCCCTCCGAAGCATATCTGAATACTGCTCAGGAAATTGTGAACAAGTGGGAGCTTGCCGTAAAAGCAGAGGCGGCAGAGGCGTTCGGCGCAGATAAGGACTATGGAGCAGCCATTCAGGTGCTTCAGCGCAGTGGACTGGACACCGACGCCATCACCGATGAAATTGAACGTTATAACCTATATACCCCTGTTTCCCTTACGGACATGGAACCGATTGAACGGGGATGGAACCTGGCAATTGGTGGAGATTGGTTTGATGGCAGAGATGTTAACGGCAATAAATACCCTATGGAAAATGTTCTCTACTCAGCAGGTAATCACGTGTCGAATTACTCTGCAAATACTTCATTTGTCACATACTATCTTGGCGCTGAATACACTACCTTCCGTGCGAAGCTGTTCCGTCCCTATTGTTCTCTGTCCACCTCTGAGGAATACTGTCTATGCGAACCCAGCGTTAAGATATATGGCGACGGCGCTCTGCTTTACACATCGCCCCGTATTTCACTGGATACCTACGAGGACTTCGATATTCAGATTGATGTTACCGGCGTTCGCAAGCTGAAAATTGAAATCATGGGTGCCTACAAGCTACAATTCGACTTCACCGAATCAATTTATCCCCTGGTATGCGTGACGAATGCGGTGATTCAACGATAAACAAGCACCGGCCCAATCCGCGCAAAAGGGAGCGGCTGCCTATAATGTTTTTTCCAACTCATTATAGGCAGCCGCTCTTCAAAACTTCCCTCGTTATCGGTACTTAAAATTTTTCAGGATATTGACCAGACTGCGCTGGATGTGGCTGGTCATTTGTTTTTTTTCGGCCTCGGCATCCTGCTGCTGGATGGCTTTGAGGATATTGATGTGCTCTTGGGTGGATTGGATGTAGTGCTCCCGCTCTGGGGCCGCGACACCCACGCTGGGGCCGTTCCACAGGCTTGAAAGGAGCCTGTACAGCCGCTCGTTGTCCGCAGCCGTCCAGATCGCGGAGTGCACCGCCAGGTTCAGCGCCGCGTATTCCTCCGCCGAAACCCGCTCCATCCGCACCTGCAAAGCCTCCAGCCTTTGCAGGAGGGCTTCCGCATCGGGCATCCCCCGCTCGGCGGCCCGCCGGGCGGCCTCGGATTCCAGCAGAATACGCACCTCGTAGTGATCGGTGATGTATTTTTCGTCAAGGGGCTTGACGATCGCGCCCTTGTTCATCCGCAGCTCGATCATGCCCTCGGCCTCCAGGGTCTGAAAGGCCTCGCGCACAGGGGTACGGCTGACCCCCAGCCGCTCGGCGACCTCGGTCAGGCTCAGCTCGTCGCCGCTCTTGTATGGTAAACGGCTGCATCACCGATCCCAGGGATTTTCTGTGAGACTGAAAAGGGAGGATACTTTTATGAACAGTGAAATCACCGGCAAGATCATCATCGTGGGCGATAACATTGATACCGACCAGATTTACCCCGGCTGCTACCTGGCCCTGACTGATCCAAAGGAAATCGGCAGCCACTGCCTCAGCGGCGTGGATGTAAATATCGCCGCGAACTTCCCCCAGGGCGGCATTGTGGTAGCAGGCCGCAACTTTGGCTGCGGCTCCTCCCGGGAGCATGCGCCCATTGCCCTGCTGAACATGGGGGCCAAGGCGGTCATTGCCGATTCCTTCGCCCGCATTTTCTTCCGCAACGCCATCAATCTGGGCCTGGTGCCGGTCATCTGCAAGGGCATCAGCAAAAAGGTACACGACGGACAGACCCTTACCCTGGATTTTGTCAAGGGCGTCGTCACCGTGCAGGAGACGGGCGAAAGCTACCCCTGCGAGGCGCTGGGCGAGCAGGCCATGAAGATTCTGGCCGCCGGAGGCATCAAGCCCCTGATGCGCGCCCGCTTCGCCAAGGAAAAGGCAGAGTAACCTACACACCCGTGCGGCCGTTTGCAACTGTCGGTTGCAAACGGCCGCATAATTGCAGTGTGAGGGCACAAAGTGAACGGCGTAACCTACGCACGCCGCCTCCATAGGGGCGCGTAAACCCGTTTGCCGCGCGGCGGTAAAGAAAATCGTTGCCAATTTCCGTCCAATGTGCTATTCTTAACTTGAATAAAAGGAAGGAGGAAACAAAATGTCGAAGATTTATTCGCTTCCGCAGCTGCAAGATGTGCTTTTTCCTTTGTTCCGTGGGTATGACATCCGCAAGGCAATTTTGTTTGGCTCTTACGGGAAAGGAACCGCAACGGAAAAAAGTGACGTCGATCTGCTGGTGGACAGCAACCTCCGCGGGCTTAAATTTGTGGGTTTTCTGGATGATGTGCAGACCGCTCTGGGCAAGGAAGTGGACTTATTTGATGTATCTCACATCCAGCCTGGCTCTCTGATCGACCAGGAGATTCGTGAAACGGGAGTTACCATTTATGAGAAATGAAGTAATTGTCGAAAAGCTCCTGGGATATACAAATAAAATTCTGGGCTATTGCCATGGATTATCCTATGACCAGTTCTGCAAAAACTCCATGGTCGTGGAAGCGTGTGTTTTTAACCTCAGTCAGATGGGAGAGCTTGCCAACAAGGCGGATGCCGCATACATGCAGGCGCATACCGAAATTCCCTGGCGGTATTTGTATGGCTTGCGTAATCGTATTGTCCATGATTACGAGGGCGTGAATCTGTGCTTGATCTGGGAAATCATATCTGATGATCTGATTTCATTGCAGGCCATCCTCCAGAGCATCGTGCAAAAATAATCTGTCAGCCCTGAAAGGGGCTGATTTTTTGTCATAAGGGGCAACACTGTGCCTCCGGCTGGTGCTTTGCAGTTGGCCTTTTGCCGTTCAAACATCTTGACAGCCGTCTGTCTTGCGGATATGATGGAAGAAAAACAGGAGGCGAAGCGTTATGATATCAGAGGCATTGCAGCGGGCGCGGGAATACGAGGCGAGGTTTGCCTGCCCGGAGGCGGGACGGCCGGTGTTTCATATGACGCCCACCGTGGGGTGGATGAACGACCCCAACGGCTTTTCCGTCTATCAGGGGGAATATCACCTGTTCTACCAGTACCACCCCTATTCAACCTCCTGGGGGCCGATGCACTGGGGACATGTGAAAACCAGGGATTTTATCAAATGGGAGCGGCTCCCGGCGGCTCTGGCCCCGGATCAGGCCTATGACCGGGACGGCTGCTATTCCGGCAGCGCCCTGGAGCTGTCGGACGGGCGGCAGCTGCTGGTCTACACCGGCGTCCGCAAGACAGCGGCGGACGGAACCGTCCAGGAAGCGCAGACCCAGTGCGTCACCATCGGCGACGGCCTGAACTATGAAAAGGCCGCTGTGAACCCGGTGCTGGATGGGCGTCAGCTCCCCGCCGGAGCCAGTCCGGCGGACTTCCGCGACCCAAAGCTCTGGCAGGAGCCGGACGGGAGCTACCGCCTGGTGGCCGCCAACCGCGCCGGGGACGGCTGCGGCGCGGCGCTGCTGTTTGGCAGCCGGGACGCGCTGCACTGGGATTTTCTTTCCACCCTGGATGCATCCAACGGAGCATTCGGCGGGATGTGGGAATGCCCGGACTGCTTCCGGCTGGGCAGCCATCAGATTCTCATGCTCAGCCCCCAGGACATGCTCCCCGTGGGGCTGGATTTCCACGCAGGGAACAACACCGCCTGGCTGATCGGCCACATGGAGCCGGGCAGCACCGCCTTTGTCCGTCAGGCCGTGCAGCCTGTGGATTACGGCATTGATTTTTACGCCCCCCAGACCCTGCTGGCCCCGGACGGGCGGCGGATCATGATCGCCTGGATGCAGAACTGGGAGACCGCCGCCTACAAAATGGAGGGCCTCTCCTGGTTCGGTCAGATGACCCTGCCCCGGGAGCTATGGATGCAGGATGGGAAAATATTCCAGCTGCCCGTGCGGGAGCTGGAGGCATACCGCCGCCACCGGGTCGCGTATCAGGATGTGGCAGTGCGGGAGACGGTCACGCTCCCCGGCATCCGGGGCCGGGTGCTGGACATGACGCTGACCCTCCGCCCGACCCAGGCTGAGGGCTGCTTCCGGCTGCGCTTTGCCCAGGGCAGCCCCTACGTCACCACCCTCAGCTGCGACCTGGCACACGGCACGGCCACCATTGACCGCGCCTCCGGCGGCCTGCGGCGGGATACGCTGCAAAGCCGCGCCTTCCCCGCTCCCCTGTGCGGCGGCATGCTGACGCTGCGTCTGGTGCTGGATCGGTTCAGCGCCGAGCTGTTCGTCAACAATGGCGCGCAGGCCGCCACCACCGTCCTCTACACCCCCGAGGAAGCGGACGGCATCTGCTTTGAGGCAGACCACACCGTAATTATGTCGGTGGAGAAATACGATCTGGCGGTGTAACCACCATCAGCAGAGCATCAGAAAGGCGCTGGCAGAATTGACTGTCAGCGCCTTTCAAATTTTGTCAGATCAATTTTCGTCCGTTCCCTGCTCGGCCTGGCGGAAGATCGCCGCCAAAAGCTCTGCGTCATACTCCGGCTCCTCCAATTCCGGCTCCTGCCGGACATCCTGAGGTGCGGGAGGCTGCTCCGCATTCTGGGGCTTTCTGGCAAATTTGCCGGAATAGGCGGGCGCGGCCTCAGCAGGTGCAGGCTCGGCCAGCGGGGCGGCCTCCGTAAAAGTGGGTTCCGTCGGCTCTGTCAGGTAGGCATCCAGCAGATCCGGCTCCTGCCAGGCAGGGGTGGGCGCTGCCTTGGGGGCAGGCTGGAAGCTCTGCGCCTGAGGCTGGCGCTGCACCGGCTGCGGGGCCGGCTGCACCGGCCGCGCTGCGGACTGTGCCGGATGCTGTGCGCCTCCGTTGGCCGCCGGGCGGGGTGCAGCAGGTCTGGGGGCCTGGGGGCGGGGCGCGCCGCAGAGCGTGCAGTAGGGGCCGCTGTTCCGGCTGCGATCCCGGGGGCATACCCACTCCCCGGTGTAAGCGCGGGGCGCTGCCTGACGGCTGGGAGCCGCAGCCGGGCGGCTGGGGGCCGCAGCACGGTTGGGCGAAGCGGGGCGCTGCGCGGGAGCCGCGGGACGCGGCGCACTGCGGCGCACCGGGATATCGTCATAATCATCCTTTCTTGGCATGCGGCGGGCCGGACGGCCCGGGGCGGCATCCGGGGGAAGCAGCTTTTGCAGCACCAGATACACCACGCCGGAGGTCGCGGCAAATACCGCCACAAACACCATCACCGTAATGGCGATCCACACGCCGGTGTTGGTGCTTCGCGTGGCCGTGGTTCCCAGGCCGGAGAAGGAATTATAGCAGTCGTCACACAGCAGGCCCGCACTGGTGCTGTGGCCAGCGCCGCGGATGCTCTTTCCGCACAGGCTGCATTTATTTCCGCCGCAGGCGGAGAGCAGAACGCCCAGCAGCAATACGCATGCCAGCAGGGCCGCAATTTTTCTTCCATTCTTCATCATTCTCATTTCCTTTCTTCCGGGCCAGGACGCCCCGGCTGATGGAGCTTGGTCGCGCCAATCGACACGACTGCGCGTACATGCTGATTGTATCACGCATTGCCCGTTTTTGCAACGGTTTTAGCCGCCGCTTTTGGTCGGATTTCCGCGTTGACTTTCCTTTGGGGTCGGAATATAATGGTTCCGTCAAAAAATGCGGTGATTCACCGGGCGGCACCACCCGCAGAAAGCGAAGCTTATGAACAAGCGCACCCTGAAATTATCCTTTTTAAGCACCCTCCCCGTGATGACCGGCTACCTTTTCCTGGGGGCCGGCTTTGGGATCATTTTGCAACAGAACGGCTACGGGCTGCCCTGGGCCGTTGCCATGAGTCTGTTTATCTACGCCGGTTCCATGCAGTATGTGGGCGTAGGACTTCTGGCCGGTGGGGCGGGGCTTGCCGCCACTGCGCTGACCACACTGATGGTAAACGCCCGGCACCTGTTCTACGGCCTTTCCATGGTGGATGCCTACAAGCAGGCGGGAAAGAAAAAGCCGTACCTGATTTTTGCGCTGACGGACGAGACCTATTCCCTGGTCTCCCGCCCCGTGCTGCCTGACGGGGTTGACCGCGTCGGCTATTGCTTCTGGGTATCCCTGTTCGACCAATGCTACTGGGTACTTGGCTCCATCGTCGGCTCCCTGCTGGGGAACCTGCCCCTGGATTTCACCGGCATTGACTTTGCGCTGACCGCCCTGTTCGTCACCATCTTCGTGGAGCAATGGCTGAGCACGAAGCACCACTTCCCTGCCCTGGTGGGCGTGGTGTCCGCCATCGTTTGTCTGATCGTATTCGGGGCGGACAGCTTTCTGATCCCCACCATGATCCTCATCGCGGCCATTCTGGTGATGGCCCGCAAGACTGGAACGGAGGCGGCAAAATGATGCTCTTCCTCACGGATACCCTCTCCCCCCGCCTGCACAGCGCCGCCCTGGTGGCCATCATGGCCGTCGTTACCATGCTGCTGCGCTTTCTCCCCTTTTGGGTGTTCGGCGGCAAAAAGCAGACGCCGCCCCTCATTACCTATCTGGGCAGGGTGCTCCCCTTTGCCATCATGGGCATGCTGGTGGTCTACTGCCTGAAATCCGTCAATTTCATTCAGCCGCCTCACGCCCTGCCGGAGCTGATCTCCTGCGCCGTGGTGGTGCTGCTCCACCTGTGGAAGCGCAACACCATGCTCTCCATCACCGGCGGCACCGCCTGCTACATGCTGCTGGTTCAAATCGTATTCGCGTAACTGCAAAACATTCTCCCGCCAAAGCTGTGTGAAAAGCACTGCCTTGGCGGGAGATTTTGTATGGTCACAGCGTCGCTGCGCCGCTATTGATGCTCCATGGGCGTAAACCGCAGGCCGTTTACCACCTGCTCTGTCCCCGTATCCCGAAAGCCCAGCCTGTGATATACGGGAACCGCATACGGCGATGAATTGACCGTCATGCGGCCGGAACCATTCATCGACCGCGCAGTCTGATACAGCCGTTTCCCGATGCCCTGCCTGTGATATTTCCCATCCACAAAAAACAGGGCAATATGCGTCCCCCCGTTTCTTGTCGCAATTACGCTGACCAAGCGCTCCTGCACGAAAGCGCCATACCAGCAGAGCCTGGACAGGTATTTTTCGACATGGATGCTTTTGTAAAATTCCTCGATCCCCTCTTTTGTATAGTCAGGCGCCTCGTACTCCTGGAACACCTGCCAAACCAGGCATAGCGCTTTCTCTATTTCCTCCTGCCTGATTTCCCGAATCGTATCGCTTTGCTCCATCATCACACCTCATGCAGACAAATTTTTTCAACCAATTTGAATGTCTCCCGTGATCGTCCTGATCTCGCATATACCGCCTGTGGTTGTCTTTGGCACGTCGATCCGGCCGGTGGAGGTCTGCGTGGTAAACACCTTATCGGTGAGCAGGCTGCCGGTGACATCTCCCGTGTCAGTCTGTACATATATTTCGGCGGCGTCGCAGCCATCGAAATTTACATTGCCCGTGCTTCTCACAACGGAAAGCCTATTGGCGGCGATCACATTACGCAGGGAGATGCTCCCCGTCGTTCCACCTGACATTACGCTCCCGCATGAAATATCGGCCAGGGACACCCTGCCAGTTGATACACCCACCCTCATATCATCCCGGCAGGTCACACCCGAAACGGTCACGGCACCTGTGGTAACCGAGAGGTCGAGGGAACCGGCAGAAATACCCTCTACATTGATATTTCCTGTGCTTGCTTTCATTCTGACCGGCCCCGAGGCGGATGCGCCGAAATCAGTGCTGCCCGTCATCAGTGAAATATCCGCGCTCTCAAAGGTGAAATCCGTGGGCACTTCAACATTCCCGGTTTTTCCATCAATGGACAGGGTTCCATACGCCGTCTGCGGAAGGTAAACCGTTATGCTCGGTGAGGCGAAGAAAAGGCCAATGTAGTCATACCATTCCTTTTGGTCGTTGACTTTGATAACAAGCGCATCCCCCTCCACGGTGACGGAATGCCTTGCTTTTTCCTCCTCGCAGCACTCCACCGTGCATTTGTCGTTGCTTGACAACGCGAATTTGATGTGTGCGGCATCCGTTGTCACCCGAATATCGCGGAAGGTTTCGCCGATTTCGTAAGTATTTGTTTCGTATTTGGCTGTTGAAAGCTTCGCAAAATCCCATTGGAACATGGACATCACCCCCAAAAAAAGGATACATCCAGCCAATACCAGCGCGCCTGCTGCCGCAAACCATATTTTTGTCGTGTTTTTCATCACGCTTCCTCCTTCCTGATAAAGCACTTCTTGATCCATACCGCAGTTCTCTTCGTAAGCACCAGGATGCCCTTCATCGCTGCCCTGCATCCATAGAACATGAAGATAGAAAGCCCCCCGCAGGTAAGCCCTGCGGCCAGCATTACAAGGCTCGATGCGCCGCTGCCGCCTGCTGCAAAAATGGCACATTCCAGCACACCGCTGACAGCTCCAACGACAAGCGAGCCAAATACCGCCCACAGGGAAACAATGACCGCCCACACCGAAACATAAAGCGAGAGAATTACGGCAACGGCGGCAATCCCCAGGGACAGCCATACCGGCGAGCCCAGCGCCAGAAGAATCATCTCTGCCGCATTCAGCCGCCTTTTAGGCCTGATCCTCTCCTTGGCGATTTTGGCGAGGGGAATATCCGCCACCGCCTGCGCAACGATTTCATCAACGGAGCCTGCCGCCGAAACCGCTTCCGCCTCGGAAAGGCCCTCCTCCATTCTGTCCTCGAGCATTTCGCTGTAAAATGTCAAACGCTCCTCAATATCCTCCCGGGGCAGGCCGGATAACCCCTTGCGCAGCTGCTCCAGGAATTCCTGTTTACTCATCTTTCTCATCCTCCTTTGTTACGAACCGATAGATCGATAGAATCTCCTTCCACTCGACCTTGAAATCCTCAATGCGCTTCAGCCCTTCCTCGGTAATATGGTAATACTTCCGAAGCCTGCCGCCATGCTCTGCGGTGCGGACATTCAGCATGTTCGCCGTCTCCAGCCGTTTCAAAATGGTATACAGGGTCGACTCGGAAAGCTCCATATACGGCTTCATGTCCTTTATGATCTTGTAGCCGTATGAGTCCTCACTCTTAATGGCTGCCAAAACGCAAACATCCAAGAGGCCCCGTTTTAACTGACCATCCATATTATACCTCCTTTCATGCTATACATCATAACACGAAGTATAGATTTTGTCAACACTCTATACAAAAGGCTCAGAAAAAGGAGCGGCAGAGAAAATCAAATCTCCCTGCCGCCGTGCTTCTATTCCAGCGCCGCCCGGAGCTTTTTCAGCGCCCTTTTCTCAATTCGGGATACGTAGCTGCGGCTGATGCCCGTTCGGTCGGCCACCTCCCGCTGGCGCAGCGGCTCCTCTGCCCCCAGCCCGTAGCGCAGCTGGATCACCATCCGCTCCTGCTCAGTCAGGCAGGTATCCACCGCCCGCCGCAGCAGCCGCACCGCCTCCTGATTCGCCACCTGCTCCATCAGGTCTGTATCCTCGCTGACCACATCCATCAGCGCCAGCGGCGCCCCATCCGTCCCCGTCTCAATATAATCCGACAACGACACATCCTGCGCACTCTTCCGCCCGGAGCGGAAGTACATCAGTATCTCATTTTCCACACACCGGGCCGCATAAGTCGCCAGCCTGGCCCCCTTAGATGGGTCAAAGGTAGTGATGCCCTTGATGAGGCCAATGGTGCCGATCGAAATCAAATCCTCCTGATCGGCGGTCTGGGCGTAGTATTTCTTAGACTGGTGATGCCCGGGGTGTGCTTGAGGGGTGTATAGACGGCCTCGTAGGTGCTGCCCAGCTTCAGAAAAATGTCGAGATAAATATTATCCTTGGTGCTTTCCTTCTTGACGACAACCTTATCCAGAATTGTTGCCACCAGTGCCGTATCGATTTTCCCAGTGAAGCGCAACGCCTCGTCCAGCGCCCGCCGGATGGCCGGGATGTCCAGTTCCTCAGAAGACTGATTTTCTTCTTCCTGCCGGATGGCCGTCAGTTTTCCCTGGCACTCCAGAATCTGGGCGTTGAAGGCATCGTTGCGCTCCTTGAATTCCTCCACCGTCAATGCCCCGGCGATGCTCAAATCCAGCAGCCGGTTTTTCTTTCGCTCCAAATCGTCCATCTCATTTTCCACCTGACAGCGGAGCTTGCCATAGTCCACTTCTTTGGGAATGTTGGTCAGCACCGTCACCAGAGAATCAATGATTTTCTCTTTGTCCCGGACCAGCTTCTTGAAAATGTCGCTGAGAATCACATCCAGGTCACTGCTGCGAATCTGGGGTGCCGAGCAGGCCGCCCTTCCGTGGCTGCGGTAAACCTTGCACTGCCATACCTCCTGCTGCCCCTTTTTCGTTTGAATCACCTGACGGTGAAAGGTGGTTCCGTGTTCCTCGCAATAGATTTTTGCGCTGTAGGGATAGCGATTGTGAAAGCTGACTCCGCTGCTGTGTGACTTCATTTCTTCTCTCCTTCTTTTGTACAGGGCGTTGGCCCGATTCCATAGTTCCTCCGGGACAATAGCTGGGATGGACGGGTCAGGGTACATGACCCACTCGCTTTCGTCCAGCAAAACATTCCGCTTGGTGCGGTAGTCCACGCTCTGGCTTTTGTTTCCGCAATACCAGCCCTTGTACTTTGGATTTTCCAGAATGTGCCGGATGGTCAGGGTGTTGAAGGCATTCCCCTCCCGGCTGGTGTAGCCCAGCTCCATCAGCCGTTTGGAAATCGTGCGGGTTCCAAGGCGTTGGTTGCCGTAAAGGTCAAAGATAATGCGGATGATCTCCGCTTCCTCCTCATTGACGGTCAGAACACAGTCCTTTTTGTCGTAGCCATAGAGCTTGTCGTTGCCCAGCACATGGCCGTTTTTGATGGCCTGCCGGAAACCGAATTTCAGCCGTTCCGACAGCTTCCGAATTTCGTCCTGGGCAACCCCCGCCATGATCACCAGCCGGAACTCGCTGTCCGTATCCAATGTGTTGATGTTGTCGTTCTGGAAGAACACCCCCACATTGTAGTCCAGCAGCTCCTGGGTATATTTGATGCTGTCCAGGGTCGATCTTGAAAACCGGGAAATCTCCTTGGTGATGATGAAATCGAACATCCCGGCCTTGGCATCCCGAATCATCCGGTTAAAATTGTCCCGCTTCTTCGTGGAGCCGCCGGAAATCCCCTCATCCACATACCCCGGCACAAATTTCCAATTTGGTTTACTCTGAATCAGCTCCGTGTAGTACTGTACCTGATTTTCTAGGCTGTTGATCTGTTCATTCTGGTCTGTAGATACCCGGGCGTAAAATGTCACCCGGAGGGGCAGGTCGTAAAAGGACCTGCCCATGCGCATTTCAGCACGAATTTTCCGCACTTCCATATGCATCCTCCTTTCCAGCCTCATTATCCCAGAAGAAAGATGGAAAGTCCAAGGTGCCAAGAATCTTTTCATGGGATTTGTCGTAAACCCTCCTTGAAATCAAGCCCTTGCCCAAAAGCATCTGTAATAAAGCATCCAGAACGTCCCGCTGTACCTCATTCATCCGCACTCACCTCGAAACACCATATGTCCACCCCCGCTTCATCTTTCCGCAGCCCGTTGCCGCTTACGCCGATACTCGGAGAGCAGCTTCAGAATCGTCTCCTGCATCTGGGCCGCACTGTAGCTTTTCGGGAAGAATTTTCGAAGATCGCCGGTCTTGAAGCTGACTTTTTCCTGCTGGTTGGCCTTCTCCTCCTGCATGATAGTGGAAATATCCTCTGGAGATAGGCTTCCGGCCTGGTACAGCTTTTTCATGCGGATTGCCTGAGATAGGGATGGAGTGCAGTCGTTGCGGCGCATTTCTTCCAGGAGACAGGTCTGGGCTTTTTCCGGGAGGTAACTCAGTTCCACTGCGGGGGTGAGGGCGATTTTGCCGTCATCGACAAGCTGAAGTAGCTCCGAAATCAGGTAGGTCAGACGGATGTAGCGTTGCACTTGCTTGCGACTTTCTCCGCTTTCTTCCGCAATCATTTCATCCGAGCGCAACTTCGGGCCAACTTGGCCCGAAGTTAAATCCGTGCGTTCCCCCCTGTGGTTCAGAGCATCTGCTTTCAGTTTATAGGCAAACGCCTTTTCACTAGGCAGAATATGCTCCCGGTGGAGGTTGCTGTCCACAAGCATAATTACCGCTTCCTCCCGGCTGATTTCGTAGACAAGGGCAGGGATCTCCGAAAGCCCTGCCCTTTGTGCTGCGTGTAATCTGCGGTGGCCGCTGATTACCTCGTATTCGTCTGTGCCCTCTAATGGGCGAACAATCAACGGCGAGAGAATACCTTCCGCGTGAATGCTCTCTGTTAATGCCTCCATTTCTTCGTTGTCAAGGACCTTGTAAGGGTGGCCTTCAAAGGGATGCAATTTCTCAATAGAAATCGCACAAGGTTTACATAAATTATTATCTATTCTCATTTCGTCCTTTCTCTGAATTTTTGATATGCCGCCTGCTCCAGGCGGTGTTCTTCTTGTAATAGCTCGTATAAATGCGGGGATTCCTCCAGAATCTTTTTTGCCTGCCGCAGCTTCTTCCGTAGCGGTGCAATTTTCTGGGTGAGTTCCTTTTTGCGGTCTTTGGCCTCTTGCCGTTTCTCCGGTGTCTTTGCCCTGCGGCGGGTATTGTCGGCTTTACTGCGTTCCGCTTCCAGCACATCAATTTGGGATTGAATTTCCGGGATTGCGGTTTCCAGCTGGGCGATTGTGTGGATTCCATTTTCTTGCAGAAAGCGGTAGTCCGCATGGTAGCTTTCCAGGTCCTTTGCCGCCGCCCGCAGGTTAGGAGAGAGAAGTATCACATCCGTGGTTTGTAGTACCAGTTCCATCACCAGGATCAACAGCAAAAGCACCGTGTCCAC
>CAKTIM010000035.1 GCA_934565795.1 uncultured Oscillospiraceae bacterium
ACATTTTGCACTATTTGTCACCTTTTTTTGCCCATTTTTCGGGAGGTCTACCCTTGATTTGCATCCAAGGGAAGCTTGGGGGATGTATACTTTCGGTTATACGTTCATCCTTACTGCTACCAAAACCGCGACGTTGAGGGTCGACAAATTGCCGACCCCTACGGGACTCAAAATTTCTTTTCTGCTGTCCAAACCGTCAGGTTTCAGGCGGCTAATATCCGCCCATGTGAAAGGGGCGGCTTTAGTGAAATGCATTGTGCTTCTGGATATTTCAGGAGGAGAAGATCGGAAATGAAAAAGGGCTTTTTGATTTTGCTGTTGATAGTCTGCCTGCTGCTGGGGGGCTGTGAGCTGATTCCGGCCAGGAGCACGCTGCCGCCGCAGACGGAGGCGGCTGTTCCCGTGACGCAGCCGGAGACGCAGCCACCCACCCAGGCACCCACGGAGCCGACGTATACCAACTCGCTTACCGGCGTGCCCACCCGTTATCCGCAGGATAAGCGAATCTTTGCCGTGACCATCAGCAATATCCCCGACGCCATGCCCCGCATCGGCGTGTGCCTGGCGGACATCTATATGGAAATGTATGTCAACGATTCCATCGTCCGGGGTCTGGCGCTGTATACTGACCCCTCCTTTGTGCCCCAGATCGGCCCTGTGCGCAGCACCCGGCTGATGTTCAATGACCTGGCCATGCACTATGACCTGATCACCGCCCACGCCGGCGGCTCCAGCTATGTGCTGAACAACGCCAGGGACAACAGCCTGGACAGCTTCAACATCGACACCTGGGACTCCACCGACTATTCCTTCCGGGATAAAGACCGGGTGGCCCAGGGCTTCGGCTGGGAGCATGTGCTCTTCGCCCGGGGCGAGGGACTGGAGCCGAAGGCGCTGGCCGACGGCATCAACGTGGCCGCCGACCCGGACAAGGATTACCTCCTCCGTTTCCTCCCCGACGGCACCCCGGAAAACGGCGAGGACGCCACGGAGATTGACCTGACCCTGACCTATCACATCGAGAGCAAGAAGGACTGCCGCTTTGTCTATGACCAGGAATTCGGCCGCTATGTCTACTGGCAGTATGGCAAGGAGATGGTGGACGGCATCACCGGGGAAAAGGAGACCTACGACAATGTGATCGTCATGTTCCCCACGGACATCCACATCGTCAACAGCGGCTACCAGGTGGCCAATTTCGAGGACGGCGGCGAGGGCTATTATGCCAGCGGCGGCAAGCTTATCCCCATCCGCTGGGAGTGCGACGACGAGCGCAACCCCTTCCGCTTCCTCACTGCCGACGGCGAGCAGCTCTATATGACCCAGGGCCGCACCTTCATCGCCATCACCGACGTCGGCTCCGCAATGACCTGGAGCTAGGGAACCTCTGAATAAATCGCATTGGGGCTGTTGCAAAATAGAAATTTGTGAAAAAACGCCCTTCTAAAAGTTAGAAATAGCGGTAGAAATCGTGATTTCTACCGCTAAATTATTAGGACAGTTTTCTAAGAAATCTATTTTGCAACAGTCCCTTCTTACGAAAAACTCCGAAACATTTCATTGCTTTTTTCAAAAGCATGCCTTATAATGAGGGAAAAGACATACTTTGACGGGGTGATACTTTTTGGCTACCATGGATGACATTGCCAGGCGGCTGGGAATTTCCAAGGGAACAGTGTCCAAGGCGTTCAGCGGGGCAGAGGATGTGAGCGAGGCCATGCGCCGCAGCGTACTGGAGACGGCGGTGGAGCTGGGCTATACCCGGCAGCTGCGCTCCCGGCAGGCGCCCAGAATCTGCGTGTTCGTCGAGAACATGGCCTACGAGAACCCCGACGACTTTGGCTGGGATCTGGTGACGGGCTTCCGCAAGCTGGCGGAGCCGGACGGCTGCGTGGTGGATCTTGTCCCCCTGGACATCAAGCTGCAACAGCAGCACCACTATGATGAATACATGCTGCGCTACCAGTATCAGGGCGGCTTCTTCCTGGGTACCACCCTGAGCGACCCCTGGACGGCGGAGTTCCGCACCTGCCGCACCCCCACGGTGCTGCTGGACAATCACACCCAGTATAACCCCCAGGTATCCCAGGTGGGCATCGACAACGACGAGGCCATGGAGTCCGCCATCGAGCAGCTGCTCCGGCTGGGGCACCGCAGGATCGGCTACATCAGCAGCGGTCTCGGCTCGTACATTTATCAGGAGCGTTACATGGCCTTCTTTCGCGCCCTGCACAAGCACACGCTGCAAGAGGATCGCCGCCTGGCCGGCAGCTCCGACTCCACAGAGGAGTGCATCCGCGTCCACCTGCCCCGGCTGCTGGAAGAGGGCTGCACCGCCATCCTCTGTAGCCACGATCTGCTGGCCCTGGAGGTCATGCGCCAATGTCAGGCCCTGGGCCTGAGCGTGCCGGAGGACGTAAGCATCCTGGGCATCGACGATCTGCCCATCTGCACCGCCGTCAGCCCCACCCTCTCCTCCATCCGCCAGGATCGCACCGAGCTGGGCAAGAGCGCCTACTACGCCCTATACAGCCAAATCCACCACATCCACATCAGCTGCCTCACCCTCCACCCCGAAATCATCCTCCGCCAATCCGTCTCCCACCCCAAACTTTGACGCCTCAGCCAGCCGAAATGTTGCTCAACGCCATGCTCTGGCTGGCCAGAAGTGGTGCGGCCTGGGCGGATATTCCTGCACGATTCGGGCCACATCAGACCGTTTACAGCCGGTTCTGCAAGTGGCGTGACGACGGAACCCTTTTGCGCATTTTTCAGGAATTGAACGCGGATGCAGATTATGGGAACCTGTGTATTGACAGCACGAGCGTCAAAGCACATCCGCAGAGTACAGGTGCAAAAAAGGGGCTGTAAATTCGGGAAACAACCAGTTTATCGGTGTAAGTCGTGGCGGGAAGACTACAAAAATCCATGCTATTGTGGATGCACTGGGGAATCCCGTCCACTTTCTGCTTACCGGCGGAAACATCTTTGATGCCAGTGCCGCCATTGATCTGCGTTTTTCGCAGGGTCGCTACACGCTATGATAAGCTTGCTGTGTCCTTTCTTGCTTTTGTCCATCTCGCTTCCATTTGGATTTTGTTGAAATAATATAAGAATACTTTGTTTTCAGATACGCTCTAATAGAAGTTGTGAGTCCGAAACAAAGTACAAGCTATATTGTTGGCAAGATGTTCCGAATGCTTTCGGGTAATCCAGGATCTGTTGGAGAAATTGTTACTTGGGTTAGAAGATTGTTTAATTAAGGGAGTGGTGAATTTGATTCCGAAAAAGATTCAACCGTATTTCAAAACACTGAATCAAATAAAGGATGGAGGCAACGATATCATTGAGGGAGTACTTACATGTTGCAAGAGTCATGATTTTGAAGTGTTTGTTGCTGGCGAGATAAAACACAGTACGTTTTCAAGAATGTGTCTATTTTCGGAAAATAATAAAATCACAATAGAAGTTCGTTGCAGAAAATGTGGCCAGGTGATTTCGGTATTTGATAGCGATTCTGATGGATATGATAAATGTGGAGAGAAGCAACATTCTCACATGCCAATGGAACCCGTCAAGTGCAGGAAATGCCAGAATGGCGGTTTTTCCGTTGGCGTCAAATATGAATATCCTGATAGCAAAGAGCTTAAGGAGCTCGAAATACCTGAAATAGATAATGCTTTTACTTGGATATGGATAACTCTAGAGTGTAATAAGTGTAAAACCAGATATAAAAATTTTGTTGATTGCGAAACGTCTTAGGGAACCTCTGAATAAATGGCCTCCCATCCTGCCATTCTTGTTATTCAAGCATATTTTCCCAATATCGGACGGGAAAATGCTTAAATTGCATGAGTTTCAGGCATTTTCAGCCGCTATCCCCTGAAAAAGGGCAGACTCCCCCTCTCTCAGGTTGTGGAAAGCCTTCGACCTGCAATTGCAAGCAAATATAAAATTGCACAAGCGAACATTACGTACAGACGATTCTCATTTTTCTCCAAGCCTCTGTACGCCACTTTCTTGTAGCCAAACTGACACTTTATAATTCGGAATACGTGCTCCACTTCGCATCGAATGGAAGATTTGCGGTTTTCGATGTATCGTTCCCAATCAATTGCATTCTCACTCACTTGAGGCAAACTCCTGGGGCGGTGGTTGATACGAAAGTCTATGTTTGAGAAATGCACGTTCTGCCTGATTTCAGGGCATTTCTGTATACCGAGATAACCAGAATCCCCATACACGACCTCATCGTCCTCACGGAGTAATTTGACTGCTTCGGTTATGTCGTGCTTGTTTGCCCCAGTGACGGTTATTGTATGAACCAATCCGCAGCATTTTTTCAATCCCCATGGAACCCCATGGGAGGACGGCCTCGTTTCCCACTGGGATAATAGGGGTCAATGACGCCCACCCATTCATCCCAGGGGATGATCTCGTCCATGATTTCCAGAAATTCCTCCCGCTTGGTTTTCTTCTTGCGTATGCTGTATTCAATGTCGGCAAAGGTATCTTGCTCCATTTCTGCCACCATCTTTGTTTCATGGCTCTATTATACCATATTTTGCTACGGAATGGTAGCTTTGATTAAATCAGAGGTTCCTTAGCTTTGGGCCGGGCTTTTTTGATGCGGCAGCGGGGAGGCGGCGTTGGTTTGCTCCAGACACTGCTGCTCCAGTTCGGATCTGAGGATGATACCCAGGGTCAGGCGGTCGTCGGGGGTTTTCAGGTCGCTGCCCAGCATGGCGGTGATGTGGGTAAGGCGGTCGAGGAGGGTGGAGCGGTGCAGGTAAAGAGCGGCAGCGGTTTTGGTGACGGAGAGGTTATTGTCAAGGTACACCCGCAGGGTATGCAGATAGGACACCTGGGAGCCGCTGTCGTGCTCCTTCAGCCGTTTCAGCCCTTCTGTGTAGAAGACCCAGCCGGGGCGGCCTGCCAAGGCTCCACTGAGAAGCTGGGGAAGCAGATAGTCCTGGAAGGAAAAGACGGAGGAGATGCCACCGCGCAGCATCCCATTTTGCAGCGCGGAGGAGGCCTGGAACCAGGCGTGCCCGGCATCATACAGGCTGGAAAACACCGAAGAGATGCCGCAGGCAACTCCCAGCTTTTCCAGAATGGGGGACAGTGCGTCCGTGGGGGACGCACCAGTCGCTCCGGCGGGAAGGAACCCGGCCACGGAATGCTCATATTCAAATGCCATGGCCCCCGGATGCCGCTCCTCCAGGGCGGCGGAAAGATAAGCGCCGGGCAGGGCTGCGCGTCCCGGCTTCGGGATCAGCTTCACGCACACCCAGTCATTTTTCCCGCTTTCCAGGCTGATGGCCTGCCGGTGTTCAAAGTCCACGCTCTGCCCGGCGATCACGCTGCGCAGCGCACGGCGCACGGCGGTGCGGGTGCTGGCCAGGACGGGGTTCTGCTGGACAGCCTGCCGCAGAAGCTTGACGAGAAATACCGCCAGGGCCTTATCCGAATCCCGGAGCGGCCGGGAGCCTTCAAAAACAGTCAGGCAGCCAAGATATTCCTCCTGGTCGAAGATATTCACGGACAGCGTCCGTTTCCCCTGCAATTCCAGCAGCAGCGGCTCCCGGATATGGGTGGACATATCGTGCAGGGATAAGAACGTGGCCATCTTTTCCGCATCAAAGGCCTGGGTATCCAGCTGGAGGCCCAGCTCGTTTTGCAGATAGCGCTCCTGCGTCACGCCCAGGTAGCGGAAGTCAGAGCCAGTCAGCAGCAGGGGATTTTCAAAGATATCCCTGCTGGCATCCAGCATCTGCTGAAGAACAGCGCCGTGGCGCAGGATCGTCCAGAGCCGTTCCTCCCAGCTGTCATATTGGTCAAAGATATGCTGGACAAGGTTGAATGTCCGAAAAATATCCCAGTCTCTCTCCACCAGGATCACGCTGCACCGATGGTAATAGGCGGTGAGGTTCCAGTGCTGCCCAAGGCAGACCAGGCACACGTTTTCACCGAGGCTGGGCCGCTGGGGCAGGTGGTCTGCGGAGCAGACATATACCCTGTCCTTTTCAAAGGATTGCGAACAATCCAGGTAGAATTCCGGCCGGGTCAGGGTGAGCGCGCTGCCGCACTGGCCCTGGAGGGTAACGGTGCTCAGCTGTTTTTTCAGCTGCCAATAGAGAATATCCGCACTCAGCTTCATGGCGATCAGCCTCCTATAAAGGCATTATAAAATGCGCACGGACGGCTGTCAAGGCGCTCCCCGTACATTTTGTATGGGGAGCGCTTCTGCATCCACTAAAATACACAATTTCCGGCCCTGCATTTTGTGCGGTTTGCGGGGATACAAAGTGTACGGGCGGCAACCCTCAAAACCGCCTTTTTTGTAGAATACCTCAGGGTGGCTTTTTTTACTATAATAAAGGCACAGCAAAATGAGACAGGAGGAATACCATGCTGAAAGAAAAACTGGATTCCAGAAAATGCTTTGCCACCGCCTGGGGCAAGCTCATCACGGAGGAGGAGGCCTACCGGCAGCTGAACCGCCAAATCGCCGCCATGACCGCCAACCTTTTCCAAGTCATGCGTATTTTTGAACCCAGCTGGGAGAAGCGCACCGCAGCCATCTGCGACATTGCCAACATGATGAACATGGCCGTGGCGGGAACCCCGGAGGAGCAGAAGGATTATGTCAATGCATCTCTCTACGAGGCCTTCAATATCCCGGAGCTGTGTGAAAAGTCCAGCTGGCTGGGCGGCATCACCGGTGATTCCGGCGACGAGTGGGAGAACATGGCGGGCCGGGTGGTGCAGTTCACCCGGAACCGGGTGGAAAAGGAGCTGGACACCTGCCCCTGGGACATTGTGGGCAGCGAGCTTTGCAACATGACCACCAGCATGTTCACCGCCAACTTTGACCTTGCCTCCTCCAACGGGACGCAGAACGAGGTGGCCCTGAATATGTGTCAGGCCCGCGGCTGCGGCAACAAGCACTGCCGGGTAGTGGCGGAGCGACGGGATGTTTATAACCTGCCCAAGCAGGATTGGCTGGAGCATATGCAGCAGCCTGTTGACCCCATCCACGATACGCCCAGAGAGCGTATGGTCAAGGAGGGCCAGTGCCTGCGCAACGGCCAGTATACCCAGAACTTCGGAGAAGAAACCTCTCTGGAAAAGGCGTATCACTGGGTAGCACAAATGGGCTGGGTCTGGTCGATCCAGTTCCCCATGATGGCGATCAAGGACATGGCTCCCGACGAGGATGAATTCCTGCGGGTGTTCCGCATCGTCTTTGCCACGGCGGGCAAGAACCAGTTTATCGATCCCTTTGCCAAGGAGGGCCTGCGCAGCTTCCTGGGCGTGCCCCATGGGATGGACGAAAACGACGGACGCATCCTGGGCGGCTATATCCGCTATATGCTGGATGTGCAGCAGGTGCCCTATGAAATGGTGCGCTGGACGAAGGATGAGACCTGGATCAGGGTCAGGAGCGAGGATTTCACCGCCCGTTATGAAATGGCTCCCCTGGACGAGCTGGTGGACGCCTACGAGGCCCAGTGGAACGGCGCGGCAAAGACGCTGGTCAGCCCGGAATGGTCTTGTGTCATTGAGGGCCGGGATGAGGAAGAGATGTACATCAAGGTCATCCGTAAGGAAGACCTGCGGATGCTGTAAGGAGGTGCCGGAATATGCTGTTTAAGGAAGATACCGTTGCCCGCGCCGACGCCATGGCCATCCGCAAGGGGGTCGGCTTCTACCGCTGGACGCACGATCTGGTGAAGGTCACAGGAAAGGACGCACTGGACGTCCTGCAAAAAATTTACATCAGCGATATTTCCAAGGTCGCTGTCGGACGCTCGAAATACACTGCTTCTCTGGATGAGAACGGCGAGATCATCGATGATGTGATCGTCATGCACATGGCGGAGGGCCTGTATTGGGTCTCCGACCTCTATGGCCCCCGGCTGCTGCCCTGGATCGAAAAGCACAAGGGGAATGCGGATATTCAGGCGAAGATCATCACCTATGATTGGGATATGTACGCCGTGCAGGGGCCGGAGAGCGTCAAGGCCATGAACGCCATGCTGGACGCACCCGTGGATGATCTCAAGCGGTTTAGCATCTGCGCGCGTAAGCTGGGGAACATTCCCGTCTACATCCACCGTTCCGGCTTTACCGGGGAAAACGGATACGAAATTTATTCCGCCTTCGACAGGAGCCGGGAGATTCACGATCTGGCGCTGAAAGCCGTGGAGTCCGTGGGCGGCCGGGAGCTTCAGACGCTGGAGGTCTATGTCCGTTCCGTCCCCATGGAAAAGGGCTTCCCCCTGAAGCAGGATTTCAAGCACCTGAGCCCCTATGAGTGCGGCCTGGGCTGGGCTGTGGCTGCCGATAAGGATTTCATCGGCAAGGAGGCGGCACTGGAACGGAAAGCGCACCCAAAATACCGAATGGTCGGCCTGGAATTTTCGCGGGAATCCACAGAGGACATTTCCATCTGGGAGCGGGTGTACTGGTACGGCGTGGAGGTGGGCCGCTGCGCCCAGACCATTTACGGCTACACCGTGGAAAAGAATATTGGCTTTGCCACTGTTCGGGCAGATGTGCCGGACGGCGCGGAGCTGACCGTGGGCTGCAATGATTCCCCCGCTGTTGTGGTAAACAAGGTTTTCTGCTGAGGAGGATATTATGGGAAGATTGGAAGGAAAGGTTTGCATCGTGACCGGCGCGTCCGCCGGTATTGGCCGTGCCACGGCGGAGCTGTTCTGTCGGGAGGGCGCGAAGGTCGTGGCGGTTGCCCGCCGGGAGGAGCGCTTGAAGGAGCTGGCCGAAGAATGCAAGGATGCGCCCGGTGAGCTGGCCTGGTACGCCGGGGACGTGGGCGAGCCTGCGACCGCTGCCGGAATGGTCAAAAAGGCTGTGGACACCTTTGGCCGCCTGGATGTGGCGGTGAACTGCGCGGGCGTGATGGATGACAACACGGCCATTGCGGATATGTCCGATAAAATGCTGGAAAAGACATTCCGCATCAACACCTTCGGCCTGATGTACGGCCTACGGGAGGAATGCAGGCAGTACCTAGCCCAGGGCGAGGGCGGTGTAATCGTCAATGTGTGCTCCGTGGGCGCGACCCACCAGACCGCCGGCGCGGCCTACTGTGCCAGTAAGGGCGCCGTTCTGGCGGCGACAAAAAACACGGCGTTCATGTACATGGAAGAGGGGATTCGCTGCAACGCCCTGTCTCCCGGCGGTGTGGTGACGGATATTCCGCTAGTGATGCCCCCGGCGGATGATTTTGGCTTTGGCCGTACCAGTAAGCTGCTGGACTTTTCCGGCGAGCTGGCCATGCCGGAGGATCTGGCGGACGCCATCCTGTTCCTGGCCAGCGATCAGTCCCGCTATGTCAACGGCGAGGAGATCAAGTGCGACGGCGGCTGGACTTGCTTCTGAACCAACATAACAGACGCGGCTGCTCTGAAATGGGCAGCCGCGTCTGCGCATGGAAAAGGGAGCCGGTGACGGCTCCCTTTCAGGTAGATCATTCAATTGCCTGAAGCTCTTTGTCCAGCTCCTCCAGGTGGGGCTGCAAATAGGATGACTGGGGGAAGGATGCCAGCTTCCGCAGGGTCAGGCCGCCCACCAGCTTCATCTGGGGATTCTTGGAGGCCCCCTCAGCGTACTTATCCAGAACCGCTGCCGCAGCCGGATTCTTCAGAATGTCCTTTACCTTGCTGTCAAGAGAAAATGCCATGATCGTTACCTCCTATGTATTAGTTTCTGGCAATATTATACAAAGAAAGCGTGAAAAACAACAGCCTGCAAAGTGCGGGATTTACAAACGCCGAAGCCCTCCAAAATGATGGCCTGAGAATGCTCTTCATCTGCCACACGCCCGCGCGCAGGCGGCGGGTATTGGCATGACAGCAAGGGGTAACCTCTCAGCCCTCATGCCCAAAAGGAGTTTTGTTTTCCCTCTTCCAGATTTTTCACAAAAGTGAATTTTGCCTTGCTTTCTTCCCAGGATTTCAATATAATGGAATTGGAACTTCCTGAAAGAAAGAGGGCTATGTTATGCGTTGTAAATTCGTAAAAGGCGTTACCGTGATGCTGCTTTTGGCGGCGATACTGGTGGGGCTTGGGCCGGTGGGGGCTGCTGGGTCTTATGGCAGCTACAGAACGCCCATTCAGGCGGTGGGGGGTGAGAACCACACGGTTGTGCTCTATTCTGACGGCACCGTTGACGCGATTGGCGACAACAGTCAGGGGCAGTGCAATGTGCAGAGCTGGACGGGGGTCGAATCCATTGCGGCGGGCTTTAATCACACCGTCGGCGTCCGCTATGACGGTACGGTGCTGGCTGCGGGCTGCAACAACGACGGGCAGTGCAACGTGGGCACCTGGCGGAACATTGTTCAGGTCGCCGCCGGAGAGTCGCATACCCTCGGCCTGCGCGCCGATGGGACGGTGGTGGCGGTGGGAAGCAACCGCAGCAACCAGTGCCGGGTGAGCCGCTGGACGGGCATCACCCAGATCGCCGCCGGTAAGGTCAACTCCCTGGGTCTGACCAGCAGCGGGCAGGTGATCGTTCGCGGCGCGTTTACCAACATCGAGGATTATTACCTGGGCGGCTGGCGGGGCGTCACCGCGATTGCCAGCGGCACGGGGTATTTTGCCGGTCTGAAGGGCAGCGATGCCATCGGCACCGGCCGGAACACAGACCCCAACGGCCAGGGCAATTATGAGGAGATCAGCGTTTCCGGCTGGTACCAGATCAGCCAGATTGCGGTCGGCCGCTGCAATGCCTTCGGCCTCACCCGGGATGGCTATGTGCTCTGCTCCGGCAGAAATGATTTCGGGCAGATGGATTCCGTCCGGGGCTGGAGCCAGATTCGGTCTATCGGCGCGGGACTGAACCATGTGATCGGCATCCGCTGGGACGGCACCCTGGTGGCAGCCGGGGACAATGCCTATGATAAGTGCAGCGTGTGGAGGCTCGACCCCAATGCCCAGACGGGAACCGCCTCCGGGGCCTATTTGAATGAGCTGACCTATACCGCCGTCAGCGGCAAGGTCTGGACGCGCAGCAATACCTACACCCCCGCCGGGTACGATACCCCTGCAGATGCGCCGGGCTGCTGGTCTGATTGGAGCGTACCCGGCCACACCTCCGGCCCGGTTCGGGATAACCGGGGGAATCTCTACACCTACGGCCTGCATCTGGACGGCAGCGAGACCTCCCGCTACAGCATCAGCTTTCAGCTGAACGGGAGATACCGCACCTTCACCGGCGTCTGCGGCTACCCGGAGAACGTCATCAGCGCCACGTGGGCACCCCAATACAGCAAATATTTTGAGGTCTACGGCGACGGTGTGCTGCTCTATACCACGCCCACTATGAACGCCCACACCGCCCCAGCCCGCTTCTCCGTCCCCATCGGCGGCGTAAACCTGCTCACCATCGTCTACCCCAGCACCCAAGGCCCCAACGAAGCCGCGACCCTGTTCGACGGCTACGTCAGCTGAGACGGGCGTTATCAGGAAAGGCCTGAGGCAAGTCAACGGGAGCTGGCAGCGAGGTTTCTAAAAAAAATTAAGGCGAATTCGCAACACATCCCGCTTGGGATTGTACGAATTCGCCTTGGTTTTTATATGACCATAACTGCCTGCCGCAAAACCCCTCAGTCAGGCCTACGGCCTGCCAGCTCCCCTTTCAGGGGAGCCAAGGGCGTTCCCAACCTTCCCTGAAAGGGGAGGAGGGCCGCGCGCAGCGTGGCGGAGGGGTTTTGCGGGATGCAGAATACTGTTTGGGAAAATTAAGGCGAATTCGTATAGGCCAAAAAAGCTTTCTACGAATTCGCCTAAAACTTTATAAAACCATAACCACCTACCGCAACCCCTCAGTCAGCCCTACGGGCTGCCAGCTCAGCTTTGCATTAAGCAGCTGTACGCCGCCCTGCGGTCGGCTACACCTGCTAAACCTTTCAGGGAAGCCAAGGGGCGCGGCGGTTACTCCCGTAGGATTTTAACCTTGTATCGGGTGGAGCCGGCTTGGATGGTGGAGCCGGATTCGACGCGAGACCAGCGGCCGGGGCGCTGGGGGATGCCGGTGAGGGAGGTGCCGTTGGTGGAGTCGCGGTCGGTCAGGTACAGGACGCGGCCGTCCCATTGCAGCTCGAAGTGCAGGCCGGAGAGGGAGGTGTCCCGTGCATTGAGGATGATGTCCGACTTGCTGTTGCGGCCCAGGGTGCGGCTGCTGCCCTGCTCCATGGTCACGTAGACGGTGCCGCCGGGGTTGCCGTCAGGGGTTAGGCGGACGGTGACGCCGCCCTGTCCGGCGGGCTTTGCGGGCGGCTCGGGCAGCGTGCCGGTATCCCAGCCACGGGCGTCGCGGCGGCTGGCCGCAGGACGGGGCGCGGGGCGCGGGGCCGGGGCATCCTGGCGGTGGGAGGAATGGCGGCCGGGGAACAGCCCGGAGATGCGGGCGGTGCCGGAATCCACGGGGGCGTGCTTCTGCCGGTCATGCTGGCGGTCGGGGGCGGCAGCCTGGCGGGCAGAATCCGCCGCCGGCTGCCAGCCGGAGGCCGGGTCATCCGGCCAGCTGAGGGCTGCCGGTGGGGTTTGCCGCGCATCCGCCGGCTGCTGCCAATCCAGGGCCGGGGCGCTCTGGCTGGGCGGGTTGGGCGCCTGCTCCGCCGGGGCGGGCTGAGGGGCCTGCTCCTCCTGTAGGAACGGGAAAGGATCGGGAGCCTGGGCCTCGGAGGCGCGCTTCTTCCGACTCAGGAAGCTGCCGTGATACTCCGGCTCCTGGGCCTCGGTGGGTTCCGGGATTGGCTCTGCCTCGGCAGGCTCCGGCTCCATGGGGGCCGCCGGGGCGGGCACTTCCTCTGCCGGGACTGCCTCGGCGGCTGCTTCCTCGGCGGCCTTTTCCTCGGCGGCCTTTTCCTCGGCGGGTGCCTCTTCCACGGCTGCTTCTTCGACGGGCAACGCCTCCGCGTCCGTCGCTTCGGGGGCGGGTTCCGGCGCTTCCTCATGGGGCTGCTCCCCGGCGGGGGGCGCTTCCGCGAGGGCGGCTTCGGTATGCTCCGATTCCTCCGGCTCCGCTTCGGCGGGCTGCGCCTGGGTGGGGGCTGCGCTGGCGGGCTGCGCTTCGGCTGCCGGGGCGGGCGCTTCCTCCGTGGGCGTTTCCTGCGCGGCGGGTTCCGGCGTTTGGATGATCAGCTGAACGGGGACTGCGGGGGCAGCCTCCGGCTGAGCCTGCCGGGGCTGCTGCTTCTGCTTTTTCCGCTGCGCGCCCTTGTCCGTGGCCACAATGACGATGGCCAGGACGATCAGCACGCCAATGACGCAGAACCCGATGATGCCGTAGCGGCGCAGCTCCACGTTGGGATCCTCGTGATACTCCGGGATCGGCTCCGGGGGCTGGGTGATGGGGGGAATGGTCTCCCGGGGCTGGGTGGGGGGCAGGGTCATCGGCTCGGTGACCGGCTCCGTCTCCGGCAGGGGAGGCAGGTCGGCGGTGTTCAGTGTCACGGTGTCGGTGACGGTGCGGCTCTCCGCCTCCCAGGTCAGGGTCAGCTCCACGGTTTTGCCGGTGCGGGGAATGCTGTCCGCGTTCAGCGACAGCAGTGTCCAGCTCCGGGTCAGGTTCACAATATCCTGCACCGGCTCCACCACGGCGCTGACGGAGCCGTCCCCCTCCCGCAGGGGGGTGCGGCACGCGCCGCCCAGGGCCAGGGTGCTGTAGCGCTCCAGCCGCTGCGCCTGCTTTCCGGCATACTCGGTGATGGGCGGGGTGAGCAGGGCCACGAAGTTCACGCTCATGCCGCTGCCCTGGATGAACCGACCGGCCTGATCCTCGTTGACCTTCATCACAATGGAATCATCGATGCCGTCAGTGAAGAATACGATGCAGCGGAAGCCCTGCTCCTCCTCGGCCACGGTGCGCAGCACCGTGTCGATGGCTTCAAACAGGTTGGTGCCCATGGAATCATAGGTGCAGGCGGCCTGGATGGCCTCCCGCCGGGCCTCGGGGTCGGTGAGCCTTTGGCCGAAGCTGACCTCCCGGCCCATGGTGATAAGCACCATGGAATCCTTTTCCCCCAGGCAGTCGCTGAGGGTATTCAGACCCAGCAGCTGCTGCTCCTTTTGGTAATTGCTGAAGGAGCGGGAGGTATCCACCACGCAGTAATAGGTAATGCCCGGCTGGGCCTCTGCCACGGTGGAGGCGCTGCCGCCCACGCTGACCCCGTCCGCCGTGATCCTCACCGCGCCGCCGCTCAGCGGGACGGCGGTCAGAAGAACCTGGGAATCCTGAATCTGGACGCCGGGATACACCAGCTGCCCATCCTCCGCCCCCACGCTCAGGGCTAGGGCGGCCAGCAGGATCGCCGCCAGCAGGAATGCCGAACCTTTCTTCATTTACTGCACCTCTTTCTTTTCGTCATTCTCTTTGGAACCTCTGAATAAATCGTCTGCGGCTGTGAGCGGATCTTTTTCGTCCACTCTTCGGTAACGAAAACGGGAAATACATACAGTATTCCGCCGTTTCCGATACCTCGATTGGCCGAAAAATCTCTCGCTCACAGCTCTTGCCGATTTAATCAGAGCTTCCCTTTTCGCTTCTGTTTCAGTTCTGCGGCCAGCTCCCTGGCGGTTTTGATAAAATACCAGATAAACGCCCCCGCCCCCAGGGCAGCCAGCGCGGTTAGACCGTAGGCAGCCGCAGGGCTGAGATCGGGCCGGTGGAGCAGGTCTGCCACAAACACCGTCACCGGCGAGGGGCCGGACAGGGCGGTATAGGGCAGCCCCAGCCCGTCCAGCAGCTCCATGGCGTAGTTGATGTACACGGCGCAGAAAAGGCTGGTGGTCACATCCTCCTCAAAGCCGTAGGTGTTCTGGGCCACCACCGCCCCGTCCTGGTTCAGCAGGGGGCCGCCGGAGAAGCCGTGCTGAATGGGGGCGGAATGGATGATGGAGCGGGTGTTTCCGGCGCTGGTCATAATCAGATGGTCGGCGATGCTTCCCTGGGTGACGGTCACATCCTCCGGCCCGGAGTTTGCGCCGTTGTTCGTGGCCCGCAGCCCGGCGAAGCCCAGAGCGTAGACCTGCGTCCCATCCGTCACCCGGCGGGAGGACAGCAGGGGCAGCGCCCGATAGCCGGATACCGGCTGGGTAAGCTGAATCACCGCCACGTCCGGGTAGCCGTCGGTGGTGGCGAGCACCTGACATTCGATGGCGCAGTCCGCCAGAGGTACCTGGCTGGAATCCAGCTGCGCCCCGTCCTTCAGAAGCCACAGCCGCACGGAGCCATCCTCACACTTGCCGCTGCCGGTAGCCACATGCCAGTTGGTGAGGAAGATATCCGTCTCCTCACCGGCCACCCCCACGGCAAAGCCGGTACCCGTCCACCGCAGCCGCTGGCCGGTCTGCCGATCCGTGCCCATGCCGTAAAGGTGCACCACACTCTCCCGCGCCGCCTCCACCGCCTCATCCTGCGCATACGCACAGGGCAGCAGCACCCAAAGGAGCAGGAAAAGAATTATGATTTTTTTCATCATCGTGTTCCTTTCATAAATGCGCCGCCCCCAAAGCGCCCCTGAAAGGTTTAGCAGGTGTAGCCGACCGCAGGGCGGCGTACAGCTGCTAAACCTTTCAGGGGAGGTTTGCAGGCCGTTACGCCAGCAGGTACTCCAGGAAGCGGGCGTCTTTTTCGTAGCTCTGGGTGCTGGCGACCAGGAGGATGCAGCTGGTGTCGGAGGACAGGGGGTAGTGGTCTGCAAACGCGGTGCCGTTCAGGCGGATGGCGGCGGGGATGCCGTCCAGGGTGATCACGTCGTATTGGGCAAGCTGCTCGTCGGAGAGGGCCAGACGCAGATCCAGCACCACCTCCTGCTCCATAAAGTGCGCAAGGGTCGCTTCGTCGGTGACGATGTAGTCCAGCGTCCGGGCGGCGATCATGCTGGTCACCAGCATAAAGGACGCGGCGTCGTTCTGGCTCACTGCCCCGGATTCAAAATCCAGATACCGGGTCTCCACCAGATCCACCCGTGTATTGCTGTCGCTGCCGCAGTAATCGAAATAGTCCTGCTGTAGGTGGGCATAGCCCTCGGCAGTGGTGGAATTGTTGATGAAGATGCCGGAAATCAGCACATCCTTGCGGTTGCCCGCAATGGTCGTCACCAGCGACACCAGCAGCCCCACCACGGCAATGCCGATCAGGATGTGCCACCTGTAATATTCATAGATATGCTCTACCTTTTTCTTTGCAGGCAGCGCCTTGAAGTCATTCCAACCAAACCGATCTCGATCTTTCATAGCGTTCTCCTTATAAAATTCCTCTGTGCCCGCGTGGGGGGCACGCAACATGTGATGGCCTGCGTTGCCCGTTGAATGAACATTACCAAAAGTTTCTGAGTCCGTAGGGGGCGGCAATTTGTCGCCCCGCTGGGTACCGGGATTGAGCGGTTCGTTTATACAGCTCAGTTTCATTAGCTTTCGGGCGGCTAATATCCGCCCCTACGAACTCAGAATGTTTGAGTCTCTACCTTTTTAACCAAATCTCTCTCAAAACCATACGCTGAGTGCCCTCTTCAGTCGCTGCGGCGACAGCTTCCCCCACAGGGAAGCTTGGGGATGTATACTTGAGGGCATACGTTGTCCTTTCCTGCTATCGAAACCGCAACGTTAAGGGTCGGCAAATTGCCGACCCCTACGGGGGGCAGAGGGGTTTACGTGGTACCATTCTAAAGGCAGCGAGGTTACAGGCGGGGTACAAAATCAAACTATATTCTATCACATGCCTGGGGAAAAGCCAAGGGTGGGGGAAAAGATTTACAAAAAATTTTCCCGGTGGTGCTTTATGGTTGGGCGGAATGCTCAATGGGAAAGCGGGGGCGCATAAAAAGCGCTGTTTTCATCACAATTTTATAGAAAAAGCGGAAAATTGAGGTTTACTTTCAGGGGGAACTATGATAGTATGATAGACGGTGGAGGTTGGGTTTCCCGCCTTTGCCACCGATTGTTTTGATATGTGGCGTAAGCCCCATCGTCTACATTTTTTACAGGAGGAAATAGTATTATGGAAACCTATGGCATCGAAAAGTACGGTATTACCGGTACGACCGAAATCATCCACAATCCTTCCTACGAACTGCTGTTCGAGGAGGAAACCAAGCCCGGCCTGACCGGCTACGAGGTGGGCAAGCTCACCGAGCTGGGCGCTGTCAACGTCATGACCGGCGTCTACACCGGCCGCTCCCCCAAAGACAAGTACATCGTCGTGGACGAGAACTCCAAGAACACCGTGTGGTGGACTTCCGATGAGTACAAGAACGACAACCACCCCATGAGCGAGGAGACCTGGGCAAAGGTCAAGGAGCTGGCTGTCAAGGAGCTGTGCAACAAGAAGCTGTACGTTGTTGACGCTTTCTGCGGCGCAAACCCCGACACCCGTATGGCTGTCCGCTTCATCGTGGAAGTGGCGTGGCAGGCTCACTTTGTGACCAATATGTTCATCCGTCCCACCGAGGAGGAGCTGAAGAACTTCAAGCCCGACTTCATCGTCTACAACGCCTCCAAGGCAAAGGTGGAGAACTTCAAGGAGCTGGGTCTGAACTCCGAGACCTGCGTGGCCTTCAACATCACCTCCCGTGAGCAGGTCATCATCAACACCTGGTACGGCGGCGAGATGAAGAAGGGCATGTTCTCCATGATGAACTACTA
>CAKTIM010000036.1 GCA_934565795.1 uncultured Oscillospiraceae bacterium
GCAGGTTTGCTCCTGCATATTTACTCCTGCCTCGCTTCTGCCGCATTTTCTCAACTTTTCTACCCTTGATTCGCATCCAAGGGAAGCTTTTGGAGGGGGCCGTCAGCTGGTGCCATTCAATGGGGTGCTACCGAAACCGCTGGGTTTAGGGTCGACAAATTGCCGACCCCTACGGGACTCAGAAGCTTTTGGTAATGTTCATTCAACCAGCCACTCAATTCCGCAACGTTACAGGTGGTGTATCTTTTTTCACCCCGGAGAAAATTCTCCGGGGTGAGGTGTGGGATTTTTTAATGTCTGCGGCGGTCGAATTTTTTGTAGTGTTCGGCTTTGGCGCCCAGCATTTTGTTGTCGGCGCAGTTGGTCATGTCCTCCAGGTTGAAGCAGCTGCGGCGGAACTCCACGCCGTAGGCGATGGAATAGCCTGCTGCCTGCACCCGGCGATCCAGCTCCTCCATTCCCTCGGTCACCTTGCAGTGCTCCATCCGCTGAATGATCAGCAGGAATTCGTCGCCGCCCAGGCGGAACACCTGCGCCTGGGGGAACTGCTCGGTGCAGTATTTGCCCACCAACTGAAGCATGGCGTCGCCGGCCTTGTGGCCCTTGGTATTGTTCAGCTCATGCAGTCCGTTCACATCGATGAATACCACGGCCAGCTGGCCCGCCTCGTCGAACTTGGCGGTTTGCAGATAGCTGGAATAGGCCGCCCGGTTTTGCAGGCCCGTGGTGGCGTCCAGGAAGCTGACTTCCTTCAGCTGCTCCTGGGTGGAGATCAGGTTGCCGTGCACCAGGGTGACCCGCTGCACGCAGTACAGCGACATGACAAAATCGATCAGGAACGTCACCGGGAATCGCAGCCGCCAGGTGGGGGAGTAATTGTAGCGCAGCAGATTGTCCAGCGGCCCGTAGAATACCAGAAACAGCAGCAGCAGGAGATAGACGCTCAGCACGATGCCCAGCTTTACGTTCATCATCATCATGTAAAGGAACGGAATGAAAACCACCCACGAAATCGCAAAGCCGTTATTTCCGCCGTAGAGGATGTAATATGTAAACAGCACCAGAAGGATGATAAAGAACGCGATCTCAACGGGGATGGTGCTCTTAAATACCTTGCCCCGCTTCAGGCACAGCAGAAGCAGCAGCGCCGAACCCAAAGTGGTGGCCAGCATGACCCAGGAGCGCTCGTAGACGTTCAGGCAGCTCATAATCAGGAAAGCGGCAATGGTAAAGATCGTAATTGCCCGCGTCTGCTGCCACTGCTCCTCCCGGCGATATCGCTTAATTGCCTTTTCCGCCTGGAAAAGGGATGAAAAAAACGCTTTCATAGGATGTTTGTCCTTTCCTCAAGATGCCCGCGCTCCCCAATGGCGCAGACCGACTTGACCCCCCGATGGGCCAATCTCGCTTTTCATCGTAGCCAGATACAGTCACCTTTGCACATTATATCACAGCCTCTTGAAAATTTCCAGTAGGAAAATCTTCATTTCGTTCATTATTTCTCCATTTTTTCTGGAGAATATTAGCACTATGTACAAATTTACACCTTTTTTTCTGGAGGACTTGACAGTCGCCGCACGGCATGATAGTATACGGTCAAAATTGAATCGCTGGATAGAGGCGCGGGTCGTATCAGTACCCCATGGCAAGGCCGGGTGGCCGCGATGGGCGAAAGGGCGCACCGCCGAAGTGGAAGAGGGTCACCCGGCTTTCTTCTGCTGGGTCGTCAGAGAATATCTGCCGGACTGTCACAATACTTTGTGAAGCGCTATCATTGGCCATTCGGTGCTCCGTGTCTGAATACCCTTTTATAGGAACAGTGCCGATTTTCCCATGGACCGCTTGCAAAGCGGTTCATTTTTTTATTCCCAACGGCACCCGCATCTAGGAAACCCCACACAAAAAGAAAGGTAGGAATTTGTTATGAAGAAGCTCCTTTGCCTGCTCATGGCTGCGGCCATGCTGCTCACCCTGGCTGCCTGCGGCAGCAACGAAACGACCGCTCCCACCGAGGCCGGGGCCGTCGCCTCCGGCGTGGAGGACGGCGTGCTGACCATCGCCATGGAGTGCGCCTACGCCCCCTATAACTGGACGCAGAGCGACGACTCCAACGGCGCGGTGCCCATTTCCAACGTGCCTGGCTCCTATGCCAACGGCTACGACGTGATGATCGGCAAGAAGATCGCCGAAGCCAACGGCTGGCAGCTGGAGGTGATCCAGTCCGACTGGGATTCTCTGGTGCCCGGCGTCCAGACCGGCAAGTTTGACGCGGTCATCGCCGGTCAGTCCATGACCGCCGAGCGCAGCGAGCAGGTGGACTTCGCAGGCCCGTACTTCTACGCCACCATCGTCTGCGTCACCAAGGCGGACAGCAAGTTTGCCAACGCCACCTCCATTGCCGACCTGGCCGGCGGCTCCTGCACTGCCCAGATCGCAACCATCTGGTATGACCAGTGCCTGCCCCAGATCGAAGGCGCAAATGTCCAGCCCGCCTCCGAGACCGCTCCCGCCATGCTCATGGCGCTGGAAACCGACATGGTGGACTTCATCTGCACCGACATGCCCACCGCCCAGGGCGCTGTGGCCGTCTATCCCGATATGAAGATTCTGGACTTCTCCGGCACCGAGGGTGACTTCCAGTTTGACGACGCCGTGCGGGCGGAGAACGTGAACATCGGCGTGTCCCTGATGAAGGGCAACACCGTGCTCAAGGAGAAGATCGACGCGGTGCTGAGCACCATGACGGTGGACGACTTCAACGCGCTCATGGAGCAGGCCATTGCCGTCCAGCCCCTGAGCGAGGATTAAGCAATGGATAAGTTCGCCAAGCTCTTCACTGAGATTGGAAAGCTCTGGGCAAAGTACGGCGGCTCTTATCTGGTGGGCATTCGCAACACCCTGATCCTGGCCCTGGCCGCCACCGCCATCGGCTGCGTCATTGGCTTCATCTGCGGCATCCTCAATACCATTCCCTGCGCGAAGAACGACCGGCTGCCCAAGCGGATCGTGCTGAAGCTGGTGCGCATCATCGTTCGCGTGTATGTGGAGGTGTTCCGGGGAACGCCCATGGTGCTCCAGGCCGTGTTCATCTATTATGGCCTGCCCTATTTCACGGACAATGCCCTGAAATTCACCAATATGTGGGTGGCGGCGCTGGTAGTGGTGTCCATCAATACCGGCGCCTATATGGCCGAGTCCGTCCGGGGCGGCATCATCTCCATTGACCCCGGCCAGACCGAGGGAGCCAAGGCCATCGGCATGACCCATGTGCAGACCATGCTGAATGTGATTCTCCCCCAGGCCCTGCGCAACATCATGCCCCAGATCGGCAATAACTTCATCATCAACGTCAAGGATACCTCGGTGATGTTCATCATCGGCTTCCCGGATTTCTTCGCCGCCCACCGGGCGGCGGTAGGTGCCAGCTATCTCTACTTCCCCTCCGCCACGGTGGAGATGGCAGGGTATCTGTGCATGACCCTGACCGCCTCCCTGCTGCTGCGGCTGGTGGAAAAGAAGCTGGACGGCAGCAGCGACTACGAGCTGGTGCAGGTCGACCCCCTGGTCATGACCGCCGGAACCTACAATCACCCCAACCGGGGCACGCCCTTTGACGAGCGGAGCAAGGAATTCCAGGCCAGGGAAGCCCAGGAGCTGGAGTATGGCCGCACGAGAGGAGAGCGCTGATATGGCAGAACGCATTTTGCAGGTGAACCACCTGTCCAAATCCTTTGGCAGCCATCAGGTGCTGCGGGATATCGATTTCACCGTGAATCAGGGGGACGTGACCTCCATCATCGGCGCGTCCGGCTCCGGCAAGTCCACCCTGCTTCGCTGCATCAATCTGCTGGAAACGCCCACCTCCGGCGAAATTCTGTACCACGGCGAGAATGTCACCGCCCGGGGCTTCAAGGCCCCCAGGTACCGCACCCACGTGGGCATGGTGTTCCAGTCCTTCAACCTGTTCAATAACATGACGGTGCTGGAAAACTGCATCACCGGCCAGGTGAAGGTGCTCCACCGCAGCCGCACCGAGGCCAAGGAGCACGCCATGAAGTACCTGGAAAAGGTGGGCATGGCCCCCTACATCAACGCCCGCCCCCGCCAGATTTCCGGCGGACAGAAGCAGCGGGTGGCCATCGCCCGCGCCCTGGCCATGGACCCTGAAATTCTCCTGTTCGACGAGCCCACCTCCGCCCTCGACCCGGAAATGGTGGGCGAGGTGCTGAGCGTCATGCGCAGCCTGGCCGCCGACGGCATGACCATGCTGGTGGTCACCCACGAAATGGCCTTTGCCAGAGACGTGAGCAACCACGTAGTCTACATGAACCAGGGCGTCATCTGCGAGGAGGGCACCCCCGCCGAGCTGTTCGGCAGCCCAAAAAAGCAGGAAACCAAGGATTTCCTCGCCCGCTTCCGCAGCAATTAACCCTGACCACATTAAAACGCATGGGACTGTTGCAAAATAGAAATTTGTGAAAATACGTCCTTCTAAAAGTTAGAAATAGCGGTAGAAATCGTGAAACAATCGTGATTTCTACCGCTAAATTATTAGGACAGTTTTCTAAAAAATCTATTTTGCAACAGTCCCATCTGTTTACAAATGATGCCTTAATCCCCCATCGCCGGTGGAGGGGATTGATTTTTCATAGCGCAGGCCCGGCGTTCCTGCTTGGGCTGGCGTTTATTCTTTTCCGGGGGAAGCTTTTGGAGAAAGCTGTCGCCTGCTCCCATTCAACGGACTGCTATCGAAATGACAACTCTGCGGAGCGGCAGGTTGCCGCCCCCTACGAACTCAGAAGATTTTTCCAGCTTCCGTTCAACCGGCAGCTCAGGCCCGTAACGTTGCGGGCGGCTGGTATCCGCCCCTACGGATGGGTGCTTACCATTCAACGCACCCTTTAAGAAAATCCTACTGCGGCAGGCCCTCTTCAGTCAGCCCTATGGGCTGCCAGCTAATGAATTAAGGTATGATTGCCACTGGCAATCATTTAGATTCTGATTCGCTGCGCGGAGCACCGCCCCTACGGAGTGGGGTGCCTGCATCCAACGTTTCGCTGCCAAAGCGGGTGCTCAAAGGCTCTTCCATTTCCCCCAAATCTATTGTATAATACTCCCAAGAACCAACACAGAGAGGCTTATATGAAGGAATTTATTGAGATTACGGATTTCCAGAACCCGGAGCTGGATGTGTTTGCGCGGCTTACGGAGGCGCAGCTGCTGAATCGGTTTGAGCCGAAGAAGGGGATGTTCATTGCGGAAAGCCCCAAGGTCATTCAGCGGGCGCTGGCCGCTGGGTGCCGTCCGGCTAAGCTGTTGGTGGAGCGCAGTCACTGTAACCGGGAGGCCCTTGAGGCCATCGAGGCCTGCGGCGACGTGCCGGTGTACACCGCGCCCCTGCCAGTGCTGACTCAGCTCACCGGTTTTCAGCTCACCCGGGGGATGCTGTGCGCCATGTACCGCCCGCCCCTGCGCAGGGCGGAGGATATTTTGCGCAATGCCCGCCGGGTGGCGGTGCTGGAGGATGTGATGAACCCCACCAATCTGGGGGCGATCTTCCGCTCTGCCGCCGCCCTGAATATGGACGCCGTGCTCCTCACCCCCGCCTGCACTGACCCACTGTACCGCCGCTGCGCCAGGGTGAGCATGGGCACCGTTTTCCAGGTTCCCTGGGCCTATCTGGGGGAGGACTGGCAGGCGCTGCTCCATGCCCACGGCTTCCAGACCGCCGCCATGGCCCTGACGGATGACAGCATCCCCATCGACCATCCCGCCCTGGCAGCCGCTGCCAGGCTCGCCATCGTCCTGGGCACCGAGGGCGACGGCCTGGCGCAGACCACCATTGCCGCCTGCGACTACACCGTTAAAATCCCCATGTCCCACGGCGTCGATTCCCTCAATGTCGCCGCCGCCAGCGCCGTGGCCTTCTGGCAGCTGGGACGATGATCGCCCACAAGCCGAAAAAAGGGACTGTCTCAAAATAGAATTTTCTAAAAATTAGCCCAACAATTAAGCCGTGAAAATCCAATTAAAACTGGATTTTCACGGCTTTTATCTAACTTTTGAAGGGGGCTATTTTCTTGCAATTCGCATTTTGAGACAGCCCTTCCTTTAATTAGCTCTTGGGAAAACCAGTGTTACCTTGAATAGGTCGCCATCCACCAGGAGCTGGAGCTGGCCCTTTTGCAGCTCCATCAGGCTCTTGGCAATGTTCAGGCCCAGGCCGCTGCCCTCGGTGTTGCGGGAGGAGTCGCCACGGACGAAGCGCTCCATCAGCTCCTCGGCGCTGATGTTCAGCTGGGCCCCGGAGATGTTCTTGAAGGAGATGATAGCCTTGTCCTCGGCGGCGGAAACATCCACGTACAGCCGGGTGCCGGGCAGGGCATACTTCACCGCGTTGCTCAGCACATTGCTCATGGCCCGCCACAGCAGCCGCCCGTCTGCCAGCAGGAAGATCGCTTCCTCGCTCTGGTGGAACACCGGGGTCAGCCCGGCGGCGGTGAGCTTGTCGGCAAATTCACCCAGCGCCTGGGTGACTGCCTCCACGGCGTCGATCCTTGCGATCTCCACCTGGACATTGCCGGTGGAGGCCTTGCTCATTTCCATCAGGTCGTCGATCAGCTTTTTGAGCCGCTGGCTCTGGCGGGAGAGCACCTCCACATAGGTTTTTTCCTCCTCGGCGGTGTGGGGCTTTCCCAACAGATCCACATAGTTGATGATGGAGGTCAGGGGGGTCTTGATGTCGTGGGAAACGTTGGTGATGAGCTCGGTCTTCATCCGCTCGCTTTTCAGCTGGTTCTGGGCCGCCACCATGGCCACGTCGGCCAGGCCGTTCAGCTCATCGGCGAATTCCCGGAAGCAGCCCACCAGATATTTTTCCTCCACCTTGCTCTCCAGGTCGCCGCCGCGCATGCGCTTGGCCGCGTCCAGCAGGGTACCGAAGCAGTTGGAGCCGTACATCACCGTCACCAGCGCCGCCACGCACCACAGCACCGCCATGCTCTGCCTTCCGCTCAGGAACGCCAGCAGCAGCCACACCGCCAGCACGCCCCCGGTCACGATCCACTGCCAGGTCAGCGGCAGCAGGGAGAGCGTCCGCTCGCAGAGCTTTCCGACGCGCCGCAGCAGGCGGCCCAGGAAGCGCAGCGCCGTTTTCGCCCAGCTCCACAGCAGGGTGACCAAAGCGCCCGCGACCTTAAATACATCCTTGACGATCCGCAGGACAAAGCGCCACAGCTCAGGGAGGAACAGGAAAAGCTTGTGCAGCAGCCGCCCGGCCAGCTTCAGGCACCGGCCGGCGACCGTATTCCAGAACCAGTGGCCGTGGCCCATCTTCACCTGGGCGGCAAAGGCAAAGCAGAAGCACACGAAGAGCACACATCCGCAATAGCCCATCACCGCGACAGTAAGAACTGTAGAGGTGATGCCTTGGCTGCTGGTCTGGTCGATTGCATTTTGAAACATTATGAACGCGAGGTAGGCAAGGCCGATGCACAGCGCGGCCACGCCGCCGCCGTACAAATCCAGGGGCAGGGCATTGAAGCCCCCGGCCTTTATCTCGGTGCTGCCTTTTTTGCATCCGGCGCAGCTGCACAGGAACACGGCCAGCGCCGCAAACAGCAATAGGCTGATAACCAAGATGAGGGTCAGCGCTGTATTGTGCCCCGCAATCAGGCCCATCAACACATAGGGCATGGGCACCTCAACGGCGCTTTCGCCCATGGAGAGCTTCACCACGATGGGGTCTTCCAGGGTTTTGGAATGGTAGGAGTATTCAATGGCATTGATTTGGGTTTCGTCGGCAACGCTGCACCATTTCACATCCGGGTCATCCTCTTTGGAAAGGGAACCGGCACCCAGATATTCTTCGTATTCCACCGGGGAGAAGAGATATTCCAGCTCCCGCACCGGCTGGACGGAATTATCCAGCTGTTTCAGCACCTCTCCGTCCGTGTCCTGAATTTCGTAGGAAACGTCATCCCAGTTGAGCGTCCAGCCCCAGCTGGTGCGCTCTGCCCGCCGCAGCTGGGCGATACGCTCCGGCATGTTGCCGTATTCCTGGTTTGCCCAAGCCTGCACCATCCAGTTGACAGTCCAATACATCTGGTCTTGGATGGCGCGTTCCAACTCATCGTCATAGGGGTCGTCCGTCCAGCCGGAGTAGGTCAGGACGCCCAGGCAGAGGCCGCTGGCTGCGGCGGTGAGTAGGCACAGGGCGCACAGCAAAATGGCAATGAATTTTATCCAAAGTGTGTTTTTCATGGCTTTGCCTCAATCTTATAGCCCTGGCCCCACATGACCTTGAGGTAGCGGGGCTCGGAGGGGTTGATCTCGATCTTCTCCCGCAGGTGGCGGATGTGGACGGCCACAGCGCCCTCGCTGCCCAGAGCCACCTCCTGCCACACGGATTCATACAGCACCTTGGTGGAGAACACCTTACCGGGGCTGGACATGAGGAGCTTGAGGATGGCGTACTCCGTGGGCGTCAGGCTCACCGGCTCCCCCTCCACCGTCACCTGCTTGGTGCGGTCGTCCAGCACGATGCCGCCCAGGGTGATGAGGTTGCTGTCCTCCGTCCGGCTGCCCAGACTGGAAAACCGGCGCAGCTGACTTTTCACCCGTGCCAGCACCTCCACCGGGGCAAATGGCTTGGTGATATAGTCGTCCGCTCCCACGTTCAGGCCCAGCACCTTGTCCTCCGTCTCGCTCTTGGCGGTGAGCAGAATGATGGGCACGTTGGAAAATTCCCGGATTTTCGAGGTGGCGGTGATGCCGTCCATGCCGGGCATCATGATATCCAGCAGGATCAGATGCACGTCGTTCTCCTTGGCAAGCTTCACCGCGTCCGCCCCATTGTAGGCCTCCAGCAGGGTATACCCCTCCGGGGCAAGATAAATTTTCAGCGCATTCACAATATCCGGCTGATCGTCGCAAATCAGGATTTTGTACATGTCTTTCCCCCTCCTTTTGGGGCCATTATATCATCTAAATTGTTAAGAAGAAAGTAGGGGAATTCTTAAGAACTCTTTAATGTAAGAAAAATCCAGGCAGACACACAAAGCATCCACCCGGAGATATTTTTTCGATTTTCCCCCCGTAGGGGTCGGCAACCTGCCGACCCTTAACCTGACGGTTTAGGAAGCAGTAAAGAACAACGTATACCCCGACGTATACATCCCCCAAGCTTCCCTGAGGGGGAAGCTGTCGCCGCAGCGACTGAAGAGGGCACTCAGGTGATGGCCTTGAGGGAGGCTTAACTAAAGAGGTACAATGTTCAACATTTTGAGTGCGTAGGGGCGGATACCAGCCGCCCGAAAGGTAATGAAACTGAGCTGTATAGACGAACCATTCAATCCCGGAAAACGGCGGGGCGACAAATTGCCGCCCCCTACGAACTCAGAAGCTTTTGGTGAGGTCCATTCAACTGACAGCTCAATTCCGCGACGTTGCGGGCGGCTGGTATCCGCCCCTACGGAGCGATGCTTCCCATTCAACGTTCTGCTGCCTAAACTGCCAGGCTGTGGGGCAACAGGTTGCCGCCCCCTACGGAGTGGGGGGCGGCTGAAATTACTGTTCCATATCGGCCTTTTGGGCTTCCAGGCCTTCGGCGACGGAGAGGGGGCGTAGGACGCTGTAGGCGTCGAAGCGGGTGTCGTTGGTGTCGCTGAGGAATACCAGGCGGCCCGCCGGGTTTTCATAGGTGAACTGGGAGGCCTTCGCGCCTACCTCCTGGGCCTGTACGTCGGACAGGTACAGGCGGCTGCGGCCCTCCGGCAGGGGGAAGGAGGGGGTTGCGCCGCAGAAGGATACCACGAAGGTATCCGAGGCGCAGTTGGCCATCAGGGTGGTGGCGGCGTTGGTGATGGCCTCGTCCATATTGCCGTTGAAGATGTATTTATCCGTCTCCGCCGGGAAGCGGAAGTTGTCCAGCACTACCTCGTTGAAGCCCAGGCCCCGCACCTCGTTGACCACGGAGGTGACCCAGCCCAGGGTGTTGGCGCTGGTGGGATCCAGCCAGTAGCATCCGCCGCTGTCCATCCACAGACCGATCCGGCTCTTCACGTACAGACCGGAGGTCACGTTGCGGTTGCCGAAATCGTAATCCCGGAAGGCGGAGACCTTGGCGATCATGTAGAAGCCCTTGGAGCGGACGTACTGGATCAGCTCGTCCACGGCGGACACGTTCACGCTGGCGGAGCTGACGGCCCCGGTGAGGCTGGAGGTATAGTAGAAGGAGCCGTAGCCGCCCTTCAATTCGATCATAATGGGAGTACCGGCCTTGAGGCGGTTCAAATCCACCTTGATTTCCTCCATGCTGGTGCTCTTGAGCATGTCGTAGTCGATGTAGTAGCCGTTGAGGGAAGTCAGCTCCTGGGACAGATCCACGGAGTCGGAGCCTTCGTTATAGAAAATGGGCACGGTTTCCGCCGCCTCGGTCTGATAGGAGGAGACGTATTCGTTCACCTCCGGCAGCGGCTCCCGGGAAAAGTCCAGCGTCGCGCCGTCGCGGGTGTACACCACGTAGCGGGCGACCCAGATATTCCAGCAGAAGGCCACCAGGACCACGATCAGCAGCACAATCAGGGCCACAGTGGCCACACGCTGAATCCGGCGGCGGGTTTTATAGGTCAAATGCATATGGGGTTCTCCTTATTTTCGCTTCGCCGTTACGCAGCGCCAGTCCTCCTGGGCTTGGGTGGAGGTAATTTGAAGGCCGGCGGCGGTGAGGGCGGCGGTGACGTCCGGCAGGCGGGTGTCCAGGATGCCGGAGCAGATCAGGATGCTTTCAGCCCCCAGCAGCCGGGGCAGCACGGGGGCCAGGCTGATGATCACATCTGCCACGATGTTCACCAGCACCACGTCCCATTGTTCACCCGCCAGGCGCTCCATCAATCGGCGGTCGGCGGTGACGCTGCCCGTCAGGGCGGTAAAGGCCGGGGCAGAAAAGCCATTGTAGGCGGCGTTTTCCCGGGCAATATCCTCTGCCTTGGGGTCAATGTCCACGCCCACGGCCCGCTTCGCGCCCAGCCGCAGGGCGGCGATGGACAGAATCCCGCTGCCGCTGCCCAAGTCCAGGCAGCTTGCGCCGGGGGTCACCAGGCGCTCCATGCACTCCAGCACCATTCGGGTGGAGGGGTGCGCCCCGGTGCCGAAGGTCAGGCCGGGATCCAGGATCACCGGCAGCCGGTCGCCGTGGTAATCCTCTGCCAGCCAGCAGGGCAGCACCAGCAGCCGTCGGCCCACCTCCTGGGGCGGGTAATTCTCCTTCCAGCTCTGCTCCCAGTCCACATCGGGCAGGGGGGCCACGGAAAGTGCCAGGCCCGCACCGGCGGCATAGTCCTTCAGGCGGCGCAGATTTTCTTCATCCGCGTCCTCCAGATAGAGCTTGATCCGGGACAGGCCCTGGAGCTTTTTTTGCAGCGCCTCGTCGATATAGTCCCAATAGGCCCGGTTCTCCTCCAGAAAGGCTTCAAATTCCTGCTGATCCTCGATCAGCAGATCGGAAAAGCCCCGCTGGGTCAGCGCCTGGGCCACCGCCTCCACCTGGTGGGCGGCGGTGTCGATGGTGATTTCCAGCCATGCCATGATCGTTCCCTCCTTAGCCCCGCTTCATGGAGCCGGTCTCGTCCTGGGCAATGAGCAGGTCGGAGATGATGTCGTTGGACACCAGATAGCCCTTGGGGGTCAGCGCCCAGCGGCCGTCGCCGTTCTGGACGGCCCGCCCGTAGGCCTCGTGCTTGCGCAGAATCTCCTCCAGGGGGGCAAAGGGGAGCATAAAGGTGTTTTCATATTCCTGGGCGGACATACCCGCATTGGTGCGCAGGCGGAGCATAATGTATTCGCCCGCCCGCTCCCGCAGGGGAATCTCCTGAATGTCGTCCATGATATCCCCGCCGGTGCGGATGCCGTTGATATAGCCCTGCAAATCGGAGATCAGGGTGAAGCGCTTGCCCGCGAAGTCCGAGCTGGCGCTGGGGCCGAAGCCCAGGTACTCGCCGCCGGTCCAGTATTTGTAATTGTGGCGGGAGTACAGGCCCTTGCGGGCGAAATTGGATATTTCATACTGCCGGAAGCCCCGATCCCGGAGGATCTCCACCGCGGCAAGGTACATGTCCGCCTGGGTGTCGTCGTCCGGGAGGTTCAGCACGTCCTTCATCTCGTAGAAGGGGGTGCCCTCCTCGATCTTCAGGCCGTAGCAGCTGCAATGCTCCGGGTTCATCCGCAGCACGTCGGTCAGCGTCTCCTGCCACTGGGACACGGTCTGGCCGGGCAGGCCATACATCAGATCCAGCGACACATTGCGGAAGCCGGCCTTGCGGATGCGCTGGAAGGCCGCGACGGTCTGGGCATAGGTGTGGGGACGGCCCAGCTTTTTCAGCATTTCGTCGTGATCGTCCTGCACGCCCAGGCTGACCCGGTTGAAGCCCTCCGCCCGCAGGCGGTGGAGCAATCGGTCGGTGACGGAATCGGGATTGGCCTCAAAGGTGATCTCTGCGTCGCCGGTGACATCGAAATTGCGGCGGATGGCGGTCATAATAATGGCAATGGCATCCCCGCCGAAGTAGCTGGGGGTGCCGCCGCCGAAATAGATGGAGTCTACCTTATACCCCGGAGCCAGGCTCCCCGCCTCCCGGATATGGGAGCAGACGGCATCCAGATAGCTGTCCATCAGATTATCGTCCTTGCAGGCCAGGGAATAGAAATCACAATACTGGCACTTGCTCTTGCAGAAAGGAATATGCACATAAATACCAAGGGGCGTTTTCTCTGCTCGTCTGGAAAAGATCGACATAATTCTTTTTTCCCTTTCGTTTATATGTCCCCATCAAGGCTCCCCAAAAGGGGGAGGTCAGCGATGCTTACAGCGGGGCCTGCTTGATTTTGGCGTATCTCCTGGGATACTGGGCCGGGGTGGGCTTGATTTTTTTCAGGACGATCAGGGTATGTACCGCGCCGTCAAAATCAAAGTCCTTCAGCGCCTCCAGCTGTAGGCCCAGCTTGGGCAGGGCGGCCCTGCATTCGGCCAGCTCCTCCCGGGCGGCGGAGCCTTTCAAAGCAATGACCCGGCCGCCGGGCCTGACATAGGGCGCGGTCAGCTCCAGCAGAATGTTCAGCCGGGCCACGGCCCGGCTGGTGGCCACATCGTATTGCTCCCGGCAGGACTGCACCGCCTCCTCGGCCCGGGCGGTGATGCAGCGGGCGGGGATGCCCAGGGCGGGCAGAATCTGCTCCAGCCAGTGCACCCGCTTGCCCAGGCTGTCCAGCAGCGTCACCTCCAGCGTCGGGCAGGCGATCGCCAGAGGAACGCCGGGGAAGCCCGCGCCGCAGCCCACGTCGATGAGCTGCTTGCCCGCCAGATCTCCTGCGGTGAGTACCGTCAGGCTGTCCAGCAGGTGGAGCTTGCCCACCTGGGTGGGGTCGGTGATGGCGGTAAGGTTCATCACCTGGTTCTGCTGAATCACGGCTGCGCCGAATTCACACAGCTTTTCCTTCTGCGCGTCCGTGAGGGTCAGCCCCAGCCGGGGCAGACCGTCGGTAAGCGCGTCCATCATTTCCTTCATGCTTATCCCCTCGCGTGTACAATGCCGCTCAGGTCGACCTGGGTCTCGTCATAGGGGTCGAACTGATTTTCCACCACGGTGATGGAGGGCAGGACGACCTCCTGAATGTGCCAGTTTACCAGCAGGTCGCAGACCTGGCCGTAGGAGGCCACTCCCGCGTCCTCGCCGCTGACCTTCAGATAGGCATCGTTGAGGGAGTCGGCCAGGTTGGTGGCCACCGGGTCTTGGCGGTTCTGGAAGAAAGCGTCGTACTGCGCAATGTCCCGGCGCAGGTTGGCCCCCACGTTGGCCTCCAGCCGGGAGGCCTCGCTGGCTGCCTGCATCACCAGGCTGGGGTCGATGGTGGTGGATCTGCCCACGGTGACCAGGGCGGTATAGCAATAGCGATAGGCCATGAAATAGGCGGAATACTGGAATTGCCGGTTGGCGTTGAAGGAGCAGGCCAGGAAGGCGGCAAAGTTGGCGTCCCGCTCCGAGGCGATGCACATCCGATGGGCCATCTCGTGGCACATGGTAAAGGGCAGCACCGATGCCGGAATCTGGGGATTCACCGCCGCCTCACCCGTCAGGGGGAAGGTGAAGCCCGTAATGCCCATGGAGCTGTACATGTTCGCCCAGCCCAGCTTCTTGACGGGGATGGTGGAGCCTGCGAACACAGGGAAATAGCGCTGATAGGTCAGATACTGGAAGCCAGACCCGGCCCGTCCGGCCAGGGTGTCGAAATCCTCAAATACCAGGTTGCCGTTTGCGTCCCGGCTCAGCTGGTCGGCCATGGTGTTGGCCTGATTCTGATAGTATTCCGTGGCCTCCACGATCTCGTCCAGGGTGCAGCCGGTAACGTCCATGCGGATATCGTCCGCCAGGTCGCCGGCATAGTAATTCATGCCGTAAACAAGGGTATGGAGCATGAAGATGAAGCTGGCCGCTGCCAGCACCCAGCCGAGCCACTGAATAAAGCTCCTCTTGGTGACGATCACCACCACCAGCGCCGCAACCACTACCACCAGCAGCGCCACCGCCAGCAGCTGCCACACCAGGAAATCCACCTGGCTGCTCCACTGCGCCAGCGTCTGCTCCAGGGTGCGGATGACGTAGGGGTAGACCATATCCACCAGCGATGAAAATTTCTGCCCATACTGCGCCAGCGCATAGGTGATCCCGGCAAAAATCGCCGCGGTCATATATCCACGCAAATTTTTCAAGGGCGAATCCTCCTTAAAAACGCTTTTTTGTATCCATTACAGCCTCAGCCGTGAAATGAGCATAAGAATATAGAATAGTATAACACATTTTAAAGGGAATGTCTCTATGTATTTTTTGAATTTTCTATAAAGCCCCCCAAAAAATTCAACAGGCGCAACCACCCCAGCGGATACGCCTGTCGAAAACCTTTGATGTAAGAAGTAAAGGCGCCCACCAGCCGACAGCTACTACCAAATGGTTCGACTGCCCAAGGTGGAACGAAAGCCCCGGCAAAGAATCATTCTGACCTTGGATGAATGGGAGCAAATACAGCAACGCTTTCAGGGAACCCCTTTTACATTCCCCTAATGATTGGATTCTATACGGGGCTTCGCATTTCGGAAGCCTTTGCTCTGACTTGGGATGATATAGACCTTGAAAACCGCACTCTGACCGTAAACAAGCAGGTGATAAAGCGGAATTTCGGCGCAGAGGTCAGGAAAGTTGTGGAAAAGAAAGGCAAGAAGGAAATGCGTTCTTCTTGGTACTTCACTTCACCCAAAACAGAGGGTTCAAACAGGACAATCCCATTTGGTCAAGCCTTGTATGAAGCCCTGAAAGCTGAAAAACTTGCCCAGCAGAAAAACGAACTCAAATATGGCGAATACTACACCATTCATGTTCTCAAGAAGGAAGTAGACGAAAAAAGGAATGATATGTTTAGAATCGTCCCCCTTCAGAAATGCGTGGGCTACGGCCTGCCCCAAACCCGGTTGGTATGTGTCGCTGAAAACGGACAGTTCACTTCCACCGATTCCTTCAAGTATGCTTCCCGGATAATCCACCATGAATTGAAAATTGGTTTTGATTATCATTCCCTTAGACACACCCACGCAACCATGCTCATTGAAGGCGGCGCAAATGTGAAGAATGTTCAGGCACGATTGGGACACAGTGACATAACGACCACCCTTCAGACCTATGTCCACAACACTGACAAAATGGGCGAACAGTCCGTTGAAATTTTTGAAAGGTTCGCAGACCGAAAGACCTGCTGACCGTCCAAAGCATGAAAAAGGCATTGAATACGCTTATAAGTTCAGCGTGTTCAATGCCTTTTTTCTGTTCAGCAGGAAAATGAAGTTCAACGGTGGAAAACGGGTGGAAATCAGGAAAAACGATTTTTATATTTTGAAGATTTTTTCTTGTAATTAAGCTGTTTTTATCAAATTCCCGGTTTCTTTTGCTCTTTTTCCCGTGTTAATAGACACACACTTTCGTCGGTAGTATCAGATTCCAAGGACAATTCTTTCACTTCCCCACCTTTAACAGGCATCGGGAAATTGAATACAATACCGTCCTTCCTCTTTTCTGGGTACAGGTCAATTATATGCTATTTCCAGTCTTGGGTCAATAGCTCCGGATCGATTCTCCGGTAACTCCTGAATTGACATTTCTGCTTGCTCTCATGTATAATTACTTTGAAAATTCCCGGAGGTGAAGTCAATAAGTATGGCTCAGGTTATCCGGGCTGCTATGAAGAAGCAAGGTGTAACTGTCAACAGGAATGCAGAATTCGCCTGAATCAATAAAAGCATTTGCAGTATTTGATGTAACGTTTAACATATATAGCTAA
>CAKTIM010000037.1 GCA_934565795.1 uncultured Oscillospiraceae bacterium
ATCTACGCCGGTTCCGTCGTCCAAAACGAACTTTAAGAGCTTTTTGGACTTCTTCACGGCTTCGCATTCCTTGACCTTCACAGCACGGAAATCGCTCTTGGAGAAGGTGTCAAAATCCACCTGATCCTGGAACAGCGGCTCGATCTGAACATTGGAAAAATCAATTTTATCGGGGACTTCAGGAGCCGCCTGAGCAGCCTCCGCAGGAGCAGAAACTTCCTTGGAAACCTTCTTGTCAGAGTCCAACGGCTTCATTGTGGGGAAGAGCAAGACGTCCCGGATGGAGGCGGAATCGGTCAGGAGCATGACAAGACGGTCAACGCCGAAGCCCAGGCCGCCCGTGGGGGGCAGGCCGTATTCCAGGGCGGTGACGTAATCGTAGTCCACCTGTGCCTTGGAGTTGGGATCCAGAGCCAGCCGGTCGGCTACCTGTTTTTCAAAGCGGCCCTTCTGGTCAATGGGGTCGTTCAGCTCGGAGAAGGCGTTGCCGAACTCCGTGGCGTTGATGAAGTATTCGAACCGCTCGGTGAATGCGGGATCATTGGGCTTGCGCTTGGCCAGGGGGCTGATCTCCACGGGGTAATCGTAGATAAAGGTGGGCTGGATCAGCTTTTCCTCCACAAAGGCATCGAAGAACTCGGCCAGGATGGCACCCTTGGTGGGGATCTCCGGCAGCTCGACCTTGTGAGCCTTGGCAGCCTCAATGGCCTCGGCATCGGAGTGGATCTCGTTAAAGTCCACGCCGGAGTATTTCTTCACCGCGTCCACCATGGTCAGCCGCTCCCAGTGGCTCAGGTCAATGGGTGTGCCCTGATAGGTGATTTGCAGGGTGCTGCAGACAGCCATGGTGACCGTCTTCATCATTTCCTCCACCAGATCCATCATGCCGTGGAAGTCCGTATAGGCCTGGTACAGCTCAATGGTGGTGAATTCCGGGTTGTGGGTGGGGTCCATGCCCTCGTTGCGGAAGATGCGGCCGACCTCATACACCCGGTTCATGCCGCCGACGATCAGCCGCTTCAGGTACAGCTCCGTTTCAATGCGCAGCACCATGTCCAGATCCAGGGTGTTGTGGTGGGTATAGAAGGGACGGGCGGAAGCGCCGATCTCAAAGGGGGTCAGAATGGGGGTGTCCACCTCCAGGAAGCCCTTGCCGTCCAGGAAATGCCGCAGCTCCCGCAGGATCTTGCTGCGCTTGACAAAGGTATCCTTCACCTCGGGGTTGACGATCAGGTCCACGTAGCGCTGGCGGTAGCGGGTCTCCCGGTCAGTCAGGCCCTTGAACTTATTGGGCAGGGGCAGCAGGGATTTGCTCAGCAGGACGATGGACTTGGCGCGGACGGAAACCTCCCCGGTCTGGGTTTTGAAGATCTCGCCCTCCACGCCGATGATGTCGCCGATGTCATTTTTCTTGAAGCGGTTATATTCCTCTTCGCCCATCTCGTCGATCTTGACGAAAATCTGGATGCGGCCGGTGCTGTCCTGCAAGTCGCAGAACATCACCTTGCCCTGGCCCCGCTTGCTCATGAGCCGCCCGGCCACCCGGACGGTCTTGCCCTCAAAAGCTTCATAATCGGCCTTGATGGCGGCGGAGTCGGCGTCCCAGTCAAACTTGGTCTGCACGAAGGGATCCCGGCCCTCGGCCTGCAATGCCGCCAGCTTTTCCCGGCGGATCTGCATCTGGTCGTTCAGGGACAGCTCCTGCTGCGGTACGAACTTTGCCATCCTTAGCCCTCCCGGGTGACGTCGATCACCTTCATGGTGAAGGAGCCGGCGGGAGCGTTGACCACGAAGGTCTCGCCCGCGGCCTTGCCCACGATGGCGCGGCCAAAGGGAGAGTCGTCGGACAGGCGGAACTCCATGGGGTTGGCCTCCTGGGAGCCGGTGATGCGATAGGTGGTGCGCTTGCCCTGCTCATCCTCAACCACCACGGTGCAGCCCAGGCCTACCCGGCCGGTGGCCTCGTTTTCGTCCTCAATGATGGTGGCGTGGGACAGCACGTCCTCAATTTCGGCAATGCGGCCATACAGCTTTGCCTGCTCGTTCTTGGCGGCATCGTATTCCGAGTTTTCGGAAAGGTCACCGTAGGAGCGCGCCTCCGCGATCATGGCTGCGACCTCACGCTCGCGGGTGGTTTTCAGGTAGTTCAGTTCCTTTTCCAGGTCAGCCAGCCGCAGGCTTGTAATCTTATATTCCTTCGCCATATTTCAAAATCCTTTCTTCGGATAAAAATATCCATACTCCCCAGTATTATATCGATATTTTCCCCCTACGTCAAGAAGAATCCCCCCGGAATTTCGGAAAAAAGCGGGCTGAGGCGGTGAATTCTCTGTAGATTTCCGGCCTCCTTTGATGTATAATACACAGGTAAACCCCGAAAAACCATTAAAATCAAGGAGGTACCATGAAAAAATTGCGATATACCCTTTTGCTCCTGGCGCTGCTGGTGGGGCTGCTGGCCCCGGCTGCGCAGGCAGAGGGGACGACCACCACGGTAATGATGTACATGTGCGGCACGGATCTGCAAAGCGCCTGCGTACAGGATATGTACGAAATGGCCAGCGTTGACCTGCCGGAGGAGGTGACCGTCGTGGTGCAGGCAGGCGGTGCCTACAGCTGGGACGACAGCGATCTGACCGGCGAGGCGATCAACCGCTTCACCATCACCTACGACACCTTCAACGATATGGAGGTGCTTCCCTGGCAGAATATGGGCCAGGAGCAGACGCTGCTGGATTTCATCGACTGGGCGGTGGAGGATTACAGCGCCGATCGGTATATTCTGGTGCTGTGGGATCACGGCGGCGGCTCCGGCGGCGTATGCTACGACGAGACGGCGGACTACGACAGCCTGACCATCCACGAGGTGAACGACGCGCTGTATCACTATCAGCAGCAGAACCCGGATTTTCGCCTGGACATCGTCGGGTTTGACGCCTGCCTGATGGCGACCTATGAGATGGCCGTGCACATGGCAGGCTATGCGGATTACATGGTAGCCAGCGAGGAGCTGGAGCCGGGCATCGGCTGGAATTACGAGGGATGGCTGAGCGACCTGGCCGCCGACCCGGAGATGGACAGCGCGGACATCGCCGTTTCCATTGCCGACAACTTTATGACCGCCTGCCTGGAGGATAACCCCAACGACTATCTGAGCCAGAGCGTGATCAACCTGAGTGCCGTCCCGGTGCTCCGGGAGCAGCTGGAGACCTACGCCACCTATCTGACGGACGCCCTGAGCCACGGCCAGCTGCCCACCATCAGCCGCTCCCGTCAGCGTATGTATTCCTTCGGAAAGTTCTCGGACGCCTCCTCGGATCAGGTGGATTTCATGGCTTTTCTGGATGCCACCCGGCAGTTCGCGCCCAATATGGCAAGCCAGCTGGAGGCCAGCTATCAGGAGTGCATCTACTACAGCATCGGCACGGACATGTTTGACTACCTGACCGGCATGAGCGTGCTCCTGCCGGGGGATACCACCCTGGATCTTCTGGACAATTTCAACGCCTACGACTGCGGCGAGCGGTACCCCAATTTCAGCCAGTTCGTCTATGGCTATGCCACGCTGCTGGCAGGCGGCAACTACACCTTTACCCTGCAAAAGCCGGAGCAGACCTCCGGGACTTCCGCCGGTACGGCGGGCACGATGCAGAATGCAGCCTACATCCCCGGCGGCAGCTACACTGCCCCGGAGGATGCGATGAACGACGCCGTGGAGGTCACCCCGTCGCAGGTGCAGTCGAGCATCTGGAACGGCTTTGCCAGCGTGGTCTCCGGCGCGATCACCCCGGATGCGGATGTGGAATCGGACGGGGAGAGCGAATACCAGTTTGACCTGGATTCGGATTACGCCTGCTATATGACCCTGACCCAGGACGAGCTGGAAAACCTCTCCCTGGTAGAGGGCCTGCTGTACATGGACGCAAGCGACGAGGAGGACACCATCCTCATTGAGCTGGGCGCAATGCAGGATGCGGGCATCGACTGGGACACCGGCGACATCATCAGCGGCTTTGACGGCACATGGCCTATGCTGGATGAGCAGATCGTGGTCATGTATGACCAGGTGTGCACCCAGAACATGCGCCGCAGCGTGATCCCGATGAAGCTCAACGGAACGGAGGGGTACCTGGTGATGATCTTCACCAAGGCAAACCCCGACGGTGTGATCGCCGGCTTTACCGAGGGATATGATGCCAACGGCCTGCCCGTGCGCGGCCTGACCCAGCTGACCGAGGGCGACGAGCTGATCCCCCTGTACCCCATGCTCTACGACGACGGCTCCGATTCCGACGAGCTGGCACAGGATACCTTCGAGGGCGACCCCATCATCGTTGACGATACCCTTCCCGTGTTCGAGTACATCCCCCTGGAGGGCGCGGATTCCTCCTTCTACTACTGCTTCCGCCTGACAGACATCTTCGGCCAGACGGAGCTTTCCGAAATGATCGAGTTCTACCTGTAAAAAGTATGTTGACAAATACTTTTATGTGTGTTAATATATAACTGTCAGGAGGGCAAGATAAATGAGAAGCTACTCGTCAAGGGAAGTGCTCAAGGCTCTCAAGGATGACGGTTGGTATCTGGTCAATGTGGTGGGCAGCCATCACCAGTTTAAGCACCCGGTAAAGCCTGGGCGGGTAACGGTGAAGCACCCCGACAAAGACATTCCCCGCCCTACGCTTGACAGTATTGAGCGCCAGTCAGGTCTCCGTTTTCGTTGACCTGGCTCCTTCCTGACGATCCCAGACGGAGGTATGGAATCATGGAAAAAAAGGTTGAACGTTATTTTTATCCTGCCGTGTTCACATACGGGGAAGGTCAGGAAATCGCTGTTGTATTTCCTGACCTGGATGTGGCCACCAGTGGTGAGACAGAGGATGACGCGCTGCTCTGCGCGCGGGAGCTGCTGGGCTGCGTCATGTTTGGATTGGAAGAGGATGGAGAGCCAATCCCTGCGCCGACGCCTCTGAGCGACGTGGCGTTTTCTGAGAATGAGCGGGTCGTGCTGGTGGATGCCTATATGCCCTCTGTTCGCATGGCACAGAATAACAAATCAGTGAACCGCACAGTTACGCTTCCGGCATGGCTGAATGCTGCCGCGCTGGAAAGAAATATTAATTTTTCCCAGGTGCTTCAGGAGGCTCTGAAGCTACAGATCGGTTTGACCTGAAGCCGCAGCGCCGCAATCACGCGCAGCTTCAGGCGACTGTTTTAGATCGTTGAATCCCCCCAGCTTTGTACGATGCAAAGCTGGGGGGATTGCTTATGTTTATAAGCGCTGTAATAAAATGGACGGCAATAAAAAATGTGTTCCGAGCCAGATGGTTCAGAGCGTCCCTATGCTTTATCAAAATAGGCATCACAGAAGCCGTACCACTTTTCCTCGTATTCCCGGTGGCTGACCAGCTGAATGTCCTTTGGTGTGAAGATCCCTCGCCGCCGGGCCTCGGCAACAAAATCCGGGACATAGGAATCTGCCGCCGCTTCCACTGCCCTTACCGTATCCCAGCCCTGCATCACCGCGTAGTACAGGCGGGTGTGCCCGTCCAGGGATACGCGGCAGCCGTCACAGGTGATGACCTGAATGATGATGTCCTGGGGCGCACGGATAAAGCTGCCGATGGCGGCGACCTTCTCCTCGTCCACATAGAATTGGGAGGGCTGGAGCCGGTCAATGGGAAGCTCCAGGAGCGGGGCAGGGGGATATTTCTTGAGCAAGCCCCCGGCCTCGTCATAAAAGACCGTGATATGGGGCGTGTAAAAGCGGAAGGCCTCGATCAGCTGGGGGAAGGCCGCCCGGTCGGGGCCCCGGACGACGGCCTGGGAATCGGACAGAATTTCAATTTCATAGGGCAGTCCGTCCACCAGAAAGCATCCGTGCTGGTTCAGCACTGCCTGGGAAAAGCGGCGGTCGGAATAGGTGTTGATCCGCTGGATATCCATGCTGCATCCCTCCTTCCCGCGCATTATAGCAAAATCCGTCCCGAAAATCTACCCCGCTTACTCCACGGTGACGGATTTGGCCAGGTTCCGGGGCTTATCCACGTCCAGGCCCTTGGCCACACTGACGTAATAGCCCATCAGCTGTAGGGGAATCACGGCCAGGGAGGCGGTGAAGTGCTCGTCGGTTCTGGGAATGTAGACGGTGAAGTCCACGGTGTCCTCAATGCTGTAATTGCCATAGGTGGTCAGGCCCATCAGGTAGGCGCCGCGGCTCTTGACCTCTACCAGATTGCTGAGCATTTTTTCATACAGGCCGCTCTGGGTCAGGACGCCCACCACCAGCGTTCCGTTCTCAATCAGGCTGATGGTGCCGTGCTTCAGCTCACCGGCGGCGTAGGCCTCGCTGTGGATGTAGCTGATCTCCTTCATTTTCAGGCTGCCCTCCAGGCCGGTGGCGTAGTCTAGACCCCGGCCCAGGTAAAAAATGTCCCGCGTGGCGGCAAATTTGCTGGCAAACCACTGAATCCGCTCCTGATCCTGCAAGACCCGCTCCATCTTTTCGGGCAGCTGCTGGATTTCATCCACCAGGCGGCCATAGGCCTGTTCGGCCAGCTGGCCCCGGAGCCGGGCAAATTCCACCGCCAGCAGATAGCAGGCGACAAGCTGGGCGGAGTATGCCTTGGTGGTGGCCACGGCGATCTCCGGCCCGGCCAGAGTGTAGAATACGTTGTCCGCCTCCCGGGCAATGGAGCTGCCCACCACGTTGACAATGCCCAGGGTTTTTACTCCCTGCCCCTTGGCCTCCCGCAGGGCGGCCAGGCTGTCGGCGGTCTCGCCGGACTGGCTGATGACGATCACCAGATCCTTTTCCCGCAGCAGCGGCCTGCGATAGCGGAATTCCGACGCCAGCTCCACCCGGACGCGCAGCCGGGCCAGATCCTCCAGCACATATTGGGCAGCCACGCCCACATGGTACGCTGAGCCGCAGGCGACGATGTGGACGGTGTCCAGCTCCTGCACAAATTCCGGCGTCAGCGCCAGTGCAGAAAGGTCGATGGCATTCTCCTTGACCACGGAGCGGACGGTGTCGCGCACGGCCCGGGGCTGCTCGTGGATTTCCTTCATCATAAAGTGCTCGTAGCCGCCCTTTTCCGCTGCCTCGGCGTCCCACTTGATCTGTGTCGGTTCCTTTTCGATGGTGTCGCCGTCCAGGTTGTAGAAGGTCACATCCCCGCCGGACAGCCGCGCCATTTCCATGTTGCCGATGTAATAGACATTGCGGGTGTATTTCAGAATGGCGGGTACGTCGGAGGCCAGGTAGGATTCCCCGTCCTCCACGCCGATGATCATGGGGCTGTCCTTGCGGGCAACATAGATTTCGCCGGGGTAATCCTTGAACATCACCGCCAGCGCGTAGGAGCCGCGGATGCGCACCATGGTCTTGGCCAGCGCGTCGATGGGCCCCATGTGGTACTTTTTGTAATAGTAATCCACATAGTTGATCAGCGCCTCTGTATCGGTCTGGCTGTAGAAGCGGTAGCCCTTGCGGGTGAGCTTCTCCTTGATCTCTTGGTAGGATTCGATAATGCCGTTGTGTACCCCCACCACGTTCATATCCTCGCTGCAATGGGGATGGGCGTTGTTTTCGCTGGGTTCTCCATGGGTCGCCCAGCGGGTATGGCCGATGCCGCAGCAGCCGGGCACTGCCAGGCCGCCGTTCGTTTTCTCGGACAGGATTTTCAGCCGCCCCTTTGCCTTCACCACCACCGGGTCGTGGCTGCCATCCCGCACGGCAATTCCGGCAGAATCATAGCCCCGGTATTCCAGCTTGGACAGGCCGTCCAATAGGATGGGGGCAGCGTTGTGCTTCCCGGAGAAGCCCACAATTCCGCACATAAGCAAGACCTCACTTTTCTCAAATATATGCTATCATAGCGTTGTGGGATGCGGCTGTCAAGTATCAATTTCAATAATAGGCTTATATTTTTAAACTATTTTGCCTGCGAACAGGCAAAAGGCACCCGGCACAGACCGGGAAAAACGGTTGAGTTTTGGCTGAAATTATGGTATAATCCACTATCATTTCCCGCTGGAGGAAGCGTGTATGCCCGTTACTCTTCTGACTCTGTTTGATTTTATCGGCACCGTTGCCTTCGCCATTTCCGGCGCGCTGGTGGGGGTGCACAAGAAGATGGATATTTTCGGGGTCAATGTCCTGGCCGTGACCACCGCCTGCGGTGGCGGCATGATCCGCGATTTGATTATTGGATGCATTCCGCCGCAGATGTTTCGGAACCCTGTGTTTGTCCTGGTGGCTGTGGTGGTGGCCAATGTTGTATTCCTGCTGTGCTACCTGCACCGGCACATGCCCCGGAAGCTGGCAAGGTTCTATGACGCCATGCTCTTCTGGTTTGATTCCCTGGGGCTGGCCGCTTTCACTGTGGACGGCGTCATGGCGGGGGTTCGCGCGGGACATGGGGGCAATGCCTTTCTGATCTGTTTCCTGGGCTTTATGACCGCCGTGGGCGGCGGCGCGCTGCGGGATGTGATGGCAAACCAGATGCCGGATATCTTCCGCAAGCACATCTACGCCGTGGCAGCCATTGCCGGGGCCATTCTCATGACTGTCCTACTGCGCTGCCTGGGCAGCGAAAGCACCGCCATGATCGCGGGCTTCCTCCTGGTCCTGGTCCTTCGCAAACTGGCCGCCCGCTTCCGCTGGAATCTGCCGCGGGTGAAGGAGGAATAGGGCCCTTTTGACCGCATTTTAGCGGCTTCCATAGAACCACCTGCGTGGATTTAGCTGGAATACCCAGGAAATATGACAAAAGACTTGAAATAATCCCATTATTCCGTATAATAAAGGTGGGGGACTGCGCTGCAGGTTGCTTCCACTGCGAAAACTGCTTGCTCCGCGCAGCTGGCGAGGCTCACTTTTTTGAGGAGGGCGTTTGAATGTTTTCCCATATTGATTGCTTTGCAGGGCCGGGTGGAATATGCACAGGGATGCATGCGGCAGGGTTTGAGACAAAGGTTGCCATCGAATACATCAAAAGCTGCGTCGAGACCTATTCTGCGAATCACCCAGAAGTTCATATGATATTCTCTGATATTCGGAATGTTACAGCGGAGCAGATTTTGCCCTATGTCCCTGAGGGGGGCATTGATGTTGTTACGTCAGGAATGCCCTGTGAGACATTCTCGACTGCGGGTAACAAGTCCCGCTCTTTCTATGATGACCGCCAGGTGCTGTTTCGAGAGGGAATTCGGATTGCCCGGATCGCGGGGGCTAAGCTGATTTTATTTGAAAATGTCCCGGCCATTTCAACCAAGACAGTGGAAAAAGGCTCTACGAATTTGGTGCTGAACCTGCTGAAAAAGGAGCTGGAGGAAGCGGGGTATCAGAACTATATCGAGGTGATCCTGTCGGCGGACCAGTTTGGAGTACCTCAGAAGAGAAAGCGTTTTTTTATCCTGGCGGCCAAGGATCCGACCTGGAAGCTCTCGCCGCCTTGCCCTACCGGCGGCAGGGAGGTCACTGTTGGGGAGGCGTTTACGGGGCTTCCTAATGTGATTCCCAATACGGGTCAGGAGGGAACTGCTTATACAGGGCAGGAAAGCGATTTTTCCCGATTGATGAAGGATGCGGCATTTTGGAGGCGGGAGCCGAGCAGCGCGATTACATATCATAAGCCCATGAAGCATCGGGCATGTACGTTGAAACGGTTTTCCCTGCTGAACCAGGGAGAGAGCTTAAAGGATTTATTTGAACGGTATACAGGGGAGGAGAGGGAAGCGCTTCAAGCAGAGAGAATCCTTCCCAAGAAGATGTTTATCAAACGAAATTATAGGCTTGTTAGTAGTGAGCCTGCCCCAACGGTGACCAGTCACTGCCTGGATGAGTTTGTCCACCCCTATTATGATCGGGCGCTGACGGTGCGCGAGTGCGCCCGACTTCAGTCCTTCCCGGATTCCTACGACTTTTGCGGCGGCCCGTATCTTGTGCCTCACATTGATCGGACGGTACAGGATAAATATGAGCAAATCGGTGACGCTGTCCCGCCCCTGCTTGCGTATGCTTGGGGGAGGCAGATTGCACAGATTTTGGAGGAGAATAAGGATGCCTGAGTTTAAAGAGATATGCAGACAGGTGTATGACCAAACCTATCAGGCGGAGAAAGAGCGACTGCTGCACGATGCTGGGCAAACGGAGGAGACCGCGCTCCGTGAGAGCTGCCGAAATAAGATTGAGACGGCGGCTCAGAAAGAGGCAATCAAGTGTGCTACGATTTACGCAATGCGGCAATTCCCGGGTGAGGCACCGGCTGATATATGGAAAGCGGTATATGAGGTCCATGTCCACAGGAAGAGTGGGATCGATGATGCAGCCATTATTTCCGGCGTAATCAGTGCTGACCAGAGTTGGAAAAAATCCAGCGGCCACGCCTTTGAGGAGATGATTAAGCTCCTTGCCAATGCCGCGTTGGAGAATACGGGTGTGGAAATCGTCTTGCAGCGGGATTTGAGTGTAATGATAAAGGATGGGCAGCTGGCCAATGAACCGAGAGACATTAGCTGGCTAAAAGAACAGGTTAAGGCCAGCGTTTTCGACTTATATGCAGTGGTAATCAGAGCAGATGGCAGAAAGTTCTGCTTTGGGTGCATTCAAAGCAAGACCAGTGTCCGAGATCGGGTTACGAGAGATCGTGAACCGTCCCTTCAGGCAATGGCATCTTATTTTTGGAGCACGATTATTGTTCTGGACGGAGACTTCCTACATTTGCCGAAGTTTACCGCAATGGTAAATGGCGGCACTAGGGAGTATCCTAACAACGGCTGGCATGGAATGTATGTGTTTTCCGATGAGCCGGCAAATGGGAGAATTTATTCTACCGATTTGAATTTCGAGCGCTTCAAGAACCACGCTCTTTATGCTGCGCAGTATTGGATGACACAAAGACAGTGGTTTGATTCCGGCTGGATTGTGGAAGAGTAATATAATTGCAAATGGGGTGCGTTGCAAAAGGCAAGGCACCCCATTTAAACCATTTAGTTGGCATGTAATCAATTTCAGCGGGTATATTCTAAGCTATACCCATGGGTTTATCGGTTAGTCCGAAAGAGACATTGCTGAACGCCACCGCATTGGGCAAACAGTCCGCTGCCAAAGGCGTGAAAAGAATTCACAAAAATTTCGCCTAGCATCTTTCTCCGAAAAAAGCCGCTCTAAACCAGTTACTGTGGAATAGAGCGGCTGTATTTATACGTTGTAGCCCCGGTAGGGCTGGATATATCGTTCGTGGCTGAGGGATTGTGGTCGGGCGAAGGAGCCGGATACCAGCCCCATGGTGGCGTAGATGGTGACCACGGAGGAGCCGCCGTAGCTGATCAGCGGCAGGGTCAGGCCGATAACGGGCATAACGCCGATGCACATGCCCACGTTGATCAGCACCTGGAACATCATGGCGGAGGCTGCGCCGTAGCAGATCAGGCGGCGCATATAGTCCGGGCAGCGGGAACCGACCTGGATGCACCGGGCGATGATGGCAAACTCCAGCAGGATCACGCCCAGGCAGCCGAAGAAGCCCAGCTCCTCGCCCATGGAGGAGAAGATGTAGTCCGTATGCTGGGCGAACAGGTTGCCGTCCTGGGTACGGGTGCCGTTGAACAGGCCCTGGCCCGTCAGGCCGCCGCCGGTGAGGGATTGCAGGTTGATCTTGCTGTGGTAGCGGGCGCCGATGCCCATCTTGTCATACTCCGGGTTGATCAGAACCAGGATGCGTTCCTGCTGATAGGTGCCCAGGTGCGGCCATAGGATCGGTATTCCCACACCGATCCCCGCAAGGCCTGCCAGGAACCACCATAGACTGATGCCGCCTGCAAAGGCCATGCCGATGAAGATAAACACAAAGATCAGCGACACGCCGGCGTCGCCGGACAGCACCATGTTCAGGCCGACCACCAGACCCAGGTGGAACAGAATGTGCAGCACCGAGGGAATGCTTGAAATATCGTTTTGATGGGATGACATCACCGATGCCAGGATGATAATAAACGCAATTTTGCAGATTTCAGCGGGCTGGATGCTCACGGGCACCAGCGGGATGGTCAGCCAGCTCTTGTTGCCGGTGCTGTGGTCGTCGCCAAAGGGAATCAGAAGCAGCAGCATGATCACATTGAACGCCACCAGAACGCCCCGGTGCTCCGACATGAAGTCCACATCAATGGAGGAAACCACGGCGTACATCAGCACGCCCAGTATGGTTGCCGCCAGCTGAATGAGAATATATTTGGTGTTGCTGCCGAATTTTGCGGCGTTGGTGGCGCTGGCTACCATGATGCCGCCGTAGCCGGAGGTGACCAGACACAGGATCAGCAGAACCCAGTCGCCCTTTTTGGGGAAATCCTTCAGTTCTTCAATAAATCGACGCAAAGCGTATCCTCCTTCCGAGAGCCGGAAACGGCTGTGGCCGGTAAAAAATCATTCTGGCAACACCGCGCAATTGTGTCTGCGAGCCGCAGCCGTCTGCTTGCCAAATTGTGCGGTGTTGCTCTCTGATAAAATCAAATCCCGCTCATCTTACCATTTTCCGGGGAAAAAGTAAATAGACGAAACAAGAACAATCCATGAACCTTTCAGAAAAGGGGCTGCCGCAGCAGCCCCCCGGATGTTTGCGATCAGGTAATGCGGACGGCGGCGACGACGAACCGGCCGTTGTCAATGGTGTACTCGCAGGTGGACAGGCACAGCAGCTTGTCGCCATACACGGGGGTGATGCCGGTATCGTAGAAGGCCAACTCCTTGCAGGTGGCGACGAACTGGTTAAATTCCGCCTCGTCCTTTGCGTCGGCCATCAGGTGATAGGCAAAGCCCACATTGTCGGTGCCGGAGGTCTTGAACACGGCAAAGATCTTGTAGACGTGGGATTCCGTCAGGGTGTCGAAGAAGATCAGGGGGTTATTTTCCCAGGCGGACTTTTCGTAGTAGTTGCCCAGGTAGGCGAACATGCTGCCGTCCTTCATGTTGTGGCCGAACAGGGTGATGTTGTCGCTGGGCTCAAACACGTCGCAGATCTCGGCGGCGTAGATGCTGCCGCGGACGGAGTCCTTCTTGTCGAAATCCTTGTACAGGTAGAAGTTGGCGTTGTCCTGCGAGGTCTGCATCACCGGGTAGTTGATCTTGGAGTTCTCGATCTGGAGCCAGCCTACCATATCGGAGTTCTGGTCATGCAGCTCCTGATACCAGGGCAGAAAATCGCTGCCGCTCTGCAATTCAGGCTTGGTGGGCACGTTTTCCGGCTCATCAATCACGTCGGGGGTGTAGTACTCGTCCTCATGGCCATAGCTGCCGGGGACGCCGTAGGGGCTGACAGTGCCCTCCTCCGTCGCGGAGTATTCGTCCCGAGCGGAATTCACCAGCTCAGCGCGCTTGTCATCCTCGCTCTGACGCTTGGCACTGTCGGTAAAATAAGCGGCGAGATACAGACCACTGGCCGCAAAAGCAGCAACCAGAACCAGTATCAGGGCCACAAACAGTCCTTTTTTCATGGTATATCCTCCAAATTCTATGTCGTTCCCCATCAATGGGGGATTTTGCTTCGTCCATTATAGACCAGCCCCCACCTTCTGTCAAGCAATACATAAAAGCGCAAACCTTGTGTTTTTCTTAAGATACGCCAGCCAGGTTCCCGCAGACATGCCTGAGAAACTTTTTCCTTGCAATTTGCACGTCCGTGTGATATAGTGACCGGGTAGATGCCGGTGTGATGGAATGGTAGACGTAGTGGACTCAAAATCCACCGCTGGCGACAGCGTACCGGTTCGAGTCCGGTCACCGGCACCAAAGAAAAAAGGAGGCCCTCGCGGCCTCTTTTTTCGTTGGTGCCCAACGGGCAAACGCTGGATGGGCGGCGCTTGTTTGATAGATTGAGTCGAGTCCAGTCACCGGCCCAAAAAGAGGGAGTCCCCGAAGAAGGGCTCGCTTTGCGTTATACGGGCTTTGCACCGTTTTTCGGTGCTTTTGATTAGAGCGTATCTGAAAATGAAGTATTCTTGTATTATTTCAACAAAATCCAAATGGAAGCAAGGTGGACAAACGCA
>CAKTIM010000038.1 GCA_934565795.1 uncultured Oscillospiraceae bacterium
TGCGATAATCATTCCCATTCCAGAGAACATTTTTGCAGTCCATATCGTTATGACAGATTGACACGATAGGGGGTAGTCTCTTTCGTGCCTGATTACCTTTATTTTGACTGCCTTGAATCACAGGCAAAGCGTCTTTCAGCATTGCGTATAACTTAGTATCGGTGTGTTTCATTTCTGCAAGATAGAAATTCCAATCAATAGACATTTCATAAAAAGCTTCATTTTCATACTTTTTGTCTACGCTATGGATTTCAGCAAGTACCTTTCCCATTTCTTTGCAGTGATCTGCTGTTATCTCGTTGCTTTTTAAGGCTTTCCCGGGAAAATAGTCAAATAGATAGAAATATTCACCATCTATCTCCTGCATTTTTCTTCCACACAAAGACAATGCAGGAAGAATCGGAACACCTTGCTGTTCCAATAAAAGTTCTATCCGTTCAGCTTTTGCAAAATTATCCATAGCGGTTTCTCTTTGCATAACAAACGGATTTAGCAACTTCAGAGCGAAAGTTCCTTGCTGTGTGCTAATCTTATACATCTTGTGCATAAAGCCACCGATCAAACACACTGGTTCACCGATTATCTTCCAATCATATTTTTCTGCTATCTTTGTAAATATTGACACTTTGCCCCCTCCAAATACAGATTTGTCGCTTTTAATCTGTTCAATTGTATCACTTCTTTGTAAACTTTACAAGTCCACGCCCGCTTTCATAACCGTTTGGTGTTGATGATTTAACACAGTTATGGTACGATCTATTCATATCATAACCATACGGTTATAAACGGAGGCAAAATTCTTTTTTGGAAAAAATACGGCTGCTCAAAGCTGGCGACGCTCATCAGCGCATTCGGCGCGATGATGCGGTACATTGGAGTGATCCTCCTTTTCAGCGGTGAGACGATTGGCACGGGAATTGTCTTTATTGCCGCAGGCATCGGCATGCACTTCCTGGCAGAGCATGTGAACGAAAGCAAAGAAGAACGTATCCGCAATACCAGACGGTGATCCTGCCCGCATACCCCATACAAAAAGAGGCCTGCCGCATTTTCCGCGGCAGGCCCCTTTTCAGAGCATATAACAGCTGGGATCACTCCCTGAATTCCTTCTCCGTGCAGAATTTCAGCACGGAGTCGATCTGGGGGGAGATCCATTTGTCCCGGTGGTGGAGCAGCTGCTTCCAGATGGTCACCTGGATTTCGGGAATGTCCAGGTAGACAAGCTTCCCGGCCCGGCGGGCCTTTTCGGTGACGAAATCCGGCAGGAAGGAGACGCCCGCGCCCTTGCGCACCACGTCGCAGATCAGGTGGGGGTTGCCGATCTCCAGCACGGGGATGATCTCCAGGGAGCGCTGGGCCAGCTGCTCGTCCAGCAGGCGGCGGTAGCTCATGCCCTTTTCTGTAAGGATGAAGGGCTGCTTCACCAGCTCCTCCAGAGAAATTTCTTCCTTTTGGGCCAGGGCGGAGGCGGAGGAGACCACGAAATGACTTGCCACCTGCTCCTCCCGGACGATGACGTACTCCGTGTTGTAGATGTGGCTCTCCAGGGTCAGAATGGCGTCCACCTCGTTGTGATCCAGCAGGCGGAACATTTCCTCCGTCCCGCCGGACACGATTTTCAGGCTGGTGCCGGGGTTGTGCTCCAGAAAATCCTGGAAATTATCCTCCAGAAGGGAATTGCACAAAGAGTCCGCAATGGCCAGGCGGACGCGCACGGCGCGGGTGCCGTCGGTTTGCAGAGTGTGCTTCAGCTCGGCGGTCATTTTCCCGATCTGGTGGGCGTAGGCCAGTACCTCCCGCCCCTTGTCCGTGAGCACCACGGTGCGGTTGATCCGCTCAAACAGGGGGAAGCCCAGCTCCTCCTCCAGCTGACGGATCTGGAAGGAGATGGTGGACTGGGAGCAGCCCAGCGCCTGCCCGGCCTTGGTAAAGCTGCCCAGCTCGGCGACGCGGATAAAGGTAGTCAGGGTTTTCAGATCCATTATCGTTTCCTCCTGGCGTACAGCCTGGCCAGGCCGCCCTCGCTGGTCTCCCGGAAGCGGGTGCTCAGGTTGACGCCGGTCTCGTGCATGGCCCGGCACACCATGTCGTAGCTGATGTTCCGGGAGCCGGTGAGAAAATAGCTCAGGTTGCAGGCGTTCATGGCCCGCATGGCGGCCACGGCGTTGCGCTCGATGCAGGGAATCTGCACCAGGCCGCAGATGGGGTCGCAGGTCAGCCCCAGGTGGTGCTCCATGGCCACCTCGGCGGCGTATTCCACCTGATCCAGGTCTTGCTTGTACAGCTCCGCCAGAGCTGCCGCCGCCATGGAGCAGGCGGTGCCGATCTCTGCCTGGCAGCCGCACTCCGCTCCGGAGATGGAGGCGTTGCTCTTGGTCAGATTTCCGATGATCCCGGCGGTAGCCAGCCCCCGGCAGATCTGCGCGTCGGTAAAGCCGCGGGTCACCTGGGCGTATTTCAGCACCGCCGGGAGCACCCCGCAGGCTCCGCAGGTGGGGGCGGTGACGATGGTGCCGTTGTCCGCGTTCTGTTCGGCCACGGCGTAGGCAAAGGCGGCGATTTGCTGAAATTCATTCAGCGCCGGAATGTGGGCGTCCGGCGTCTGCTCATACAGGAATCTGGCCTTGCGCTGCACGTTCAGTCCGCCGGGCAGCACCCCGGAAGCGGCAAGTCCCTCGTCGATGGAGTGCTTCATCACCTGCCAGACCTCCAACAGAAAATCCCAGATTTCCGGCCCCTCGTTCAGCTCCACATAGTCGCTGAGGGTGTGGATGTAGCGCCACTTGCAGAAATCGGCAATCTCGGCGAAGGAATGCTCCACATATACCTCATCCGCGTCCGTATCCCGGCGGCCGGGAATGCGGATATCTCCGCCGCCGACGGACTCCACCCGCAGCCGTGCCAGCTCCTCGCCGCCCCGCAGCGCGATCAGGTCAAGCGTGTTGGGATGTGCCTCCGGCAGGATTTCCTGAGAAAAGACGATCTCCGCTGGGAAGGGAGCCAACGTTTCCCGCAGCACCCGGTCGGTGCCGTGGCCCACGCCGGTCTTACTCAGGGAGCCGTACAGGATCACCCGGAACGCATCCGCCTCCGGGTGCTCGCCGCGAAAAAGCCGGGCAGCCCGCTCCGGCCCCATGGTATGCGAGGAGCTGGGGCCTTTGCCGATCTTATAAATCTCTCGAATGGATTTCATAGGGCACCTCTGTATATTTGTTGGTATTATAGTACCACGGATGGGGGAAAAGCGCAAGGCAGGGAAATGAGAATCTGTGTCCCGTTTCATTTTTTGCCGAATCGCTTTTAAAAATGCTGTACAGCCCTTGACAGATGTGCTATAATACACTCAAATTTATCGTCTGAAACCCGGTGATCCGGGCATTGCGATACAGGGAGGAAAGAATATGGCAAAAGAGAAAAAGGTGGAGCAGATCACCGATATGGAGGTGGACTTTGCGCAGTGGTATACGGACGTGTGCCGGAAGGCCGAGCTGGTGGAGTATGCCTCCGTCAAGGGCTTTACCATTCTGCGCCCCTATGGCTACGCCATCTGGGAGAATATCCAGCGGATCATGGATGGCGAATTCAAAAAGACCGGCCATGAGAACGTGGCAATGCCCGTCCTGATCCCGGAGAGCCTGCTGAAAAAGGAGGGTGAGCTGGTCAATGGTTTCGCCCCCGAAGTGGCCTGGGTCACCATGGGCGGCAGCGAAAAGCTGGAAGAGCGTCTGGCCTTCCGCCCCACCTCTGAGACCATGTTCTGCGACCACTGGTCGAACGTATTGCAGACCTACCGGCAGCTGCCCATGCTGTACAATCAGTGGTGCTCCGTCATCCGTTGGGAGAAAACCACCCGCCCGTTCCTGCGCTCCCGGGAATTCTGGTGGCAGGAGGGCCATACCATCCACGAGACCGCCGAGGAGGCCAAGGCCGAGACGGAGCAACAGCTGAACTGCTATGCCAGCTTCTTCGAGGACGTGCTGGCCATCCCCGTGGTGCCCGGCCGCAAGACCGAGAAGGAGAAGTTCGCTGGTGCGGAAGCCACCTACACCGTGGAGTGCATGATGAAGGATCACAAGGCGCTTCAGGGCGCTACCTCCCACTATTTCGGCGACAAATTCAGCCGCGCCTACAACGTCACCTTTACCGGCCGGGACAATAAGCTGCAATACCCCTTCCAGACCTCCTGGGGCAGCACGACCCGGATGATCGGCGCGGTGATCATGACCCACGGCGACAACAACGGCCTGGTGCTGCCCCCCAAGATCGCGCCCACTCAGGTAATCATCCTGCCCATCGCCCAGCACAAGCCCGGCGTGCTGGAGGCGGCGCAGAAGCTGAAGCAGTGCCTTGTGGACGCGGGCTTCCGGGTAAAGCTGGATGACTCCGATAATTCCATGGGCTGGAAGTGCGCCGAGTACGAGATGAAGGGCGTGCCCCTGCGGGTGGAGTGCGGCCCCAGAGACCTGGAAAACGACCAGTGCGTCCTGGTGCGCCGGAACGACGGCGAAAAGACCATCGTCAAGCTGGAGGAGCTGGAGCAGGCCGTGGAAGCACAGCTGGAGCTGGTGCAGAAGGGCATGTACGAGAAGGCCAAAAAGAATCTGGACGAGCACATCTTCGAGGCGCACTCTTTGGAGGAAGCCAAGGAAGTGCAGGAGAAGAACGGCGGCCTGGTCAAAACCATGTGGTGCGGCGATGTGGAATGCGAGCAGAAAATGAAGGAAGTGGCGGGGATGTCCTCCCGCTGCATCCCCTTCCGCCAGGAGCACCTGTCCGACACCTGCGCCTGCTGCGGCAAGCCCGCCAGCAAGATGGTCTATTGGGGCGTCGCATATTGATTATCAAGAAACGATCACCAAAAACCAGAGACGGTTCGCCGCCTCTGGTTTTTCAGCACCTTGGAAGAGGGGGAAAAAGGGCGCTTTGAATTTCGCTCTGTAATGTGCTACAAAACCAGCGCCAATAATCGTCAAGCCTTGCGCTATATTGCCTCATTTTGCAAGTTTTAAAAATAAACTTGCAAAAAGTGATTGCATTCCCAATGGAATTCTGGTACAATGGGCACTGTTGGTACGCGGTGGGAGAACATTTGCGTATGCAGCGCGAATTATCCCCCCGCTCTTTATTGAAGTACAAAGGAGTGCTTAAACAATGAGCTATGTAAATGAAGTTTTGGAACGTGTGAAGAAGCAGAACCCCAATCAGCCGGAATTCCTCCAGGCCGTCACTGAGGTGCTGGAATCCCTGTCCGCCGTGATCGAAAAGAATGAGGATGCTTTCCGTAAGAATGCCCTCCTGGAGCGGCTGACCACCCCGGAGCGGGTGATCATGTTCCGGGTGCCCTGGATCGACGACAAGGGCCAGGTTCAGGTGAACAATGGCTACCGCATCCAGTTCAACAGCGCCATCGGCCCCTACAAGGGCGGCCTGCGGTTCCACCCCAGCGTGAACCTGAGCATCCTGAAATTCCTGGGCTTCGAGCAGACCTTCAAGAATTCCCTCACCGGCCTGCCCATCGGCGGCGGCAAGGGCGGCGCGGACTTTGATCCCAAGGGCAAGTCCGACCGGGAGGTCATGGCCTTCTGCCAGAGCTTCATGACAGAGCTGTGTAAGTATATCGGCGCCGATACCGATGTGCCTGCCGGTGACATCGGCGTGGGCGGCCGGGAGATCGGCTACCTGTTCGGCCAGTATAAGCGCATCCGCGACCTGTACGAGGGCGTCCTCACCGGCAAGGGCCTGAGCTACGGCGGCAGCCTGGCCCGCACCCAGGCCACCGGCTATGGCCTGCTGTACCTGACGGACGAAATGCTCCGCTGCAACGGCAAGAGCCTGAAGGGCAAGACCGTTGCCGTCTCCGGCGCGGGCAACGTGGCGACCTATGCCATCGAAAAGGCCTGGCAGCTGGGCGCGAAGCCCGTGACCTGCAGCGATTCCACCGGCTGGGTCTACGACCCCGACGGCATCGACGTGGCTACCCTGATCGAGGTGAAGCAGGTCAAGCGCGCCCGCCTGACCGAATACGCCAAGGCCCGCCCGGGCTGCGTGTACCATGAGGGCAAGGGCCTGTGGAGCACCAAGTGCGACGTGGCGCTGCCCTGCGCCACCCAGAACGAGCTGACCCTGGAGGATGCAAAGCTCCTGGTGGCAAACGGCTGCTTCGCCGTGGCCGAGGGCGCGAACATGCCCACCACCCTGGACGCGACGAAATACCTCCAGGATAACGGCATCCTCTTCTGCCCCGGCAAGGCCTCCAATGCCGGCGGCGTGGCCACCTCCGCCCTGGAAATGACCCAGAACTCCCAGCGCCTGAGCTGGACGTTCGAGGAAGTGGACGCCAAGCTCAAGGATATCATGGTGAACATCTTCCACAACATCGACGACGCCTCCAAGGCCTACGGGCTGGCGGGCAACTACGTGGCGGGCGCAAATATCGCCGGCTTCCTGAAGGTCGCCGACGCGATGAACGCGCAGGGAATTGTGTAATTATTTTCAACAAGCTGACCGGGGCAGCTCCCAAAGTGAGCTGCCCCGGTTTTGTATTTGTGGATAAGATGAATTATTCAGCTTTTTCCTGCCGCTTTGCCGCTTCGTTCGTATCCGTATCGTTGCGAAATACCACAAATTTGTCGTACAGGAATTCGGTGACAAAATTGATGATCATGTTCAGCACGGTCACCACGTATTCGTTCCAGCCCGCGCCCACCAGCGTCTTTTCCAGCCAAGTGGACAGCGGCGTGAATACGCAGTAGAACAGCGCCACCAGCGCCATGGCCTTGGGCACATTCCCGGCGGACTGGAAAGTGTAGCGCCGGTTGAAGGTGAAGTTCCACAGCACGGACAGCACCAGGGCGATCAAATAGCTGATGTGCTCCGAAAGGGGCGTCAGCTCATTGAGCAGGGTGAACGATCCGATCTGAATGACACCGGCGCTGATGGAAAACAGGGTGAATTTGATGGCCCGCAGGGTTTCTTTATTCATGGAAATTACTCCTCTCTGCTTTTACTCTGGGGAGGATATCCTGCCGGATGGCCTCCACCAGTACTTCCAGTTCCTCCTGGGTGTTCAGCCTGCTCAGGCTCACCCGGAATGTGCAGTCAATGATGTCCGGGCTGACGTTCATAACCGTGAGCACATGGCTGCGGTGCCCCTTGGCGCAGGCGCTTCCGGCGGAAACGCAGATGCCGCGATCTTGCAAAATGTTGATGGAATTCTGGGTGGGCACCCCCGGCACGGAGACGGACAGAATGTGCGGCGCTTCATGTGCCCCGGTGAGCACGACTCCCGGCAGCGCGGAAAGACGCTCGGAAAGCGCCGTCAGCAGTGCCGTCTCCCGGGCGCGATCCTCCTGAAAGGTGGCATTTCCCGCCGCAGCTGCCGCCGCGAAGCCGAAGATTGCCGGTGTTCCCTCAGTGCCGCTGCGATAGCCGCCCTCCTGTCCGCCGCCCAGCAGCAGGGGAGGGAAGGACTTGAGCCGGGGGGAGATGTACAGCGCGCCCGCTCCCTTCGGCCCGTGAATTTTGTGGGACGATACGCTGATCAGGTCGGCCCCCAGCGTCCGCGCCTGAAAGGGAACCTTTAAAAAGCCCTGCACCGCGTCGGTGTGGAAAATGGCGTCGGGGCACAGCCGGTGGGTCAGCTTTGCCATCTGCGCAATGGGCATGACGGAGCCGACCTCATTATTTACCATCATCACAGAGACGAGAATGGTGTCCTTGCGCAGCGCGGCCTTTAATTGCTCCGGACTGACCCGGCCCATCCCGTCCGGCTTCAGATAGGTGACCTCGAAGCCCTGCGCCTCCAGCGCCTGCATGCAGTTCAGGATAGCGTGATGCTCCATGGCGGTGGTGACGATGTGCTTACCTCGCTTGCCCAGCCGCTTGACGGCGCCCATCACCGCCCAGTTATCCGCCTCGGTGCCGCCGGAGGTGAAGAACACCCGCTCCGGCTCGGCCCCCATGGCGGCGGCCACCTGATGCCGCGCACCGCGCAGCTCCCGCGCCGCATCGATCCCAAAGGAATACAGTGCACTGGGATTGCCCCACTGCTCGGTCAGCGCCCTGGTGATCGCCTCCACCGCCTGCGGGCACGGCTTGGTGGTGGCGGAATTGTCTAGATAAATCATACTTCTCTTCCTTACTTTCCAACGCAGAATCGTTCAAAGATTCTGGCGGTAATATCCTCCCGCACCGTTGCGCCGGTGACCTCGCCCATGGCCTGCATGGCGGCCTCCACATCCGTCAGCACCGCGTCCGGGGTCAGCCCCAGCTGTAAGCCCTTCAGGCTTTCCAGCATGGATTCATAGGCCCGGCGGCAGGCGTCGTATTGGCGGGCATTGGTCAGAATAGAGCCGTCGCAGGGCAGCGCCCCGGCGAACATCTCATCCAGAATGTCCGGCAGCAGGTCAAGCCCCCTGTTTTCCGTAATGGAAACCGGCAGCACTGTAATAAACGGCAGATCGCCAGGCTGCACGACGGCACCCAGATCGGATTTGTTGATCAGTGCAATGGAGTTTGGGGCATCCAGACACAGTGATATAATCTGCTGATCCTCCTGGGTCAGCGGCTGGGAGCCGTCGCAGATGAAAATTGCCAGGTCGGCCTCCTCCAGCGCCTGCCTGGAGCGCTGGACGCCCAGTGCCTCCACAGTGTCGTCGGTTTCCCGGATGCCGGCCGTGTCGATCAGCCGCAGCCGGGTGGAGCCGACCATGACGGACTCCTCCACGGTATCCCGGGTGGTGCCGGGAATGTCGGTGACGATGGCCCGGTCGAAGCCGGCCAGCGCATTAAGCAGGCTGGATTTTCCCACATTTGGCCGCCCCACAATGGCGGCAGCCACGCCCTGACGCAGAATCCGGCCCTGGCCGTAGGTTTTCAGCAGCGCATACAGCGCCTTGGCGCAGCTGCGCAGGGTGGAGGCGTAGTTTTGCAGTCCAAAATCCTCAATGTCCTCGTCTGGATAGTCCAGCACCGCGTGGAAATGACTGCACAGGTCGGTCAACTGGTCATAAATCGGCACAAGCTTTTTTTGCAGCGCGCCGCCCACCTGTCCGGCGGCATTGGCGGCAGCGTCGGCGGTGTCCGCCTCAATCAGGTCGATCACGGCCTCCGCCTGGGTCAAATCCATTTTTCCGTTCAGGAACGCCCGCTTGGTGAATTCTCCCCGCCCGGCGGGCCTGGCTCCGGCCCGGTACAGCGCTTCCAGCCCAGCGGCCAGCACGGCAGGGGAGCCGTGGCAGTGGAATTCCACCGTATCCTCCCCGGTGTAGCTGTGGGGCTGGCGGCAGCATACCGCCATGCATTGATCGATCACCCGCCCCTGGGCATCGTGCAGCGTCCCCATCACCAGCCTCCGGCTGGGGGCCTGGGTCAGGGGATAACGCAGCGCGGTAAAGACCTGCTGCGCAATTTCAATACAGCCGTCCCCGCTCAGCCGGATAATCCCGATGGCGCAGACCTGACGCCCGGTGGAGACGGCGGCGATTGCATCAGACATACTCGCCTCCGCTTAAAAAAGCAAACGGATCCCCCTGACAGGAGATAAAGTGCATCATCATATAGGCGCACTGAATGGAGGCGTTTTCCTCCCTCAGAATTCTACGGCATTCCGTCTTGTCGGCCAGCACCACCTGAATGTCCTCGGTGTCCTCCTGATGCTCGCTGGTGGGCAAGCCCTGGCAGCGGCCGAATACAAGGCAGCAGCTTTCATCCGTCATGCCGTCGGTGGTGAAAAAGGGACGGCCAAACTCGCTGGGGATCAGCTCCAGCGTCAGCCCGGTCTCCTCATACATCTCCCGGATGGCGGCCTGCTGCACATTTTCCCCCGGCTCCACCAGCCCGGCCGGGAATTCATATACATATCCGCCAATAGGGTAGCGGTACTGACGCACCAGCACGATCCGATCCCCCAGCAGGCTATAAATCGTCACCCCATTGGGGCGATTCTGATGGGTCACGGCAGTCAATGCCGCCGGGTCAGGATTCCGGGAAGCCATGTAATAGGGCGAGGTGCTCCCGTCCCGGTGGATGGCCTCCAGCTCATAGTAGCTTAAAAACCGGCTCCCCGCCTTCTTCTCAATTTTTCCAACGCCGCTCACAGCGCTTCCCTCCAAAATCATAGTCATGTCATTACAATATAGCATTGAATGACACAAAATGCAATCCTTTCGTATACTCCCGGAAAAATCAGGGAATAATGGTGGCGATCAAATCAGTGAAAGGAGCCGCCTATGTCTCAGTTTCTCACGGACGAGGAAATCCGGGCTGCTTTTGGAAACGCCGGGGATTTTGTGACCCGGGAGCTATCGTGCAACGGCTTTACGCTCTATGCCTACGCAATCGACGGCCTGACCTCCGGGGCGGATACCTCGGAATATGTGTTCAAGCCCCTGACCGATCACCTCACCGGCGAAACCATGCAGCTGCTCTACGACAACGCCCTGCGAGGTGAAATCTATAACAGTGTGGCGGACGAATGCAAGGATCTGGACGATGTGGCCCTGAAGCTGGTCAATGGCTTCTGCGTGATCCTGTTTCCAGGCTCCGGCGCGCTGGCCTTCGAGGTCAAGACCGGCGAAAAGCGCGGCCTGTCCGCCCCGGAGGTGGAAAACACCGTCAAAGGCCCCAAGGATGCCTTTACGGAGACCGTCCGCACCAATACAAGCCTCCTGCGCCGCCATCTGCGTACCCCGGCCCTGCGCCTGGACGAGTCCAGGGTGGGCCGTAGGAGCCTGACCAATGTGACGGTTGCGTGGGTGGAGGGGATCACCTCCCCGGTCTTGGTGGAGCGGATGAAGCAGCGCCTTGCTTCCATAGATGTGGACGGCTTTCTTACCCCCGGCGCGGTGGAGGAATACGTCACCGGCTCCCGCGCCACCGCGTTCCCCCTGCTGCAATACACCGAGCGGGCGGATACCTTCTGCTTAGGCCTGCTGGATGGCCGGGTGGGCCTGCTGGTGGACGGCCTGCCCCTGGGCTATCTGGCCCCGGTGGATTTGGGCTGCCTGATGGAAAGCCCGGAGGATCTGAGCCGGGACTATATCACTGCCTCCTGCATCCGCTTCCTGCGCTATGGGGCAATGCTGCTCAGCCTGCTGCTCCCCGGCTTTTATGTTGCGCTGGCGGTATTCCATCAGCAAATGATCCCGCTGCCGCTTCTGCGGGCCATGATCGAAAGCAAGAAGGATGTGCCCTTCCCGTCGGCGCTGGAGGTGCTGAGCCTGCTGATCGCCTTTGAGCTGCTGCAGGAGAGCGGCATTCATCTTCCCCAGGCGGTGGGTCAGTCCGTTTCCACCGTGGGCGGAATCGTGGTGGGCACCGCTGCGGTGGAGGCGGGCTTTATTTCTCCTGCGGCGCTGATCGTGGTCAGCCTGGCAGGCATCTGCGGCTTTGTCCTGCCCAACCGGGACCTGGCTGAGGGAATCCGGGTGTGGCGGTTTGGACTGACTGTTCTTGGGGCGTCTGCCGGATTGTTTGGCGTGACCTGCGGCCTGATCGTCCTTACCATCCATCTGGGCGGCCTGCAAAGCCTGGGGCTTCCGTATCTGTCACCGTTCCAGACCGACGAGGGAAATGAAATTCTGCGCCCACGGATGAAGGAGCAGCTATTCCGAAAGATCAGAATGAATCCATGCGATCGGAGGCGGCAGCGTTGAAAAAATTGCTTCTGGCAGCGGCGGTGCTGCTTGCGTTTGCAGCCCTGCCCTCGCCGGGAACCGAGCTGGGGCAGCTGCACCCGGTATCCGTCCTGCTGGTGGATCGGGGAGAGCGGCAGATCACCGTCCGAACGGACACCGGCCAGCTTGGCGCAGGAGAAACACTGACCGCCGCTCTGCGGGAGCTGCGGGAGACAACGACGGGTCATATTTTTTTGGATACGGCGGCCTATCTGATTCTTCAGGGCCAGGCAAAATCACTTCTCCCGGAGCTACAGCAGCTCCTGCGCCCCGGTGTCGGAGTGTGCACTGCGGATGATCCGGCGGATGCGGAGCAGCTGGCCGACTTTTTAAAGACCCATTCACCCGACGCCCGATTGTCGGATATTGCCCCGGAAACGCCGCTGCAAAACATTCACAGTATGGAGGGACGGTTGATCCTTGAAAAATGAAAAAGCATATCGCCCCTTTCAGCTTCTGGCGCTCACCATTCCGGCGGCGGAGGCGGCAGCGGGAAAAAACTGGCTTCCAACACTGATCCTGGCACTGGCTGCCGTCCTTGTCTGTACCTGGGTGGGCACGCTGCCGGAGCCAAAGCTGCAATGGCTGAATGACCTGCGCAGCATTGGGGCAGTGCTCCTGCTGAGCGGGCTGCTGGGCTGGACGCATGGGTGCTGGCCGGGGCGGGGAGCGGCATATGTGGTGCCGGGGGTACTGGTTCTTCTTGCGGCGTATGCGGTGTGGCGGAGGAGCGCTGTGCGATCGGCCAGCGTGCTTCGCTATGGCGTTTACCTGATTTTGCTGATTATGGCGTTCTCAGGCCTGCTTCAGCTTCGGCTGGAGCAGCTGAAGCCCCAGGCGGAGCTTCCTGATATGGCCTTGGCGGCGGCGCTGCTGCTTCCGCTGCTGGGACGCAAAAGCAAAAGCTGGCGGGTGATCCCGAACGGCGCCATCGCTGCCGCCGCGTCGCTGATAACGGCGGGGGGTGCGTCGCTGTATGCCTTCAGCCGCGGCCTGTCCTTGGCCGGGGTGACGGAGCATCTGGAGAGCCTGGCTGCCTGCGCCATCACCGCCGGATGGTTTGCCTCCATCTGCTATGTGCTGGACAGCGTAAAGGAGAAGGAGGAAAAGGACAACCGCATCTGGTTCCTGGGTGCAATCGCCTATGGAATCTACGCCCTGGGCGTCCATTTTCCCCCGGAGACCTTTGTGCTGACGGAGCTTCTTCTGTGGGCGGTCATCCCTGCGCTGTGGCAAATGAAAGAAAAATTGTCAAAAAAGGAAAAACGTAGTTGACAAAAGGGGCTAAGGGTGATAATATAGCGAAGCTGCGCGCGGGAGCGTGTCAGGAAAGCGGGATAGACACAGAAACTTAAAGAAAAGTTAAAAAAGAGCTTGACAAAAGAGGG
>CAKTIM010000039.1 GCA_934565795.1 uncultured Oscillospiraceae bacterium
ATCGCTGTGATGACGCCACACGCAAATATCTTCGTGATAATATTGATAAAGCTAAGTTGGGAGATCCGTCTGGATTTGCAGAGTGTATTCAGGCAAATTATGCCGATTAAAAAATGGCACAAAAGTCGATTGTCGAAAGCCTGTAATCGTGCTACACGCTGTCTATTAGGGGAGAAAGAAAATCTCTCCTGAAAGCCAAGCCATTCGCCTACGCCAGAATATTTCGCCTAAAAATAGAATATAATTAGGTTTATATAACCCTAACTGTCTTGCATTTCTCCTAAAGATGTGCTATAATTAGGCGAACGAAAAGGAGGCGTAGGCGAATGCGGCAATTTGATTACAGCAAACTGAAAGCAATTGCATGGGACAGCGAGGTACTTTCTCTGGTAGCTCAGATCCACGAGTGCAAGGGACGGCAGGAAATGTATCTGGCGCAGAAACCTGCGGCTTTGGATCGGCTGGTGGAGATTGCCAAGGTGCAGAGTACCGAGGCTTCCAACAAGATTGAGGGTATTGTTACCACCAATACCCGAATCAAGCAGCTGTGCGAGGAAAAAACCACGCCCCGGAACCGGGACGAGGAAGAGATCAGCGGCTACCGGGATGTGCTGAACACAATCCACGAGAGCTATGAATACATCCCTCTGACAGCAAATTATATCTTACAGCTCCATGGGATGCTCTATCATTACTCCGGCCGTGGCATCGGCGGGCGATTCAAGAATGTCCAGAACTATATCAGCGAAACCCATGCTGACGGCACAACCTTTGTCCGATTTACACCGCTGGAGCCCTATGAAACGCCGGATGCTGTTGCAGCCATCTGCGAAAGCTACAACAAGGCCATTGACGATGGTATCATCGATCCCCTGCTCCTGATTCCCATTTTCATCAATGATTTTCTCTGCATCCATCCCTTCAACGACGGCAACGGCAGAATGAGCCGCCTGCTCACCACATTGCTGCTATACCGCAGCGGTTATGTGGTTGGACGGTATGTGAGTCTGGAAGCTAAAATTGAGCGAAACAAGAATGTGTACTACGATGTTCTGCACATCGCCTCTACCAAGTGGCACGAAGGTGAGAACGACCCAGTTCCGTTTATCAAGTATATTCTGGGTACCATTCTCTCCGCCTACCGTGACTTTGAGGACCGGGTGCAGCTGGTGGATGAGAAGCTACCCGCCGTGGACCTTGTCCGTCGAGCTGTTCAGAAGAAGGTCGGCAAGTTTACCAAGAGCGAAATCATGGAGCTGTGTCCCTCCATCAAGAAGGCCTCGGTTGAGAACTCCCTGAAGAAGCTGGTAGAAAACGGAGAAATCACCCGACATAGCAGCGGCAAAAACACCTTCTACACTCGGAACAATTAAGCATAGCCGTGGCAACGTTTTGGCAACAAAAAATCAGATAGCCTCTACTATCTGAATAATGAAAATAATGCCAATACTCTGAACTAAATCCCATAAGCAAATCTGTTTAGAAAACTTTTGGCAGGAGCGAGTGGGAATGAGATAATCCAATAATCATAGGGCCTGTTGCAAAATACGCCCATGAAAAAACCACATCGACCATCCCAAAAAGGGCTTGGCTGATGTGGTTTTTTGCATTAGAATTAAACTACTATGAAAAACTCTGAAACGCAGTAAGCGCTCAATAACCCACCGCCTAGCATCTTCTGCACATCCATGAGATAATATCCCAAATCTCGAAAAACTCACGGTGAGTTTTTCGAGAAACGAAACAGGGATGGTGTCAAATGGGAGAAGTATTAGCGGTGCGGGATGCGTATCGGGCACAGGAATGGGCAATGCTCATACAAGAATGCAGTGCCAGCGGATTGACAAAGCGGGAATTCTGCCAACAGCGTGGGATTTCTGAGAAAAGTTTTTACTATTGGCTAAAGAAGCTACGAACGCAGATGGTTGGGGCTACCGCACCACAACTGGTACAACTGGAATCACTGCCGGCAAAAGACAGTATTCTTGAGATTCACTACCGGGGAGCAGAGATGAAGTTGCCGGATGGCGTGGATATGGATGCCGTTGTGGCCTTGCTTCGCTCCATTCAATCGCTATGATGGATCTGTCCAAAGTCCGCAGCTACTACATTGCCTGCGGCTACACAGACCTCCGTCTTGGGATTGACGGACTGGCCGCAGTGGTGACCCAGCAGTATGGTGGCCAGCTGAATGAAGAAAGCCTATTTCTGTTCTGTGGCCGCAGGACAGACCGAATTAAGGCACTGTACTGGACAGGAGACGGCTATATTCTTCTGTACAAGCGGCTGTCCAACGGCAGATTTCAGTGGCCCAGGTCAGAGGCGGAGCTGAAGCTGCTGGATCCCCAGAGCTTCCGCTGGCTCATGGAAGGACTCCGAATAGAGCAGAAAACAGCCATCCGCAAAGGAAAGCCCAAGGATTTGTTCTGACGAAAATATTCTAAAAACCGCATATTTTTCTGTACTTTATCCTGGATTTATGATATAATAAATCCAGGATCAATCTACTTTTCAGGGGTGAAAACTATGGCCGCAGCGGATAAAAAAAGTACATACACCGCCGCGGAAGTAGCGGAGCTGATTCGCCCGCTGGCAGATTCTGTTGAACTGCTTCAGAAGGAAAATGCGGAACTGAAGCGGAAGCTGGAGCACATGAATGAGGTCTTTGCCAATGCCCAGAGGGCCAGGTTCGGTCAGTCCAGCGAGAAAAACAGCTATGTTCTGCATGACCAGGCCAGCTTTTTCAATGAAGCAGAAAAAGAGCAAGCCCCCAAGGTGGAGGAGCCGACCCCGGATACCATTCTGATTCCTCAGCATGAGCGGAAGAAGAAGCGCAGCCAGGCCGAGATGCTGAACGGCCTCCCGGAAGAGGAAGTGCTTCTGGAACTGCCGGAAGGCCAACTGGTCTGCGGCAAATGCGGCGGAAAAATGAAGCCCATTGGCAAAAAATTCCTGCGCCATGAAATGCAGATCATTCCCAAGCAAATCAAGCTGCTGGCTTATTACGCCGTTACCTATGCCTGCGACAGCTGCGAAAAGGATACGGGCTTTGCCCATATCGTGACCGTGAAACCGCCGGTCCCGCTTATGAAGCATTCCTTGGCCTCGCCCTCGACTGTGGCGTACATCATGACCCAGAAGTATGTGGATGGCCTGCCCCTGGCCAGACAGGAATAGATGTGGGCCAGAGAAGGGATTTCCCTCAGCCGTGCCACCATGGCAAACTGGGTGATCCAGTGCAGTCAGAGTTGGCTGAAACCTCTGTACAAGCACATGAAGCAGGAGCTTCTGATCCATTCCGTGATCCACGCAGATGAGACCGTTGTGCAGGTGCTGAAGGAGGACGGGAAACCCGCGACCTCGGAATCCCGGATGTGGCTGTATGCCAGCGCCGCCCTGATCCGGCACCAGGTGCGCCTCTTTGAGTACCAGCCGGACCGCAGCGGAAAGCGGCCGGAGGCATTCCTGAAAGGCTTTACCGGTGCTCTCGTGACGGACGGCTACCAGGGCTATAACCTGCTTACCCAGGTCACCCATTGCGGCTGCTGGTCTCACGCCAGAAGAAAATGGCGGGAAGCAATGCCGGAGGGCGCAACGGTAAAAAACAGTAAAGCCGCTGTTGGCTTCCAATACTGCAACAAGCTGTTTGCACAGGAGCGGAAATGCGCTGCCTATAAACCCAAATATCGCCAGGAATACCGCCAGAACAAGGAACTGCCCCTTCTGGAGGAGTATTATGCGTGGCTAAAAACAATCCACCCGGAAAAGGGCAGCAAACTGGAAGAAGCGGTGCGCTACAGTCTGAACCAAAAGCAGCAGCTCACAGCATCCCTATCTAACGGCGAGGTGCCGATCTCCAACAACCTGGCAGAGAACGCCATCCGCCCCTTTACCCTTGGCAGAAAGAACTGGCTGTTTTGCGATACCACAAAAGGAGCTGAGGCCAGCGCCATTGTGTATTCCCTGGTGGAAAGTGCAAAGGCAAACGGTATTGAGCCCTTTGCCTATCTCCAGCATGTGTTGGTGGAGCTGCCGTACCTGGGAAAAAACCAATCCCACGAAGAATTGGAATCGTTCATGCCTTGGGCACCCTATGTCCAACAGGAATTCGGTGTGAAGAATTCGGATGCTTATGTGAATACCTATCTCGACTAACATGCAGGCCCGTGGTTGCGGGCCTGCATGTTTTATAGACGGGTGGTTGTTGAGCGCTTACAAAAACTTTTTTGTTTGGGTTACGCTGTCCGGGTTCCCAATCGGTATTTAATAGGAAAGATCCCTAACATAAACAAAAAATCCGAACCCATCCCCCACAGGGAAGAAGTTCGGATTTCTTATGTTTGGTGGACGATATAGGACTCGAACCTATGACCTTCCGCACGTCAAGCGGATGCTCTAGCCAGCTGAGCTAATCGTCCATGGGTTACCGAAGCAACGAGGGTATTATACAGGATTCGGGAGGGTTTGTCAAGAGCTTTTTTCCTGGATTTTCAAGCGGCGCAGGCCCATGTACTGCCCGGCAAACTGTTGACGTTCAGTCCATTATTCCAAATCCAAATATACGATAGGTGTATTGTCTTACCCCTGGCAATTCATCTTACGTCAAAATATTGGCTAATTCAACCGCACAAAGCGAAGAGCAAAACGCTGTATTGCGCCTAAGGAGCCTCTGAGTGAGTTACCCGCCGCTCAGCCGCAGACGATTCACCCAGAGGCTCCAGAGGTGCAGCCTCGCCATATTTTTCAGCGAGTGGGGCTGGAGCGCTGGATTACAGCCGCCAGCCCACGGCCTGCTCGCGGCCGGTGATAAAGCGGCGGTAGATTCCGTCCTGTGCCAGCAGCGTCTCGTGGCGGCCCTGCTGGACGATCTGCCCCTTGTCCACCACCAGAATTTGATCGGCATGGCGGACGGTTTTCAGCCGGTGGGCAATCATAATGACCGTTTTTTCCTGGGTCAATGCCTGAATGGCCTCCATCAGCTCCTGCTCGTTTTCCGGGTCAACGTTGGCAGTGGCCTCGTCCAGAATGACGATGGGGGCATTTTTTAGCATGGCCCGGGCAATGGAAATGCGCTGCCGCTCACCGCCGGAAAGATGCCCGCCGCCGCTGCCGACCTGTGTGTCGAAGCCATGCTCCAGCCCCATAATAAAGTCATAGCAGCCGCACTCCCGCGCCGCTTGCTCCACCTCCTGATCCGTGGCCCCCGGCCTGCCCATGCGGATGTTTTCCCGCACGGTGGTGTCAAACAGAAAGTTATCCTGGGACACATAGGCCACAAGCTGCTGGTAGCGCGCCGCCGGGATGCGGCGGATATCCACGCCGCCCACGGTGATGCTGCCGCCGCTTACATCCCAGAAGGAGGCAATCAGCTTGGCGATGGTGGATTTACCGCTGCCGGAGGGGCCGACAAGGGCGTTGACCGTGCCCTCCCGGAAGGTCAGGTCGATGCCGTGCAGCACCTCCTTCTCCCCATAGCCAAAGCGCACGCCCTTCAGCATGACGGTGCTGCCGTGGCAGCGTTCGGCGGCCTCTGCCGGGCGGGGCAGCTCCGGGGTTGCCAGAATGGCGGTGACCTGGGCGATGATGGTGCCGACCTTGGCCAGATCGTCTGTGAATTTCATGCAGCCGATGATGGGATTGATAAGCCCCATGGAGAGAATGATGATAAACACATATGCTTCCGGCGTCAGCGTCCCGGCTCTTACCAGCATACCGCCGATGGGCAGCACGGTCAGAAGTGTAGCGGGCATGATGTTCATGGCAAAGGTGAAGTAGAAATTGCTCCTGTTCATCCAGTCGATGTAGCTTCGGGCGCATTCCCTGGCGGCGGCAGCGAACCGCTCATAGCTGCTTTTGGATTCGCCGAACGCCTTGATGACTTCAATACCGCCGATGTATTCCACCGCCGTGTCATTGAGGGTATTGGTGGCGGCCACGGTGCGGCTGTAGTTTTTCTCGTACCCCGCCATCATCAGCCTGAAGAAAACAAGCCCCACGGGCAGCGTGATCAGGGAAACCAGCGCCATGCGCCAGTCCAGCGCGAAAAGGTAGCAGAGCGTGGATAGCACCACGACGGCGTTGCTGGTCATTTCGGGAATGGCGTGGGCTAGCGTCGGCTCCATGCTGTCCACCCGCTCCACGAGGATGCTTTTCAGCTCCCCGGAGCCTTTTGCCTGCACGTCGCCCAGCGGCATCCGGGCAAGCTTGGCAAGCCCCTGCTTGCGGATGCTGCCCAGCACGGCAAAGGTCGCCTGATGGGACTGGCTGGTGGACAGGGCGTGAAATCCCGTCCGCAGCAGCTAGAGGAGCGCCATGGCGGCGCAGTCGATAAGATAGCCGTGCAGCGCCCGGTCTCCGGCCATCAGCTTCCCGATCACCCGTGCCATCACAAAAAACGGCAGAATCTGAAATATTCCGCCGGCGATCGCAAGACACACGCTGGCGATATAGCCGCGTTTTTTCTGCCCGGCAAAGGTAAAAATCCAGCCGAGCGTACTCTTTTTGATTTGCATTGCATTCACTCCACATCAAAAATTGCTTTGATCTTCAGAAGCGCCGCCTCCGATAACGTGAAATCGTCGCCGATCGTGCCGTCGTGCAGATGCAGAATCCGATTGCAGGTGCGGCAGACAAATTCATAGTCATGGGTCACGATGAAGATGACCTTGCCCGCCTCGGCAAGCTGGCGGACGAGTGCCGACAGATGCAGCATGCTGTCGGCATCCAGGCCGCTGGTTGGCTCGTCAAATACCAGCAGCTCCTTGCCGCAGACCATGGAGACTGCCGCCGCCAGCCGCTGCTTCTGTCCGCCGGACAGGGTGTTCGGGTGGCGCATCCGAAGCGGGGCAAGCCCCAGCTGCTCCAGCGTCTGCTGCGCCAGCATGGTGTCCGGGTGCCGGATCCCCAGGGTGCACTCAGCTTCCACGCTCTCGGCGAAGAGCTGATAGTTCACATCCTGCATGACCATGTAGGAGCGCTTCCTGCGTGCTCCGGCTTTCTGCACGCTGCCGTTCCAGCGGTACTCGCCGGAGGCCTCCCGGTGCAGCACGCAGAGCGCACGGGAAAAGGTGGTTTTTCCCGCGCCGTTGCGGCCCACGACGGCAATCACGTCGCCGGGCCGGGCCAGCAGGGAAAGACCGCGAAGCACCGGCTGCTTCCCATAGAATAGGCTCACGTTTTTCAGCTTCAGCACCGGCGCGGCGGTGGGGGAGGGAAACCATACGGGGCGTTCCTCCCGCAGCTCCACCGCCCGCAGCCCCATGTCCAGCCGCTGCCGGGACGCAATCAGGCGGAATTGGGCAGGTGTCCAGTCGCCCGTCAGTGCCCCCGCCTCCAGATAGAGGATGCGGTCTGCCACATCCATCAGGTAATAGAGCCGGTGCTCGGCGATAATGACGGTTTTGCCCTGGGCCTTGAGGAGCCGGAGGTGTTCACGCAGTTGGGTGATTGCCTCCATGTCCAGATTGGACGATGGCTCGTCCAGTAGATAGATATCCGGCCCCATGGCGTAGACTGAGGCAAAGGCGATCTTCTGCTTTTCGCCGCCGGAGAGCGCGAAGATGTTGCGCCCCAGCAGCGCTTCAATGCGCAGCTCCCGCGCGCTTTCTGCCACACGCGCCCGCAGCGCCGCCTGGGGAATGGCCCGGTTTTCCAGACCGAAGGCAATTTCGCTGTCGGTATCCACATTGAAAAACTGCGTCCGGGGATTCTGAAATACGCTGCCCACCTGCCCGGCAATGCGGTACATGGGCAGCTCAGAGAGATCCACGCCGTCCAGCAGCACCCTGCCGGTCAGCGTCCCGGCGAAGAACTGGGGAATCAACCCGTTTATCAGCCGGGTCAGCGTGGTCTTTCCGCAGCCGCTGCGGCCGCAGAGCAGAACGCATTGCCCATCTGGAATGGTAAGATTGATGTGCTTCAGGCAGCCCTCCGGGCTGTCGGGGTAGGAAAAGGATACATCCTGAAATTCGATCATTCAGCCCACTCCCTTCCATAGAAGCTCACCGGCAAAAAACAGGCAGAAGCTCCCCATGGCCAGCCAGTCCGCCGCCCGCATCCGAATGGATACAAGGCAGGTACGCGGCTTCGGGTTTTCAATGCCCCGGGTCACGGCGGCAATAGACAGCTCATCCGCCGCGTTGGAGGCCGCCGTCAGCAGGGGCACATAGATGCAGTTCACCGTCATGGCAGGGGCGCGCAGAAAGCCGGCGAGGGAGGGCGATACGTCCCGCAGGCGCATGGCGTCCTTGATAAAATGCCAGTCCTCCTGGACAGTCGGCAGATAGCGGAGCATGACCGCCAGGGGAATGGTCAGCTTTTTCGGACAGTGAAGCGCCGCCATGGCGCAGAGAAATTCATTGACCCTGGTGGTGCGAATGACAAGCCCCGCCAGCATTGCGCAGGCATAGACCTTGTGAAGCAGGCCCAGAAAGGCAACGAACATCGTCCGCCAGGTGCCAACCATCACGCTCATGCACCAGGTTGTAAACAGGCAGACAAGCCCATAGACGGCAGCGCCCCGCAGGGCGTACCGCCATTTTCCGCAGCAGGCGGCAAGCAGCCCGATGAGCGCCACCAGCGCAAACTGAAAGGGAAGGCCGGGGGCCGCCATGGTGCACAGCACGCAGAGTAGGAGCAGGCATAGCTTGGTGCGCGGATCGAGATGCACCGCGCTCATTTGGTGATACCGGCCTTTTCAAACTGCCGCCGGAGCATCCGGCACCCGATAAAGCTGCTGACAGCCGCCGCCAGGACAGTACCCACCAGCATGATGACCAGGATCCAAACCGTTCCCGTTGCGCGCATGGTGTCGATGTAGCTTTGCTCCGTACCGCCGGAGAGCATGGTCTTTGCCCAGCCGTCCGGGTTGGCAAAGAACACGAGATAGGACGCCGTGCCGCCCAGGGACAGCAGAATATAGGAGAGGGAATTGATAATTTTGCTCCTGTACTGCCTGCCGCCTGCGCAGAGGTCGGCGACGATGCCCATCACCAGGTATCCCAGCGCCATGGCCCAGTGCATCCCGGTTACGAACCAGATAACGCAGAGAATCGCGCCAAGAATGGTGACGGCCCAGCGCTTGGGCACCTTCGCCAGCATCAGCAGATACACCGGCCCACAGAGCAGCGCGCTGCCGATGGGCATATAGAAGGTCAGCACCGGGTTCGGGGCGAAAAAGATGCCGCCGACAAGGGCAAACACCAGGAAAAGGGCGGAAAAGATGCCGACGGTAACCAGGTCTTTTACGGTCAGGCCTTTTTTATGAATGGTTTGCATAATGAATTCTCCTTTGCATTGAATTTTGCGTCGATTTGACGGTTTGACTTTTGCACCGTCGTTTGCTATAATTCGGTTAGTGACTGCTAACTGCAAATGAGAGTACCACACAGCAGCAATTTCATCAATATCCGGCGGCGGATTCTGCCGGATCGTTGCAAGGAATTGTCTCTTTGTTGCAAGGAGGGCTATGAAAGCTGACATATTAAAGGACTTCTACCGCCCGCTGCTGGAGCAGAACAATTTCCGGCCTGTTCCGTGCCCGGAGAAGTTCGGCCCGGCAGGGCGGTGCTGGGAAATCGCGCCGGGGGTCGGCGGCGGCTATTACTGGGTCTATGCCAAGCAGGATCTGTTTGATATCAAAATCCATGATTTCTTTTTCCATGAGGATTTCTGCCTGGATGTGGAGATCCCGGAGTGCATCAGCATCCAGTGCTACGGCTCCATTTCCGGGGAGGCACTGGATCCCTACCGGCGGCTTTCCGCTGGGGATATTCAGACCATCGTGGGCGGCAAGCAGCGCTACCGGGCCTTGATCCACAAGCGCATCCCCGTTCATGCGGTGGGCATTGAGATTCTTCCGGCCTATTACGAGGATATTTTGAAGCAGCAGTACCCCGACGACTACCTTGATCTTCCCGCCGCGTTTCAGAGCGTGGATCAGGCGGCGGATTTTCCCGCTATGTCGAGGCTGTTGTTTGAGGTGGAGAATTACCGTGGCGACGGGATGGCGGCGGCGCTCTTCTACGAGGCCAAGGTGACGGAGGCCATCGCCCTGGTGGTGGATGCCTGGAAGCGGCAGCGACAGCGGCAGGCGCGCCTGCTTTCTGCGGGGGATCTGGCGGGACTGGATAATGTGGCCAGCTATATTGCCGACCACTATGCCTTCGATATCCCGCTGGAGCGGCTGGCCGGCATCGCCTGCATGAGCCAGAGCAAGCTGAAGGGCTGCTTCAAGCAGCATTTTGGCTGCACCGTTACCCAATATATCCAGGGCCGCTGCATGAGCCAGGCTGAGCACCTGCTCATTGATACGGACTTCACCATGGGCCAGATCGCCCAGATGATCGGCTACACCACCTCCAGCCGCTTTGCGGAGCTGTTCAAAAAGAGCACGGGCATCCTGCCGATCGAGTATCGGAGGATCGCCCGCAGGGAGCGGCCGGTGTGAGGCAGGATAGGTAAAACAATTTTATATTTAAGATAGGAGACTGGACAATGAAAATTTTGGTGTTTGGCGCGGGCGTGCTTGGCTGCAATCTTGCAAGGAATCTGTTTCGCGCCGGTAAGGATGTCGCCCTGCTTGCCCGGGGAAGCTGGGGGGAGGAAATCCAGAAGAACGGCCTGCGGATCAAGGATAAGTTTTCGCCCAGGGTGTCGGTCACCCCTGTCCCTGTCGTCACTCAGCTGATGCCGGAGGACGGGTATGACGTGATCTTTGTGGTCATGCGCTATACCCAGCTGGATTCCATTATGGAGACACTGCGGGCCAGCCAGGCGAAGAACATCGTCTTTGTGGGCAATGACGTGCGGGCGGATGCCGTTGCCGCCGCGCTGCCGGAGAAAAATGTGCTGTTTGCCTTCGCCTCCTCGGCGGGGCACCGGGAGCCTGACCGGGTGGCGTCCGTTGACCTGAAAAAGATCACCATCGGCCAGCTGCGGGGCGCACCCTCCAATGAGCAGCTGATTGGGAAAGTTTTCAGCGGCACAAAATACAAGGTGGCCTACGAGCCGAACATGGGGGATTATCTCCTGTGCCATGCCGCTTTTGTGCTCCCGGTGGCCTTCGCCTGCTATAAGACCGACGGTGATTTGAAAAAGCTCAAGGGCAACACCGCGTACCTGAGCCGCCTGATCGACGCCAATATCGAGGGCTACCGCGCCCTCAGAAACGCCGGCCATGAGATTCTGCCCAAGGGCGACCAGAATTTTGAGGGCGCGGCCTATCGCAAGACCTGCCTGCGCTTCTTCAAGCTCATGTGCGCCACCAGCCTGGGCAAGATCTGCGCCTCCGATCACGCCATGAACGCCACCGATGAAATGAGCGCCCTGAACCGGGATCTGAAGAAATTCTTCGATGAAACCGGCGCGCAATACCCGGTGTGGCAGGCCCTTGAAAAGGAGACCGGGAATTACCTGAAATAACATTGAACGGCACCATCAAGCAGCACCGTGCAAACCGGATGGGAAAACCGCAGAGAATCGTACCCTGTGGCTCCAGCCGGTTTGCGCGGTGCTTTGCCGTTTTTTATTGACATTGATACAGGCTGGTGCTATAATCTGCAATGCATAACAAATGTTTTGCAACATACTTTTAAAAAAGAATTGCCATGAAAAACCATCCTGAATGGAAGGATGCCTGCGATACCGTCCTGTCCCTGCTCTGCGGCGGCTTTGCGCTGCTGGCGGTGGGCATCGCTTGGGCGAAGGAGCTGGTTGGCAGAAAGAAAGGAAAGCAGACTGAAAAATGAAGAATCAGAAAAATATCGTGGTATACGTCCACGGAAAGGGCGGCTGCGCCCAGGAGGCGGAGCATTATAAGCCCCTGTTTCCGGGCAGCGAGGTGCTTGGCTTTGATTACCGCGCCCAGACGCCCTGGGAGGCACGGGAGGAATTCCCGCCGTTTTTTGCCGCCCTGCGGCAGCGCTGCGAATCGCTTACGCTGGTGGCAAACAGCATCGGCGCGTTTTTCTCCCTGTCCACCCTGAATGAAACGCTGGTGGACAACGCCTGGCTTATCTCCCCCGTGGTGGATATGGAGAAGCTGATCGGCAGCATGATGCTGTGGGCGAACGTGACGGAGCAGGAGCTAGCGCAGCGGCTGGAGATTCCCACCCAGTTCGGGGAAACGCTGTCCTGGCGCTATCTGTGCGACGTGCGGGAGCACCCGATTTCCTGGCATGTCCCCACCCGCATCCTGTACGGCGAAAAGGACAACCTGACCTCCCTGGAGACCGTCACAGCCTTTGCGAAGCGGTGCGGCGCGTCCCTCACCGTCATGCCCGACGGAGAGCACTGGTTCCACACAGATCAGCAGCTGCGCTTCCTGGATCATTGGATCACGGAGCCGTGCAGAGAGTAATCCCCATTGGGACGCCCGCAACCTCCCCTTACAATGCGAATCAAGTGTAGAAATATTGGTAAAGTCTCGGAAAAAGCGAGAGAATTAAAACATTTTAAGTGCGTAGTAGCCCATATCCATTAATACTTTACAGCCGTCTCTTCATGTGGTATATAATAAGAAGCCAAGAAAAAGGAGTGCGCCACAATGAAGAACAAGGAAATATATCTGAGCGAAGAAGAGCAGCGATATCTGAAAGACATCATCCGCAAGGGTGTC
>CAKTIM010000040.1 GCA_934565795.1 uncultured Oscillospiraceae bacterium
CAATTCCCAAAAGGGCGTCTCCTGGCAATTCAACACCACCGACGCCAGAACCAGGCTGAAACATCTTTATCCAGAGACAAAGTTTTAATGGGGATAGACTAGTAGGGGCGGATATTAGCCGCCCGCCGAGTACCGGGATTGAGCGTTTCGTCTATACAGCTCACGTTTGTTACCTTTCGGGCGGCTGGTATCCGCCCCTACGGAGGGGTGCGTACCATTCAACGCACCTTTAATAAAGAACGTACTGCGGTAGGCCCTCTTCAGTCAGGCCTACGGCCTGCCAGCTTCCCCCAAGGGAAGCTTTGGTGGTAGCGGAAGCTGCTCCCATTCAATGTAGCGCTCTGTCTCGTTGCGTTGCGGGGCGACAGGTTGCCGCCCCCTACGGGATGGGTGGGGAAGCTGGTGGCATTCAACGTTCTGCCCTTATGCGGGAAGCTTGCAGCTGGGGTTACTTGATCCTATGTCTGCAATAGGAGTGTGCGGTCATGGTGAGGAGGAGGGGGATTTCGATGAGGCAGGCGGCGGTCATGGCGTGGGGGAGCCAGATTGAGAGGCTGCCCAGATTCAGGAAGGAAAAGTCGAGGAGCCTGTATAGCAAGCTGCCCTGTAGGGCCACGCCTCCGGCGGGGAGGAGGGGGAGGATCCAGTTTGAAATCCAGTCCGGGATGGACATAAAGACGATCACCGGCAAAATGCACAGCAGCAGCGACAGGGCCAGGGCGGATACCACACTGCGGCATCGGGAGGAGAGCAGCAGCGTCATGCTCACCGTGGTCAGCAGGGTCAGCAGATACCCAGCGGCGCAGGTGATTTGCAGCTGCCCCAGGTTCATGGCCGGAAGGCTGACAATGGAAAACAGCAGCTGCACCGAGGTTTTGGTGCACTCCCAGCCGTACAGACTGTCGGAGATCACCAGGTACATCCCGGCGCTGAGGCAGAAGGCGGCGGTGCAGATCAGCAGCGCGGCGGCGATCTTGACCCAGGCCAGCTGAGCGGTTCCCCTGCGGGTGCAGCGCAGAATGTCATCCGCCCCGGTCTGGTAGTCCGATGCGAAAATCGGGGCGGCAATCACCGCGCACAGCAGCACCACCAGAAAGGCCGTCAGCAGCTGGTAGTCCATGGCGTCGGCATTGTAGCCGGGGTGGAACTCATAGGGCAGCTGTACCCGGCTGAACATCCGCTCTGCCGCGGCCCGGGCGGCGGGGTGCTCCGGCTGCTCCAGCTTCATCAGATCGGAAAGATGCCGGGTGACGGCGTCGTAATAGCGGTCAAGCGCCTCCGGGCGCACGTCCAGCAGCGCGGGGGCAACGCCGGTGTCGGGATTGGCAAGGGCCTCCCGGATGCACTTGAAGAGGGGCGCGTAGGGGTAGAGCCGCTGGATGTACACGCCGTCCGGCAGCTCCTGGGTGGACTGCACCCCATATTCCGTCAGGCATTCCCGATAGGCCGTCAGCGCCTGCCGGACAAGCTCCGTCGTGACGGTGCCGGCAAGGCCTGCGCGGGCCTGCTTGTCATAGCGGATGGCGTCCAGCCCCAGCAGGGTTTCCCTTTCCCCGCGCTCGTTCCAGCGGATCACATAGGAAAAGGTGATGGGAATATAGGCCATGAACGCGCTGATTACCACAATGGCCAGCAGCAGAATGACCGTGATGCGGGATTTCAGCACCCGCTTCAGCTCCAATTTCAGCAAACGCATATTAGCTCCTTTCCCGGGCGTCCTGAGGGAACAGCCACAGATACAGATCCTCCAGCCGGGGCGCGGCGGGCAGAGAGTCCTCAATAGTCGGGGCGCTGCCCAGATAGCGCAGGGAGACACTGCCGTCCGCCTCGTTGCGCAGGCTGACGATGGGCAGCTGTGCCTCATATTCCGGCAGCCGCTGGGGCGCGATTCTGGCCGTCCAGACCTTGCCCTGCACCTGCTGCACCAGCTCCTCGGTGGTGCCGCAGGAGAGCAGCTTCCCGCCCCGCAGGATGGCGTTGCGGGTGGCGATATACTCCACATCGGATACGATGTGGGTGGAGATCAGCACGATGCGGTCGTGGGCAAATTCAGACAGTAGATTGCGGAACCGCACCCGCTCTCCGGGATCCAGGCCGCTGGTGGGCTCATCCAGAATCAGCACCTCCGGGTCGTTGAGCAGGGCCTGGGCGATGCCCACCCGGCGCTTCATGCCGCCGGAGAGCTTGACGATTTTCTTTCGCCGGACGTCCTCAAGGGTGAGCCGCTCCAGAAGCGCGCCGATCTTTCGTTTGCCGTCTACGGCACTCAGCCCTTTCAGGGTGGCCACGTATTCCAGATAGTCCTGCACCGTGAATTCCGGGTAAAAGCCGAATTCCTGGGGCAGATACCCGAAGATATCCCGATATCGCTGCCCCAGGGCGGCAATGGAAATGCCATCGTAGCGGATATCCCCGCTGCTGGGCTGCATGATCCCGGCAAGCATCCGCATGAGGGTGGTTTTACCCGCGCCGTTGGCGCCCAGCAGTCCCCACACGCCGGGGGTGAGCCGCAGGGAAACATCCGCCACGGCGGTCATGTCCTTGAATTTCTTGGACAGATGCTCCATTTGTAATTCCATAGTAATTCCTTTCGTTTAAGCAATTTGCCGCTCGGCATAGAGGGGGCTGTACAGCAGGCAGCGCAGCTGCCAGACGCACAGGAGCAGCAGCACGGCGCATACCGAAGCCGTCAGAGGGCCGGGGCTGAGCAGCCAGCGCAGGCGGCGGCTCCCCAGTGCCAGCAGCAGAAGGCCGCACTGCCCCAGGCTTCCCCACAGGAATTGCCGGGGGGAGGCGTGGCCCAGCAGATACAGCCCGCCGCATCCCGTCAGCAAAAAGGGCAGCGCCACCGCCACTGCCGCGCTGCCGATGTGTAGCGCGGTATTCACTGCGGCCAGCAGCACAAAGCAGGCAAGCAGCGCGGCGTCCCCAATGCCGATGATCAAAAGCCTGGCCGCCAGCAGCCGGGAGGCGGAGAAGTAGGCGGCAGACTCCGTCTCCTGCATGCGGAAGCGGATGCTGCGGTAGAGCAGGGGAGGCGCGGTCATGGAGGTGAGGACGGAAAGTCCTACCAGCCATTGCGCCGCTGCCTGGGGTCTGCGCAGCTCTGCGGCGAAGAACGCTTTCGGGAAGAGCAGCCACACGGTCAGCAGGAAAAGCCCCTGGGCCGCCCAGAGCTTCCACCCCAGAAAGCGAACCTGCATCCGAGCAAGCTCCCAGAAGCCGATGCGTCTGCGCCCGGCCCGTCGGGCGGCCTCCATTCCGGCAAGCTGCCCGGTAGCGGCCAGCGCCTGCGGTGCGGGGGAGATGTCCGGCGCTGTAAGCGATCGGCGCAGCTGGGTTTTAAGTTCTCGGTTTGTCATGGTGATACCTCCTGTTCCAGCTGATTTTTCAGCTGCTTCAGCGCCGCGCGCAGGCGGGACTGGACGGTACGCAGGGGCAGCCCCGTTGCGGCGGCGATCTCCCGCAGGGATAGCTGCTGCCCGAAGCGCAGCAGCACCAGCTCCTGCTGCTCCGGCTTCAGGGCGCGGATGCGCTGCCGGAAGCTCCAGTCCGCCTCTGCCCGCTCCAGCGGAGAGCATTCCTCCGGCAGCTCGTCCAGCGCTTCGATGCTCGCAGCCGTGGCGGCGGAGCGCCGCTGCATGTCGATGCAGGTGTTGGCGGCAATGCGGTAGAGAAAGGCCCGGCAGCTGCCCCGGTGGACATAGCGGTCATAATAGCGGATGGCCTTGAGGAACGTCTCCTGTACTGCGTCCTCGGCCTCCTCCCGGCGGGGCACGTGCCACAGGCAGTAGCGCAGCAGCTCCGGGTACAGCAGTTGCACCAGCTGCTCCGCCGCCTCCCGGTCACCCTGGCTGATCTTGCGCATCAGCTGCTCCTCCTGCGTCAAGCCGCACCCCTCCTCACGAAAAGCTTTTCAACGTATATAACGGTTCAGAATCGGAAAATGATTAAAAAATAAAAAAAGTACACCGCAAACGCGGCGTACTTTTTTGTTCAGTGCAGGCCTATAAGCCGGGTTCTGTTTTGACAGCCATCTATCTAGCCCTGCGGTTGCCCGCAGGGTCAAGCCGCCTCCTTGGGACGGTCGGGCCGACCCATTGTCCCTCCACGGCGTTGCTCCGGGATAGAGTTTACATCGTAAAACCCATGTTACCATGGGCCGGGTGCGCTCTTACCGCACCTTTTCACCCTTACCCCTCGCGGGGCGGTATCTCTCTGTTGCACTTGTCCTGAGGTTGCCCTCGGCGGGCGTTACCCGTTATCCCTGCCCTGTGGAGCCCGGACTTTCCTCATCTGAGTCCTTTCGGTTCCCATCCGCGGCTGCCCAGCCTGCGCTGCGGGATTATTCTAACCCAAAGCGGGCGAATTGTCAAATCCCCTTGCAAAATCTTTTGGAAAAGGGTATACTTGCACCATGGAACTATGGAACTATTCGAGAGGCGATGATTACATGGATGCTTTTGAAGCATATTTTGAGGCCCTGCGGGGAAAGAAAATTGCCGTCCTGGGCCTGGGCGTCAGCAACCGGCCCCTGGTGCGGCTGCTGCTGGAATTTGGCTGCGACGTCACCGGCTGCGACAAAACGCCCAGGGAGAAGCTGGACGCGGAGGTGCTGGCGCTGGAGCGTGCCGGCTGCAAGCTCAGCCTTGGGGAGCATTACTTAGACGATGTGTCGGCGAACGTGGTGTTCCGCACTCCCGGCATGCATCCGGGCAATCCGGCCATCTGCCGCCTGCGGGAGCAGGGGGCGCAGATCACCTCGGAGATGGACGTATTCTTCCGGGTCGCGCCCTGCCATCTCATCGGCGTCACCGGGTCGGACGGAAAAACCACCACCACCACCCTGATCTCCGAAATGCTCAAGGCGGCGGGAAAGCGGGTCTGGCTGGGGGGCAACATCGGTACGCCCCTGCTGCCCCTGTGCCGTCAGATGGGGCCGGAGGACTATGCCGTGGTGGAGCTGAGCTCCTTTCAACTGATGGACATGACCCACAGCCCCCAGCGGGCGGTGGTCACGAACCTGGCCCCCAATCACCTGGACGTGCACAAGGATATGGAGGAATATGTAGAAGCGAAGAAGAATATCTTCCGCTTCCAGGGAGCATCAGACCTGCTGGTGCTCAATGCGGACAACGCCATCACCGCCGCCTTCCGGGGCGCGGGACAGACCCATTTCTTCTCCCGCCAGGCTCCCACCAACTGCGTGTGGCAGGACGGCGACTGGGTCTACCGCCGGGGAGAGCGGGTGCTGAACGTCCATGAGATCTTGCTGCCCGGCGTCCATAACATTGAAAACTACATGGCCGCCATGGCTGCCGTGGACGGCCTGGCAGACGACGAGGCTATCCGCCGGGTGGCGAAAAACTTCGGCGGCGTGGAGCACCGCATTGAGCTGGTGCGGGTGAAGGACGGTGTGAAATTCTACAATGACTCCATCGCCTCATCCCCCAGCCGCACCATCGCGGGGCTGCGCAGCTTCCACCAGAAGGTGATTTTGATTGCGGGCGGCTACGACAAGCACATTCCCTATGACGTGCTGGGACCGGAAATCTGCGCCCATGTATGCAAGGTGTTCCTGTGCGGGGCCACTGCCGGGAAGATTCGCGCCAGCGTGGAAAATTGCCCGGACTACGCCCCCGGCGCGCCGGAGCTGATCGACTGCGGCGACTTTGATTCCGCCGTCCGGGCGGCTGCTGCTGCTGGGAGTGGGGACATTGTGCTGATGAGCCCTGCCAGCGCGTCCTTTGACCAGTTTAAGAACTTTATGGAGCGGGGAAATCGCTTTAAGCAGATCGTGAAGGAGCTGTAAGCCATGAACATTTCCAAGCTGACCCGGCTGGGGCGCAAGGCGCTGCCGCTGAAGCGCTGCGGCGCGGTGATCGTGGCGGCTGGCTCCGCCTCCCGGATGGGGGGCATTGACAAGGTGATGGCCACGCTGGGGGGCGAACCGATGATTGCCCGCACCGTTCGGGCCTTTCAGCAGTGCGGGGCGATTGCGGATATTGTGATCGTCACCCGGCCCGACCTGATCCGCCCCATTTCCGCCCTGTGCGCGCAGATGGACAAGGTGCGCATGGTGGTGGCCGGAGGAAAGAGCAGGCAGGAATCCGTGGCTCTGGGGCTGAACGCTCTGCCCAAGGGGGTGGAGCTGGCCGCCATCCACGATGGGGCAAGGCCTCTGATTACCGATGCGGTGATCGACCGCACCGTCCGCGCCGCCAACAGCTATGGCGCTGCCGCCCCCGCCGTGCCGGTGAAGGACACCATTAAGGTGGTGCGCGGCGGCCTGGTGACGCAGACGCCGGACAGGGCGTCTTTACAGGCGGTGCAGACTCCCCAGGTGTTCGATTTTGACCTGCTCCGGGGGGCGCTGAAAAAGGCGGCGGAGGATGCTGCCGCCGTCACCGACGACTGCTCCGCGGTGGAGCGGCTGGGTATGGCCGTAAAGATCGTGGAGGGGGACGAGCGGAACCTGAAGGTCACCACGCCCATGGATTTGAAAATTGCGGAAATGCTGCTGGAGGAAATGAAATGAGGATCGGACATGGCTATGATGTGCATCGCCTGGTACCGGGCCGGGATTTGATCCTGGGCGGGGTGAAAATTCCCTACGAGCGGGGCCTGGACGGCCATTCGGACGCGGACGTACTGCTCCACGCGGTGATGGATGCCCTGCTGGGCGCTGCCGCTCTGCGGGACATCGGCTACCATTTCCCGGATACCGACCCGGCCTACAAGGGCGCAAATTCCCTGGAGCTGCTGAAGATCGTGGGGCAAAAGCTCACCGCCGCCGGTTACCGGGTGGGCAACATCGACGTGACCATGATCGCCCAGAGACCTAAGCTGAAGGACTACATCCCCACCATGGCGCAGAACATTGCCGCCGCTCTGGGCATCGGGGCCGGCCGGGTGAATGTGAAGGCCACCACCGAGGAGCATCTGGGCTTCACCGGCACCGGCGAGGGCATGTCCTGCCACGCGGTGTGCCTGCTGGAGGAAAATGACAATGGCGCTTGAAAACAGGCTGGGGATCACCGATTCCGCGGAGCTTGCACGGGAAGAAGAGCGGCTCAGCAAGAAAAGGGCGGTGCAGCTCTTTGAAAGCGGCGCTCTGGATGCGCTGCCGGTGGGCACCTTTGCGTCGCTCCGGGAGATTCACAAGGCGCTGTTTCAGGACGTTTATGACTTCGCGGGAAAGCTGCGCACGGTCAACCTGGCAAAGGGGAGCTTCCGCTTTGCGCCGCTGATGTATCTGGAGGCGGCGCTGGACAGCATTGATAAAATGCCCCACTCCACCTGTGACCAGATCATCGAAAAATACGTGGAAATGAACATTGCCCACCCGTTTCGGGAGGGCAATGGCCGCAGCATGCGGATTTGGCTGGATCAGATGCTGAAAGGCGGCATCGGTCAGGTGGTGGATTGGAGCCGGGTGGACAAGGAGGATTACCTGCTTGCCATGGAGCGCAGCCCCATCCGGGATACGGAGATAAAGGCTGTGCTGAAGGCGGCGCTGACGGACGATGTAAACAGCCGCGAGGTCTTTATGAAAGGCATCGACCACAGCTACTATTATGAGGGTTACACCACATTCAAAACAAAAGAATTATAATCATGGGAGGCTCTGGATCAATCGCCCGCTGCTCAGCTGCGGACGACCGGCTCGGAGCTTCCTTTATTCTTGCGGCGCACTCCCATGTGCAGAGCGTCGGCGGGGCAGGCCCTGGCGCAGTCGCCGCAGCGGATGCATTCGGCGCTGTTGGGCGTTTTGCTGGGGTCGACGCACATCCGGCAGGCGGCGGCACAGGCCCCGCAGTGAATGCACTTGTCCGTGTCCAGATGGGTGCGGTACAGGGCAAATCGATTGAACAGGCCATAAATTGCCCCCAGCGGGCACAGATATTTGCAGAAGGGCCGGTAGATCACCAGACAGGCCGCCACGACCCAGAGAAGCACGAAGAGCTTCCACAGGAAGATACCCCCCAGCTGGGCGCGCACCATGCTGTCCCGTGCCGCCAGCAGAATTCCTGCCAGAGTGCCGGAGGGGCAGAGGTACTTGCAGAAAAAGGGCGTCAGGGGATACAGCAGAGGCAGCACCACCACCAGCAGCACCAGAACGGCATATTTGAGCCTGCGCAGCGGCCTGTCCAGCCGGAAGTGATTCCGCTTGGGCACACCGGGAATTTTATTCAGCAGCTCCTGAAGAAAGCCAAAGGGGCACAGAAAGCCGCATACCGCCCGCCCCAGCACCGCGCCGAAAAACAGCAGCAGTCCTACAATATAATAAGGTATCCGAACCCGCAGCCCGGAGAGAAAGCTTTGCAGCGACCCGATGGGGCACGCGCCCACCGCGCCGGGGCAGGAATAGCAGTTCAGGCCGGGCACGCAGACGCTTTTGAGCGGCCCCTGGTAGATTTTTTCGGTGAAGAAGCCCTTGAGATTGGCGTTTTGCAGCAGTGCGGCCAGGGCCTGAATGCCAAAGCGTTTTTTATCCAATGCCCACACACTCCATGCATACCCGTATCGCCTTGGTCAGCACCTGCGCGGGCTGCCCCTGGGCGACGCCGATGGCGATCAGCACGGCGGCTGCGGCCAGGACTGCGGCGGCGGGGAGATTCTTTTTCATAGCAGACCCTCGATCAGGGCCACCCAGCCGTCGTAGTCCATGGAACCGGCGAAGCTCTCCGTCAGGATATTGCCGGAGCTGCCGATGACGACGGTAGTGGGTACATAGCCGGTTTGCAGGAAATCAAATTCGCTGGTGTAGCGCAGGATGGGGTAGGTGACGCCGGTTTTGTCCAGCACAGCCTGTACCTCCTCGTCGGCGTCCGGCGTGGCGAACACGCCGATGACCTGCACGCCCTTGTCGGCGTATTCCTGGCTGAGACGCTGCAAGTCGGGCATTTCACTGACGCAGGGGCCGCACCACGGCTCCCAGAAATTCAGGATGGTCAGCTGGTGGCCCGCAAAAATCTGTTCGGTGGCCGCGTTGCCCTCGAAGTCCGTGGTGCTGAACAGGAATTCCGGGGCGAAGGGCGCGTCCTGCTCCTGCCAGCGGAGGCTGATATCGGTAACGTACAGGTTCTCGCCATCGGAGAGGATGGAGTAGGAGAGCAGGGTGTCGCCCTCCGGGTCGGCGGGGGAGAAGCGGACTGTCTCCATTCCCTCCGCCAGGGCGGTCAGGGTGAAGTGCGCGTCGTCCGCATCCTCCTGAACCTCAATTTGCAGAATATCGCCCATCTCGGCCTCCGCGTCCCAGGAACCGGGCAGGGTGATCTCGCTGCCGGTGGTCACATTCAGCCCCTCGTCCACGGTGACGGGGACGGTGAACTGATACAGCGGCTGCACACTCTCCCAGGGGCGCAGGTAGGAAAAGGTGATCTCCGCGCTTCCCGCTGCCGCACCGGCGATGCGGAAGCTCCGGGTGGCGGGCGCACCCACCAGATAGGGATCCTCCTCGGTGGTGACAGTGCCGAGATCGTCCACGTATGCAATGCTCTCGTCGCTGGTGCTGACCAGCCATTCATAGCCGGTGCTGGGATTGCAGGCCAGCGACAGCTCCACGCAGCGCTGCGGCTCGCCCTCGTAATCGGCCAGCGCCGCCGGGGCGGCCAGCAGGGCAAGGGCGAGGATCAGACAGAATAAACGTTTCATAATCAATTCTCCTTGGGGTTGGTTTTCCCGTTCAATATACGATATGCGGCTGAGAAAATCAACACCGCAAAGGTTAATCCTTTTTTAATTCTGAAACAAAAAGCGTACCGATATCCCGGCGGAGGCTGGGATGTGCGGTACGCTTATCGTTTGTTGGCGGTGCTTTGGCGGTAGGGCGGCTGCATTCCTGCGGATACGCCGCTGCTCTTGGGAACGCCGCTGGCGAGAATGGCGATCAGATAAAGCCCGATGGCCAGATGCAGCAGCATGATGCCGATGATTCGGATGGTTCGCTTCATATAAAACCTCCCTCCGGGCAGCCTGGGGACTGTCCCCGGAATCCGCTGCCGGGGCAGCATGCTACATGTCTTGGAGCGTTACCACAAATCATAATATAATTACTCAATGATATCAATTGACAGTTATGACAAAAATATACATGAGTAATTATATGCATTTCCATATACGTACGTTAGTATACATGGATGGAGGTGCGAGATGAAATATACAGATGCACAGAAAGAAGCGACCGCCAGATACAATAAAAAAGCCTATGACCGAATCAATGTAATCGTGAAAAAAGGGCAGCGCCAGATGATCAAGGAATTCGCCGCCAGCCAGGGAAAGAGCCTGAATCGGTTCATCTGCGATGCCATTGCGGAAAAAATGAATGAAAATGAAGAAGAAAAAACCGTGTAGCACAGAGCCTGAGGGTTCGGCTGACGCGGTTTTTCTAATCCCGTATTTATTGCATAAATTGTGTATATCCATTGGAAAATGAAAATCTCTGATATCTACGAAAATCGGGTCAAAACTTTGTAAAAAATCCTGAAAAACTGCTTGACATTTTGGCTGCACGGTGGTATCATAGTCCCGCACGTTTTGGGGAAGACTCTGCGTGCAATGCGATGATGCAGGAGATTGCGTTGAAAAACGGTAACTTCTGCGGAGTATGTCCGGTCATCGGGCGGCTGAACGCTTCACTGCGCTGGCGTATATCGCCGGGCGTGAGGAATGGTCGGCGCTTGTCGGCCAATTTTCATGCCCAGGAATGATACGCACGGAGGCGCGGACAGAAGAGTTCGACCGTACCCAGCCATCTCACAACTGAGTACGTCACATCAAGGAGGAAAAACAAACATGGCAAACCAGCAAATGATCCGCATCCGGCTGAAGGCCTACGATCACCAGCTGATCGACTCCAGCGCTGCAAAGATCGTGGAGACCGCCAAGCGCAACGGCGCCCAGGTTTCCGGCCCCATCCCCCTGCCCACCAAGAAGGAGGTCGTCACCATCCTTCGCGCTGTTCATAAGTACAAGGACAGCCGTGAGCAGTTCGAGCGCAGAACCCACAAGAGACTGATCGATATCCTCAACCCCAACCAGAAGACCATCGAGGCCCTGATGAGCCTGGATCTTCCCGCTGGCGTTGAGATAGAGATAAAGCAGGCGTAATCCCGCAAGGAGACGCCGCTGCCCGCACTGTCTGGCATCGGGCGGACGGGTCATGTTGGCTCCTGTTCCCAATGCAGAAGTCAACCAATAACCTAATTAAAGGAGAACCAAAAAATGCAGAAAGCAATCATCGGCAAAAAAGTGGGCATGACCCAGATCTTCGATGAGAGCGGCAAGGTGATCCCTGTTACCGTTGTGGAAGCAGGCCCCTGCGTCGTCACTCAGAAGAAGACCGTCGAGACCGACGGCTACGTAGCCGTCCAGCTGGGCTTTGGCGATGTCAAGGAGTCCAAGCTGACCAAGCCGGAGGCAGGCCACCTGAAGAAGGCTGGCGTTGCCCCCAAGAAGTACCTGAAGGAGTTCAAGCTGGACGGCGCTGCCGACATGAATGTCGGCGACGAAATCAAGGCTGACACCTTCGCTGCCGGCGACAAGATCGACGTGACCGGCATCACCAAGGGCCACGGCTACCAGGGCGTTGTCAAGCGCTATGGCGCAGGCCGTACTCCCATGACTCACGGCGGCGGCCCTGTCCACCGTCATGCAGGCTCCATGGGCGCTTCCTCTCACCAGTCCCGTATTTTCCCGGGTAAGATCGGCGCAGGCCAGATGGGCTGCACCCAGGTCACCATCGAGAATCTGGACATCGTGAAGGTGGATGCTGAGCTGAACATGATCGTTGTCCGCGGCGCCATTCCCGGCCCCAAGGGCGGCCTGGTGTACCTGCGCAACACCGTGAAGAACATCAAGGTCAAGAACGTCGAGACCGGCATCAGCAAGAACCCGCAGAAGGCTTCCGGCAGAAATCCCCAGAAGGCTTCCGCAAGAGGCTAAGGAAAGGAGATCTTAAATCATGCTTA
>CAKTIM010000041.1 GCA_934565795.1 uncultured Oscillospiraceae bacterium
AAACGCCACCTGATCGAGTGCTTCTTCAATAAACTCAAAGTTTTTCGCAGGGTCGCTACACGCTATGATAAGCTCGCCGTGTCCTTTCTTGCTTTTGCCCATCTCGCTTCCATTTGGATTTTGTTGAAATAATACAAGAATACTTCGTTTTCAGATGCGCTCTAGATTGCAGCAACTCTCTAAGTGTATTGAAAAAACAAATCTTGAATTTATGGCAGTTCAATCGCATAAACGCATAGTAGTTCAAGATTTCTTTGGTTTGTGAATTGTCGAGTCAAGTGCAACACTTCGTCAAAAGCAACTTTAAAAGGCGTTTTCCAGCCAAGGCATTTTCTAGATCGGAAATTCAAAGTCGCGACAAATCTGTGCACATCTTCTTCAGTGAGTGAAGATACCTTACTTCGTTTCGGAACAAACTGACGGATACACCCATTTGTATTTTCATTTGACAGTCGCTTCCAGGGCTACCGCGGGTACGGGTGCAAATCTTCCAAGGGCATACGGTAGATGATGCCCAGGGTTGCGGATGGTTTCTTTGGCATAGATGTGGCCTCCTCAGTTTTAATTTTGGGTATGAAAAAAGCCCCCATTTCTGGAGGCTAATTACATAAATTTCTGTTGATATAAATTTGCGTTTGCATTATAATGAAGATAGAAATTGTGGACACCGACTAGTCCGCTTACATAAGCTTCTCAAGTGAATGTACGGGGCACGTCGATTCAATTTTCTATACCTGCTGCGCGACGTTTCGATATAGAAATTTCCCCATATTTTTCCCTTACAGAGGTAAAACATAGTGGTAACTAGGGGTAAAACACGGCATATAAAAATTCTGAAAACACGCAAAAAACAGGTAAATGCGCAATTTAACAGGCAATAACGCAAAGACAAGGCAGTTCAAATCCTTGTGCCCCTGCCAAAGCCATCGAACGTGATTTGTTCGGTGGTTTTCTTTTGCCTTATTAAAAATTGACCGGGGTGCTGGTGTGTGATAAAATAAAAATCGGTTTTTTGTGACCGGGCGGCGGGAATTGTCGTCTATTATATCAGAAAGAGAGGAAGTGCCATGGAGGATCAGCAGATCATTGAGCTTTACTGGCAGCGGTCGGAAGACGCCATTGTGCAGACGGCGCGGAAATACGGGCGCTATTGCTACAGCATCGCCTATAACATCCTGCAAAATGAATGCGACAGCGACGAGTGCGTCAACGATACCTATATGCGCGCCTGGGACAGCATTCCACCCCGGCGGCCCTCGCTTCTTTCGGCACTTCTGGCGGCGATCACACGGAACCTGGCGCTGGATCGGTACAAGCGCGACCACGCCCGGAAGCGGGGCAGCGGGCAAATCGAGCTGGCGCTGGACGAGCTGCATGAATGTCTGCCCGGCGGCAAAACCGAGGAGGAGCTGATTGAAAACCGGGTGCTGACGGAGGCGCTCAACCGCTTCCTCGGCTCTCTGCCGGAGCAGACTCGAAAGATATTCATGCTGCGCTACTGGTATCTTTGCAGCATCCGAAAAATAGCGGCCAGCCTGGGCTTATCGGAAAGCGGCGTGAAAATGAGCCTGCTGCGCAGCCGCAGGCAGCTGAAGGCAATGCTCCAGAAGGAGGGTATCAGCCTATGAAAAAGGAAGAAAAGCTCTTAAATGCCCTGGGGGATGTGAAGAGCAGCTATATTCTGGAATGCTCTCAGTACATGGGCAACGAGCAAAAAGAGGTGCTGCTTCTGAAGCCCAGGAAGCCCCGCTGGGCGCATTTTTCCGCCGTAGCGGCTGCAATGGCGCTGTTCATCACAGCGACGCTGGTGCTGCTGCCCAAGGCCCGGGAGGCGCGTCAGGCAGAGGCTGCCTCCAGCATGATCCAGCTGGGAGACGGCACGCAGCTAAAAATTGTCACGCAGCTGGGCGAGGAGGCAGAGGGCCTCTCCCCCATCGACCAGATTGAAATTTACCGGGACGGGGCGCTGCTGCAAACCATCGATGAAAGCACCCTGCCCGACCCAGCCGCCAACTACTACAACGAGGGGCTGTATCTCGGCCAGGCGGGCGGCCTGGGGCAGCCGGACTACCGGGACGTGAACTTCGACGGCTACACCGACATCGGCTTCCCCTCCCAGGGGCGGGCGACTGACAATCTGCCGTACCACTATTTCCTATGGAACGACGCCGCCGGGCAATTTGACTACGGCTTTATCCTCTTTGGCGGTGCGGCGCTGGAGGTTGACGAGGAGGCCCGGCAGCTGATCGAAACCGTGCGCACCGGTTCCGGCCTGATCCAGCGGTACTATCGCTTTACCGATGGGCTGCTCCAGCAGATCGACGTCGGTCAGAGCACGGACAGCCACCCGGATTTTCAGATCCGCTACGACGAGACGCAATTCGCCATGACCAGCGGCGAGGGCGGCCTCTTTATCGCCCCGCTTCAGGGTGTCGGCTCCTATACGCCGGTGTGTGAGATACAGATCGAGCTTCTGCCCGGAATATTGCCCACGGCGGCGGTGGACGAGGCACAGGCCGGGCTGAGCGGATTGGATGTCAGCGCCGTGCGGCGGTCGAAGGACTGGGATCGGACGATCCTGCATGTGCAGTACGGAACCCAGTGGGACGCGATGGTGGAGGATATTCACTTTATCAGCGCCGGGGTTCGCGGCACCTACAAGGTGACCTCCCGCTACTATGTGGAGGCCGCCGAGGGCTACGGTGTCACCTTTGCCGGAATCTGTCAGAGCTTCACCTGCCTGCTGCCGGAATCCGCCAACCCGGAGGCAGAACGGGCGGCCATCGCCTTTGCCGACGGCTTTTTCAGCGGGGATTGGACGGACATGGAGCCATATCTGAACGATCCCAACGGAGAGATCAGCCGGGAGGATATCTACACCGGCGGCGAGGACATCGAGATGGTCGAGCTGCGCGGCCTGGATACCCTGGATGAACAAATCCGGCAAAAGGGTACCGGCTCTCTATCGCTGCTCTTCCGGGCGGGAGGCGAGGATTCCTGCACCAGCCTGTCCATGGACATGACAAAGACCGAGGGCGGCTATAAGGTCAGCTTCTATGGCCTTGAAAAATAGGGCTTTTTATGGTATAATCTCCCAAAAGAGATCGTGGAGGATGCCAAATGACCTGCAAGACTTATGAGGTCGGGACGCTGCCCAGCTACAAGTATGTGGTGGTGCTCTCGCGCTATCAGGGGAAGCTTCTGCTCAGCCGCCATCGGATGCGCACCACCTGGGAGACCCAGGGCGGCCACATAGAGCCGGGCGAGACGCCCCTGGAGGCGGCAAAACGGGAGCTGTACGAGGAATCCGGGGCAACGGATTTTGATATCACGCCCCTGTGCGACTACTGGGCTGGGGACGAGCAGACCCGCGCCGGGGCAAACGGGATGGTGTTCACCGCCAGCATCCGCGCCCTGGGGCCGCTGCCGGAAAGCGAAATGGCAGAGGTAAGAGGCTTTGATGCTCTGCCCGAAAACGTGACATACCCCGGCATCACGCCGGTGCTGTACGCCTGCTGGGAGGCCCACAAAACGTAAAACAGCGGCTGCACGTGGAAAGCGTGCAGCCGCTGCTGTTTTTATTTGGCCGACTGGGCGGCATAGCTGGTCATATAGCGCTCAAATTCCTCCACCGGCACGGGCTTGGAATAGTAGTAGCCCTGGATATAGTCGCATCCCAGGCTGCGCACCCGGTTGACCTGATTCTCTGTTTCGATACCCTCGGCCACCGTCTCCAGGTTCATCATCTTGGCAAGCTCCATGCAGAATTCCAGTGCGTTGCGCTGGGTGCCGGGCTTATCCTGACGGATGATGCTCATATCGATCTTCAGCACATCCAGATCCAGGCTGTTCAGCGTGGTCAGTGAAGAATAGCCAGAGCCGAAATCATCCAGCTCAATGACGAATTTGGCCTTGTGCAGCCGGGCGAGGCAATCGGATATCCGCTTGGGATCCTCTGTAAAAGCGGATTCCGTCAGCTCGATGTGGATCATCTCCGGCTCCAGCTGAAGCTCCTGCATCAGGCCCAGGATATCGTCCGCCAGGTCGGGGGACTCAAAGTCCCGGCGGGACAGGTTGATGGAAACGGGCACCAGGGGCAGGCCCTGAGCTTTCCAGCGGTTGATATCCTTGCCCACCTGTGTCCAGACGTAGCGATCCAGGGTACGGATGAAGCCCACCCGCTCGAACAGCGGGATAAACTCGCCGGGACTCATAAAGCCATACTCCGGGTGAATCCAGCGCACCAGTGCCTCCGCGCCCACCGGGCAGCCGGTGGCGGAGCGATGCTTGGGCTGATAATACACCTGAAACTGGTGCTGCTCCAGCGCCTTTTCCATACTGTCCAGGATCCGCTGCTCCCGCAGCTTTTCCAGCCGGAGCGCATCCGTATATTCCTGATAGTACACGCCATAGATCTGCCGGATCTTGCTGATGGCGCTCTGGGCATGGTCGCACAGGACGCGCATGGAGGTGTCCCGATCCATCCGGGCCGTTCCGACCTTGATTACCAGGTTGGGCACCGGCGCCTCGTGGCGCACTCGGCTCAGAACCTCCTTGCATCGCTCTGCCGGGAATTCCAGGCACATGACGATGAAGTCATCCTCGGACAGCCGGCCGGCAATGGCCAGGCCGGGTATCTGCCGCTCGATCTGCTGCGCAAAGAACTCCACCACGGAATCACATACGCTGTCGCCGTACTTTTCCTCGATCATGCGGTAGTTTTCTATATTGATGCAGACAAGCACATAGCTTTCGTCGGCATTGACGCGGCGAATCTCCTCAGCGTGGCGGAAGAAAAATTCCTTGGTATACAGTCCCGTCAGCGCGTCCCGCTCCAGCAGGTGCAGAAGAGAGGTAGAATCCAGCAGGGAAATCAGGCTGCGCACCCGGTTCCTCACCACGTCGGGCTGGTAGGGCGGCATCAGCAGGTCGGACGCCCCCTGCTCCAGGCACTGCGTTTCCGTCCCCGGCTCGGCGGCCACGATCAGAGGCACCAGGCGGTAGCGGGCATCAGAGCGCAGGTGATGCAGCAGCCGCGGGCTGTGCTTGGCGATTACCGCGGCAAAGGGAGGCGCGCTTTTCAGCTGGTGAAGCGCCATATCCACCGAGTCGACATACTCCAAATCGTAATCCTGGCGCAGGATATCCGCCAGCTCCGGCTCGGCCACCACCAGCAGACGGTTGGAATGCGTCTGGAAGCTCTCGTGCACCTCATCCGCATCCATGGCGTAGACGATGCCGATCACCACGTCCGTCTTGGACTGGCCCAGGCGGGCGACCTTGATCCGATGGCACAGACGGCGGCCCTTCTGCGTCTCATGGCACTCGCACAGCAGGGATTTGCTGCCTGCCAGATATTGCATCAGATATTCCGGGGAGAGCATGTGAAGCAGCCTGCCCTGCTCAGCGGGATCGGCATGCTTCTGAATATAGGTTGCCATCAGCTGACGGTAGTTGCCGACATTCTGAACAAAGGAGCCAAAGGTCTGCTGCACACGGTCGTTCAGGCGAAAGGATTCCACCTGATTTTTTTGAAGGTTTACCCGAAAAATGCAGGAGTAGTCGCCGCTCAGGCTGCGGAACAGCTCGTTAACCGCCTGCTCCTCGCCGCTCGCGGCGGCATCTGAAATTGCATTTTCCATATCCCGTTCACCACCCATCTGCATGGTTTTGCATTTTCCCCAATAATGGGGATTTTTTCCTTATCCGTATTCTACCAGCTTTCTCCTACAAAAGCAAGAGGGTTTAAAAAAGAAAAAATGCGGATTTTGCCAGGTTTTCCAAGGGTTAAAACGTTATTCTACTTGTAATTTTTCCCCGTTTTATTTTGAATACAGTGGTTTCCTGTCAGGATCGGTGGATATTTATCGATTTTGGTTTGCAAAATCCTTTTCTCTATCCAAGCGGAACTCGACGGAGCGCTTCAGATAGGACAGGTAGCTTTCGTCGTCGCACATAGATTTTTCCGGGGTATCGGAGAGCTTTGCCACCGGGCGGCCATTGACGTATTGCAGCTTGATGACGATATTCAGCGCATGCTCGCAGGTATCGTTGGAGCAGAAGGTGCCGATGCCAAAGGATACCTTCGCCCTGTCCCGGAAGTATTCATAGAGCTTTTGAGATCGGTCAAAATCCAGGCTGTCGCTGAACAGCAGCTGCTTGGTGCGCGGATCGACGCCGTACTTTTTATAATGGGCAATGATCTTCTCACCCCAGGCGTAGGGGTCGCCGCTGTCGTGGCGCACGCCGGAATAGTTATTCACCATGGAGTGATTGAAGTCCAGCAGGAACAGATCTGTGGTGATGGTGTCGGTGCGCGCCGTACCGTTGTCGCCCCGGTATTCGTCATACCAGTCGGCCATGGCGTGATGATTGGTATAGGCCAGCGGAATGGAATCGATGCCCTGGTACATCTGAACAAACTCATGGGCGTAGGTGCCGATGGGGCGCAGGCCGTACTTCTTGGCCAGGTACACATTGGAGGTGCCCACGCAGTTTTGGGTCTGCGTGGCCAGGCGACGCACCACCACATCCTCCCACTCCCGGGAGAGCCGGCGGCGGCAGCCGAATTCAGCGAAGCGGAAGGTATAGGTTCCGTCCTGAAAGGCCGCAATTTTCTGACTCAGGCGCTCCGCCGCTGAGGCGCGGAGGCGCTCGTAGTCAAAGTTCATACGGAAATAGACCTCGTTAATGATTTCAAGCAGATAGATTTCAAACTGCATGGCCGAAAACAGCGGGCCTTTGACGATCACGGACAGCTCTCCATTCTCGCTCAGGCCTGTGGTCACATACTCCCGGATGGGATGCCACAGGCGCAGGAACTCCACATAGTCGTTCTTGATAAAGCGGATGGAGCGCAGATAGTCCAGCTCCTCCCTGGTAAAGCGGAGGGTGCACAGGAAATCGATCTGGTCATTGATCTCCGCCAGCATTTCCGGGGTGAAGCGGACGTCCTGGCTGCGGCATTTGAAGTGATACTCACCGTTGAGGTCAGTATGCTTGTGGAAAATGACCTGATCCATATTGAATTTATACAGGTCGGTATCCAGCAGGGAAAGCACAATGGGTTCGAGTTTCATGATTGATTCCTCTTTTACATGGAAGCCGTCTCGTCGTGATCCCTGGATTGCAGCACCAGGCCGCGCAGGGTGTCATATTGGCTCCACAGGATAGAATTGGTATAGCGCTGCCAGCTCTCCCGGTCGCCCTGGATGAAAAACGAGCGCATCTGGGAGGCGGAAATGTGGATGGTTTTGGGGATATACAGCTCGGAGATATCCACGTCCCCTACCCCGTCAAACCAGTTGATCCGGCGAAGCTCCTTGCCGGAGATCAGCAAATCCGGGTAGGAGCCATACTGCTTTTTTACGTTCTCCAGCACGTATCCGCCCCACGCACCGTTATTGCCCACGCCGATATCCGGCAGCGGAAACACCTGAATCTGATCCCCGAAGAGCAGGCGCAGCAGCCGCTCCCGGATGGCGTAGGGAAAGGGATTCTTTGCCGTGCCGGACTCCTGAGCGGAGCCGACAAAGATGCCCACACGGTCACACAGGGCAAGGGCCGTGCGGATCATTTGCTCATGGCCGGTGTGGATGGTCTGGAAGCGTCCCACCAGAATACCCAGAGAAAATGGCTTATCACTCATACCCCGCTCCTCGCCTACAGCTCCGGCCGGAACGCCGGCATCAGCTCCAGCTTAAACTGGTTCATTCTATGCAGACGGTCGATTTTTGCCTTTTTATCCATGTCGTCGATCTGGCCGGTACGGATATAGCGATCCAGCTCGTCATAGCGGAAGCCCAGATTTTCCTCGTCCGTCTTGCCGCACAGGCCGTCGATGGGCACCTTGTCCACCAGCTCCGGCGGCAGGCCCAGCGCACGGCCAAGCTGCTTTACCTCCTGCACCGTCAGGTGGGAGCAGGGGCTGAAATCCCCCGCGGCATCGCCGTAGCGGGTGGAGTAGCCCACCCAGTCCTCGGAGAGGTTGCAGGTATTGGCCACCCGGCCGTTGTGGCTCTGCGCCACAGCGTAGAGCACGGACATGCGAATGCGGGGCGGCAGATTGGTGCGCGACTGACTGGAGAGCGCAAAGGGCATGGCCGCCTTCACCGCCTCCACCGCCGCCTGGATATTGATTTCAAAGCTGCGTATGCCCAGATGCTCCACCAGGAGCCGGGCCATATCGATATCCTGCTGCACCCCACAGGGCATGAGCACACCAATCACCCGCTCCCTGCCCAAGGCCTCGGCGCACAGAGCAGCCACCACAGAGCTATCCTTGCCCCCGGAGATGCCCACAATGGCATTGCAGCCGGGGCCATTCTCCCGGAAGAATTCCTGAATCCAGGCGACGCACTGCGTCTTTACCGTTTTTGCATCAAACATGGCTGCCTCCTTATTTCACCCTGATCTGGCAGCTGCGCATGGTCGTCAACGCTGCCGCATGGCTTTCCGGGGTCACACCGGCACAGCAGGCGCTGTCCACGGAAATCTCCATCTCCGGGAAATTGGCCTTCAGCATCAGCGCGTTGGACACCACGCAGATATCCGTGCACAGCCCCACCAGCTCCACCGTAAACGGCTCACCATTGGCCGCCTGATAAAGGAGCCGGGGCAGCAGGACGGATCCGAAGGTCAGCTTCTCCACCTTCGTCACATTCTTCTGCTCCAGGGCGGCGGCAATTTCGTCGTCCAGCATCCAGCCGGGGGTGCCCTTGATGCAATGGGGCACAGGGAGGCTGCGGCCCTCGGCGGTTTGCAGATAGTTCTGCGTGTGGGTATCCAGGGTGGCAAATATCTGGCCGTCGAAGTTCAAGATCTTATCCGCAACCCTCGGGACGATCTCCCTCGCCTCTTGGGAGCCAAGGGAGCCGTCCACAAAGTCCTTCTGCATATCCACAACAATTAAAAAGTGCTTCATTGTGTTCTTCCTTTCTGTAGCTCTGCGCAGTTCGCCAGCCGGTCAGCGCACCCGCTGGCGCATTTTTTGCGGCGTAGTGCCATACAGCTCATGGAACATGCGCAGAAAGGTCTTGTAATTGGTCAGGCCGTTTTGCTCCATCAGGGACGGGATGCTCAGGTCGCTGCTTTGCAGCCCCTCGTAAAAGCGGGTGGTGCGGAGCATGCACAGATAGTCCAGATAGGTCTGGCCGGTGTACTTTTTGAAGATACGGCAGAAATACTCCTTTGAAATGCTCAGATGCTCTGCCGCGTCGTCCAGGCTCAGGGGTTCCCGATAGCGCTGCTGCGTCCAGGCCACCACGTCCATAATGCGGTTCAAATCACGGGCAGAGGCATTCTCCGCCAGCCGGACGGCGGTGGTGGAATGATGCTGGTACATGGCGTACAGGAACTCAAACAGCCTGGCCCGGAACAAAAGCTGATAGCCGTCCTGATTTTCCTCGAACAGGCGCTGCATGGCGGTCAGCGGCTGCAAAATCGCAGGGGTATTTTCCAGCTCCTCCCGGCGGATAAGGGTGGTAAAGCGCATGCCCTCCCGCCCCGGAAAGTATTCGCTCATCCGCTGGGCTGACAGCTGGAGCAGCACATAGGGACAATAGGAGCGGCGCTCAACAATGCGGGTCATGTGCAGCTCGCCGCTGTTGATAATCAGCAGATCACCCGGCTCCAGCTCATAGGTATCTGCCTGAACCACGGCGGTCATATGCCCGCCCTTTAGCCAGATAAATTCGGCATACTCATGCCAGTGGACGGAAACCGTCAGCTCATCAGAGAACATGCTGCACCCCATCGTTGCGCTGCTGCACCGGCCGGGGGTACTGATGTAAACCGGCAGATGGTCAACCTCCTCTACCAGCTCATGCCAGATGGGAGTGCCCGTTCCGAAATCAAGCTGCTGAATCATTATGAACGCTCCTTTCCTTTCTGATAGGGCAAGCATATCATATCTTGGAAGAAATATCAATATCGACTTGAATTCATATCAACATCATCTAAAAGGAATTTCAAAATAAGCTTATAAATTTCTTATATCGTTTTACCAATACCTGCAAAATATCAATTTCGTCCTAATTTAAAGCAAAATCAAATCTAGCATTTTTGTAAAGAACGGGTATAATATCACCGTAAGCAAAAACAACCCCCGCAAATCAAAGAGAGGAGCCTTGACTATGTACTATCCCATCGACTATTCCCGTTCCGCCGCCCAGCTGCCCCGCATTCTGGCCGAGGACACCGGCGCGCCCGAGCTTCGCAACCCCATGCTGTGCACCAGGAAGCCTTTCAGGCTCCGCCTGCCCAAGTGGAAATCCCCCGAGAAGGAAGATTGCCGCCCCTGCACCTGCGCCAAGGTCTGCACCGCCGGAGCGAACTGAATATCACAAAACGGCAGCCTGTTCGACTGCCGCTTTTTTAGCCATTCTTTAAAAAAGGAAGTTCCGGGATTTCATTTTTCTCAATAATGGAATCAAGCATTTCCGCAAAGCCTTTGGGATCACGAATCTGATACTGCATGTGGTTATAGCCTTCAAATACAGGATAGTGCGCCTTTGGATACGCTTTCATCACGTTCGAGCGATATTTATAGTGGTCTTCGATGCTTCCGAATTCAAAAAAAGCATGCTTCTGCAATTCCTCGCTCAGCGGCGGCAGCGGGTTATTTTCCAAGCTGTCGGAAAGCTGACGGCGCATATTGCCGTATGTCAGTGCCTTCCCCGCCGCGACGAAATATGGCCTGATTTCTGCATCATCGCACCACATGACTTTGTCCAGGTTTTCCCCGTTCTTTTTGTATAGGCTCTTTATTGCAAAATACAAAAACGGCGTCATAATACGGCGCGTCAGCTTGCCTATTTGTGCAAACTGTCCGCCATCAAAAAAGGCATGCTGAACAGGGATTTCAGTTTGCGCTAAAAAGGCGGCGGCAAGATCGGCACCGATTGACGAAGCAACGACCAGCGCAATTTCTCTGACTTCATTTTCCTTCAGGAAATCCTCGATCTGTCGTATTTCATCCGATTTTGAAATATACTGCTGCCCCTCGCAGTAGACCGTGGAGGTCGGCATGATACAGAAATACTTGTCCTTTAAGCATTCGGCAACCCTTTCGCTGATTCTTCCCGTCACGCCCATCGCGTGAAAGAACAAAATCGCAGGGGCGCCTTTTTCACCCTTTGTATCAAACAGCATCTTTTTGCCTCCTTTTTTACGTGATACTGCTCCGAAAATGCAAAAAGCAGGCCTGTAAACGCTTACAGACCTGCTCATCTGGCGCCCCCTGTTGGACTCGAACCAACGACCTGCGGATTAACAGTCCGTCGCTCTACCGACTGAGCTAAGGGGGCATATGTTGGCATTACCTATCTTCCCGGCAAGTCACCCTGCAAGTATTGTCGGCGCAGATGAGCTTAACTTCTGTGTTCGGGATGGGAACAGGTGGGCCCTCATCGCAATCAATACCAACTATGAAATGGAGGCAACCTTCCTCCAACGACATGCATTTTAGCACAAGCATATTAGGTTGTCAAGGATTTCTTTTTTGATCCACTAAAAAAGCCCCGCCTATTGGCGAGACTTTTCGTGTTATGTTGGCATTACCTATCTTCCCGGCAAGTCACCCTGCAAGTATTGTCGGCGCGGATGAGCTTAACTTCTGTGTTCGGGATGGGAACAGGTGGGCCCTCATCGCAATCAATACCAACTATGTCGGACGGGTAGATGCCCATCGTCTTATATGTTAAAACTCTTTTGAGCTCTAACTGCTTTGTCTTTCCCCTCGTTCTTTCCCACCGATTCAAAGCCCCGCTGCGCGGGTTTGAATCGGAAGCGACGAATCGAAACACTGGTGAGGAAATGTGCTTGCGCATTTCCGAGCATTGTGTTTCGCATGAGGAGCTTTTGGTGACCCGTA
>CAKTIM010000042.1 GCA_934565795.1 uncultured Oscillospiraceae bacterium
GTGCACTCCTTTTTTCTTGGCTGCTTATTATATACCACATGAAGAGACGGTTGTAAAGTATTAATAGATATGGGCTACTACGGGCTCAGAATGTTTGACATTCTACCTTTTTAACTACCTCTTTCTCAAAACCATACGCTGAGTGCCCTCTTCAGTCGCTGCGGCGACAGCTTCCCCCTCAGGGAAGCTTGGGGATGTATCCTTTTACGGTATACGTTCATCCTTACTGCTTCCTAAACCGTCAGGTTGAGGGTCGGCAGGTTGCCGACCCCTACGGGGGGCGTTATTCTCCTACGATCTGGCAGAACTGGGCGATTTTTTCCTCTACCTCCAGCAGGGCGGTGCGCCAGAAGGATTTGTCGGTCAGGTCGATGCCTGCCACCTTGGCGGTATCCTCGGCGGTGGCCACGGTGGTGGTGCGCAGGAGCTGCTTGTAGGTGGGCACGAAGGCTGCGCCCTCCTGCTCGTATTTGGCGTACAGGCCCCGGGCGAAGAGGCCGCCGAAGGCGTAGGGGAAATTATAGAAGGTGGAGCCGTAGTAATGGCTCTTGCACACCCACATATAGGGGTGGCGCAGCTTCTTATCCAGCCCGTCGCCGTAGCTGTCCTGCTGGGCCTGGAGCATGAGCTGGCACAGGTCGTTGGCGCTCATGAATTCCTGGCCCCGCTTTTCCAGCACGGAAGCCTCGAAGCGGTAGCGGGAATAGATGTCCACGATGATCTGGGTCACGTCCTGGAGCTGGCTCTCGATGAGGTTCAGCTTCTCCTGCTCGCCGGAGGCGTGGGCGATGGCGTGATTCATCACCACGCACTCATTGAAGGTGGAGGCAGTCTCCGCCACGGGCATGGAGTAATCCCGGTTCAGGGGGCGATTATTCTGGATGCAGCGGTTGTGGAAGGCGTGGCCCAGCTCATGGGCCAGGGTCACCACGTCGGAAAGGCTGCCGTCGAAATTGGTCAGGATCCGGCTCTGGCCGATGCAGGGCACCTCCGCGCAGAACGCGCCACCGGCCTTGCCGCTGCGGGGGAAGAAGTCGATCCAGGCGTTGTCAAAGGCCTCCGCCACCATGGCGCTCAGCTCCCCATCGAAGTGGGAGAACAGCTCCACCAGATAATCCCTGGCCTGCCCGGTCGTGAAGCGGGTGCTGCTGCGGCCCATGGGGGCGAAGAGATCGTACCAGGGCAGGCCGTTTTCGTGGCCCAGGGCCTTGCCCTTGGCCCGCAGGTACCGGCGGAACTGGGGCAGGCTTTCGTCAATGGCGGCGAACATGGCATCCAGCGTGGCCCGCTGCATATCCGAATGCTCCAGGGTCATGGCCAGTGGGCTTTCGTAACCCCGAAGGGCGCATTCGTTCAGCGTCTCCAGCTTCAGGGAGTTCAGGGCGTAGGCCACCGGGTCGGCGATGGCGGCGTAGCTGCACAGCTCGGCCTGATAGGCGTCCCGGCGGACGTCCGCCTCTGGGGAGTAGGCCAGGTTCCGCACGGCGGAGAGGGTGATCTCCTCTCCACGGTAATTTACCTTGACGGTGCTGGTCAGGTACTGCTGCAATTCCGCCCAGGCGCTGCCGCCGGAAATTTTCAGCTTGGCCATCACCCGCTCCCCGATGCCGGGCAGCAGATGGCGGCTGGCGTCCCGGCGGCGCAGCAGCAGGAAGCGGTAGCCGGACAGAAATTCATCCCCGTCGATCAGGCTTTCCAGCTCCGGCAGCTGGGCGAACCAGCTCTCAAAGGCGGCGCTGGGCGCGGCGCTCTCGCTGTAGATGCCCATGATCCGCCCCAGCTGGGAGCCGGCCTCGGCATCCATGGTGTCCGCCGCCTGACGCAGCTCGGCAAAGGTGAAGAGCTTCTGGGCCAGGTCGGAAATCTGCTCCTGCAGCGCCAACCCCTGCTTCAGCAGCGCGGTGGGGTCGCCGGTCAGGCTCTGGGTAAAGGTCTCCAGCTCCTTCACCGCATGCTCCAGCGCCCGCAGGTCGCGCCGAAAGGCCTCGTCCTGAAAGCCCTTGTAGATCGGATCCAAATTCCATCGTTCGTTCATAGGGAATCCCTCCTTGGATATTCTACTGCCAATTGTAGCGCACAATCCAGGCGCAGTCAACCAAATCAATGGTTTGACTTTCCTTTTCAAAAAATAATCTAAAAATTACTATTGACAATCACGTGACCATGTGATATTATCAATTCATCCAAGGGGAAGCGCCCAGAGCGCATCCCAAAAATAGGAGGTGGAAACAATGTTTAGCTCACCCATCGTTCTGTGGGCAATCCTGGCGGCGGTATTTCTGGTGCTGGAGGCCGGGACGGTGGCGCTGGTCAGCATCTGGTTTGCCGTGGGCGCGCTGGCGGCGCTGGTCGCGGCGGTGCTGGGGGCGGCCATGTGGCTCCAGGTGACGGTTTTCCTGGCGGTATCCGTGCTGCTGCTGGCGCTGCTGTGGAAAAAGGTTCGCACCAAGGCCATCGGCACCAAAACCAATGTGGACAGTGTCATCGGAACCGAGGGCTATGTCACCGAGCCGATCGACAATGTGTCCTACACCGGCCGGGTCAAGCTGGGCGGCATTACCTGGGCGGCCCGCAGCACATCCGGCGCGCCCATCGACGCGGGCACTCTGGTCAGGGTCGACCGGGTAGAGGGCGTAAAGGTCTTTGTCTCCCCGGTGCAGGTCACAGTTCAGACTTAAAACTTAATTTGGAGGTAAAAAAGAATGATTTACGTATTGATTGCCGTGCTGGCGGTGGTGTTTTTCCTCATCATCCCCAACATCAAGGTAGTGCAGCAGTCCCGCGCTTACGTCATTGAGCGGCTGGGCGTGTTCCAGAGCGTGTGGGGCGTGGGCATGCACTTCAAGATTCCCTTTGTGGATCGCATTGCCCGCAAGGTCAGCCTCAAGGAGCAGGTGCTGGACTATCCCCCCCAGCCCGTGATCACCAAGGACAATGTAACCATGCAGATCGACACCGTGGTCTATTTCCAGATCACCGACCCCAAGCTCTACTGCTACGGTGTGGAGCAGCCCATGATGGCCATGGAGACCCTGACGGCCACTACCCTGCGCAACATCATCGGCGACCTGGAGCTTGACCAGACCCTGACCTCCCGGGACGTGGTGAACACCAAGATGCGTGCCATCCTGGACGAGGCCACCGACCCCTGGGGCATCAAGGTCAACCGGGTGGAGCTGAAAAACATCCTGCCGCCCTCCGACATCCAGAACTCCATGGAGAAGCAGATGAAGGCCGAGCGTGACCGCCGTCAGAGCATCCTCCAGGCCGAGGGCCAGAAGAAGTCCGCCATCCTCATTGCCGAGGGTGAAAAGGAATCCGCCATCCTGAGAGCCTCCGCCGAGAAGGAGGCCGCCATCCTGAAGGCTGAGGCCGAAAAGCAGGCTGCCATCCTCAAGGCCGACGGCGAGGCTGCCGCCATCCGCGCGGTGCAGCAGGCCCTGGCCGACTCCCTGGCCATGCTGAATGAGAAGGCCCCCAACGACAATGTGCTGAAGCTGAAGGCCATCGAGGCCATGCAGCACGTGGCCGACGGCCAGGCCACCAAGATCATCATCCCCAGCGAAATGCAGGGCCTGGTGGGCCTTGCCAACGGCATCGTCGAGAGCGCCAAGCAGTAACATATGATTTATTCCGCCGCCCGCGCAAGTGGGCGGCGCATTTTAAAGGCAGCACCGCACAATTTGGCAAGAAGCCTCAGCCAGGATTTTTGCCTCAATTCAAGGTTTGGAAAATGAAGGAATACTGTATGTATTTCTCGTTTTTCAAACTGAAGAAGTGGGGCAAAAAGACGGCTGCGGCTCGCAGACACAATTGCGCGGTGTTGCCTTCCAAAGGAGAAAAAGTATGGAAAAACGTTTTGTAAAGGTCTATTCCGACGGCCTGATGACCGTCAACGAAATCTGGGTGGACGTCAAAACCGGCGTCAACTATTTCTACCACGCCAGCGGCAACTCCGGCGGCCTGTCCCCCCTGCTGGATCGCGACGGAAAGCCCGTGGTATCCACACTGCCGGTGCAGGAGGAGAAATAACATAGGCCACCCCCGGCGGGAACCTGTTTTTGCGGCGCATGCCAATTGCATGAGCAAGCAATTTCCTCTTTTCACAGCCGCCTTTGGTTCACGGCGCTGTTGTACCACATCCGGCAGCGGAATGTTAAAATCTGAGTATCCTTCGTAAAGAAGTAGTTGGCAGATTGTCAAAAAATAATCGTAAAATGGGTGCAATTTGCCCAGTATTCTTTTGGGCGGGGATACCGTATAATATCTCTGAAAACGGCGGAAGGCCGAATTTTTGGGGGCCGGGTGGTCTCTGGGAAAGGTGAGGGAATACATATGAAATTCAGCAACGGATGTTGGCTGCAACGGGAGGGCTGTGAGTGCTTCTCTCCGGCGCAGGTTTATTTTACGAAGATCGAGGCGGACAGCGTTACCATCTGCGCCCCCACCGGGCGGATCAATCATCGGGGAGATACGCTGGGCGGCGTGAATCTGACGATTCATATCTCCGCTCCGTACCCGGAGGTGCTGCGCATGCAGGTGTGGCATCACGCGGGGCTGCGGGAGCGGGCGCCGAAATTTGAGCTTGCCCCGGCCCGGAGCGGTCTGCTGCGGGCGCAGGAGAGTGAGGAGCTGCTCACCGTGTCCAGCGGCACGCTGCGCATTGAGATCCGCAAGGACAATGCGTCCTTCGCCTTCTTCCAGGGGGACAAGCAGCTCACCGGCTCCCAGTACCGGGATCTGGCCTACATGAAGACGGACTGGAAGGGCACCGCCTACGACCGGGGGCCGGAGGATGCCTACATGCGTCAGCAGCTGACCCTGGGGGTGGGCGAGCTGATCTACGGCCTGGGCGAGCGGTTCGGCGCGTTTGTCAAGAACGGGCAGAGCGTGGATATCTGGAATGAGGACGGCGGCACCTCCACGGAGCAGTCCTACAAAAACATTCCGTTTTATCTGTCCAACCGGGGCTACGGCGTATTTGTCAATCACCCGGAACGGGTATCCTTTGAGGTGGCCTCCGAGTTGGTCAGCCGGGTGGGCTTTTCCGTGCCGGGGGAGCGGCTGGACTATTTCCTGATCGGCGGCCCCACCATGAAGGACGTGCTGGTGCGCTACACCGACATCACCGGCAAGCCCGGTATGCCCGCGCCCTGGACGTTCGGCCTGTGGCTGAGCACCTCCTTTACCACCAATTATGACGAGGCGACGGTCAACTCCTTTGTGGACGGCATGCTGGAGCGGGGCATCCCGCTGAAGGTATTCCACTTCGACTGCTTCTGGATGAAGGAATTCTCCTGGTGCGACTTTCTGTGGGATCACCGGGTGTTCCCCGACCCTGTGGGGATGCTGAAGCGGCTGAAGGAGAAGGGCCTGAAGATCTGCGTATGGATCAACCCCTACATCGGCCAGGAATCCGCCATCTTCCGGGAGGGCGTGGAGGGAGGCTACTTCCTCAAGCGGCCCAACGGCGACGTATGGCAGTGGGATATGTGGCAGCCGGGCATGGCCATTGTGGACTTCACCAACCCGGCGGCCCGGGCCTGGTACGGCTCCAAGCTGGAAGCACTGCTGGACATGGGCGTGGACTGCTTCAAGACCGACTTCGGCGAGCGGATCCCCACGGACTGCGTGTATTTCGACGGCTCCGACCCGGTGAAGATGCACAACTACTACACCTATCTCTACAACCAGACCGTCCACGATGTGATCAGCGCCAAGAAGGGCGAAAAGGAGGCCATCCTCTTTGCCCGCTCCGCCACCGCCGGCGGGCAGAAGTTCCCGGTGCACTGGGGCGGCGACTGCTGGTCGGACTACGAGCCGATGGAGGAGAGCCTGCGGGGCGGCCTGAGCCTGTGCTCCTCCGGCTTCGGCTTCTGGAGCCACGACATCGGCGGCTTTGAAAGCCAGTCCACGGCGGACGTATACAAGCGCTGGTGCGCCTTTGGCCTGCTCAGCACCCATTCCCGGCTCCATGGCTCCAGCTCCTACCGGGTGCCCTGGAATTACGACGAGGAATCCGTGGATGTGGTGCGCTTCTTCGCCAAGCTCAAGGCCCGCCTGATGCCCTATCTGTACCGCAACGCCATCGAGACTCACCAGACCGGCGTGCCCATGATGCGCTCCATGGCGCTGGAATATCCCGGCGACCGCAGCTGCGACTATCTGGCCCACCAGTATTTCCTGGGCGACAGTCTGCTGGTGGCCCCCATCTTCAACGATCAGAGCATGGCGGGGTATTATCTGCCTGCGGGCACCTGGACATCCGTCCTCACCGGCGAGGCGCGCCAGGGCGGCAAATGGTACCGGGAAAAGCACGGCTATCTGAGCATTCCCCTGTACGTCAGGGAAAGCAGCATCCTTGCCCTGGGCGCGCGGGACGACGACGCGGTGTATGACTACGCCGACGGCGTGACCCTGAACGTCTACGCCCTCCAGGACGGCGCGACGGCGCAGACCGTGGTCTACTCCCCGGACAATCAGGCGGAGCTGCACGCCCAGGTATCCCGCCAGGGCGGCATCTACCGCATCAGGCTCCAGGGCAAAAAGCCCTGCAAGCTGGCCCTGATAAACGCAGGCACCCCCAAATCCGCCACCTGCCCCTATCAGCAGAACGGCGCAACCCCCATCCTGTCCCCGGAGGGAGACGGAGATATCACCGTTTCCTTTGAATAAGCCAAATACAGCCGTGAGCGGTTCAAGGATCGCTCACGGCTGTATTTTTTGCCTGAACGAAACGTAGCCACCCCGCAGCGTTAGCGGTTTTGATAGTGGTACGTTCTTCATTGAGGGTAAATTGAATGGTGACCGCCAATCCGTAGGGGCGGATACCAGCCGCCCGCAACGTGATGGGCCTGAGCTGCCGGTTGAACGGAAGTCGGAAAAATATTCTGAGTTCGTAGGGGGCGGCAATTTGTCGCCCCGCCGGGTACCGGGATTGAGCGGTTCGTCTATACAGTTCACTTTCGTTGGCTTTCGGGCGGCTGGTATCCGATGAATCAATTGTATGATTGCCACTGGCAATCATGGATATTCTGATTCGCTGCGCGGAGCACCACCCCTACGGACTCAGAATGATTAACCGTCTACCTTTTTAACCAAATCTCTCTCGAAACCGTTACCCGAGTGCCCTCTTCAGTCGCTGAGGCGACAGCTTCCCCCACAGGGAAGCTCAGAGATGTGCCCTCGAGGTTATACGTTCATCTTTAATGCTTCCGAAACCGTAGGGTTTAGGGTCGGCAGGTTGCCGACCCCTACGGGGGGCAGGTGCTGAAACGCCCTCGCCTGGTGGGGCGGGGGCGTTTTTGGGGGTGTTTTATTGGGGGGAAGATCAGGCGGCGGGGGTGGTGGCGGCGAAGAGTTGGGTTATGGTGGCCAGGCCGGATTGCAGGGACTCGACCACGGTGGCAAACTCGGTTTCCTCCAGGCGGGTCAGTTCGCTGAAGGTGGGCATGGTTACGGTGTCGTCGGTACGAATGTTCAATGTAACGGTGCCGCCGAATGCTTCGCCGTCTACCTTGTCTACGATCAGGGAGAACAGCTCATCCTCCACCACGTAGCTGCCGGAGACGGTGGTGGTGCTGGCGGTCAGCTCGCCGGTTTCGTAGTCGGTGTCGGTGGTGGTGACGGCGACGTCATAGGTCTGGGCGGTGTTGTCCTGGCTGTAGACGACGGCGAAGGTCTCGTCGTCTCCCCGGTAGCTGCCGAAGTGGAAGCCGTAGGCCAAGTCGGTGTCAACGGTCACGTCGAATTGCAGGGCGGTCGCGGTGCCGTCCACGTCCACCATCTCCAGGCGGAAGAAGTCCTGGGCCTCGTTCATCAGCAGCGCGCCGGACACGGTTTCGTCATCCACAGAGATTTCCAGGGCCACCTTCACCGCCGTGTTTTCCGTGGTGCAGGTGACGACGGAAACGGAAAGGGCAGCCTGGGTCAGCTCGTCGGTAATGGTCTGGCGAACCTCGTCCATATTCTCCAGAATGGTCTGGACGGCGGTTGCGCCGTCGGGAATGGACAGGTCATCCTGCATGAAGCCGAACAGCGCGAAGAAATCGAAGAACTCCTCCGCTGCCTTTTGCAGCTCGGCGTCCTGCTCCAGCGCGGTGAGCAGGGAATCGTAGAAAGCGATCAGCGCCTCGGTGCTCACGGTGATGCGGGTCTGGGAGACGAGCACGTTCTGGCCGTTGATGCTCACGGTGGCGGGGGCGGATTCCAGGGCCAGCTTATTGCGGATATCGTCGAAGGCCTGTGCGCCCGCCGCGCCCAGCACCTCGATGGCGTTGGTCAGGGCGTCCGTGTCCAGGCCGGACAGGTCGGGCAGCTCAGGCAGCTCCTCTTGCAGGCTGCCGCTCAGCAGCGCCTGCAGCTGATTGTAGGTGTCCTCGTCCAGCGCGAACTGGGAGCCGGAGTCGGGGGCAAAGATCGAGGTTTTCAGATTCTCGGCCAGGGTGGCCAGGTCTACGCCATAGGTCTTGTCCAGGAAGCCGCTCCTGACGGCGACGGCCTGAGTGCTGGCATAGCCGGTCAGGTCGGCAAAGCTTTCGCCGTTGAGCAGCAGCTGTACGCCCATGGACATCACCAGCTCCGGGGAGACGATCAGCTTGCCGGAGGCCTCGATTCCCTCCGCCGCGAGCACCAGCTCCACGGAAACCGCGTCGTTGTCCGCCCGGGCGGGGGCGGCCAGGGCGAGCACCATCGCAAACGCCATCACTGCGGACAGCAGCCGGGCGGCATTGCGGGTCATTTTCATTTGCAATTCCATCCTTTCAAATTATGTTTTCAAATCATGCAGCGGGATTCTATGCCCGATTATATCAGATCCACCGGGCCGGTTCAATAGGAATGATTGTAAAAAGAAAAAAATAATGGTTTCTTAATCCCCTTGGGTCTCGCCGGGAACCTGGATGGCCAGGTACTGATTCAGGGCGTCCAGCACGCTTTCGTCCTTCAGGGTGATGGAAATTTCAATGCGGCGGTTCTGCGCCCGACCCTCCACCGTCTCGTTGGTGGCCACCGGGCGGGTGGAGCCGTAGCCGGCGGCGCAGAAGTATTCGGCGTAGGGGGCCAGGACGCCGCCCTGGGTGGTCATCAGGTAGGTGAGCACGGAATTTGCCCGGTCGGTGGAGAGCTTGCGGTTGAGGGTATCGGAGCCGGTGCTGTCTGCGTGGCCGCCGATGACGATGGTGTCCACATACTCGATGCTGTCGCTGCTCTCCAGGAAGCTGGCAAAGCCCATGGCCAGCTGATCCAGCAGCACCCGGCTGTTGGCCTTCAGCTCTGCGGAGCCTTGGTCAAACAGCACGCTCTCGCTGAGCACCAGGCTGCCCGTGTCACTGATGGAGATGGTGTTGGCGTTGCCCATCACCTGCTCCACGTTCTGACGGATCTTCTCCACAATGTCCACCCGCAGGAAGGCCGCCGCCTGCATCTGGGCGCGCACCTGGCCCAGCTCTGCCTGGGTGTTGTCCAGATAAAGCTGCTGCTGGGCCATCTGGGCCTGCTGCTGGGCGATGGTATCCTTCTGGGCGGCGATATCCTCCTGCTGCTGCAGAATGAAGTTGGCCTGCTCGATGATGCTGGAGGCCTGCTGATCCAGGGTGATCTGCTGCTGATCCAAATCCTGCCGGGCGGTTTCCAGATTGTCGGAGACGGTTTGCAGCTCCTCCTCCTTGTCCTTGACCTGCTGGGTGGCCACGATCAGCTGATTCAGGGTGTCGCGCAGCTCCTCCTCCTTATGGGCCAGGTCGTTGTTGGTGATGATATTCTGGATGTAGGCCAGCAGCATCAGGAAAAACAGGATCAGCGCCACCGCCGACATCATATCCGTGTACGATGGCCAGAAGCCCTGCTCCCCGTTGGAGGCGCCGGTCTGGGTGCGACGGCTGGTTTTTCTCATCAGTTGTCGCCCCTTTCAGAGCTGCGGGTCACCCGGCGGATGGCGGCGGTCAGATCCCGCACGGCCACGTCCATTTTTTCCACCGTGCCCCGCAGATTGTAATCAAATTCCGAGAAGTCCCGCACGCCCTGGTTGAAGCAGTCCACCGTGGCGTTGAAGCCGGTCAGGCTCTGCTGCAGCGCGCCGGTGGAGCCCTTCAGCGCGTCGTCGATGGCGGCGGCAGCGGCGTTCAGCCCACCGATCATCTGGCGCACCAGCGCGGCGTCGTCCTTCGGCGCGTTGGTGCTGAGGCGGGGGGCGACCCGGTGGTCAAGCCACAGCTCCAGCTCGTTTTCCAGCTGCTCCCGGATGGACTCCGGGCTGAAAATGGAGCGCAGAATGGTCAGGATGATGGAGCAGCTCACGCCAACCAGGGAGGTATAGAACGCCACGCCCATGCCGGACAGGGCGGAAAGCAGGCCGCTGCCCATGTTGTTCAGCGCGTTCTGCCAGTCGGCGGTGCTGCCCAGCAGCTGGGACAGGGAGCTGACGGACAGGCTCAGGCCCAGGAAGGTACCCAGCAGGCCCATGGTGACAAACAGCGAGACGGCGTTGCTCAAAAACCGCTCACAGAACAGGTAGAAGCCCATGTCCGCATGAATGGTGCTGGTGACGATGGCGGGGGTATTGGTCTCCTGACCGAAGGTATTGTAGGCGGCGGTGAATTCCTCCAGCGCATCGCGCACCAGCTGGCTGCGATGGGTATCGCCCACAATGGCAAGCTTGGTCTGGCGGCGGTAGGCGCAGCTGACGGCGAACAGCATCACCGCCGCCACGGCAAACAGCATCAGGATCATAATGATGACGACCACACTGACGGGGTGCATATTTGCAAGAAATTTCATAAAAAAGCCTCCTTGTTTCGTTGCGTCGGGAACATACGCCGCCCCATGCGGCGGGCGTACATTTTATGTCATTTTACCACGAAGCAGCGCTTTTCTCAAGAGACGTAAGAAAAAACTAAGAATTTTTATTCATAGCCCATGGGAGGGTATCCGGCGTTCGGTAATTTGCATGAAATGGCCGACAGGAAAATATGCATTTCTCCAAAATTCCGAGAATCGCAAATTAGTCTAGTAAATAGCCTGAAGTGGGCATTGAGAAGCGGCGGAAAAAGGGGTACAATGGAGCCATCCCAAGCTGGAAGCCTGCGGTCTGCCGCAGAGCATCAAAGGAGGTACATGATGGAAATTCTTTCCGTATTTGATCCCGCGTTCAAGTCCTATGGCAAGGTGATCACCGGCATGGAGGAAACCTGCCGCGAGATTCTGGACACCCTGGCCCAGACGCCCCTGCCCGACGCCACCGGTTACGTCCCCACCGACCCGGCGCTTCAGGAGCTGCCCGCTGCGGTGGAGGTCTCCGAGAATCTGTTCGGCGGCATGCCCGCCCAGCTGGGCTGGTGCAACGGCCATAATACCAAGCTGAACTGCCTGGAATACCACCGGGATTCCGAATTCAACCTGGGCACCCAGGACTTTATCCTCCTGCTGGCCAAGCTGGACGACATTGAAAACGGCGTGCTGGACACCGCCAAGGTCAAGGCCTTCCGCGCCCCCGCCGGTACGCTGGTGGAGGTCTACGCCACCACGCTGCACTATGCCCCCTGCCATACCGACCCTGCCAAGGGCTTCCGGGTTCTGGTGGCGCTGCCCTGGCTGACCAACACCGAAAAGCCCCACCTGAAGGAGCTGGCCCCCGAGGACAAGCTGCTGTGGGCGAAGAACAAGTGGCTGCTGGCCCACGCCGAATCCAGCGAGGCTGCCCAGGGCGCTTATGTGGGCCTGGTGGGCAAGAATCTTGACATTGCCGATTCTATCTGAACAATAAAGGAGAAAAAAGATTATGAAGAACATCCCAGAAGTGAAGCTCGGCATTATTGCCGTGTCCCGCGACTGCTTCCCCATTGCGCTGTCCACC
>CAKTIM010000043.1 GCA_934565795.1 uncultured Oscillospiraceae bacterium
ATTTGTTTATTACTGCCCGAATTACAACAGAACCCCGGCTTTCGCTTGCTGAAAAGCTGGGGTTCTTTGACAGGCTGTATCATTGCCACCGGCAATGATTGTAATTAAAAATTCGCTGCGCTCTGCAACACCCCACAGGGAAGCTTGGGGGATGTATACGTTGGGGTATACGTTGGTCTTTACTGCTTCCTAAACCGTAATGTTGAGGGTCGGCAGGTTGCCGACCCCTACGGGCATAATTTTTCCTGGGGCCATTCAACGAGGTGCTATCGAGGCTGTAAGGGAACCTCTGAATAAATCGTCTGCGGCTGTGAGCGGATCTTTTTCGTCCACTCTTCGGTATTGAAAACGGGAAATACAATACAGTATTCCGCCGTTTTCGATACCTCGATTGGCCGAAAAATCTCTCGCTCACAGCTCTTGCCGATTTAATCAGAGCTTCCTAAGACTTCAGGCGGCTGGTATCTGTTCCTGTGGGGGGATGCCGGCCGCTGGTGTTAAAAAATTCACAAATCCAGCTATATTTTTTATCCCGGCTGTGATATAATTTCAGAAATATATGTCTCTCGCTACCATAACATACTTCAAAGGAGACCGAAATGAGCCTGATTACCAAAATTTTCGGAACCCGCTCGCAGCGGGAAATTAAGAAAATCCAGCCTACGGTGGACAAGATCCTGGGGCTGGAGGCGGAGTACAAAGCCCTCTCTGAGGAGGCGCTGAAGGCCAAGACGCAGCAGTTCAAGGATCGGCTGAGTGCGGGCGAAAGTCTGGACGACATTCTGCCGGAGGCCTTTGCGGCCATCCGGGAGGCGGCGGATCGGGTGCTGGGCATGCGGCCCTATCCCGTGCAGCTCATCGGCGGCATTGTGCTGCACCAGGGGCGGATCGCCGAGATGAAAACCGGCGAGGGCAAGACCCTGGTGGCCATTCTGCCCTGCTATCTGAACGCGCTGACCGGCCGGGGCGTACACGTGGTCACGGTGAACGAATATCTGGCCAAGCGCGACTCCGAATGGATGGGCAAGGTCTACCGCTATATGGGCCTGTCCGTGGGTCTGGTGATCCCCGGCATGACGCCTGCCCAGCGGCGCGTCTCCTATGCCGCGGACATCACCTACTGCACCAACAACGAGCTGGGCTTCGACTATCTGCGTGACAACATGGCCATCTACAAGCAGGAGCTGGTGCAGCGGGGCCACGCCTTTGCCATCGTGGACGAGGTGGACTCCATCCTCATCGACGAGGCCCGCACCCCGCTGATCATCTCCGGCAAGGGGGAGGATTCCTCCAAGCTCTATGAGCTGGCCGACCAGTTCGTATCCACCCTGCATAAAAAGGTGTTTGCCAAGACCGAGGACAAGGAGGATCACGACACCTTCGGCTGCGACTACTATGTGGACGAGAAGTCCCGCACTGTGGGCCTGACCTCCGACGGCGTTGCCAAGGCGGAGCGGTTCTTCGGCGTGGAGAACCTGGCGGATTCCGAAAACGCCACCCTCTCCCACCACATCAACCAGGCCATGAAGGCCCGGGGCCTGATGAAGCGGGACATTGACTATGTGGTCAAGGACGGGGAGATCATCATCGTGGATGAATTCACCGGCCGGTTGATGTACGGACGCCGCTACAACGAGGGCCTGCACCAGGCCATCGAGGCCAAGGAGGGCGTCAATGTCGCCGGGGAGAGCAAGACCCTGGCCACCATCACCTTCCAGAATTTCTTCCGGCTGTACGACAAGCTCTCCGGCATGACCGGCACGGCTCTGACCGAGCAGGAGGAATTCGAGGCCATCTACAAGCTGGACGTGGTGGAGATCCCCACCAACCGGCCCGTGATTCGCATCGACCACCCGGACGTGGTGTATAAGACCGAGGCGGGCAAGTTCCGGGCCATCATCGGCCAGGTGAAGGCCTGCCACGAAAAGGGCCAGCCCGTGCTGGTGGGCACCATTTCCATTGAAAAGAGCGAGATTCTCAGTAAGCTTCTGAAGCGCGAGGGCATCCCCCACAACGTGCTCAACGCCAAGTATCACGAGCTGGAGGCCCAGATCGTGGCTCAGGCGGGCAAGCTGGGGGCCGTCACCATCGCCACCAACATGGCAGGCCGCGGCACCGATATCATGCTGGGCGGCAACGCCGACTATATGGCCAAGGACGCGCTGCGCAAGCAGGGCGTGGAGGATGAGCTGCTGGCGGAGGCGGATTCCTACGCCGAGACGGACAACCAGGAAATCCTGGATGTGCGGGAGCGGTACGCCGACCTGCTGAAGCAATACAAGGCCGAGATCGCCGACGAGGCGGAGCAGGTGCGCCAGGCGGGCGGCCTGTTCATCATCGGCACCGAGCGGCATGAGTCCCGCCGGATCGACAATCAGCTGCGCGGCCGCTCCGGCCGCCAGGGCGACCCCGGCGAGAGCCGGTTCTACCTGAGCATGCAGGACGATCTGATGCGTCTGTTCGCGGCGAACCGGGTGATGTCCATGATGGACACCCTGGGCCTGGACGAGGACACCCCCATCGACGCCAAGATTCTCTCCGGCGCGGTGGAGAACGCCCAGAAGACCGTGGAGAGCCGCAACTTCCAGACCCGTAAGCACGTGCTGGAATACGACGACGTGATGAACGTCCAGCGTGAGGTGATCTACGCCCAGCGGCAGAAGGTGCTCGACGGCGACGACCTGCACGAGAGCATCCGCAGCATGCTGCAAAACGTGGTGGGCACCACCGTCACCACCGCCCTGGCCAGCGCCGGCGGCGTGGTCACCGAGGACAGCCTGGGTGTGCTTTCCAGCCTGTTCGAGGGCATCTACTGTGCCAAGGGCACCCTGGAGGGCCGCAAGAGCGAGCTGCTGGGCATGGACAGCGCCGCCGCTACCCAGGTTCTGGAGCAGATCGCGGAAAGCACCTATCAGGCCAAGGAGAACGCCTACGGCGACAAGCTCATGCGGGAGCTGGAGCGGGTGGTCATGCTCCGGGTGGTGGATGAATACTGGATGGATAACATCGACGCCATGGACGACCTGAAGCAGGGCATCGGCCTGCGGGCCTACGGCCAGCACGATCCGGTGATTGCCTATAAGGAAGAGGGCTACCAGATGTTCCAGGCCATGATCCAGGCCATCCGGGAGGAAACCGTGCGCCGCCTGTTCCTGGTGCAGGTGCGCCCCCAGCAGGAGATCAAGCGGGAGAAGGTAGCCAAGGAAACCGGCACCGCCGCCGCTACCCAGTCCGCCGTCAAGAAAGCCCCCGTCCGCACCGCCGCCAAAAAAGTCGGCCCCAACGACCCCTGCCCCTGCGGCAGCGGCAAAAAGTACAAGAAGTGCTGCATGCAAAAGGATAAGCTCGAGGGGATGGAGCGCTAAAAGGCTCCCCTGAAAGGGGAGCTGGCAGGCCGTAGGCCTGACTGAGGGGTTTCGCAGTAAGCACCCACGCTCTTATAAAATTCTGGGCGAATCCGTAGAATGTTCGTTTTGAATTGTACGAATTCGCCTCGGATTTCCCAAATGGTATTCTGCGTACCGCGGCTGACCCCTCCGGCGCTGTGCGCCGCCTCCCCTTTCAGGGGAGGTTGGATATGCGCACCTGAGCGCCGCATTTCTTACATGGAGAAAAAGCTATGATCAAAACAAACCGTTCCGGGCAGCTGGAATACTTGACGGCGGAGCATATTTCCGCGCCCCATTGCTTTACCACCCGGTTAGGTGGGGTGAGCGAGGGGTATCTGGAGTCGCTGAATATCGGCACCAGCCGGGGGGACGCCCCGGAGAATGTGCTGGAGAATTATCGCCGCCTGGGGGCTGCCATCGGCTTTGACGTGCACAACCTGGTGCTGTCCCGGCAGACCCATTCGGACATTGTCTATACCGCCACGGCCCGCGATCGGGGGGCGGGGCTGTTCGCTCCCCACCTGGAGGAATGCGACGCCATTGTCACCTGCACGCCGGGGCTGGCGCTGGTGGTGTTTGCCGCCGACTGCACCCCCATTCTCTTCTGGGACAGCCAGACCCACGCGGTGGGTGCGGCCCATGCCGGGTGGCGGGGCACCGTCAGCGCCATTGGGGCGCGGGTGGTGGAGACCATGGCGCGTCAGTTCGGCACCCGGCCTCAGGATATCCATGCCGCCGTCGGGCCGAACATCGGCCAGTGCCATTTTGAAACCAACGAGGATGTGCCCCAGGCGCTGCGCGCCGCCTTCGGCCCGGAAATCGAGCAGTGGATCGAGCCGCGGGGCGAAAAATTCCATGTGGATTTAAAGCAGATCAACCGCTGGATCCTGAACCGCGCCGGGGTGGCGCAGGTGGAGGTCAGCGACGACTGCACCGTTTGCAGCAGCCACCGCTTCTGGTCGCATCGGGTCACCGGCGGGCGGCGCGGCTCCCAGGGGGCCATCATCGTCTGCCAGGAGGAATCAATATGAAACGAATCATAGCCCTGCTGCTGGTGCTGGCGTCGCTGGGCACCCTGCTTTCCGCCTGCGGCGAGGATCCCGACGTATACGTCCCCAAGGGGGGCGCCATGCTGGAGGAGGGCGAGGAGCCGGAGGATCTTTCCCTACAGGACGAGGAGCTGCAGTCCCTGAGCCTGACCTATTTCCCCGACCGCTCCATGAATCCCCTGATCGGCAACAACATCACCAACCGGGTGCTGTTCAGCCTGATCTATCAGGGGCTGTTCAGCGTGGATCGGAACAATGTGCCCACACCCATTCTGTGCTCCTATTTCCAGACCACCGCCGACAACCGCAACTACACCATCTACCTGGAGGAGGGTGCCACCTTCTCCGACGGCACCCCCGTGACCACCGCCGACGTGCTGGCTACCTATGACGCCGCCAAAAACAGCGACTACTACGGCGGTCGCTTCACCTATATCGACAGTGTGGTGCAGGGCGAGAACAACTCTGTGGTGTTCCACCTGACCACCGCCTACGAAAATCTGCCCCTGCTGCTGGATATCCCCATTGTCAAGGTGGGCCACACCGACGATGATTTCCCCATCGGCACCGGGCCTTACGTATTCCAGAAGAACGTGGCCGGGGCGCACCTGGCCAAGGTAACAAACTGGTGGTGCGCCGACAAGACCAAGCTGCCCACCAACGCCGAGACCATCACCCTGAGCGAGGCCACCTCCCAGGCCCAGGTGCGGGATGAATTTGAGTTCTCCACCCTGGATCTGGCCATCTCCAACCCCATGTCCGACTCCTATGCGGAATACCGCTGCGACTTCGAGCTGTGGGAGGTGGAAAGCGGCCTGTTCCTGTATATCGGCTTTAACGTGCTGTGGAGCGAATATTTTAAGGACGGCCGCAACGCGGATCTGCGCAAGGCGCTGACCTATGCCATCGACCGGCAGAGCATCGTCGACAGCTATTACCGTGGCCGGGCCTATCCCAGCACTCTGCCCACCTCTCCCGGCTCCCCCTATTACAGTGAGAGCCTGGCCGCCCGGTATGAATTCGATCCGCTGCGCTTTGTCAGCGCCATTCAGAATATGTACGTTCCGAAAAACGACAAGGGCGAGACCAAGAAGATGCTCCTGCTGGTCAACTGCGACGACTCCGCCCGGCTGCGCACCGCCCGCTACATTGCCAAGCAGCTGACGGATCTGGGCCTGGAAACAGGCACCCTGGAATACGGCGGCAGCACCGGCACCACCTATGAGCAGGTGCTGCGGGCAGGCAGCTACGACCTCTACCTGGGGCAGACCAAGCTCTCGGCCACCTATGATCTTTCCCAGTTCTTCAAGGGCTATGGGAACCTGGGCTGGGGCGGCATCGCGGACAATACCCTGCTGAGCATGTGCAAGGAGGCCCTGGCCAACTCCGGCAACTACTACAACCTGAATAAGCTGGTGGCCGACGACGCCAAGATCGTCCCCGTCCTCTTCGGCTATTACGAGGTCTACGCCGAGCGCGGTCAGCTTCTGGATCTCGCCCCCTCCCGTGATAACGTGTTCTTCTATTCCCTGGGCAAAACCCTGGAAAGCAGCCGCCTCGCCACCGAATACGGCTAAGGGGCAGATACCAGCCGCCCCGCAATGTTGCCATTTCAATAGCAGTTCGTTGAATGGTAAATGCCAGTCCGTAGGGGCGGATACCAGCCGCCCGCAACGTCGCGGAATTGAGCTGTCAGTTGAATAAGCATTACCAAAAGCTTCTGAGTCCGTAGGGGGCGGCAATCTGTCGCCCCGCAACGTAACGGAACAGAGCGGTGCATTGAATGGGAACAGGTGACGGCCCCCTCCAAAGCTTCCCTTGGATGCAAATCAAGGGTAGACCTCCCGAAAAATGGGCAAAAAAAGGTGACAAATAGTGCAAAA
>CAKTIM010000044.1 GCA_934565795.1 uncultured Oscillospiraceae bacterium
TTTCAGATATCGCTGCTCTTCTTCGCTCAGATATATTTCCTTGTTCTTCATTGTGGTGCACTCCTTTTTTCTTGGCTGCTTATTATATACCACATGAAGAGACGGTTGTAAAGTATTAATAGATATGGGCTAGTAGGGGCGGATATCAGCCGCCCGCAAGGTAATGAAACTGAGCTGTACAGACAAACCGCTCAATCCCGATACATGGCGGGGCGACAAATTGCCGCCCCCTACGAACTCAGAAACGTTTGGCTGTTTTCGTTCAATTAACAACTCAATTCCGCGACGTTGCGGGCGGCTGGTGGTCGGTGAATCATATTAGGGCAAAGCAAGGCGAATTCGTACAGTCTAGAACGGACATTGTACGAATTCGCCTTGCTTTGCTACAAGTGGTATTCTGCGTACCGCGAAACCCCTCAGTCAGGCCTACGGCCTGCCAGCTCCGCTTTGCATTAAGCAGCTGTACGCCGCCCAGCGGTCGGCTACACCTGCTAAACCTTTCAGGGGAGCCAGGGGTGCGTTACTCCACCGTGGGGGTGGCTCTTAAGTCGGGGATATATAGGTTGATATCCACGTCGCCTTCGATGCCGGGGACGCGGCCTTCGCTGGTGTATTGCCACATTTCTACCCGGAAGGGGAAGGTCATGCGATCCTGGTACAGGGCAAGCCAGAAGGGGTAGTCCTCCAGCTCGTTCAGGTACAGCATCCGGGAGGCCTGCGTCCAGTTGAAATAGATCATGGGGTCAAAGCCCCGGCCGCTCATTTCGTCACAGAAGTAACGCAACATGTCGGTGAGCATCCGGCGGGTGACGCCCTGGGTGCGGCCCTCGGTGGGGTTGGCCACCTCCCAGTCCAGCACGATGGGGTAGTCCAGCTTGTAGTTGCCCAGGATGTCCAGCATGAATTCGATCTCCTCATGCACCTCGTCCAGGGTGGTGGCCTGGGAGAAGAAGTACACGCCGATGGGGATGCCTGCGGCGGCGGTGCCCTGGAGGTTCTGCTGGATGTATTCATCCTCCACCAAAGTGCCCTTCTTGCCCCAGCCCCGGTAGCCCAGGCGGAGCATGGCAAAATCCACGCCGGAGGCCTTGACGGCGTTCCAGTCGATGTCGTGCTGGAAGGCGGACACGTCGATGCCCACGTAGCTCTCCTGCTTCAGGCAGTAGAGGTAATTTTGCTTATTGTACTGGAAATCGTATTGGTCAAAGGGATTGGACTCCGGGGGGATGGTTGGTTCAGTGGTCGGCTCGGTGCCGGTTTCCTCCAGGATGGGGTTGTCCTTCAGCTCCTGCTCCTCCTCCAGGTGCAGATTGTGCAGCAGGGCGTCCGGGTCGCCGGACTCGGAGGCGGGCTGCTTGAACAGGCTGGGCATCAGCAGCGAGGCGGCGATCACCCCCAGCAGCACCACGGCGCACACCGCCGCGATGATCCCCAGCACGGCCACGGTGCCGCTGCCGCGGGCGGTACGGGCGTCCTCGTCCTCGTCGATATAGGCATAGTCGTCGGCTTCGCCGTCCAATTCCTCATTTTCGTAATCGTCGGGATCGGGATGCTTCATGGCATTCCCTCCTTTTTTGAGCATTTCTCTGCGACCCAATATACCATAGAATGATCTCCGGCACAAGAGGAAAAAAACATAAGGGCAGCACCGCACAATCTGGCAGGAAGCCTCAGCCAGGATTTTTTTGCCTCGATTCAAAGTTTGGAAAACGATGGAATACTGTATGTATTTCTCATTTTTCAAGCTGAAGAAGTGGGGCAAAAAGACGGCTGCGGCTCGCAGACACAATTGCGCGGCGCTACCCTAAGAAAATCTTAAACATTCCGTAAATTATGGCCGTCATCGGTTGCATTCCCATTATTTTGCAATATAATAATTCCATGGCAATACCGCACGAGCATGTCCGCCCGGCCTGCGCCGGGGCAGCCTGACACGCAGCGCGGTGTTGCCCTGAACTTCTCTTTTAAGGTGATTTTATATGAAGGATTTCGGCAGCTGGCTGCGCGCGCTGGGTGGGAAGCTCCAGGCGGGGCTGTACCGTTTTATGTCCGGGCGCTACGGCACAGATCGGCTGAATGTGGTAATACTGTGCGTGGGCGTGGCGGCGAGCCTGCTTTCCGCGTTTTTGCAGCACACCTGGGCCGGGCAGGTGGCCTGGGTGCTGAGCTACGCGCTGATGATCTGGGCGATCTTCCGCAGCCTGTCCCGCAACATCAGCAAGCGCTACCAGGAAAACCGCCGTTTTCTGCTGATGATCGATCGGGTCAAGGATCGGAAGAACCGCTACTTCCTCTGCCCCCGCTGCCGCCAGACCGTCCGCGTCCCCCGGGGCAAGGGCAAAATCCTGATTACATGCCCCAAATGCAAGGAAAAATTCCAGAGAAAGACATAATATGACCGCAGGCCGAAAGGCCTGCGGCTTTTGTATATTTGGCAGGAGCTTTCTTAAGGAACCTCTGATTAAATCAGCAAGAGCTGGCAGCGAGGAATTTTGCTCCCAGACAAGGGCTGGAAAGTGGCGGAATACTTTGTGTACCCGCAAGGGGTATGCCGCATCCGTAAGCCAGCTTACGCTGGCAACGGCTGCGCAATATTTCCCACTTTTCAGCCCGCAGTATGGGGGCAAAAGGCCCGCTGTCCAGCCGCAGATGATTTATTCAGAGGTTCCTCAATCCTCGTCCAGCTTCAGGACGGCCATGAAGGCTTCGGAGGGGACGGAGACGGTGCCGAAGGTGCGCATGCGTTTTTTGCCCTCCTTCTGCTTTTCCAGCAGCTTCTTCTTGCGGGTGATGTCGCCGCCGTAGCATTTGGCGAGCACGTCCTTGCGCAGGGCCTTGATGGTCTCCCGGGCGATGATCTTGCCGCCGATGGCGGCCTGGACGGGGATTTCAAACTGGGCGCGGGGGATATTGTCCTTCAGCTTTTCGCAGATTTTTCTGGCGCGGGGGTAGGCGTTGTCGGCGTAGAGGATGAAGCTCAGGGCGTCGATCACGTCGCCGTTGAGCAGGATATCCAGCTTTACCAGCTTGCTGGGCCGGTAGCCGATGAACTCATAGTCCAGGCTGCCGTAGCCCCGGGTGCGGGATTTCAGGGCATCGAAGAAATCATAGATGATCTCGTTCAGGGGCATTTCATAGTGCAGCTCCACCCGGCTGGCGTCCAGATACACCATATCCTTGAATTCGCCCCGGCGCTGCTGGCACAGCTCCATGATGTTGCCCACGTATTCCTGGGGGGCGATCAGGCTGGCCTTGACGAAGGGCTCCTCGGCCAGCTGGATCTCATCCGGGCTGGGGTAATCCAGGGGATTATCCACCATGAGCACGGTGCCGTCCAGCTTGGTGACCCGGTAGATGACGTTGGGGGCAGTGGTGATCAGGTCGAGATTGAATTCCCGCTCCAGCCGCTCCTGGATGATCTCCATGTGCAGCAGCCCCAGAAAGCCGCAGCGGAAGCCGAAGCCCAGGGCCACGGAGGTTTCCAGCTCATAGCTCATGGAGGCATCGTTCAGCTTCAGCTTTTCCAGCGCCTCCCGCAAGTCCTGGTATTTCGCACCGTCGGCGGGGTAGATGCCGGAATAGACCATGGGCTGCACCTGCCGGTAGCCGGGCAGGGGGGCAGCGGCGGGATTCTCCACCCCGGTGACGGTGTCGCCCACCCGCGTATCGGACACGGTTTTGATGGAGGCGGTGATGTAGCCCACCTCACCGGCCCCCAGGGCATCCTTGGGCACCAGCCCGGCGGGGCTCATGGTGCCGGTCTCCACCACCCGGTATACCGCGCCGGTGGCCATCATCCGCACGTCCATGCCGGGGCAGACAGTGCCCTGCTTGACCCGGGTGTAGACGATGACGCCCCGGTAGCTGTCGTACTGGCTGTCGAAGATCAGGGCCTGGAGGGGGGCCTCCCGGTCGCCCTGGGGGGGCGGCACCTGATGGACGATCATCTCCAGCACGGAATGGATATTGATGCCGTTCTTGGCGGAGATTTCCGGGGCATCCTCGGCGGGGATGCCGATGATGTCCTCGATCTCCGCCTTGACCTCTGCCGGGCGGGCGGAGGGGAGGTCGATCTTGTTCACCACGGGCAGCACCTCCAGCCCGGCGTCCACGGCCAGGTAGGTGTTGGCCAGGGTCTGGGCCTCCACGCCCTGGCTGGCGTCCACCACCAGGATCGCGCCCTCGCAGGCGGCCAGACTGCGGGAGACCTCATAGTTGAAGTCCACATGGCCGGGGGTGTCGATCAGGTTCAGGTCATACTTTTCCCCATTGTCGGCGGTGTAATCCAACTGCACGGCGGTGGCCTTGATGGTGATGCCCCGCTCCCGCTCCAGCTCCATGGAGTCCAGCAGCTGCTCCGCCTTGAGCCGCAGATCAATGGCGTTGCACTCCTCCATCAGCCGATCCGCCAGGGTGGACTTGCCATGGTCAATGTGGGCGATGATGGAAAAATTACGAATGTGAGATAAATCAGTCATATCATTTCTCCTCGGTTTGGGGGATAACTTCCCAGAAAATGCAAATCAATCGCGCGACCCGCAACCTGACGGTTTCGGAAGCAGTAAAAAGCCTCTGAGCCCGTAGGGGCCGGCAATTTGCCGACCCTTAACCTATCGGTTTCGATAGCAAAAAAGATGAACGTATAACCTGATGTATACATTCCCTGAGCTTCCCTGCGGGGCGGTGCTCCGCGCAGCGAATCTTTGATAACAATCATTGCCGGTGGCAATGATACAATAATTAATTAGCTGTCGCCGCAGCGACTGAAGAGGGCACTCAGGTGATGGTTTTGATAGAGATTTGGTTAAAAAGGTACAGTGTTAAACATTTTGAGTGCGTAGGGGCGGATACCAGCCGCCCGAAAGCTAACGAACGTGAGCTGTACAGCCGAACCGCTCAGTCCCGGTACCCGACGGGGCGACAAATTGCCGCCCCCTACGAAATTAAAAACTTTTGGTAATGCCCGTTCAACCGGCAGCTCAATTCCGCGACGTTGCGGGCGGCTGGTATCCGCCCCTACGGCGGGGTGCTTCCCATTCAACGCGCCCTTTAAGAAAATCCCACTGCGGTAGCCCTCTTCAGTCAGCCCTACGGGCTGCCAGCTTCCCCCTCAATGCGAATCAAGGGTAGAAAAGTTGAGAAAATGCGGCAGAAGCGAGGCAGGAGTAAATATGCAGGAGCAAACCTGCC
>CAKTIM010000045.1 GCA_934565795.1 uncultured Oscillospiraceae bacterium
CTGAAATACTTCGGCGTCCAGGACATCGCCTACAACCAGCCCAAGAGCCTCCCCTACGCCACGGAGAACCCCTGGGCGTAACATAACAAAGGAGAATTGCAAATGACAGCACAAGAAAACAAGCAGCTTCGGCTGGAGGCCGTGAAGGTACGCGAGGGCATTGTCACCGCGACCCATGGCGCGAAATCCGGCCATCCCGGCGGCAGTCTGTCCGCTGCGGATATGTTTACCTATCTGTACTTCAAGGAAATGCGCATCGACCCCAAGAATCCCAGGTGGGAGGATCGGGATCGTTTCGTCCTGTCCAAGGGCCACACCGCCCCGGGCCTGTACAGCGCTTTGGCCAACCGGGGCTTCTTCCCGGTGGCGGATCTGCCCACCCTGCGGCACATCGACAGCTACCTCCAGGGCCATCCCAATATGAACACCGTCCCCGGCGTTGATATGTCCACCGGCTCCCTGGGCCAGGGCCTGTCCGCCGCCGCCGGTATGGCCAAGGGTGCCAAATACCTGGGCAAGGACATCAATGTCTACTCCATCCTGGGCGACGGCGAGCTGGCTGAGGGCCAGATCTGGGAGGCCACCATGTTTGCCGCCCACTACCACCTGGACAACCTGTGCATCATCGCAGACCTGAACGGTTTGCAGATCGACGGCCGCACCTGCGACGTGATGAACACCGCCCCGGTGGATAAGAAGTTCGAGGCCTTCGGCTGCGATGTCGTTACCATCGACGGCCATGATTTTAATCAGATCGAGCAGGCCATGGCCCGCTTCCATGCCAACCACGGCACCGGCAAGCCCACCGCCATCCTGATGAACACCACCAAGGGCAAGGGCGTTTCCTATATGGAGAACCAGGCCGGGTGGCACGGCAAAGCGCCCAACGACGACGAATACGCACAGGCAATGGCCGAGCTGGCCGCAGCCCGCAAGGCAATTGAGGAGGGCTAAATCATGGCAGACGTAAAGAAAATCGCAACCCGCGACAGCTACGGCAACGCGCTGAAGGAGCTGGGCGACGAATTTGACGACGTGGTGGTGCTGGATGCCGACCTGGCAGGTGCCACCAAGACCGGCACCTTCAAGAAGGCCCATCCCGACCGCTTCTTCGACTGCGGCATTCAGGAGGCCAATATGGTCAACGTGGCCGCCGGCCTTTCCACCATGGGCCTGGTGCCCTTTGCCGCCACCTTTGCCATGTTTGCCGCCGGACGGGCCTATGAGCAGGTGCGCAACACCATCGGCTATCCCCACCTGAACGTGAAAATCGGCGCGACCCACGGCGGTATCTCCGTGGGCGAGGACGGCGCTTCCCACCAGTGCTGCGAGGATTTCGCCCTGATGCGCACCATCCCCGGCATGACTGTGATGTGCCCCGCCGACGATGTGGAGGCAAGAGCCATGGTCAAGGCCGCCTACAAGATGACCGGCCCCTGCTACATGCGCTTCGGCCGCGCCGCCACCCCCGTGTTCCACGAGGAGGGCTATCACTTTGAGATCGGCAAGGGCGAGGTGTTCCGCGACGGCAAGGACGTGGCCATCATCGCCAACGGCATCATGGTTCCCGAAGCCATCGAGGCCGGAAAGGCCCTGGCCGAGCAGGGCATCGACGCTATGGTCATCAACATGGCTACCATCAAGCCCCTGGACGAGGAGCTGGTGCTCTCCGCCGCCAAAAAGTGCGGCAAGGTCATCACCGTGGAGGAGCACAACATCATCGGCGGCCTGGGCGAGGCCGTGTGCTCCCTGCTCAGCGAAAAGCTGCCCACCCCCGTCAAGCGCATCGGCGTCAACGACGAATTCGGCCACTCCGGCCCCGCCGCCGCCCTGCTGAAGCAATTCGGCCTGAGCGCAGAACACATTGTTGAGGTCGCGAAGAGCTTCTAATCACATTAAACCCCACCAGCGCCCGGCTCCACAGAGCCGGGCGTTGATCTGTTTACAAAAGCTTCCCTAAGGAACCTCTGAATAAATCGTCTGCGGCTGTGAGCGGATCTTTTTCATCCACTCTTCGGTATCGGAAACGGGAAATATTGCGCAGCCGTTGCCAGCATAAGCTGGCTTACGGATGCGGCATACCCCTTGCGGGTACATACAGTATTCCACCGTTTTCGATACCTTGATTGGCCGAAAAATCTCTCGCCCACAGCTCTTGCCGATTTAATCAGAGCTTCCCTAAAGTCTGACGCGCCTACACCATCTCTGCCATGTCCAGCACCAGGCGCTCTGTTTTTTCCCAGCCCAGGCAGGGGTCGGTGATGGATTTGCCGTAGACGCCCTCGCCGATGTGCTGGCTGCCGTCGACCAGGTAGCTCTCCACCATAAAGCCCTTTACCAGGCGGTGCACCTCCCGGCTGAACATCCTGCTTTGCAGCACCTCCTTGATGATCCGCCCCTGCTGGAACGGATCCTTGCCGGAGTTGGCGTGGTTGGTGTCAATGATGGCGGCGGGGTGCAGCAGGCCGCTTTTTTCGTAGCACTCATGGAGGAACACCAGATCCTCATAGTGATAGTTGGGCCGGGGGTTGCCATGCTTGTTGGTGTAGCCCCGCAGGATGGCGTGGGCGTAGGGGTTGCCCTTGGAGGTGGCCTCCCAGCCGCGGTAGATAAAGGTGTGGCTGTGCTGGGCGGCGTTGATGGAATTCATCATCACGGAGATGTCGCCCCCGGTGGGATTCTTCATGCCCACGGGCACGCTGATGCCGGAGCTGGTCAGCCGGTGCTGCTGATCCTCCACGCTCCGCGCCCCCACCGCCACATAGGCCAGCAGGTCGTCCAGATATTTGTAGTTTTCGGGATAGAGCATCTCATCCGCCGCCGAGAAGTCTGTCTGCCGCAGCACCTGCATGTGCAGCTCCCGGATGGCGATCAGCCCCTTCAGCATGTCCGGCGCAGCGTCCGGGTTCGGCTGGTGGAGCATCCCCTTGTACCCCGCACCGGTGGTGCGGGGCTTGTTGGTATATACCCTGGGGATGATGAAGATCCGCTCCTTCACCCGCGCCTGTAGCTCCCGCAGCCGGTTCACATAGTCCAGCACACTGTCCTCCCGGTCAGCCGAGCACGGCCCGATGATCAGCACAATGCGGTCATCCTCCCCGGAAAGGATCCGCTTCAGCGCCCCATCCCGCTCCAAAAAGCAACGGCGCATCTGTTCCGTCACGGGGTATTCTTTCTTTAATTCCGCGGGAATGGTCAGCTTCCGCTTGAAGTCCATATTCATCATATCTTCAGGAACGCCCTTTCTTTTGTGATAAACCTCACGGAAAAGTATACCCCCATTTTCCCCAAAGTTCAACACAAATTATCAGCAGCCCCTACAGAAAGGCGCAAGAAACCGCCGCACCCAGTTTGGGCGCGGCGGCGGGGAAATTTTGGAAATTCGATTACAGCAGGGTGGCGAAGTGCTTGATGGTGCGGCACATCTGGGAGACGTAGGAGTTCTCGTTGTCGTACCAGGAAACGACCTGAACCTGGCTGGTGCCGTTGCCCAGGTTGATGACCATGGTCTGGGTGGCATCGAACAGGGAGCCGAAGCGCATGCCGATGATGTCGGAGGAGACGATCTCGTCCTCATTGTAGCCGAAGGACTCGGTGGCCTCGGACTTCATCTGGGCGTTGATCTCTTCCTTGGTGGGGTTGCCTTCCACGACGGCGTTCAGGATGGTGGTGGAGCCGGTGGGGGTGGGAACACGCTGGGCAGCGCCGATCAGCTTGCCGTTCAGCTCGGGGATGACCAGGCCGATGGCCTTGGCAGCGCCGGTGGAGTTGGGAACGATGTTCACAGCGCCGGCGCGGCTGCGGCGCAGGTCGCCCTTACGCTGGGGGCCATCCAGGATCATCTGGTCGCCGGTGTAGGCGTGGATGGTGCACATAATGCCGGACTGGATCTTCCAGGCATCATTCAGAGCCTTGGCCATGGGAGCCAGGCAGTTGGTGGTGCAGGAGGCGGCGGAGATGATGTGATCGTCCTTGGTCAGGGTGTTGTGGTTGACGTTGTAGACGATGGTGGGCAGGTCATTGCCGGCAGGAGCGGAAATGACGACCTTCTTGGCGCCGGCGTCGATGTGCGCCTGAGCCTTGGCCTTGGA